>JAGVKB010000080.1 GCA_020050835.1 Candidatus Obscuribacterales bacterium | reverse complement strand
TTGTGCTTGGTTGAAGTTGGGTAGTTGAGCGGTGCCGGTGATAAAACAATGTTGCCAACCAGTATGAAAGGTGACGGATTTTACAAGTCGCATTCTCTGATTCAGCGAAAGGTGATTGAGGTGATTGAGCCGCTGATCAGTGATGCGGCTTCGCGAGTTCCTTTGCCTGCCGACTTTCAGCCATTTTGGATCGTGGACTACGGGTGTGGTGAGGGGCGGAATTCAGTAATTCCTGTGCGCACGGTTGTTCAAGCTGTTCGCAGGCGAAGGAGACAACAGGATATCTGTGTCGTACATAATGACCTGCCTACTAACAATTTCAACGGATTGTTCAAGGACGTTTACGGCGTTGATGAAGATTCGTACCTCGGCTCTCAGACCGACGACGGCGGACGCACTTTCGTGCTGGCTGGTGCGTCCACTTTCTATAGCCAAGTGTTGCCGAAGGCGTCCGTTCAATTCGGCTACTCTTCGTCGGCTCTGCACT
Source organism: Candidatus Obscuribacterales bacterium (assembly GCA_020050835.1). Taxonomy (GTDB): domain Bacteria; phylum Cyanobacteriota; class Vampirovibrionia; order Obscuribacterales; family Obscuribacteraceae; genus JAGVKB01. Next base: position 33,165 of record JAGVKB010000080.1, on the reverse strand, counting down.
GGTTGCGCGAGTTTCCCGATGGCAGTCTGAAAAACCATCTCTTTCACTGGGGGGGTGCTCCAGACGAATCAAGACACCTCGCCGAGCTTTCCGCTCAGGACTGGTCCATCATTCTCCAACAGAGAGCCAGGGAGCTTGCGCCGGGTGGGCGAATGATCATTTCCATGGCAGGCAGTCTCGGTGAGAATGGATATGATGGGATAGACCCAGCTAAGGTCGGACAATCTTACAGCGCTCAGAAACCGCTGGATTTGTTGAACGATGTGATACTAAATATGGTGCGTGAATCCGCAATCTCACGCACTGCCTATGAGCTGATGTCAATTCCGATCTACATGCGCACGCTCGATCAATTTCTTGCGCCGTTTGATCAAGAGGCTCTCGCTGGAGCGTTCATTGTCGAGCATGCTAAGACCGATTATATGGATTGTCCATTTTATGCCCAGTTTAAGCAGACCGGCGATGTCAAAGCTTATGCAGCGGAGCTGGTCGCCACAGTCAGGGCGTTTACGGAACCGATGGTCGTAAAAGGGCTCAGTGTCGGCGGCGGTGAAGAATCAAGAGTAACCAGGCTTGTCTCGGAGATCTACGAACGGATGCGGGCCGCGGTCTGTGCCAGCCCTGATGCCTATCCGTTCAACGTGATTCAGTTGAACGCAGTGCTCTGCCGAAGATAAAGCGATCATTGCTCCCGTTGCCAGTGGAGACCACCGCCGCCGCCGTACGAAACGAAAGGTTGGCAGATTTCCAGCGGTCCATACTGGTTGAATTTAACCAATCGGCTCCGGTGCAAGCGCCGTTCGGAGTCCGTGTAGGGCTAGCGGGCGGCGCTAGTGAAAATGTTGTGAATCGCCAGATTGTGCCGAGAGACATTTATCGGTAACTCGGATGGTCCCTGGAAGCTACCTGTTTTTGATCGGATATTTACAGGCTGTGCAAAAGCTGTAAAAAGTAGTCCGATTGGATATGCGCCGATCGGTGGAATATCTGATGTTGAAAAGCGGGCAGGGGGAGTGTCAACTGTTTATCACCGAAGGCTGGCTCAAGCTAGGACTCATTCAGAAAGGTCTGATCATTGTCTTCTTACCGCTTGCTTTCGAGCTTGTGCTTGTCTTCATTCTCTTTTCTCAGCTGCAAGAAGTCGAAAGGGAAGCCAGGCAGGAGGCTCGAGCCAAGGAGATTCTAGCGGTCAGCAGCAAGCTCGTAAAACTCACCTTTGACATCGGTTTTATCGCTTCGGCCGCACTCGATCTAAACAAAACCACCCCGGCGCTAGCGCAGAAGTTTGACCGGACCGTTAATACGATAGCGGACTGCCGCAGGCGCTTAACCGATGTCGTTTCGGAGAATCCCGGCGATATTCCGTCATTGCAGGAGCTCAATCGTGTCTACGATTTCGCTCTCGAGCAGATTGAGGGGGTAAGAGCGTTTATGCATGGCCGTTGCGATGCAGAAACTTCAAAAGGGATAGAGTCGTACCGGCATTATAGAGACCGGTTGGCTGAAGATATTCAAGATCGGTTCGTGAAGTTCGTCTCAAGATATCAGGAGATCGAGAAGAGCGCGCCGGAAGCGCAAAGAAAGCTCAGGGACCGGCAGCGGCAGATTTTGCTAATCGGACTTTCGCTCAATGTAGGTCTGGCTTTTGCTCTCGCTCTCTTCTTCTCAAGAGGAGTTGTTGTTAGGCTACAAGTATTGACAGACAATACCAGGCGCCTTTCGGAAGGTCGGCCGCTGGCGGAAATTCTACCTGGCTCGGATGAGATTGCCGGACTGGACAAGGTGTTTCACGAGATGGCGGATGCTTTGGCGCTCGCAGCGGAGCAGAAGCAAGAGATCATGTCCATGGTTACCCATGATCTGCGCACGCCGCTCACTTCGATTTTTGGCGTGATTGGACTGCTGGCACGCGAAGGCGAACGAGGGTTCATGCGGGAGCCGGCGGTCAGGCAGATCGGTATCATGGAAAAAAATGTCCAGCGGTTGATCAAGATGATTAACGATCTTCTGGACTATGACAAACTCGAAGCGGGTGCATTCACACTTGATGCCAAGCCGACGAAAGTCGAAGAACTCCTGGAAAAATCAGTGCAAGCGGTCGAAGGGTTGGCCAGGCAGAAAGCCGTCAAGCTTGCAGTCGGCAAACCAGAGGCTGGGCTCGAAGCCAACCTTGATGAGGACCGTATCATTCAGGTTCTAGTCAATCTCTTGTCCAACGCTGTCAAGTTTTCGCCACCGGACGAAACGGTTACTGTTTCGGTTGACCGCCACGGCGAAATGATTGAGTTTCGAGTAAGCGACAGGGGCCGTGGCATTCCATCGGGATCGATTAGTTCAATTTTCGAACGATACAAACAGGTACAGACTTCCGATGGTAATTACGGAAAGGGAACCGGACTGGGTCTACCAATTTGCAAGATGTTGATCGAAGCTCACAAGGGAGCGATCGGAGTGGAGAGCGAGCAGAACGAAGGCGCTACCTTTTGGTTCAGGGTGCCACGATAAATAAAAGCACCATCCAGGTAAACCTGCGATGGTGCTTTTACTACTGTCTGGCTGCCCATTGCGAATGGGCTCAGTATCTATCTACGCTTCAGCCAATCCTTCACGTAAATCGGGCTCACTTGCTACTGTTTCCGGACAGCGCTGCCTGTCGTTTCCACAAGGCCCCTCGGCTCAAAGTGCTCAACTCGATTTGTGAGCTCTCACCGTTTATGCATTTAGTTTAGCCGATCCTCTTCTAGATGGAACTACCCCAATAGACATTTAAGATCTATCTTTTTGCAATGCGGAAAGGCGCTAAACCATATGTGGTGGCGGTCTTGAATTGGATTAACAAGCGCCGGGCCAATAACGCTGGCCTGCTATTGCGGTGTTAGTACTATAAGTAGGGATCATTATCTGATTCTGAATACTTTGCCAATTGGATCGAAAGGAAGGTGGTGGCGGTCTGAGTGGGTTGAGAATCTCCAAGCCGTCTTCCAGCGATATAGCAAATCAAGCTGTACTGAAAGCGCCAAAAAACGCTGCTCCTTTCAGACCGTTGCCGGCTGGAGCGCCACAGGCTGTGGACATGAACTACACATTCGACTACACCGCCTTCGGTGCTGACGGTCGCGCGACTCTCAAATAATTGTAATTATGTGAGCCGATGGCGGAAGCTTTGATGCTATATGTGGTGCTATCGACAGAAGCGTGTTTTCAGGTGATCAAAGCGCAGCGAGTGGCCGATCAAGCCAAGATTGCTCGCCCAGCTTCGGCAATCTGAGCCCTGTGCAAACAAAAGCACCACCCAAGTAAACTTGCGGTGGTGCTTTTACTACTGTCTGGCTGCCCATTGCGAATGGGCTCAGTATCTATCTACGCTTCAGCCAATCCTTCACGTAAATCGGGCTCACCTGGTACCGTTTCCGGATAGCGCTACCTGTCGTTGCCGCAGGGCCCCTCGGCTCAAAGTGCCTAACTCATTTGTAAGCACTCACCGTTGATGCATTTAGTTTAGGCGATCTTCGTTTATCCGGAAGTACCCCGTTAGACATTTAAGATCTATCTCTTGTGAACAATGAGAGGCGCATAACCAGGAGTGGTGGCAACGTACTGTTTGATTAACAAGCGCCGGATCTGCTGTTGGGACAAACAGCTGCGGCAGCGGATATGTCAAAGGGGGCGCTCGTGGTGCCGATTGCTTATCGCCTGGATGTCGAATGCGTATGCGCGCTCGTTGAAAGACCGGTTAATGATCCGAAGTTAAAGTTTGTCCGTCACTTGGTTATGGTGAAGCGGTCCAATTCGTCTCCATCTGCCGAAAGCTGGCGAACAATTAGCGTTTTGTCGTTCACATCGCAGGTTGTAAATGAATGCGGCGGGGCGATGAACTTGAAGGTGAACTCTTGCCAGGTCGATTGGTTGCCGGCTTGATAGGTTCCTGTCAGTCCGGCGCCGCCGGCACCAGAGACTATATATAGAACGCCGTCAGGATGAGTGTTAGTAACTCCGTCGAACGCTCTGTCGAGCGTCCATGTTCCAGGCACGGCATTGATCTGTTCGCCTGGCTTGGCACGCTCACGCTTGGCAGGTACGAAATGGAGAGGATACGAACGTTGGTAGTTATGGGTATGCCCGTTGAAAACAACGTCGACCTTTTGGCGCTCGAAGATATCGGAAAGCAGCCGCATCCTTTGTTCGATGAAATGTCCCAGATCGGAATTGAAGCCTGGTTGGTGGAAGCAGACGAACCGCCACTTTGCATTATTAGCCGATGCCAAGTCATCTTCGAGCCAGGTTCGCAGTTTGGGGTCCAGCCAATCCATGTATTGGTTGGCATCCAGAACTACGATGTGAGCGTTGCCGTAATCGAAGGAAAAGTTTGCCATGCGTGGATAGCGGGGGCCGGCGAGCTTGAGGAAACGACTCTGATGCGACTCCAGTCCAATCAATTTCGGAGTGTTCGCTTGACCGCTGACCAGCGGTGGACCATTCAGCGGTTGAGACCATAAGTAAAAGTAGCCGAGTCCATCAGGAAACAGATCCAGGTCTCTGGCAACCACTCTTCCCATTACGTCTATATCGTGATTGCCGGCGGCTGCCACAAATACTGTCGATCTGATCAACGGAGCGCCTTTGTCCGGTGTCGCTTGCTCGCTGTTGTAGATCGGAAAGTAGCGGTGCATGTATTCAGACAGCCGGCCATTGTTGTAGACGATGTCGCCTGGAACCATGACGAAGTCCGGCTTGGCGCTGTAGATCTGATTCGCTACTTGACGCTGCGGAGCAGAGTTAGTACCGCAGTCGCCAACTACGACGAAACGATACGGTTGACTTGCCGCCTTGCGAGCTTGCGCGTGTGCTTCAAAAACCGGTGCATCGTTTCTCAAGAGACGATAGTCGAATGGTTTGCCTGGCGCGAGCCCGGTTAATTGTCCGGTGAAGAAGCACCGCGGACCATTGCCGGGAAGCTCGACACTTTGGACTTTGGGCGCAGCTTGGCTTTTCCAGCGTCTCGCCCCGTCGTCTTTTACCTGCACTGACCAGTTGTCCTTACTGTCGATCGTTTGCCAAAGAAGAGTCAAGCTTTCCGGGTCGGTCAAAGATGGCCTGTCCCCTAGCTGAAGATAAGGGGCAACTACAAAGTTATTGCTTGTGCTGTCAGCGGTCTCGTTTGCCCTGATTGATGCGGGCGAAAGAGAAAACAGCAGGAGAGCTAACAGGACGCAAAGTCTGGCGCAAGATTTGTGATGAGTGTCAGGAATGGTCATTGATTTATCGAATGCATCGGTTGCTTGATTGAACCTGTTTTTGATCGGCGCTCGTTCGGGTTGATGAGTTGCGATCGGACAATCGTGCGAGCAACTCGGTTGGAATGCTTGGCAGTGCCAGGCGTTCCAGCGCTTGGGCAGCAGTAATATGTGGACCACTCTGATTGACGAGCAGATGCGGAAATTGACAATAATGCGGAAACAGTTCGACGATCTGATTTTGATGCAAGTCGCGAACTATCTGCTTTTTGTCTCGCAGGACTCCGTTTGACCAGAGAGTCGGTTCGGACCAGCGGGCAAAGGAGTCAGTCAGGTCCGGAAAGTCTTCACGGTAACGTTCGTGTCTCTCCTTGATTCTTTCGAAGATAGTTTCAGCATCAATCGCCAAGCGAAGTATATAGGTTCGCTTGGCGGGGTGGGCTGCATCTGCAACCAAGCGATCCCACCATTGCTTGCGTGGCTCGTGTGGATAGTTGGAAGCGTTGAATTGAAAGGAGTGTGTTCTGAGCGCAAGGATGGTTACTCTGTCCGTTCGCAAGTGGTCGAGGCGGTCCTGAAATTCAGACTCTCGCTCCGTTTCCAACTGATGAATGGTCTTTCCGCGATCCGACAGCAGTAGCTCCGACTGATCAAGGGCTCTCAAGCGTCTCAAGCCGGGATCAGGCAGGTTCCACTTCTCGTTTATGAATGAGTCCAGGTCGATTACATCGGCTAGGTCATGACCGATGTAGTCCTGCAGTTTTTTCGCGAGGGTGGTCTTTCCGGCTGTTGAGGCGCCGACGATGGCTATGCGCATACTCAAGTGATCGCAGTGGGTGGAGGAAGGGTAATTATAGCGAGTCTTCGGTCAGTCTAGTGAGCAAGGAGCTGCCCGCCCTTGGCGATTGTAGCCATTCTGTGGTGGCAGAAAGGATTAGCTTAGTGTAATGCATGTCAAGCGAAGCTTGCGTAGACTGCGGTTATGGCATTGGCAGGCTTTCGGCGTGTCGGATAGGGAGATATGACTGCTAACTTTTCAGTCTTACTGCCAGTTTTTAACGGAGAGCGGTTTCTGTCGAAAGCGATAGAATCCGTCCTGGAGCAAACTTACGCTGATTTCGAGTTGCTCGTTTTCGATGCCGGCTCGCAAGACCGTTCTTTCGAGATCGCTGCAAGGTATGCAGGCAGTGACAAGCGAATCATTCACTGGCGAAGCGTTGTTTCGCCAGGTCTGTTTGAAAGTTACAACCAGTGCCTGACTCGCTGCCAGGGACGGTTTGTTAAACTTCTAGGCCAAAATGATCTCCTCACTCCCGGCATGCTCGCTGCATCCGTAGATGTACTGGAGAGCAATCCGGGAGTGAGTTTGGTTGCCACCGGTCGAGGTTTTATTGACAGGAACGGCAACCAAAAATCCTGGCCGTTTGAAGAAATTTCCGCAGATCGCTTTGTCAAGCCGGCGGTGCCGGTCGCCGGGATGGAAGTAGCAGTAAAGAGTCTTGTCCCGATCCGAAACATTGTCGGCTACTTCGGTACGGTCTCGTTGAGACGCACCGCCTGTGGTGACGGCTTTGATCCGGATTTTGAGCGTTTGGGAGATCTGGATCTATGGTTGCGAGTTCTGCAAAGTGGGCAGTTTTACTTCCTGCCGGAAAGGCTGTGCAATACCATAGTGCATCGTCGGCGGCGAGCCGAAAAGGATAGCTATCTGTCCTTTGCCGGCGACCTGCTTAAACTTGGGGCAAAGTTACAACCGTTTCTTAGACTGGCCGGTGTTTCCGATGCCCTCTATAAAGAAGGGGCGCTCGAGTCGATCGTCAAGGACTGGCGGCATCGAGCTGATGCCGGTGAGCTTTCACTGGCGGACATAAGTAAGCCTGCTTGCTTGATAGTGGAGCGCGGTCAACCGGAGCACTGTTTAACAAAGATACCGACGTTCGAAGATGTGCATATGCTTGAGCAATTGGCGATTCAGACTCTGACAGACTGGAGGCGATCACAGTCTTTATACACAGCGGAGAAGCAACTCTGGTTGTCCGTATTTCGCTACGAGCAGTTGATCGAACAACGTGAGCACCAGCTTGCAAAGTTGTTATCGGGACGGACCTGGCAATTAACCAAGTCCATGCGCGAGCTCAAGTCCAGGCTTCGTTTGCGGCTGGGAAGTGGATTACCAGTCGCTTCGACTGATTCAACTGACAGGTCATTGCCCAGACCGACAGCTTGCAGCTCATCAGTGAAAGAGCCGGTGGCTGGCGCGCCTATGGCTGAATCGGTAAGTGCAGCTCGAATGACTTTAAAGAAGATTGAACCGGCGTCGACCGCCACTATTTTATCGATCCTGGAGTCCGAGGCGGTGTTGAAGCGGCACAAAGAGTATCTGCGAGAGCTCCGCCAGAAGATTATCGCTGTTCGCGGCAGTCTTTCGCTGCGATTAATCACGTTCGTGACCCGGCGTGCAGAATGAACTGACCAGCCTTCAGTTCGGATGCTTTCGTTTCGACAGAATGGGAATAATTGCTATGAGTGGATGCCGTAAGATGTCTTTCGGTGCCCTGAACGACAGTGAAGAGCGAAAGAATTCATGGTTAGAGTGCTTGTACTGTTGTTGAGCTCCTCACTAGCCGGTAGTTGTGCGCAAGCTCAGAACTGGCGCGGCGAAAATCCCAATCAACCCAATGGCTACCGCGCCTCCGAGTTTGACAGTCACTATCACGGCGATCTCCATCTGCCGGCTCAGCAGCAGAATGGTTACCGGGCTTCGGAAGCGCGCAGTCATTATGGTGGAAGCCGATTTGAGCCCGCAAGCGGCTGGAGCTATTCGAATAACAACTCCAACACCGGCCGTTCCTGGCAGAATGCGAGCAACAATCAAACTAGCTCGGGATACCGAAGCGGTGAGCGCGCTGAAAGCAGCCGGACCTATCTCGGTACTGCCAGATGCCTCCAGCGTTTGGGTGAATTGCGCCAGATGGAGACCGGTGGCAGTGCCAATCAGCCGCACGGCTCTGCTGGCGGAACCGGATCGGCCAGTGGAGCCGCCGTTTCTCGTTTCGGCGCCATGTTAGGAGCGCGCAGGGAGCAGCGCGAAAATGCCGTGCAAAACATGATCCGCAGCGGCAGTGGTGGATTCAATCACCTGTACGTCGGGAATTGAGCGAAACGAGGCGAATGCCCGGGTTGGCTAGGGTCGTCGGCGGCCGGATAGCTTCATCCTTCTGGCCGGCAGGACGCGTCTTACGTTGGACTCGGGGTCGACCGTTCGTCCAATCAGTCGTTCAATGTCCCGGACCAAGCTCTTTTGACCTTCGCCGACAAAGGAAAATGCTACTCCAGAGCGACCGGCTCTGCCGGTTCTTCCGATTCGGTGCACGTAATCGGCTGGCGATTCAGGAAGGTCGTAGTTGATTACGTGGCTGATTGAGGGAATATCCAGCCCGCGAGCAGCGACATCGGTAGCGACCAATACCGGAAACAATCCTTCACGGTAACGGGCAAGAGTCCGCTCGCGTTGACCTTGACTGATATCACTGTGAATCTCTTCGGCCTGAATATTCGAATCACGCAGTCTGTCTGTGACCCAGGTTGCTTTGCGCCTGGTCTTGGTGAATACGAGGACGGAGCTCATCTCATTCTCTCGAATCAATTTGAGCAGCAACGCGTCTTTGGCGAATTCGTTGACGTGATACATGCGCTGATCGATGTCTGTTGGCTCGACCTGCTTTGTATTGATTCGAACAGTAGTTGGATTGACTTGATACTCCTTGGCGATCTGTAAGACCGGTGGGTCGAATGTCGCGGAGAACATCACAGTTTGCCGTTCTTTAGGCAAACTGGCAATAACTCGTCGAATCTGCGGCATAAATCCCATGTCGAGCAGGCGATCGGCCTCGTCGAGGATCAGGATCTGAATGGCCGACAGATCGACCAACTTGCGCTCAAAACAATCGAGCAGTCTGCCTGGGGTGGCGACAATTACATCGACTCCACGTTGAAGCAGATTGGTTTGCCGGTGATAACCGGTGCCACCATACAAGGTTACCGAACGCAAGCGCGAATGTTTTGCCAGCTTCTTGAACTGTTCCTCTACTTGCAGAGCCAACTCTCGGGTGGGGACGACGACGAGGGCCCTTGGCTGCTTGTCTCTTGCCTTCAGCAACTCGATGATCGGCAACACGAACGCCGCTGTCTTGCCGGAGCCGGTCTGGGCTGAAGCCATGACGTCTTGCCCGGCAAGTATGAGGGGGATGGTTTTTGCCTGTATCTCCGTCGGCTCCAGGTAGGCAACTTCCTCTAAGGCAGCCGCTGTTAGCTTGGTCAGTCCAAGCTCAATAAAATTCGTCAATGTTATTTCCTTTTGTAGAACTCCTGCTCATGGAGCAGATTCAAGCTAGACACGTTCTAGCTGCTGTTCAGGTTGCTAGTTGTCCGTCTTTCAGGACAGCCGGTTGATCCGCTCATCAATCAATGATGTTAACCAAATGTTGTTAACTAAGACCTGCAGCTTCTCTACCATTGATTGTAATTTAGAGTTCAACGCATTATTGCATAGATTTGCCCGGTTGTCAAAGTTGGTTTGTGCCTGATAATGCGTCTTGAGCGGGGAAAGTACTGCCAATGTGACTGCCGCCGCTTACCGCCGAGCGATTGGGGCTGGCCGGCAGGCGGAATAAGTCGGCAATTGTGATTGCCAAGGTCGAAGTCTGCCGCTGCCGAATGCAAATGCGCAACCTGCCGTTTGTTTCTTGCCAGCGGCCGAACTCCGCTTCTGTCATTTAGTGCGGCTCTGTGTGTGATACTGCATATAGTGGCATCGTCCGATCCCTCGCGCGCCTAGACAGCCCATTCAAGCCGGGAGAGCGCTTGTCCGTAGTTTTCCAGTGCGCTGGCAACTTCCGGGTGATCCTGCCCGCAGACAGCCGTTTTTACTTTTAAGACTCTGCGCAGAAGCGGTGCTGCTTCGAGGTAGTTACCGTGTTGAATGTAGAGCCTTGCCAGAGCGTTGAGCGCCGGTATGAGGCGAGCGTCCTGCTCGCCCAGAATTCTGTCTTTCACCTCGATGACGCGCCGGTACAGCTGCTGGGCTTCCATAAATTTCCCCAGCGCGTGATTGATGATCGCCAGGTTATGAATGCTTGCCACCAGATCCGGATGGACGCTTCCCAGGCACTCTTTTCGAACGCGCAATGCGCGCTCGAAAAGTGGCTTGGCTTCTAGATATTTGCCTTGCTGGTAGAGGCAGGCGGCAAGATTGTTCAAGCTGGTCGCCACAAGTCTGGGAGCGGTATTAGGGTTGCGTTCACGGATGGTCAGCGCTTCGGAATTGAGTCTTTCGGCTTTCTCGAATTGTCCAAGCTCAAAGTAGATCATGGCGAGATTGTTGATGGATGCGGATAGCGACAAGTTGTTGGGCGAGCAGACTTTCCGTTTGAGGGCGATCACCTGCTCGTACGCAGTGCTTGCTTCTTCGAGATTTCCCTGGTCGAAATGGCACAAGGCTACCTCTGTTAAACAGTTAACGACGGAGTCTAAATCACCGTCTTTCTGGCAAGCGGTCAGCTGCAGGCAGCGAGATAACAGCTGCCTGGCTTGATCGTATCTCCTTTGTTCTCGCAAGCGGCTGGCCCGGTTGAGCAGTTCGTGTTTCTTCTCTACCTCGTACAATCTGTTTTCGGCGGATACAAATGTCGTCTCTGTCAAGGAAGGCTCTTCGAAGGAGCCTACTTTCAGTTTGTTCTCCAGCTCAACGCGTTTAAGCCGTTTCTTCAAAAGTAGTGTGTAGTTCTGGCGAGCGGTGACTGCTTCCGGGTGATCGCTGCCTAACGAGCGCTCGCTCATGGCGATCACTCCCTTGTAAAGCAGTGCTGCCTCGGCGGACCTTCCCGTCTCCATGTATAAATTTGCCAATCGATTTGAGGCAATTGCGACGTCTGGATGTTCGCGACCGAGTGCCTTTTCGCGGATCGATAACGCCTGTTTGTAAAGCGGCTCGGCTTTGCAGTAGCGCTCGAGAGCATGGTTTACCTGCGCCAGGCTGCAAACTGTATCGGCGATTTGAGGGTCATTCGAGTGCAGTTGCTTCTCTCTGATTGCCAATGTAAGAAGGTAAAGCGCTTCAGCTCGACCGTAATCACCTTGTACTCGATGGAGTGTTGCCAGCTCTTGCAGGCAGGTTGCCACTTGCGGATGCTCGTTGCCGAGCGCGTGCCGGCTGATTTCGATTGCGTTGTGGCACTGTGTTTCTGCCTCTTCATAGCGCCTTTGCTTTCGGTTGCAGGCGGCGCTTTCCACCAGTTCGAGCGCCGATGGTGCGGCGGACATTTCCGGTTCAGCACTCTTTCCTGCCTGCGCGCGGTTGAGGGTTGAAGCCGCTTCAGCTGTCTTACCCAGTCGCTCCAGCAGCTGGGCCAGGGTGTGCACCGCAGTCAAAGTGTCCGGATGATCGATGCCGAGTGTGGCTTCCCGGATCGATAAGACTCTGCGTGAAAACGGTTCGGCCGCCTCCCATTTTCTCTGCCTTTGAGACAATGTCGACAAATCGTCGAGGCATTCGGCAACGCGCGGGTGACACAGTCCGTACAGCCTTTCCTGAATATTCAAGACCCTTGCCAACAGCTGTTCGGCTTCCTGGTAGCGTGATTGAAAGCCGTACATACCGGCCAGCCCGCTCAGGATAGTAGTGGCATTTGGGTGATTGGCTCCGTCATTGCGGTCGATAATCTCGAGTGAGCGCTTGAACGATAGCTCCGCCTCGCTTAACCTTCCTTGGAAGCGGAGGATAGTAGCCAATAAGTGATGACTTTCGGCCAGTTTGCGGTGGTCGGCACCGAGCTGATGTCTTCTGATTGCCAGGGCTCTGACGGCGCAAGGCTCAGCCTCTTTGAACTTTGCCAGCTCGACAAAGAGTAGACCGAGCTCCTGCAAGCTGTCTGCTACCTGTGCGTGTTCGCTGCCGAGCACTTGCTCCTGGCAGGCGATTGCTTTTCGGAACAGCGATATGGCTTCACCGCAGCGTTTTTGAGCTTTCAGCATTCGAATGCACTCTTTGAGCTCTTGAATCGACAGCAGGTCGCAGTCGGTATTTACTGATCGAGTAGAGAGATTTGAGCGTTGCTCTTTGGTAGACATTTAGTTGTTCTCGTAATCGGAAAGGAAGATCTTTCGAAAGATGGAATCACTTGACATGGGCGGCTTTCTTGCGGCGAGTTCAATTGCCTATAATGGGCAGGTCGAGTTTCGTTTGGAATGGGGGAACCCGCAAGGACAGCGGAAAGTACGACCTTGGCAACCGGTGGCGTTGCCTAAACCGATTCGAGGCTCGATGCTGTTCAGGCTCAGTCGGGTAGAAATTCAAGAGAGCTCCCAGGAGGAAAACAGTTGTACATCTGCCGTCTTTGTCATGCGGAGAATCGCCCGACAGCGAAGTTCTGTCGGCGGTGTGGTGTCCAGCGTCCAGAAGAGGAGCCATTGCAGGTGGTGGCACCCAAGGAAGAAGCAAAAGCGGTTTCGCCTGAAGTGCCGGCTCGGATAGTTGAATCAGAGCCGGCTCTGGAGTCGTCTTCTGACGAGTCGAATTCTGCTACCGAAACCGAACTTGCCGGTGAGTCAGAAGAATTGCTGGTGGAGGAGGTCACCGAAGAAGAGGTTGTGGCGGAGTTAAAGGAGCGGGGCGGTGTGGCGATTGACAGCCAGCATTCTGATTCCAGTCGAGTCGAGCAGCCAGTCAGTCCGGCCGCAGTGGCGAGCATGGCTCAGACCGAGCCTGGTCCTACTACAATCAGGGGTACTGCTCCTCAATGCGTCTCGTGCGGCACATCAATTCGCGCGCTGGATAAGTTTTGCATCTGGTGCGGTGAGAAGCAACCGGAGCGCTCTCCGCCACAGATGAAACGCTGTGCGGACTGTAAGACTCAACTGCCGGTTAGTGCCAACTTCTGCTTTGTATGCGGCAATGACGTTGGGGTGCATCCGAGGCGACGAATTCGTGTGCCGATGGAATTGTTTCAAGAGGAAGATCCGGAGCTGTTTCCAACCTTCGAGACATAGCTCACCACATCTGTCGGCGCACTTCCTTGGCCTTTTTCTTGTCCTTCTCCGCCAAGTCCTTTCTGCCCATGTTCTCGTAAACGGCAGCGCGGTCTAGGTACGGCTTGTAACTCTCCGGCGAAAAACTGATGATCTTAGTCCAATCATCGATCGCCTTTTGATACTGTTTTGTAATCTCATAAACGAATGCCCGCTTCTGGTACGGTGTCACCATCGTCGGCAATTGGCTGATGGCGAAGGTATAGTCCTTGAGGGCATTTTGGTGCTGACCGAGACTGGCGTATGCGTCGCCGCGGGAGATAAAGTTGGTGACCAGCCTCGGTTCCAGGGCGATTGACTTTGAAAGATCCGCAACCGCCTTCTTCGACTCGCCCATGTTGAGATAGGACATCCCTCGCAGCATGTAGCCGGAGGCTGATTTTGGGTTGAGGCGAATGGCCCGATTGGCATCGCTTATCGCCTTGTCGAATTCTTGAATCTGTTGATAATCCAGTCCTCTGGCAACGTAACCGGCTTCGTATTTCGGATCGATCGTCACTGCTTTAGTAAGGTCCTTGATCGCTTTATCTATCTCATTGAGCGCTGCGTAATGAGTAGATCTGCAGCCAAGGAAGTTAACGTTCTTGGGCTCGAGTTGGACTGCTTTCGTGTCGGCATCAAGTGATTTCTTATACTGATGCAAATCGGAATAAAGCTGTCCGAGTTCTGAGTATGCTAAGGCGTGGTGCGGATTGTAGGAGATAGATGTGTTGATATCCGAGAGCGCTTCTTTGTACTTCTGAAGCTTGCGATAAGCCATGCCACGATTTAAGTAAATGGAAAATGGGTTGCCATCGGTCAGCCTAAGCGCCTTAGTTGAATCCTCGATCGCCTTTTGCTCGAGCCCCATCGTGTGATAGACAGTTCCACGTGCTTCATAAGACCAGAAAAGTCGAGGGTCGATTAATATGGCTTTGTCGAAACTTTCCAAAGACTTTTGAAGATCACCCAGCTTGTAGAGCGCATAAGCTCGAATGGCCTGTGCCATTGCACATTTGGGATCTTCGGAAAGCGTCTTGTCGCAATATTCGATCGTTTTGCGACAGTCTCCTTCGGCCAGCAAGGCCATTCCCTTTTGATAAACCTGATCGCGTTTGACGTCACGTTTTGCCGCTTGTACCTCCAGCGGATGAAAACAAAGCGCCGCTACCGATATCACTACTGGCAAAAGGAGAACAGTTAAGTGTTCGTTTCTTGCAATCCTAAATCGCATTTACCGGCCAACTGTACGCAACCTGACTCCTAATGTCATCTTACTAGCTGACAACACAGCTCTGGTGGTTGCCACTAGTTAGTTCGGATTCGAAAAAATGCCGAGAGCCAGAATTGAACTGGCGACACAAGGATTTTCAGTCCTCTGCTCTACCAACTGAGCTACCTCGGCAGAAAGCTCTGTTGTTTCAGCCGCAGCGAAACATTCGCGTGAACGCGACAGAGACCCAATATATCATATCCGGATCACCTTTTAGCAAGGCTGAGAGCGACTCATTAACAGAGGTCGCTTGAAAACTGGCAGGCTAAATCTTAGGTGCGCCAAAGAGGCTGATAAATTGCCGACAGCGGCTCGGTTGTCATGTCATCCGGCGGCAACGATAAATCTTTCAGCTTAACTGGCGCTGACTGTAATTGCGAGCTGGGTTGGACTGAGGAGCGGTCGCTTAGTAGACAGACGACCCCGGTCTTGCCGCCAGCTCATTGTAAACACCGGCTACCCTCAAGCCGTCCTGTGCGCGCCGCACCAGAAACTCTGCTTTTACCTGATAAGGAACTGGTTGTCCGCTCGATTGAACAACATAGGTGCCGTTGACACCGACAACGACGCTGCCGTCTGGGTTGAGAGCTTCGGCCCGGATGGACGTCGGTTGAAATGCAGCAACAATCCTTCCGTCTGCTATCCCATTTGCCATATCTGGCGTCCAGTAGATTGATTGGAACTGCTGAGCTGCCTCTTGGCTCATCCAGCCCAGCGCTTGTTGATGATTTTGATTGGCGGTTTGCGCTGAGTAATCCATAGCCATCGCCAACCACCACTTAATGAAATCGGTGGCCAAGCTTGGCTCGACGCTCGCCTGAGCGGTTGAGCCCTGGGGTGATTGACTGCTGGCTTGTGTTTGCTCGGTGGCGGCTGGACCTTTGCCGGTCGCTGACTGCTCATCTTTGCTATTCATGCCACCCATGAAAATGGCCAGGATGCCGATTATGAGTAACCCCATAATTATTTTGTCGTGGATGATGCGTTGCACCAAGGCGTGGACGATCTCTTGAATCATGAGCGATCTTCTTGGAAAGGGACATCGGCTGATCGCGCTTTCAATTCGGTCTAAGCGATCTCTGCTTGTCACATTGTGTGTCATGTTTTATAAAAAGCAAGGCCAGCCATGGTGATGTTCCCATGTCGAATCGGCCCAGTGGTCTTTGGAAAAACCTGTACAATGAGGTGGGCTACGAGGCTGACGTCCCGGAAGTCGCGGCGTTGGAAACGATGGAAAGTGTGCCGGCCGGCTCGTGGGACCGTGGATTGAGGCGCTGATGTCTGCAGAGCATAGTGAATTCGATGAGCCGGAAGCTGACGGGCCGGCATCCGAGTCCGAATCCGGCGAGCATACTGCCCAACAGACAGTCACCATAAGCTCCGCGCTCGGCTCATCTCGCAAGTATGTCGCTTACACGATTAAGCTGCCATCAGAGCAGCTGGCCGCGCTCCAGTCGATCTGGTTGGAGCTGAAGCGACTGTACGGCGCTCATTCGCCGGACAAGAGCGGCATGATTCAGCAGGCGATTGCTGAATGGCTTAAGAGATGGGATGGACCAGAACGGCAGGAGCTCTTGAGAGATCTTCTTCAAATTCGAGAAGATACCAGGCGCCGGCAGTACCGCAAGTAACTGCTTGCCGGGTCGGGCACCACCGGTGATGCCTAGTCTTGCTTGAGATGATGATAGACGTAGAATCCGAGTCCGGCCAGGACCACCAGCACGATCGCCAGATCAAACTTGTGCCACAAGTCAACAAACATCTGCATGTTTTCGCCAAACTTCACTCCGACATAGGTCAGGAAGTAGCACCATGCCAGCGAGCCTACGAAGGTGAACAGGCAGAACATCAGGAAGTGAGCTTTTAAAACGCCGGCTGGAAAGGAGATGAAGGTCCGAACCACAGGCAGCATCCGGCAGATCAAAAAGGTGAGATCCCCATATCTGTCCACCCAGCGGTCTGCCATCTCCAGGTCCTTTGGCTTGAGCAATAGAAGGCGACCGTACTTCTCTACAATCGGTCTGCCGCCCCAGAGTCCGAGGAAGTAAGACGGAATAGATCCGATCAAGCAACCGATTGCACCGGCCAAAGCGGCCAAATGAATGTTCATCTTGCCTTGTTGCACGAGAATGCCGGCGGTCGGCATGATCGCTTCACTTGGCAACGGGATGTTAGCGGATTCAATCGCCATCATTACCACAATTCCGCCGTAGCCCCAATTGGCAACGGTGTCCTTAATCATCTGTAGGATTGGATCGATCAGTTCGTGTATCACGGATGGCCTCTTCTTCTGGACTCTTGTTAACAACCGGAAATTCTACCGTCTGAAAGTCGCCAAAGGGCAAAACTACAGCAAAAGTAAGCTAAATAAATGATCGTTCTCTTTCCCGCCGCTCCCAGAGAGCTGACTGGGTTGATATATTAGGTGCGTCTCACTCCGGCTGGAGAGAAACCAAAAAGATGTGACAACCGGCTGTCGTTGGTGGCTGGTGTGCCAGCTGAAACGGAGCTAGACCTGAGTTTCACCAGCCTTGCTCGGAGCGTGCGCAGATGACCGACAACAGCTACTTCACTCTGGCAACCGCTGGTCACGTGGATCATGGCAAGACCAGCCTGCTGAAAGCCTTGACCGGAATCGACCCGGACAGGCTCAAAGAGGAAAAAGAGCGCGGAATGACAACCGATCTCGGGTTTGCCCATCTGAAGCTGCCAGATGGGCTGGTGATCGGCTTGATCGATGTGCCTGGGCACGGCAAGTTTCTCAAGAATATGCTGGCCGGTGTGGGCGGAATCGAACTTTCGCTCCTGGTAGTCGCGGCCGATGAAGGTCCGATGCCGCAAACACTGGAGCACGTGCGAATTCTCGGATTACTAGGCATCAAAGCTGCGCTGGTGGCGGTCACAAAGATTGACTTAGTCGACGAGGAGCTTGCCCAGATTGTCGAGCAGCAGACCCGGGAGCTTCTTGCCGAGGAAGGAATAGAGATTATGGATGTAGTGCCGGTCTCGAGTGTAACCGGCGCTGGTCTCGAGCGGTTAAAAACGGTGCTGGCTGAAAGTCTGCGCAAGCTGACCGCGCGGTCGCGCAGCGGGGCAGCTTTCCTGCCGGTCGACCGAGTCTTTAGCAAGACAGGCTTTGGCACTGTGATTACAGGCACTCTGGTGCGGGGGGGGCTGCAGGTAGGCGAGCAAGTCTTCCTGGAACCGGGTGGAATCAGCGCGCGCGTTCGGCGACTTGAAACCTTCGGACTCTCGCTCGAGAAGGCAAATGCCGGCCAGCGATTGGCTTGCAATCTGGTCGTGAAGGATGATGCAGCCTTGAGCCGAGGTCATGTTGTCTTAGGCGAGCCGCTGGCGCCAACAAATCTCTTGCTCGTCCATCTCGTGAGATTGCCGGAAAGCTTTAAGTCAAGCGAGATTGAAAACCTGAGCGGTCAACCGGTTCGCTTCTATCACGGCACTGCGGAATGTCACGGGCGCATTCGCTGGATCGAGCCGATTAGCCGCGAGCAAGACTGCAGCTTGCGTCGGGGCGCAGAAGCGATGGCGGCACTCGGACTTTTCGATCCGGCAGTCGCCGAAGCTCAGGATCGATTCGTTGTCAGACTGAGTGATGATGCTATCTATGGTGGGACCATCGCGATGCGAGATCAGCCTCGTTGGCTGACGCGTGCCAAGATCAAGGAGTCCTTTCAACTGTTTCTGAAGGGTGATTTTGCGGCTGCAGCCGTCGCTTATGTTCAAGCATCGCCGCAGAAGATGGTTCATTACGGACAACTGGATAAGCTTTTGCCTACTTCGGTCAGGAGTGAGACTGTAAACCGACTAGTAGGCGCTGGCTTGTTGGTCCGGCTCGGTGATCTACTCTTGCCGAAAGCGTTTCATGCCGAGCTCCGTCAAAAGGCTTTGAATGAGATTGCCCGCTTCGTCAAAGAAAAGGAAACGGCGCACGAAAAGCCGTTTATGCCGCTGGAGAATCTCAAGGTAAAAGTGATGCCGGTGGCGGAGCGCTCGGCCTTTCAAGCGTTGGTGCAAGAGCTGGAGGAATCGGGGGCAGTCGTACGGCAGGCCGATAAGTTGACGCTTAAAGGCAAGGACGTTGTCGCCTCTTCTCCGGCGCAAGATGCTCTGTGCAATGAGATCGAGCGTATTTTAAGTGAGCATCTTTGCCTGGAGATCGAAGAGATCGCCAAACAATCGAGGAGATCTTCTAAAGAAGTAAAAGCGGCGCTCGAACAGATGGTCCGCTCATCCCGCGCCGCTCTCGTCGACTACGAATTTGCCGCCTCCAGTCAGACCATTTTGAAAGCCCATCGGGTGATCGCCAAGCTATGGCAGGAGAAGAAGCAGATCTCTCCCAGCGAGTTCAAGGAGGGGCTGGGCACGACGAGGAAGTATGCGATGGCTCTGCTGGCCTATTTTGACGACAGAAAGATCACCCGCCGCCTGGCCGAGGGGCGCGCGCTCTTGGTTTTGCCGGCTGACTTAAGTTAGCTCGGGGTGATTCTTGCCGGAGCTGGCAGTACCGTATCAAGCACGGCGCGGTCTACCCAGCCTCTGTCAACCAGGATCGCTCCGAGCCTGACGCCGGTCTGGCGCTGCTCGAACAAGGCCAGCCAAAGCTGCTCGATCGTTATGTAGCCCAAAGCCAGCAACTTCTCACCCAGCTTGCTGCGTAAAGTCGGCAGGCATTCTTTGACCTGTGGATAAGTCAGCCAGCCTTTCAGCATGCACACTTCTCCCAGCAACAGTCCGGTCTCCACTTGAGCCGCCAGCGCTTCTTTCAATTGCAAGTCGGTCAGGTAACCCGCCTCAATCAGGCGCTGGCCAATCAGACTCGAAGAAAAGCTGCGCGATGCATTTGGCATTTGACGACGCTCCAGACTCCTTTGCTGACACTAAGAGTCTACCGAAATAACGATGTGATCGCCAGCCACCCCGACCGGTGAACCGTAGCGGTCCAGCGCGCGCAGCCTGATTTCGTAGATACCGGCGGCTGGGAATTGCTCGCGCTTGAGGAGCATAGTACCAGCGGTGGTATTACAGTCGAGCCGCTTCAGGAGCACTTGACTGGGCGCGCTCGAGTTCTGACTTTCAAATGTAAGATTGGGGCGCGTTAGCTCGAGTGTCAGGCGCGCTGCGCCAGGCACGGCGCTGCTGTCGAATTTGAGCTCTTGCGCCGGCGATTGCGGTGATAGGTGCACGAATCCCTTGCTGCCAAGATAACCGGAGTTAGGGAAGCTGAGGCGCGGCATTATACTTTCTGGCGACAATAAGGAGACTGATTTTAAAGATACGGTAGAGCGCAATGGCAGCAATAGTTTTAAGGCTCGACAATCTCCGCCGAGCGCCCATTCCGGCAAACCACGCAAAGGAAAGATCAGCATATTGTCGCCGGGCGAAACCGGCATGTGCAGGCGTCGACGCAGCTCGAAGGCTGGATTCAAGTCGTTGGCGTAAAGCAGATCGCAGCCGGCATTTGCTTCCGGGCTGCCGGATTGTGACTCTACCGACAGTTTGACAGCGACGAAGTCGACTTTCCAGCAGGGGAATCCATTCAAGTCAATGAGAATCTGCGGTCGGTCCTTCGGTCCTTGCCCGCCGCTGGCTTTCAAGCTGCCGTCTTCCTGCCATTTAAGACCGGCCGGATAGGCCGGGTCGGTTTTGAGCACAGCCTTCAAATTTTGTGCCCGCCAGCTTGGATAGAGCTCGGTGCCTGCATTTTGCTCGATTGCTGTCGGGATGAACTTGTGCGAATCGTTGGTCCAGCGGAAGATTTTTACTTTGTCATTGTTCTTTTCAATCGATTCTTTCA
The DNA here is from genome assembly GCA_020050835.1 of Candidatus Obscuribacterales bacterium. GTDB lineage: Bacteria > Cyanobacteriota > Vampirovibrionia > Obscuribacterales > Obscuribacteraceae > JAGVKB01. The sequence goes on along the minus strand of JAGVKB010000080.1, from coordinate 12,779 downwards.
AATAGCCAAAGGGCAGGATCGGCTCAATCTGTCCGACCATCAGACAATTGTTGACCGTGCGCGACATCTGCGGCTGATGGGTCATACCGACGATCGCATTACGACAGATATAGGCGCCATGAACATTGTCAGGCAGCCCGGTCAGCATTACTTGCGGATCGCCTTCAATCGAGCGGTAAAGTGTATCGAGCTCGGTGCGAATCAAATTCGATTCGAGACCGGCCTGGCGCCAGGCTTGGTTGTTGTTCCACAAGACGCCGGCAGCGCCTGCCAGGAGAGTTAAGGTGACGCACCACGAAAGCGCATTCAAAACTTTGGCGCCACGGCCGCGGGCGCTGTCTGCGAAGCCGAGCGTGACCAGAGCGCACAGCGGCGCGGTAGCAAGATAAGCCAGGCGGCTGCCTTCGAGATCATCTGCTACGGCAAAGATCTTGTAGACCGGCACTAGCGATAGTGCCAGCCAAGAGATGATGAAGAAAAAAGGCAGCGACTGCCGACGAGTTCTAACCAGGCTAACGCCGGTCAGGATTATAGAGCTTACAATTGCAATCTCCCAGAGTTTGGTGAGCGGATGATGCGCTCCCATCAACTCCTGGTTGACCGGAACTAAGAGCATTCTCAACCCGTGGAGCCACCCTCCCAGGAAGAGACGCCAGTTAGCCACGAAAAAGAGTGAATCGTCATAGCCGCCGACGAATGTTCCAAGCGCGAATCGGCGCAGAACAAAGTAGACCGCCAAGAAAAGCCAGAAGAATGTGGTCGGCAAAGAGGCTTTGACCGAGCGCACAACCAGAGGCGCTCCGGAATTCTTGCCCAGGAAAAACTCCCAGATTAGAAACAGAGGCGGCAGCGTGACAGCCATCTCTTTCGATAAGAGCGCTAGCGCCATAGTGATGACGGTTAAGACAAACCAGACAGCCTTGTTCTGCTTGCGCCAGTTGATATAGCACCAGAATGAGCAGAGCGCGAAAGCCGTGACGATTGCATCGACCCGGCCGGTTATCCATGAAACCGCTTCCGGATGGAGCGGATAGAGCGCAAAAAGCAAAGCGGCAGCCAGCGGCCAGGCCAAAGTACACTTAGCCTCAGGAGCTGCGGGCTCCGGACGTTGCCCTCCGAAATCGGACAAGATCAAAAATAGGAAGATCGAGCCGGCGATATGAAAGGCGAGATTGGTTATGTGAAAGCCGAGCCCGTTGTCGTGCCACAGCAAGTAGTCAGTCACCATGAAGACCGAGATCAGCGGGCGGTAAAATCGAGTAGTTGTGCCGTCCAGCCAGGAGCTGTGAAAGTTCCGCCAGATCAACTCAGGATTCTTCACGGCTTCGGTCAGCCAGGTGAGATGAACGAAGTCGTCGCCCGAGAAGAAATTGAACAGAATGGGAAGATAGACAGCGACGGTGCAGGCGATAATCACCCCGAAAGCAACCCACGCGCTGGCAGAGTGTCCGAATAGTTGCTTGCCGGACGACTGTTCGGTGTTACTGGTAGTGCCTAACGAGTCGCTCGTCAGGGTCGGTCCGCTCTGCATCGCTGACTTAAGACTCCGATTCGAAGGCGACTTCGTAAGCCGGTCGGTCTTCGAGATGGCAACGCACGTCTGCCCTGTTCTTGATGATTTTCGCTGGTACTCCAGCCGCCACCATGTTAGGTGGCACGTCGTGTGATACCACCGAGCCGCCGGCTACAATCGCGCCCCGGCCGATTCTGACCCTGGGCAAGAGCAGAACTCTTGCTCCGATAATGGCACCGGATTCCAGATATGGGCCCTCTCTGCCCTTTTGGCAGGGTGGATGCAAGCTGTCGGTCGTGCACGCCATCGGATAGAAGTGCACGTCATCTTCGATTGTGGTATAGGTCGCGATGAATACGTTGTTGTGAAAGCGGCAGTTGTTGCCGACTTTGATCTGTCCGTCCGATTGAGAGAGAGTGCCGAAGGCGCAGTTGTCGCCGAAATGACTGTACTCGCGTATGACCGCCCGGTGACCGGTTTGGAAGTCTATGCCGGTTGTGCAACCGGCATAGATGATCGTACCGGAGCGAATAGTGCTGTTCGCCCCGATTGAAAGCGTCGGGTTCTCGTAGGCGGCGTCCTTTCTAAAGCCGCTCAAACGTTCACCCAGGATGCATTGCGCGCCGATGTAGGAGCCGGCTCCGATTCGAACATTTTCGTAAATTACGACGCCCGGTTCGATCTTGACGTTCGCTTCCAGTACTACTCCGGCAGCGATAAACGCATCGTGAGCAATCTCTGCGCCGGTGCCGATTCTTGCGTCGGCTGAAACGCCGGGTTGCTGGTGATCCAAGTCCGATTTCATCTTCTTTCTAACCAAAAACGGGTGGCGCAGTCGTAGTTGGTACCGAGATCGCTGTCCGAGCTTGCATGAAGCGCTTGATTGCTGAGGCGACGCGGTTTACCTGGGCTGCCTCCAACTCCGGATACATCGGCAGAGACAGCACTTGCTGCGATACCATTTCGGCTGCCGGGAAGCTGCCCGGTCCATAACCAAGATCGCTAAAGGCCTTCTGCCGGTGCAGTGGCACCGGGTAATAGCACATCGAGCCTATCCCTTCGGCAGCCAGTTGCTGCTGCAGCTCGTCCCGCAGCTCGTTCTTATTGCCGAGAACGCAGACTGTGTATTGATGCCAGACCGGCGTAGCGTAAACTGGCAGGCTGGGCAATCTCAAATTCGGACAGTCCGCAAGCGCTTCGGCATACCAGGCGGCGACCTGGCGGCGCTTTTCATTCCAAGTGGGCAGGTAAGGCAATTTGGTCAAAAGGGCGACCGCTTGCAGCTCGTCAAGGCGGCTATTGACCCCCAGCTCGTCATGATAGTAGCGCGTACGCATACCGTGAGCTCGCAGAACCTTAAGCCGTTCGGCTGTCTCCGGATTATTTGTGACGATCATACCGGCGTCGCCACAGGCTCCCAGGTTCTTGGTCGGATAAAAGCTGATACAGGCGGCGTTCGACAGAGCGCCGGTCGGTTTTTGCTTGTAAAGCGCTCCGATTGCCTGTGCGTTATCTTCAATTACTTTCAGGTTGTAGCGGTTTGCAATCGCGGTTATTCGATCCATGTCGGCCGGCAGTCCATACAAGTGAACCGGCAAGATTGCTTTTGTCTTCTTTGTGACGGCTGCTTCAATCAGGTCTGGATTGAGATTGAAGGTGGCTGGGTCTATGTCCACGAAAACTGCTTTAGCCCCGCGCAGTGCGATTGCTTCGGCGGTGGCCGCGAATGTAAATGGGGTAGTGATCACTTCGTCGCCCGGCCCGACCCCTAAAGCCCATAATGCCAAAATCAAAGCATCGGTGCCGTTTGCCACTCCAATGCCATGAGTGCAACTGCACATATCAGCCACGAGCGCTTCGAGATGGGATAAATGCGGACCCAAAATGTAGTGGCCGCTGCGCAAGACCTCCAGGACACGCCTTTCGAGATCGGCGCCGATTTCGGCATATTGTTTTTGCAAATCAAGAACTGGAATTTTTTCGATCACCATACATGTCTCCGCTCTACCCGAGCCAATTGGGCGAGTGCAATCAAACCAAAAGTCTAGCTCGATTGTGCTGCGACTTTAAAGGCGACATATATAAGGTTGAGAAGAGGGTGCTGGTAAAATTATTTTCATCTTGGCGCTTTGCCGCTGAAGAATTGAGTGGTGTCAAATCGTTGCAAATTGCTCCCGCATTACAGATGGTGCGGAACAGCGGGCACTATCAGTAGAGGCAATCGCCAGGGCTTCAGCGGCGGTGGCAAGCGAAAGCGGCGCAAACTGGAGCGCCGGAAAAAGGGAGAGGAGCGAACCTCGACGTTCGCCCCTCTCCCTTTTCTTAGAACCGGAAAGTTATTTCTTGCCTTTGCCCGGTACTGCCACCGTTCTGGAGAGTGCGTTAGTGACGAACAGATTGAGGCTAACTCCTTCCTTGTCCGCTCTTTCAACTAGAGCTTGATGCAGCGATTTTGGAAGTCTGACCGTGAACTTGCCACTGTACTTGGTATAGTCTCCGCCGGACCGTGCTGCCGGTGCCTTAGTGGCCTTGGTGGCCTTGACGGCGTGCTTCACGGGAGCCTTGCGGGTCGCCTTGCGGGCAACGCTCACTTTCTTGTGGGCAATTGCTGGTTTGGCAGCTCTAGCTGCTGGTTTTGGCTTAGCTTTAGCCTTCTTCTTCTGTGCCATGTTTCTCTCCTTGTTTTTGGTCTGTAGTGTCCGGAATGCGATTTGTGCCCCCAACAGGGCTATCCCGGAGTATTTACAGGTACATCTAAGGAGGCCACCGCGGACGCCGCGGTGCCCATCGATAGAGGATGCCACCTACCACCACTTAAGGTGGCATGAATATTCTACCAAAAACTATCCAATATGTATCACTTTGGATATGCGATGGTGGCATTCCCGGAGAGCCCGGCTGGCAGACCCTTACGAAGATGGCTCCACAGCTGGTGCCGCACCATGCTTAATGGCTGGTATCACTTTCGACAACGATCGATTAGACTCAAGCTGGAAGGTCGGAGCGCGAACTAACAGCGGTTCGAGCCTGAAAAGGCTATGACAGTAAGGCTTTAGGGACGCCAGCTCGCTGCCGGGACGCAAACGGTAGATTGGAATTCAAACGGTTGAGACTTTGGCGAATTCTTCTTTCCTGATCGGACAATTTCAGCCGAAGCGGTAACAGGGGTGGACTTTTCGCCGGGCAACCGTGAGCGGTGCAGTTGCTGATTAAAAGTAACGAAGGATTAACTTCGGGTAGAATCGTGCCGGGGGAAGAGCGTTGAGAATCCTGATTATCAGACTTAGCGCGATCGGTGACACCATTCATTGCTTGCCTGTGGCTGCGGCTTTGAAGCGCAATGTTCCGAACGCAGAGATTACCTGGCTGGTGGAACCTGCTAGCGCTCCGCTATTGATTGATAATCCGGCGGTCGACCGGACAATTATCCTGCCGAAAAGGCAATGGGCTAGCTCCTTGAGCCAGCCCGGGCAATGGCATTCCACTATCACCGGTATTGGTGCGTTTGTAAGCGAACTGAGAGCGGCTAAGTTCGATCTTGTTCTCGAGCTGCAGGGACTGTTCAAAAGCGCTATCTGGGCCGGTCTCTCGGCTGCACCGATTCGGGTCGGGTTTGCGCACACCCGGGAAGGTGCACCGCTATTTTTGACAAACCGTTTGGATATCGGCGATTACTTCCGTCCCGACAGGCATATCGTTGATCTCAATCTTTCAGCGGTCGACCATGCTTTGAAGGTAATTGGCATCGCCGGCGGTGGAGTCCCGAGCGCTGAAAGTGGGTTGGGTCCGGTCGAGTTTCCCTTGCCGCCGCCAGCTAAGGAGTCCGTCCAGAGAGTCGAGCAGTGGCTTGGATCAGTTTCCCTCGCCGGCGATGATCAATACGTAGGTATGGTACGAAACGTGGTTTTAATCCCCGGCACCACTTGGCTGTCCAAGATTTGGGATTGGCAGAACTGGGCCATTCTGGCTGGGCTGCTCGCTGGGCAATATAGTCCGCGCATCTGCCTGGTCGGTGGTGCCTCAGAGGAGTCTGCCAACGCCGGGATAGTTGATTGGATCGAACGAGAGAATCCCGAGGCGGGAATTCTCAATCTAACTGGTAGGACCAACCTGCTGGATCTGGTGGCGCTTTTTCAAAGGTCCGATCTGGTGGTCGGCGGGGACACCGGCCCGCTTCACCTGGCGGCTGCGACCGGCAAACCCAAGGTGCTGGGAGTCTATGGCAGCACTCCGGTCGGCAGAAATGGTCCTTATGGTGCTCAATGCCAAACCGTAAGCGCGGGACTTTGGTGCCAGCCCTGTTTCGAAAAAATCTGCCCATTGTCCACCACTGCTTGTTTGAAAGACCTGACTCCGCAGGTGGTATTGGATGGAGTGAGGCGACTTTTGGGTACTTAGCGATCAAGTGCCGCAAACAGAAGGCGGAAGACCGATCGGTCTTCCGCCTTAAACTGAATGCCGGCTAACGCAGGCTTTGTTATTCGCAAACCCAGCTGTCCACGTTACGACCCCACTCCTTCAGGATCTCACCGTCGTGGAAGAAAATCGATACCTCTCTGACGGCGCTTTCCGGACCGTCCGAGCCATGCACGACATTGCGACCGATATCGACGCAGAGATCACCGCGAATGGTGCCAGGCGCTGCACTGCCTGGATTGGTGGCGCCGATGACATTGCGGGACAGCGCAATGGCGTTTTTACCTTCCCACACCATGGCTACTACCGGTCCGGAAGTAATGAAATTGACCAGCCCTTCGTAGAACGGTTTGCCTTTGTGCTCGCCGTAGTGCTTCTCTGCCAGTGCAGGAGTGACTTTCAACATCTTTAGTCCGACTAACTTGAGCCCGCGAGTTTCGAATCGAGAGATTACCTCTCCCACCAGACCACGTTGAACGCCGTCCGGCTTGACGGCTACAAAAGTTCTCTCCAATTCTGCCACTGCTTGAACTCCTCGATTGCGATAAATGAGATACGGCATCGCAGTATAACCCGCTGTCCGGCGCGGGCGTGCCTGTGCCGGCGCCTGCCTGTGCTTCTTTGGCAGGGCTGATCGGGAGGATTCGGGTTTTATGACAATTTAACTAGTTTTGCAAAACGGGGGTCCAGCAAACGCTTGCCAGCCGTTTCAAATTCCACGTTGTAGAGCTCTTTGTCGTTTTCGCCAATAATTTGAACGACCTTGCCGACTCCGAATTTGACGTGCTGAACCGCATCGCCGACTACCAGGCGTTCAAAGTCCGGCACCTTTGAGCTGGTTCGCCCGCTCTCTCCAGCGCTGGCGCCGGCTGCGCCGGTGTGAATGCCGGTGCGAATAACACGAGGCTTTTCGAATTGGGAAGGCGAGTTGCTCCGCCCTCCGGAGTCGTATCCGGAGGGCTGTCTGGCTGGACCGCTGGACCGTATGCTGCCGCCATATCCGCTCGTACTGCCCCGCTCGCTCTCGGAACTTTGAGCCTGCCTGCCGCTACCGCTGTAATTGCCAGCTTGCCAGCCGCCGGAGCTCTCCTGCCAGGGGGAATTCTGCTCTTTGGGGTTTTCAGCGTCTGGATAATAGCCAAGGAGAAGATCGGCCGAGATTTCGCTCAAGAATCGGCTGGGGATCATATAGTTGGTTGTCGCTCCGCCCCCGAACATCATTCGCCGTCGTGCATAGCTTAGATAGAGCAAGTCTTCGGCCCGGGTAACTCCGACATACATTAAGCGCCGCTCCTCTTCCAGGGCGCTTGGCAGGTTGACCGAGCGGGAGTGTGGAAACAGTCCCTCTTCCAGGCCCATCAAGAAGACGACCGGAAACTCCAATCCCTTGGCCGAATGCAATGTCATTAACTTGACTGAATCCTGGTCCAGCTTGGCTTGATCAAGATCGCTTATCAGCGAGATGCGGGTCAAGAATGATTCAAGATCCGGCTCATCGGCAATCGACTCGAATTCTCTGGCAACTGCTGTCAACTCCTTGACGTTTTCGATCCGGCCGAAAGCCAGCGGGTCTTTGCTTTCACGGGCATCCTTCTCCAGCTCGTCTAGATACTTGGTCTCGCTCATCACCACTTCGACCAGCGCCGAAACCGAGACCGCCTGCGAGAGCGTCTGCCAGCGAGCCACCATTGCCGCGAAATCCTTGATGGTCTTGGCATTCTTGGCTGAAATGTCGGATATACGCTCGGCTGCTGTGGCAGCCTGCATCATGCTAATACCTTCTTGGTCAGCATAAGCTGAGAGGCGCTCGAGAGTCGTCTTGCCCAGCCCGCGCCTGGGATTGTTGATTACTCTGCCGAAGGACTGCCCGTCATGCTGATTGAAAGTTAGCTTGAGGTAAGCCAAAACGTCCTTGATCTCGGCTCGATCGTAAAAGCGAGTAGAGCCGACCATGATATATGGGATGTTGTTGCGCACCAAGATTTCTTCGATCGCTCGACTTTGAGCATTGGTGCGATAAAGGCAGACGCAATCTGACAAAGCTTTGCCGCGAGCGCGCAGTTTCTTGAGTTCCTCGACAACACAATATGCTTCATCGATCTCGTCGACGGCAGCAAAACACTGTACTTTGGCTCCCTGCCCGCGATTGCAACGGAGCACCTTTTCGATTCGCTCGCTGTTGTTTTCGATGATGGAGTTAGCTACTGCCAGGATGGTGCTGGTCGAGCGATAGTTTTCCTCCAGCTTCACCACTTTGGATTCTTTGAAATCGCTTTGGAATCCCAAAATAATACGAAAGTCCGCCTTGCGCCAGGAATAAATCGATTGGTCGACATCGCCTACTACCATCAGGCTTCTTTCGTGCCAATCGTGCGCCCGTTCGCCGTGCCCAGCCAGCATCCGGATCAGTTCATATTGCGATTGGTTGGTGTCTTGAAACTCGTCGACCAGGATATGATGAAACCGCTCCTGAAGCCGCCGCCTAACTTCTTCGTTAGTCTTGAGCAGTTCGGTAAAGACAAGGATGAGATCGTCGAAATCGAGCGCGTTGTTGCGCGCCAGCTCGCTCTGGTAAGCGCTATAGATTTCGGCCAGTTTGTTCTCTTTGTAAGTACGAGCGTCCCGGCTAAACCGGTCGCTGGAATAACTGTCGTTCTTGAGGTCTGAGAGTTTCCCGCGGATTTCGCGGGGGGGGAATGCCTTGTCGTCCAAATTCAGCCGGTTGATGACTGCTTTGACTACGTTCAGGCTGTCTGTTTCATCGTAAATGACAAAGTTGCTCTGCCATTTAAACCCGTCCAGGTTCTTATAGTGCTCAATTTCACGGCGGAGCAATCTGGCGCAGATGCTGTGGAAAGTGCCTATCCACAGCCGGCGGGACAGGTCGGGGCCGACCAAGCGCTCCAGGCGCTGCTTCATTTCAGCCGCTGCTTTGTTGGTGAATGTGACCGCCAGCACCGTGCCAGGGTCCTGGTGCAGATGCCGGATCAAGTAAGCGACCCGGCGGGTTAAAACAGTAGTCTTGCCGCTGCCGGCGCCGGCTACAACCAGCGTCGGTCCCCATCCCAGAGAGACGGACTCCTGCTGCTGCTGGTTGAGCTTGGCTAATAAATCATCCGCTGTTGCCATTGTCATCTAAATAAAGTGCTCCGTCGCCGCTTTCCCCTGTTCCATTTGCCGCCTTGGCTGCAAACGCCCTACTTTCTGGCTGAAACCCTCTAGCGCGGTCACCTGATTTGTGCTTCAAGTCGTGCTATTATTCAGTCCGGGCGGACCGTACCCTACCCAGAATATCCCCCACCAATGGCTCTGGCGGTAATCGTGTCGTCTGTTGGCAAGGGCATTTGATTACGACTTGTAAACAGCCCGGCAGGCGACCGGCTCGCAAGACCAGAATGACAGGTACTCTAGGTTCTGGCACTAAGTCCAAATCATAACAAAGTAGAGCCCGACTCGACCGCTTACTTCTTACTCACCTCTCAACCAGGAATCGGAATCGCTACATGAGTCCCTCTGAACCAGGCGCAATTACCGTCCCGACAGTGGACGAACTAGCACAGGAGCTCTTGCTCATCCAGCAATCAGGACCGCGGCGCGTGGCGATTATCGGTACCCGTAATCTGCCTTTGACGCATCAGCAACTGGTCGAGATGTTGAGTTATGCGCTCGTTCTTTCCGGCAATCAGGTCGTCACCTCCGGTGGTGCCAATGGAACTAATATGGCGGCGATCAGGGGAGCGCAGAGAGCTAACCCGGATCGGCTCGAGATAATCCTGCCGCAGACGATCGGGCAGCAGCCGACTGAAGTTCAAGATCTGTTAATCGGCATCAAGCATATTCACGAATATCCGGAGCGGCGCACAATGACTCTTGCCGATGCTAGCAAGCTGTGCAATCACGAGATTATCGACCGTTGCCAGCAGATCATCTGCTTCTTGTATCACACCAGTCATACCTTGCTGGAATCAGTAAACTACGCGAAGGAACACCGCAAGATCGTAACCAGTTTCTATCTGGATTAATCGTGCTTCCGACTTCCGAACCAAATCCGTTGAGCCTGCTCGTATCTTGCCTGGTCGGGTTTTTAGTGTCGGCCGTGAGCTTTCCGCTCTATATTCATTCGCTCAAGGCGAAAGAGATTGGGCAGTTCATCCGAGAGGAAGGGCCGCAAAGCCACAGCTCGAAGGCGATGACTCCTACCATGGGCGGTGTCTGCTTCATGGTGTCATTTTTGGTGGCAGTCCTGGCTTGGCTGGCCTGCTCGATGCAGGTAGCGCATGGAATGGAAGCGGGGATGGTGGTAGTCGCCGCTCTGCTGGCTGGCTTGATTGGTTTGGCCGACGACACTGCGAAACTGAAGCGACAGGCTAATGCCGGTCTATCGGCGCGCCTGCGCCTGTTGTTGGAGATTGGGCTGGGACTAGCTCTCGGTTCAGCGCTTCTTTACAGTAGCGGCGGCGAGACATTTGCATTTTTCGGTGGTGCGCAGTCGTTTGTAACAGGACCGGTCACAGGGCAGATTCCACTGGTTCTCTTTCTTGGCGCTTCGGCATTCTATATGACTGCCACTACCAACGCTGTCAATTTGCACGACGGCATGGATGGCTTGGCTGCCGGCACCACCTTGCTGGTTCTCCTCACGTTGGCCACCATGCTCTTTTTTACTGGACAGCTGCAGTTAGCGGTAGTAGCTGCCGCCGGTGCTGGAGCGGTAGGCGGGTTCTTGATTTACAACCGGTATAAGGCTGCCATTTTCATGGGTGATACCGGCAGCCTCTTTTTGGGGGGGCTGATGGCCGGTTTGGTGCTGGCCGGCAAGCTCGAGCTCTGGTTCATTCCGCTATCGCTTATCTATATTCTTGAAGCTCTTTCGGTCATTGTCCAGGTCGCTTATTTCAAGCTTACTAAGAAGTATGAGCCGGACGGTCCGATGCCGGCTTTGATTGTCATCTGGATCAAGCTGACTCAGAAGTTGCCGGGTGAAGGGAAGCGCTTCTTTAAGATGGCACCTTTGCATCATCATTTCGAAGCAGTTGGTGCTGAGCGAGGACTCAAAGAATGGGAAGTTGTCTTTGCCTTCTGGCTGGCACAATTGGCGATCTGTGTGGCGGTGCTTTTGATTTTCTTGCAGATTTGAGCAGCCAGAGCCGCGGCGTAGTTTGCCTGACTACGTGGTTCTCCCATTGATTTGGTGGACCGGGCGCTTTATCTTTCTACTGGGCTGGACTTTCAGTAATCGGAAGTTCAGGGGGTTACCAGTTAAATGAGTTTTGGACGTTGCCGTCCGTCGTGTGAAACACCGGACCGCAGGCAAGAGCAACCTGGACAGGACCAGAATGCCGATCAGGCCTGGCGCCGGGAGTATGATCCGCGCCAGCGTTACGGTTGCGAAGCGCTGCCCGACTACGGTAACGGACGGGATGTCCGGCGTCCTGAGGATAATCGAGGCAAGCCCTGGAATCTCCAAGCCTACGACCGCGCGATCTCACAGAATTTCGACTTCACCGACAAGCAGCTGCATGAAGCGCTTTCCAAGGCCGCTCAAGCTGGCAAGCCGGTTGTCATGATGTTCGGCTCTCGCAATTCGCGTGATTGCCAACAGATGGTAGAAGGCGTAATGAGGTCTGCTCATCACAATTTCAAGGATCGCGCGACCTTTATATATGTTGATGTTGACTCGCTCGATCGCAACTCTTTCTTGAACGACTATGTCAAGCGGCATTTTAAAGGAACGCGTGGGCAGGAACAGTATCCGCTGCCCACGACCATGGTGTTTACTCAGCGTCCGGATCAAAACGGTAAGCTGCAAGCCGATCTGCCTACACCGCTCTACGGAGCGCTAGACTCGCGCACATACATGCAGCAACTCGGACAGGTTCTGCCTGACCTCGTCGCCACGCAACGCAGCTATGCGGCAGATCACCCAGACAAGCAGTTGCCAGCAGTAGAGCCCCCGGTTAGGCCGGAGTTGATTCCGCCACCGAGGCCGGTTGATGACATCAAGCCTCCAGCGCTTACCGGCAATGTTTTGCAGGACAAGCACACCGAAATTTTCACCAGCTTGCGACAAGCTGGCAAGACGAGCGAACCGCAGGAGCAGGAGCGCTTGTACAAGGCAGCAATCGCAGCGGCCGATCAAGTCTCGCCGCAGGCGATCATGACCGAGATCGGCCTACTGCAAAAGGAATATCAAACGGTTGCCACCAGTGGTGGCAACCAGGAGCGTATGAGAGAGATTGTTCAGCAGGCGCTCAGCTTGAAAGATCTTACCCAGGCAGCTGGGTTCGCGCGAGCGAACCTCGGTCTGGCAAAGATCAGGCAAGGTCTGCCGGCGGAAGGCATCTCCTGGATTCTGGATGCCGGTAGCCGCAATCCGGAAATGTACAACGATCCAAGCTTCGCCCGCGCTCTCATGAAAGCCGGTTATCCTCCTGAGTCAACCCTTACCCTGATTGAGAGGGGCCGGGCTAATCCGAATTTTTACAAGCAGGCTGACGGTCAGCAGACAGGCTTCGACCAGAGACCTGCCGCTCCCACAATCGCCCAACCGGGCGGCTACAATCCCGGCGCGTTTGGTTCACCGCCGCCAGGTTTCAATCCAGACCAGTTTAGACCAGGGCAGCCAGCTCCGGGCGGTTATGAGCGGAACCAATTCAACCCGCAAGCAGGTGGATACAACCCGAATCAATTTAAACCGGGTTATCCAGCTCCGGGTGCTTACAACCCGAATCAGTTCAACCCGGGCTATCCACAGCCGGGCGGCTACAACCCGAATCAGTTCAACCCGAGTTATCCGCAGCCGGGCGGCTACAACCCGAATCAGTTCAACCCGAGTTATCCGCAGCCGGGC
>JAGVKB010000029.1 GCA_020050835.1 Candidatus Obscuribacterales bacterium | reverse complement strand
TGTCTTGCAATGATCGATGGCGTACCCATGAAGATACTCTTTGAAGAGATCGCCGAGAGTGATACCATCCTTTTTCTTTCTGGCAGCAAGCGGATTGTTACCGAGGGCCAATTCCATCATTACCGCTACGGCAAGCACTCTTATTCATCATGGTTTCAGTCGAGTCTGGGTCTATGTGGGGTATATGTTTTTGCGAAAAATGGGTGAGGTTTCGCTTAGACCAAGAAAACTGATAACTCTAGTAAAACACAGTCACTATGCGGCTGTCAAAAGATTCCGGAGACCATCGGAAAGTTCAGAAAAATCGAATTTTAAATTTCTACGAACCATGAGGTCGCAAGTTCGAGTCTTGCCGGGCAGGAACTTAAAACGGCTTATCTGACGGCTCTGGAAAGAATGAGCCGTTTTCATTGAAGTTGGCAGGAAGTTGGCAGCGAGGCGAAAGCCAGTGCTAGTTCTTCGGGGCTTCATTCGTGCCGCTTCTCTAACTTGGTTCTGATGATCGGTGATAAATCGGAGGCAGCTGCGCACACGCCTTGAAGCGACTTAGAACCTGCCGGAGTACGCCTCCGATTACAACTTCCTGGCCCACACATCTCGTCCGCTACTGGCGTGCGGGTTCATCGAGTCGAATCCTTTGAGATATGTTCCGTCTTTGGAAAGGCACAAGGTGTTGAACCAACCATTGCTCCAGCTAATTCGCAAAGTTCTATCCGGATAAAGCGTCCATGTACCCGTTGTACCGTGACTGTGGCGGCATGTACCGTTGGAATAAAACGTACCCAAGCCGTTCATAAATTGCCAATTCCCTAACAGAGCCTCCTTGGCTCCCGTTTGAGCCGGGCTGGTGCTGCCACCAGTGGTGGACGGAACGGTCCCACCGGTTTTTGCTATATCAGCGCTTGCGGACTTGTCAGGCCTGGTCATGGAGGCGGGATTCACTGTTGCGTTCGGAGGCGTTGCTATTCGATGTCCCCAAACGGTAAATCCGTGGGTAGCGGTTGCACTTCGAGAACCATAACCACTTAGTTTGTTTCCATCGGCAGACAGAACCATCTTGTCGTAGTATCCGTGACTCCATGTGATCTGCAACTTATTACCGGTTTGAATCCAGCTGCCACTGAGCGTGGCTTGCTTCAATGTTCCGTTAGGGTAGAGCTCCACATTCCCTCCCGTGAACCAGGTCCACTTTCCTACCACGGACGGATAACTGTGTGGACCCACCGAGCCAATCTTGGTCTTATCAGCGGTGGCGGGAACTGCCGGACTGGTGCTGACACCAGTGGTGGCGGGAACGGTCCAGCCGGTTTTCGCCTTATCAGCACTTGCTGGCACGCCAATCTTGGACTTATCACCGGTGGCGGGAACTACCGGGCTGGTGCTGACACCGGTGGTGGCGGGAACGGTCCAGCCGGTTTTTGCCTTATCAGCACTTGCTGGTACGCCAATCTTGGACTTATCGGCGGTGGCAGGAAGTGCCGGACCAGTGCTGCCACTGGTGGTGGCGGGCGCAGTCCACTCGGGTTTGATATTGTCAGGCGTGGACCGAAGCCCCCATTTGCTCACCGGCCTATCATCCTTCGGTGGAGTAGTTGGAATACTCGCGTCTGTCCCGGTGATAGAGGGAATGTTGGCGGCCTTAGTCTTGAGACTCTGAACATAATTAGCCAGCTCCTGATTCGACGGAGCCAACTTCGACGCTGCTTCCGCTGATGCTGCGGCTTTGTCGTGCTGGCCGCTCTGATCGTAGAATTTCGCATCAGCTAAATGTTGAGCCAGGTCTCCTGCGATCTTCGCTGCTTGTTTGACCCTGGTTTGCTCGTCGGGTGACTTGGTTGGAACAGGCTCTGGAGAAAAGACAGATATGGTTACAGAGTCTGCGCCCAGTACAGTACCGTCCTTGTCCCTTGCCGTGACTGAGCAAACTGCACTACCAGGTTCTGAACGTGAGATGGTCGGTGTCGAAGAAATGTTATTGCTAATTGAGGTACCGTCACTAACGCTCCAGCTCCAGCGTATTTCATCCGGTTTAGGCTCTCCCACTAACGACGCGATTAGGTGAATGCGCTCACCGGTGGCGAATGTTCCTTTCGCCATCTCCACAAGCCCCTTCTTTATGGGGTCCCAAACTTGCGGTTTCGGTCCGATTTCTTCGACGCTGGCCTTTACTGAGTAAGAACTGCCCTGGTAGGTCGCTTTGACCGGACCACCAATTGAATCCCTATAGTACGGAACTTCTGGCTGGACAAGCAGCTCATATTGGGGTTTATCTTTGAGCTTAAACTTGATGCAACGGGCGTTATCACTCATTTCCATCCGGTTGTTGGATGGAGGAGAGTCCCATTTGAAACTGATTAAGGGATTTTTCACCACAGGATTTTCGGATACAGTGGCAACAATTTCTTGACCAGGCTTGGCTCCATTGGGAGGATTGAAATTGATCCTGAAACTCGGCGACTGAACGTTCGTAACTACTTGAGGTGTTTCGATCAGTGTTGCCTGCGAACCTCGCCCGAGTTCTATCTGTGCCCATAACTTCACCGGTCCCGCGCGGGAGAACGTGACCTCATTGCTGGCATTCGACGTATTCGGATGCTTAAATTCTACAGAAGGTTCTGCATGCCAAATTACGTTTAGCTCCGAAGCAGCTTCGTCGTCTTCTTTATCCGTCGCAAAGACAGTGGATTGATCTACCGGTTTCTTTGCCACTACTCCCGAAATCTTCAACGCGGGAATTTCTACAGCGATATTGGCCGATTGACCGTAATAGATTTGTTTGGGAACACCAGTAAGATTTGCTTGCAGTTGTTCGACTTCAATTTTCACTTCAGCGTTACCAACAGCACCAAGTTTACCGCTGACTGCTACAGAAAGCGTATAGGCGCCACCTTTACTTGCCAGGAATCGAACCTTACTGCCTGAACCCTCATGGTTTCCGGTCCAGGTGTACTGAAGCGGTTCGTCTGCCGGCGCCGCATTATCAACAAAAGCTTCTACTATGGTCTGTTCATTTGCTTTGACCTTTTGCTTGTCAGCGCGCAACCTTACTGTGGCTTTCACGGTTTCGTCTTTGGCTGTTTGCACTACATTGATACCGCGTGCAGAAGAAACTCTCAAACTGTCGATAATTGCC
The DNA here is from genome assembly GCA_020050835.1 of Candidatus Obscuribacterales bacterium. Taxonomy (GTDB): domain Bacteria; phylum Cyanobacteriota; class Vampirovibrionia; order Obscuribacterales; family Obscuribacteraceae; genus JAGVKB01. The sequence continues at coordinate 31,441 of JAGVKB010000029.1, read as the reverse complement.
TTCACTTCGCTAAGAGCTGCTTTGGCCTGCGACCTGAGATCTTCCAGGGTATTTGACTTCTTCGATGCGTGCGACTCGATTGCAGTAGCAGTCACGTTGTAGAACACCTCAATTGGGCAGCCACCTTTCTGCGCAAACCCGTAACCACCAGCACTGAAGGTGTGAACGATCGATCCGCTCACACTTCCTGGAGAGCTGGTAATCAGCAAGTCCGGCAATTCCTTCAAGGAACCCTTGAAGTCGCCAACGGTAAGCGCCCTGGTCTGCCCTGCTGCGTTGGGGTATCGGGATAAGGCAGAATCGAATGAAGCTTTAAGCGAGCCCGCAGTTGCAGTAGTTAGCTTTGCTGTAACGCTGGCCCTGACAGGAAACTCTTGTCCATCTGTTTTTCGGTTTACCATGAAATCACTTGAAGTAACCGAGCCCCAGGTTGTCGGTATGGTGCCGCAGACATATGCAGCTTTTACCGGAATTGGAGTAGTTCTGGAGGCAACTACTTCATTTCGCTCGTTGAGCGCAGTACATGCTATTTCGCGATTACCGGCGGAATCGACGGGGAATTGGAAAGTTGCTTTCGCACCCTGCTGCTCAAAGGGTGCCGGTGACCAATTGAACTTAGATGCGGAAGGTGGTTCCAGAGTAGCCCTTACTTCAAAAATATCTGTAGCCATTACTTCCTGCGGTGTGAGCAGCGAAATCTGCGCGCTGAGCACTGCATCCGTTCTTCCGGGCTTATCAGCGGGCTTATCGGCGGACTTATCCTTGTCCTCATCCGTTTTCTCGCCAGGCTTGTTGCCGAATTTATCGCCATTGGCGCTGACAGCGGGATCCGGAGACGTCTTTGTCGATCCTGGTGTTACCGGTGATGCTTTGGTCGGTTCTCCGAGATTGACTTCAGTGGGCTTAACAGCGGTTTTTGCCGGCGAAGATCCATCTTGGGACCCGGCTCTTGGTGAAGCTGATTTTGTTGTCTTGGAAGGCGCAGAACCTTTCATGACGAATATTTCAGCGACAGCCTCTCCTTGTCGAGCTTTCGAGTCTTCAGCCAGAATGTAGACCGGGTACAATCCCTCTCTGCCCTTCCCTGCAAACTGGAACGTGATGTCTACCATGCCGGACGGGTTCTTCACACCATTGAAAGAAAGAACACCGCTGTCGGAAAACGGTTTCACCTTAGCTCGAATCATCACAGTTTGGTTCTCGTATATCCTGGCGTATCGTGGGGTAACCGAGACAACGAGTCTTTCAACACGAGGACCTACGCTGATACTTCTGGTTCTTGCCTCACCCCTTCTTCCTTTCTTATCGGTAACGACAGCCTTGAATTGAAGAATTTGACCTTCGGTGTTTAACTCTGCTACATAGACCGGTTTGTCGCAAAGAACAACTGTGCTCCAATTCCCGTCAACTGAATAGAACCACTCATACGTGTACAAGTTTGGATCATATTTGGGCTCCATCACCTCAAACTCGATCTTAGTTCCACAGGGAAGAGAACTCCGGTTTATTGGAAATAGAGTTACATAAAGAGGTCCGCCCCGACTCTCAATTTTGCAGATTTTCGTTTCGTGCCCTTCCAGCAGAGCCTCGCCCAGAGCCTGTTGGACCAGGACCTCCACCTTGAGTGACTTCCCTCCTTGACCGGTTGTGTCAATCTTACAGACACTGGTCCCGTCACCAGCAGGGGAATTGTTGACGAACCAATGATATGTTGCTTTGCTACCACCAGATTTCATAGCAACGCTAGCCGCCAAGGTGATCTGCTCCCCCTCGAGAAAACTGACCTTACCAGAGGGAACCGTTTTGACTACCACTTTGAGAGTTTGTTGTTTTTCCGGCAATTCCGGGATTACAGTGACCACATGTTTTGCAATGTAAATGCGCTGTTGTTTATTCGCCGCCACCACTGATAGTTCCGTCGATCCAGCAGCGCTTGGGCTAACAAACTCATAGAATGGATTTTCAGTAGCCCTGTCGGACACTTTCCTACCATTAACCATCCACTCGAATTTGCAGTATTCGTAGCCCGGTCTGGGTGGACTTTCGTAAGCGATAGAAACCGGCACCTGCACATTCGGACCGACTTCAGTTATCGAGTGCTGATTCTTGAAGGGCGTTTCCAAATAGATCTTTTCGGGAGCTTCAGATGCAGACATGATTTTGATAATCGCGTTTCCCAACATATGAAGGCCTCCGGAGGTTAGAACCTGCCCGAGGGTCGCTCCGCTCTTCTTCTCGATTGCGGTGAGCCTGATTACATACGTGCCTTCATAGGATGGCTTGAATACCACCATATCCGGTGACTCGAAAATGAACTTAAAGTCTCTCGGAGCATCAACGAGCAACCATTTAATATTGTATTCGTCCACTGGTCTATCGTAAGTTGCCTGTATCGTGACGCGCTCCCCCATATAAGCCACTGGGGGATAAGACAACTCAGCGATTAGATCGGTCCGAACTTTGCGCAAATTGTTCAGAGCCCGTTCATAATCTTCTTTGCTTAGAGCCTGCATGGAAGATCCTTCAGGATAGAAGGCCAGTCCCAGTCTGGCCTTAGTTGGCGCGCGCAACGTGTCTGTAGTCAATGCTGCTTTTTCTCCAACGATTTTTTTTACGTCGCTGTAAGCGATGGCTTGTGCCTCGTTGAGCTTTTCTAATAGTTCCTTCGCTTGTTTCGCGCAAGACTTTATGGACTCAGCAGAACACTCGGGTTGGAACGGTTCAAGGAATTCCGCATTCCATTTCGTCTTTAGGGCTACGATCGCCTCATTTGCATTCTTGAGTTCAGAGTAATCCAATATGATCTCGTCAAATCTCTTCTGGTCTGCGGCAGAATCACCTGTCTTCACAGCTATCGGTTCGGAACACCCCAGTTCTTTACCAATCTCAATAATCTTCTTATACGTCTCGCCCTGGTCGAATGCATAACGACGCTCAAGTTCTTCTATTACTCCTTCAAAGTACTTTTTCGTCACTTGATTGACTTTGAGGAGATACAGCTTATGTAGCTCCACACCATACTTTTCTGAAAGGCCGTTGTAACCTTTAGGCCAGCCAACACCGGATACTTCGCCGTCCGACACCAGCTTGGTCTTTAGCATGTCCTCGAAGATCTTTATGGCCGGGTGCTCCTTAACCTCTGGCGTAAAGAGTTTCCAAATTGCAGGACACTGATTGGGGAGATCGAGAATTTCCTCCCGGGTCTTGCAGCGGTGCTCGCCGTGACTCGGAACGTCGCATTTATATGTGATGCTCTCCAGTTTCCCGCTATCGTCGAAGGTGCTTCCTGCGTATAGATCATCGACTACGTGTTTGTAGTTCCATTGATGGTATTTACCGACGGACCACTCGCCCATAGACTCTAGCATGCCATAGATCCCCTCAGGGATCGCTACAGGGGGGAATACATTACAAATCAGTTCGTATGCTGCGCGCAGGCGATCTTCTTGCACATACAGCGCCTCACTCGCCGAAACAAGTGGCACGTGGTTTTTTACCAACATCGTTCCAAATGCACGCCAACTTCCCGTGGACATCGCCTCTGCCAGGGCATTGACCTCCTGATAAATGTTGAAAGCCTTCAACGCTCCGACAGTTCCACGACCAGCCAGACTTCCGGCCAATTTTTCGTTGAGTGCACGATTGGTACTACCAATGATACCTATTGCAGAATTCTTGAGAGATTGAAGCTTGCTCGCTACCGAAGCACTGTTTCCACTCACTTTCATAGCTGCATCGACTTTGGCAGCTTCAGCCATAAATGTGTCGAAATCTGCACTTTCGCCCCGTAAATTGCCAAGCAAAGCATCATCGATGATATCGAGCTTGCTGTAGGCCTTATTGAAATCATCTGAAGTTGTTGAAAGCGCTTTTACAATGTAGCCCTTTGCCATTTCCTTCAAACTGGGCTGATTCGACTTTATCCACTCATTAATGGCCTTTTCAAGTTTCAGATCGCCAGGTCCAATGGGCTTGCCACCCTTGCGCGCGAGAAAGTCATCGTAAGTCTTCTGGAGATTCTCCGTGGTGCTTATGATGTCATCCGGTACTTCCACTCCCTTTGCTGGAAGCAAAGCATTTTCGGCCTTCATCATGTCTAGAAGTGCGCGCATCTCCTCACGCACTTTGTTGATCTCGTCCGGGTTAGCCTGCTCAACATCAGTGACCCGTGACTTCATGGCTTCGATAGTTGCTACTCGCTGATTGAGGCTCGCTCGTGCGTCGTTCCAGATTGCCGCCATTACCTGCTGCATAAAACCGGAAACAGCTGCTTCATTAGAAGATACTTGAGCACGGAGTTTTCCGCCCTCGGAAAATGTCGTGTATGTAAACGTACCTGAGGGAAAGAATGACTGAAGATTCTTGGACAAAAGGCGCCAGTCTTTTTTGCTCTTCGAACTGCAAACCGCTTCGGCAAAAACGCAGAGCGCTTGATTGTTCGGGTCGACTTCCACTCCTGAAGTTCTAAGCGCTTCATTGCTTCGCGTTAAATACTTGCAGGCTTTAATTATTGAATCGACCGGATCAAAGGCCTTCACATCGATGATATCGCATTTCAGGTGCCGAGCCATTTCCATAGACAGTCCGGGCTCTTTCGACTGGCTTTCCGGGATTGCTTCAATTACTTTAGCTTCTGCGGACTTAGCGGCATCTTCTCGGGTCATCTCCTCTAGCACTACCTCGCCACTGAGAAACTCAGGGGAGAGAACTTCCTGTTCAAAATTAGCTCTGCGAATTCGAAGGTTTTTCGCCAGCGCTTCCCGTCCATAGGCGCACCCGTGCGGACCAATATAAACAGCCGGAGTTGCCTGACCATGTATGGTCAAAATGGAATCGAGTTCCTCGCTTCCCATTCCCACAACAGACCTAATGTGCGCTTCAGTGCCCTGTCGTATTAGTTCGGCCGCATCGGGATCGTTTGACAGGAAGTTAACATCCTCGTCACCGGCAAAAGTCTCTGGATGCGAGCCTACGAAGGCTACATATACGCTGAACCTTTCGGGTTTACTCCTGATTGCGGCCCCCGCGGAGCGAATGGCATGACTGATGGCAGAATCCAAAAGTTTCCGCCTGGACAACAGCAGTGCACGCTCCACCTCGGTGCCCCCGGTTTTGACGTCTCCTCCAGGATCTTTGGTGACTTCACGCCCGAAGAAGAGCGCTGCAATCTTCGGATCATTTCTTTTAATTGCAAGATCGTACACCGCTGTTTGGACACGAACAAGATCCGTCATTGTGATTTTCGAGTAACTGCCAGCATTGAACTTTCCGATCTCCTTCAGAAACGCCAAGCAGTCCGTATCTGAGAGTTTGCCATGGTTGAGATCCCAGAGTCGCGCAGCGATGAACGTGTCTTTGTTTTTATCTCGCACAAAGCGTCCCAGAAAGCGCACGAATTTCTCCCTGGTGGAAATGTCTTCATCGCTGGCTTCCGAACCGATAGGCACAGCAGCAAGCGAACGAGCATCGCTGAGAAACCAGGGAAGCAACATGGACAGAAGAAATGAGAATAAGACAAACCAGTGTCGTGATTTCATAAAAGTACAGTAATCCTAGGAGTCTTGGAGTATCGAGTTCTTCAAATTCGTGTCTGTCCGGAGGATAAAAAAGTCAGTTCTCTTGTTCCAGCATAGCACTGCCGGCGGCAGCGAAAGTACCACCGTGCCTGGTGGCGTTTTTACCTATCAGCTGCTGATAGGCTAAGTTATCTATTAGACAGCAGTTTCCAGAAGCCTTTACTGATAAGTGTTTCGCGGTTGGAGTGAACTTTGCGATAGGTTTGGGGCACTCGCCAGGGTGTTGATTTCGATTGGATGCGGAGGGCAATATTTTGGCTGCCATCTGTGGGGAACCAGGTCTTCGAGGTTCGTGTTGGGATCCTCGGTCAATCTTTGAATACGCCCATGGTTCAACACCGTGATGCCTGCAGGTAGAAAGAATCGAAAGGATGATCGCGTGGTTTCTGCCGCTGTCATTGCTACCCAGAAAACGCCACCCTTTGCGACCCATGGCGACATACTTCATTTCTCGCTCTGATACATTATCGTCTATGCTCAGATAACCGTCGGTGACGTATTGTTTGAGGTCAGTCCAGTTATTCAGGCAATGCATGTCGATCGGCTTGGCACACATAAAAGCACGCAATGAAGGCGAAGGATCTGGCATGATGTCACCTCAAGAATGGTGGGAATTCGAGATACCAATGAGAAGTCAGAATCGTGGTTGAGTCGAATAAACGATCTTGGCCCGCCAAAACCGCTACTTGGATTCGTCGCTCTCCCCTTGGCGCGCGCCCCTTTTCCTTGTGCCTGCCATAATATTGAACTCCGTTGCTTCTATACGATCGCATCATGAGGCAGTTAAGACAGCTACGCAACGGTCCGGACAGACCCGTTTTAGCAGCGCGACATCGCTCCTACGGAGAGTTACCTTGTACAGCCACGCTTCCTGGTTCGGACCTTTCCATTCTCCTCCTCAACTTCCTCACAAATTGCATTTCCAATTTCGGCGTCACTCTCCTCGTCATCCATCTGCTCAATAGCATGGGACATTTGCACCAACAAACGCTCTCCGCCCTGGTCCCGCTTGACGATTTTGCTGGTTTTACGCTTACCGTATTCCTCTATAAATGGTGGAAAAATTACTTCAAACTCGCGAACATCGTTTAATTGTTTCGCCGGGCTTCCTTCCAATTTGTGCAACAGCACATTCACATTGGAAAGCGATTGTTGCCCCATGGCATTAGTGAGCCAAATGTAGATCGCGCTACCATCTGTGGTGCCTAAACATAATCCATCCGAGGAGCTGCTCGCTAACAACGAAGCTCTGCCGGCAGCACCGAGTCTCGCGGAGCCGCGAGCAAACAACGCCGAGACAAGAGTAGCCGCAATCAGCCATTTGGGCGGCACGGCGCACACCGGTTCGATACTCGAAATGTCGGAGTAGGCAACAGCCTTCACCCCAGACGGTGTCACAAACACTATGCGATCGTGAAGCAACTGTATTTGAAAGACAGCATAGACGTTAGCGAACCATAACAAGACCAAGCCTAAAGCAGCCAAGGACCAAAAAATCGCCGAGATTAGGATGTCTTCGGTCAGAGCCTTCTGGGCTCCTCCTATAATGAAGAACGGCAATACCATAAACATTCCGTACAGCAAGCACCCGGCAAAGTCGCAGAGAACAATCTGCCATCCTTTGTATGCACAAATGTTTTCGGCATGACGTGCTCTCGGAATAACGCAGTAGCCTGCAAGCATAACTATAAGCGGACAAAGCCAGTAGCAACGGAGCGGATAACTAAATGCTTCTGGCACACCATAGATTCCAAAGCCAAACCCTTGCAACTTCGGAGCCGCAGAATAGTAGATCTTAGCATCATAGCGCCTGCCCTCGATCACCGTTGAAACAATCACCGATCGGTCGGGTTTACGATCGGGAAACAAACTGGCAATCGGCTCCTCATTCTCGGCAAAGACCACACGGCGAATATCCGGTTTGAAGACTGACTTGCCCTTCTGTTGCCGTCTCACATCTCTGACATCGTCGCTGGTCAGTCGGTGCAACCACTGCACAGGCGGGCTGCCCTGCTCAAACGTATCAGTGATGTATGTAAACCACTGCTGCCATCGATCTGGATCTACAGTGACAACCGGCGTATGCGTGTTGAATCGTTCGGCCAGTAATTGATCTGCATCAGGAGAAGTTATGATTGCCGAGTCTCTTGGCAGTTCGAGCTTGTCCCACTTCGACAACGGTGCCACCGCATAAAATGGGCGAAAATCGGTCCACGTTGCCATCAACACTGACAGAAACAAACCCACGATTAAGCCCCAGCGACGGACTGTCTCCAATATGGTCTGCATTCTACAGCGTGAGATGATAGACGAAATTTCCTGGTCCGCGTTCGCTGACATTCTCTTTCCTCTCAATCCACCTCAGTTAGAAAGACATCGGCCCAAGGACGGATTCCTCTTCCAACCCGACTACTTCACTGATTCACCGGATCGGATCGGTACCCGCCTGTCGAATCAGCGTCTACGCAGAAATGTGGTAACTCCTTAACCTTATCACTCAAATTTGCTGTGGCCATCAGCCCATGGTAGGAGAATTCGCAAACCACTGAGCCTAAAGGATGAGTTCTTGTGAATGTGTATCAACCGGATTGAATTCCCAGGCCATAGGTTATGCTTTTCCTACCGCATGAGTCTCCCGCACATCGACGACAAGTCCATTGCGATTTTCATCAATGCGTGGCCCATGTATCCGAGCTGTGCATTATAGATCATGTATCACTCGTGGAGGAAAGGCGGCCCGCAAGGCATTCAGTACAGAAAGAATGTCTATGACTTCCTGGAGGATGGCGCCACTAACAGGAGTCAAATGTCCGGTAGCTGCAAAGAACATTCCGATCGCGCTTAACGCCATGCCGCCGACTGCGCTCTGGATGGCGATCAAACGCATGCGGCGGCTGATGTGCATGAACTCGTCTACTTTCTCAAGGGAGTTATCCAAAATGACGACGCCTGCCGCTTCAGCGGTCACGTCGCTGTTCTGCCCGATCGCCATTCCAACAGTAGCAGCCATCATAGATGGTGCATCGTTAATCCCGTCTCCCACGTAGAGCGTCTTCTCCGCGAGTGTTTCCTTACGGACTATGGCAAGTTTTTCTTCAGGACTCTGCTGTGCAAAGATTTCGCTTACTCCCACCAATTCGGCGAGGTAGCGAACCTCAGAGTCACGATCTCCTGACACGATCATCACACGCGAAAAGTCATGCTTCGGCCCGAGGTGTCTCACAAAGGAACTGCACTCGGCACGCGGTGCATCACGAAAGCGAAAAGCTGCTGCATACTTCCCATCAATCACCACAAGGCACTCGAGTCCACCTGCGACCGGAGGAAGCTTGTCGCTACCGGCAACCTGTTGTGTACCGAACTGCTTACGGCTGGTTATCTGCACCTGTCGGCCGGACACGGTCCCGCGCAGTCCCTTTCCGGGCGGCTCGCTCACCTCGGTGCACTCGGGTACCACTATCCCTTGCGTCCTCGCCGCGGCAAGAATCGCATGCGCCAGCGGATGTTTCGAGTAGCTCTCCAGGCTGGTCACTAGTGTCAGCACTTCCTTCTGCGCGAAGCCAGGAGCGATGAGTTGTTCGGTCAGTGTCGGTTCGCCATAAGTTAACGTCCCTGTCTTGTCGAAAATAGCGGTTCGACACTCGGCGACTTGTTCTAGCACAACAGGACTCTTGACGATGATTGCTCGGCGGGCGCAAAGGGAGATCGATCCGATGATTGCTATTGGTATTGCAATTAGTAGCGGGCAAGGCGTAGCGATAACCAGTACAGCAAGGAAGCGAATGGGGTCTCCACTGATGGCCCAGGCAAAAACCGCCACAGTCAGTGACAAAGGAGTGTAAATCGCACCCAATCTGTCACCGAGACGTCGCAGTTGTGGTCGCTTGTTCTCGGACTCGCGCATGACTTCCGTGATCTTGGCACAACGCGAATCGGCCACGCACTTGGTACTGCGAATGGTGAGGGCCGATTCCCCGTTTATCGCGCCTGAAATCACTGTCGAGCCGGAGGTTTTGGTAATCTGGAACGGCTCACCCGTCAGGTAGGATTCGTCCATCACGCCATGTCCCTCGATCACAACCCCGTCTACCGGGCAGATGTCGTGCGGGTAGACCACGAGCGTGTCGCCTACGGCAACGTCTTGCAGAGCGACATCCATGATTTCAGATTCCCGCTTGCGGTGGGCAATTGAAGGCATGCGTTTGGCTAGTGCGGCCAAAACCGAGGAGGCGCTGCACAACGCATAGCTTTCTAACGCTTCACCGCCGGCGAGCATTAAAACGATAATCGAGCCAGCCAGAAATTCGCCTAGTAAGACAGAGGTAATAATGGAAATGCCACCCAATAGGTCAGAACCGAACTGTCGCTTCAGGAACTTTCGAGTAAGGTCATAGAGAAGCGGCAGCCCGCCGAGAACAAGCGTAGCTAGCAGGGGAATCTGATTTTCATCAGATTTGGCGTGGAATCCAAAGCGGAGCAACAGATGCAAAACAATTGCAATTACGGAAAGAACAGCGATTATCGTTGATCTTTGCTGCCAAAGACCAGAAAAGGAATTCCACGACCTGATGGGAGACTCCTGGCTCAGCTCAGACTTCGTCACTTCATCCGAAAGATGCTCCCGAGAACTCTTCATCAAGTACACCAATTTGGATTGCGACAACCTAGCGTCCAGAGAATTCTCTTACCAACTGTCCGTAGCGCTTGCCGACAGCTCCGCATAATATATCGCACAACTGATAAACTGTGCTGTCTCCAACGCTGTAGTAAACAAAAAGCCCTTGCCGCCGCTTTTGAACACTTCCCTGTTCTGCTAAAACAGACAAATGCTTGCTGACGTTCGCCTGACCCATGCCGCTCAGCTCGCAAGTCTCTTGTACGGAATGCTCCTACTTAACAAGGTATTGCAGTATCTGTAACCTGGAGGCGTCCGAAAGCGCGCGGAAGCGCGCGGCAACGACTTCGAGAGCCTGTCGTGATAAGAGCTTGTTTCTATCTTTCATAACGCGAAACCAAGCGTTCACCAGCTTCACCCAAGGTTGATTCGCCATATAACCACATAGCGATATATTTGAAGCTGATACCGAGTGAGGGCTTATTATGTCAGAACTGTCTAATTCCAATGTTTGCAGACAAATAGCGCCTTCTGAACTGGCAGCCAATGCTGAATTGGAAGAGGCAATGCAAGGCGGTCTCAAACTTTTTATAAGCATTCTTGGCGGCACTGCCGCCTGGAAGGATTACGAAAGCAACAGCGCCGAGTCAGTGAGGGCGCGGAGAAAAAGACAATTACATGAATGAGCAAAGAGAGTTCTTGAAAAAGCAAGGAGCGACTACCCCCATGGAAAGTCTGATTTGATTTTTTGGTTTCATAGAATTTTATTTTCGCGAAGGAGCTATGGATACTGCCGAAACTCGGCATACCTACTTGAATGTCGGGAAGCTGCTCGGTCGAGCAGAAAGGCACTACAAATCCCCAGAGAGATAACCAGCCAACGGCGAAGCAGGGTAAATCAGGCGAGAGCAACTAAATTTATCTTCCTGGTGCTGACGTGCTGCTTGCTCGCGCTGGTAATCACAGCTCCAGCATTCGCTGACGACTGCGCCACGACTGGACAGTTAGCGACTCCATCAATTGGCTCGCAGTGCACAGAGGATCCCTCCTGCGTAATTGTCGGCGGAACGCATATGCTCGAATGGAAGGCAGCCACTCCAGCCAAGATCTTTGTCGTGTGCATCCACGGACTTGGACTATGCGCAAGAGCCTACAAACCACTGGCTCAAGAGCTATCCGCCGCCGGTATCGACGGATACGGAGTGAATGTTCGGGGCTTTGGCCCAGACAGAGACAAGCCTGAGCGCGCAAAATTGAATTGTGTTGAGACGGTAGGCGACGTGAGTAAACTGCTGACCAACATCCACAAGGAACACCCTGATTACAAAGTCTTTCTAGTAGGCGAATCGATGGGTGGAGCTCTGGCCATAAGAATAGCCGCTGAAAATCCCGAACTAGCCGATGGCGTCGTCTGCTCTGCGCCAGCCTGGAAATTGCTAAAGATGCGCCGAACTGCTGTGAAGGGGGTCTTTGAGCTATTTCTCTTCAAAGGTAGCCATCCAGGTCCTGCTGGTCGTGCAGTCATGCATCAGGCGGACCCATCCAAAATTAACTGAACATTGGCTTACAGTCCGCTCTCATAAGTTGAAACTCTCCTTTGGAAAAGCAACTTCTTTCTTGAGTTTCATCAAGAAGACGGACACCTACGTGAAACAACTTGCCAAGCCAGTATTGGTTGTGCAAGGACTCAACGATCATCTTGTATCTCCCCGAGCCGTGGCCAAGCTCTTCAAGGACATTCCTTCCGACAACAAGACATTTCTCATAGTCGGCAAGGCAGAGCATCTTGTCCTTGAAGAAGGCAGGTTTTCACCCGCGCTCAGTGCCAAACTAATTGACTGGATGAAGACCGTCGGTGCTAGCATGTCCAATATCGGTAGAGCTAACAGCATTGCGGTCGCCACTCTTGCGTGTTCAATCTGTTTTCACCAATTTTTCACCCAGTTTTCACCGAACGCCTTTATACTCAAGCGAACGGCTGACATAAAGCACGCGACGCGAGCGAGCTTGTTCAGTTTTCTCTGTAAAGGAAAACCTTTGCAAGGATAAAACAGGCTCCACCATAATTTAGTCATTGCTTGGACCAGGTATTTCCGGGTTTGAGTATCTTGATCGACCAAAGGGAGACACAATGAGTATTTTGATAGGAAAGTACGAATTCGATGGACCATATAACTCCGTAGCCGATTTAAAGGACATGCAAGGATTAATTGCAGTACTGCATTGCGAAGGTGAAGCTTATGAGCTTATCCATGTGGCAGAATCCCACAATGTCAAAGAGTGTATAGAACTTTCGGAGTCAGCATACATATCATCCGGTGGTTCGGTTCTGCTCGCAGCTCTTTATGCAGAGAAATGCGGAGCACGCGAGAGAAGAGCGATGGTTGAGGACATTCTCTCTGAATTCGATAATGAAGTTAGCCTGGAATGCGAAGAGCCCTTATCAGCCGCAACGGCGTAAGCGTTCCAGCAAGAGCATCTTGCTTTGAGTCTGTGTGAAGCTGTAAGACTATTTGTGAGTATAGCAATGCAGGTTCTCGATGAATGAGCGCGGAATTCGGGAGACGGACAGGGAGAAATTCTGGCGCAGTGGCTTGAGCCAGAACCAGTTTTGTCAGCAAGAAATCGTTGAGCTTGTCAACATAAAGTTCGAGCGCGGTGAACGTGAGTTGCACATAGTTGCACCGCCGGGAGCTAGTGGCGCTGAATGATACAGGGATACAGTTGTTGACTTCGGACAGCCCAGTCCTCAGGCTCAGTTATGTTATTGACCAAGAAATTCCTTGGGATCGACTCGCCCGGCGGGCAAGTTGTTTTGCCAATGGCTCCGGATGTGGCTCTCATGTTTTTCGATAGAACTTTCCCTCTGTACATTTCCCAGCACCAGTTTCTCAAACCCGGTTGTAGTTCAGCAACTACAAGTGCAAGTAATAGTAACTGACAATCCAGCCGCGACACCAGTGCCATTTGTGATGCTACTGAGTTATCTTCAAGCTAAATAGATCGGACCTTTACGCGAAGCACCGGGGCAGAAGTTACAATGTGCCGCAGATACAGCTAAGCTCGATTGAGTAAACCGTTGGCTCGTGTGTAAAGACAAACAGAGAATCAAAGCGTGTCAAGTGTGAGATCTAGAGAAAAGTCTGATTCAATCAGCTCATTCTTCCTACGACTAGCTCTTGCCGGATGCATTGCTATGAGTGCAATACTGTCGTTCTACCCCGGTGCATTCTCTTTAGATGATCAGGTGTTATCCGGCTTGGCAAACGAAGAGCTGGTGTTAATCGAAAACGTTACCAACGAAATAACGCGTGCTGAACTCCAGTTGATGAAGATATCCACTCAATTTCACGTATCCTGGTTAAGGCAGGGGAACTGGAAATCCTGGCGACTTTTTATGTATAAACTGGCAGGCTCGACGTTGACCAATGCCGGTATGATTACTATAGCTGCGTCACGCTTTCAGTACAGCCGCGATCCCGCTGCCGCTCCGAGAGACTATTTGAAAGCAGGGCACATCGTTAATCTAACGGCAGCTTCAGTTGTGGTTGGAGGGACGCTCATCGAATCCACGCTAGATAGGCTGGTAGAGAGGCGGCTCGGCGGGCAGCGTGCCGATTGCGGATCGACCTTGGAGAAGTTCCTTCAGGTCAGAGCGAAGCTCGATTCGCTTTTGGTGAAGAGAAACAATTTGATCCAGAGCTGTACTTCTCTGACGCCCGGTCAGAGTGAAATTCTGAATATTGAAGGGCAAATTTTGAACGACTTAAAGCAGCTTGCATCCATCGAGTTTGCAAACTCTTACTGTGATGTGGTTCGCATTCGAACTTCTCGCAATCTCGCCAACGTAACAGCGTTGCTGTCCGCATCCACAGCTGGTTACATGGGTTCTCTCAATTCACTGTTGTCCGTTGCTAACCATTATCCGAAACAGACGGGCGTGGCCGGACTTGGATTCATTACGTCTGGGTCTACTGTTGTGGCATCTCCACTAATTACTCAACTCGGTACGAAATTAGCTGTATCAAAGGCTGCTAAACAACTGCGAGATCACCAGATTGAACTCAACAACCCAGCTGCTCAGCTCGACAGTCACTGCCTTTCACTTCAGAGGCTAATCGCAACGGCCAACCCTGCTGACGTGCAACTGCTTAATGCGTTGCAAGTAAGGCGAGCGATTTATGCTCGCCACCACGAAATTCTCGATTCCAGACAAGAAGTTCGGGCGGGAATCAAAGATTGGTCGAGAAGAGAATTGACGGAAAGACTAATTTTTAGCTCAATTGTCGGAGGAACAAACATAGCGAGAGGCGCGCAACTGTCTGTGGCTGGCTTCCATTACTACGATTCTCCAAAAGATTCCTTCAAACTTGTCGCCTCGGCCTCGACGGCGTACATTGTCGGTAGTGGCGTTTGGACGGCGGACAATATCCAGGGAAAACTGCGAGAAGAACTCTTGAAGAAGAAGCTCTCTGCTGCAAAGCTGTCTATGCACGCGAAACTGCTCACTGACTTAAGAGACTTGGAGCTAATGGAAGATCAGATGAGCGTGTACTAGACTTCTCTGTGTCAATCGTCTGGCTGTCACGGGTTGACAGTATGAGTGTGGGAGGTCGGTATGGACTCGGAACAACGGCGTTTTCAGAGAACCGACGAAGGACCAGCTGCTGTGCTTAGCTGCCAGCAGCGCACTATCTACCAGCATTGTGGGGAGTAATAGGACATGGCTCGGATATTGTTTGTAGCTGAACGTTTTCCACCGGATGTGGGCGGACTTGCAACAAGCGGAGGGCGCATTTCCAGGTCATTGGCCGAGCTTGGGTTGGAAGTGGACGTAATCGCCTGGAGCCGCTTGCTGGAGGCTGGAAAGGTACAGGAGCAGCTAACCGATCTTCAGGGTTTGCGCGTCTTTCGTGTCGGTCAGTTTCGACAGTGGGACATGACGATGCCGGCTACTGTCAATGTCGTCGAATGGTTAATGTCTCAGCGCCCGTATGATTTCATTTGGGGGCATTATCTATTTCCTGCCGGTTTCTTGGCCACCTGGATCGGGCAATTACATAATGTAAAGACAATTGTCAGTGTTAGAGGTAACGATCTTGACAGGGAGATGTTTCCACCCGGTGATTTTTCTCGACTGTTGTGGACACTCAATCACGCTACAACAGTAACCGCAGTTAGTCGCGACATGGCGAGAAAAATTGAAGCTGTATCCGCACGAAACGACAGCATCGTTCTTCCAAATGCTGTTGATTCGGATCTCTTTGCACCGGTGACGGTGCGTAGTGGCTTGCGCGATCAATTAGGGATTGCCAGAGATGAGTTGGTGCTAGGATTTAGCGGAGAGTTGCGCGAGAAAAAAGGTACACCATTCTTGCTGCAAGCACTGAGCGAAATCAGGGAAGAGCGCCCGGCATGCCTCCTGATAATAGGCGAAGTAAGGGCTCAACAGAAAGCGACCATGCAGCTCTATGCTGCTGAACATCCGGATGACGCGGCTAGGGTAATTGTTACCGGGCATTTGGAGCGGGTTGAAGACGTGGTCGCGCACTTGCAATTGTGCGATGTTTATCTTCAACCATCGCTTTTTGAGGGCATGCCCAACGCTCTGCTCGAAGCAATGGCATGTGGCCGTCTGTGTATTGCAAGTGACGCCGGCGGTATTCCCGAAATCATTGATCACGGCAGCAATGGATTTATGGTTCCACGTGCTCACCTGGACCATCTCTCCACGGCCATAGATGAAGCAATTTCTCTCGACTCGTCACTGAAGGAGAGCATTGAACAAAATGCTCGGCAGACGATAATTGATTCCTTTTGCCTGGAGAAGGAACGTCAACTCTTGGCCAAGGTAGTTGCACCATTGTTGAGTATTGTCCGATAGGAATCATTGAGCTGTTGGCGGGCTCTATCCCAGGAGTATCGACTTTCAATTACACTTCGAGCTGCGACTGTAAGCTGCGTGGCCAGGATATAGTTTTCGCGCAGATAGCTTATAGCCTCTTTCCATGACTGAACCGAACCGCACTTCGCGAGAATTACCGTCTCGTTGCTGGCTATCTCGCGAACCACCTCCAGGTCGCTGGCGATGACAGGCCGACCGGTCGCCATTCCTTCCAGAACCTTTAGCGGGCAGCATCCCTGCTCCAGATTACGATCATTTGCGGTAAGCGGCGCTACTATGGCGTGCGATTTGTGGATTTCCAAAAGAAGTTCCGACTGAGAGACCGGTGCTAGGAAGCAGACATGGTTTGTAATGCCAAGTTTCGTTGCTAGCTCTTGTAGCGAGCGCAGCTGAATGGCAGTACCAGGACCGACTATAGTCAGCTGTACTGGCACATCTTGCAGCAGGGCTGCCACCGTGCGCAGTGCAAAGTCAGCTCCTTGCCAGGAAGACAGGGTCCCGAAGTAGATCAATCTAAATCGCTCATCGCACTCCAACGGAGGGAGGCTACTAAATTTGAAGACGTCAAGCTGCACCCCGTTTGGAATCACCACGATCTTGCTTGTAGGAACATCGCGTGAAATCAAATAGCGCTTGCTGACTAAACAGGTGGTCACGACAAGGTCGGCAGCAGCAAAACACTTTTGCTCTTGCGCGATCAGTTTGTCGAGAAGGACTTCGTCTTCAGCCACCTTCGGATAGCGGTACTTGAGTTCCACAGACGGTAGACCATTTACCTCGTAAATCAAAGTACGGCAGTATCTTTGCTTATCGCAAGCGATCCAATAGCCCTCGAAAGGAGAGCGAAACTGAATGACCTCATAAGATCTTTCGTTCATCCAGGCTTTCAATAAGCGTCTAAAGTTCATTACGCGCGTGATAACGTCATTGCCTGGCGCTGGAATCTCAACCTGGTCTATTTGAGTGTCAAAGGCAGAGGAGTTTAGCTGCCCGTCACGCGAAATCGTTGCAAGTTGCAGCGGTCCAAACTCCTCAGCTATGCCGCGAGCAAATTGCTCAATATGAATGGCAGCCCCCTTTGGACTGGGCACTACATCGAACGATGTGTACAACGAAGCACTTGAATTCTTGCGAACGTGTATCACTGGTGGCATACTGTTTATGTTATCAATATCGCGCGTTGGAACAACTATGCAAGAAGTCGCTCATCCGGACGCTGTCATTAAAGAGATTGTACAAAGTCGCAAATTCGAGCGAAGCGGCACAGCGGATGCTCTCTCTGAGAATATGGCTGGAATAGCTGCTCTCGATAAACTAGCGCAGGGTAAAGCTACTAAGTTTTACATCGTTGGTGCGTTGGGACTTGTGGGGGGAATTTTCGGCTTCGCTTTCAACGGTATTGCTGCTTGCATTCTGTTGGCTGTTGGCATCTTCGGCATAGTGAAGGGTGTTAACTGGTCGCGATTTGATATTGCCGATGAGCGACACGAGCTTACTGACAAGTTGCTAGAACTCGTTACCAGAGATAGCGACCCTACTTTGCCGATTAGCTTGAAGCTTGGCTTGGGTGCGTTGAATGCCCAGGAGTATCAAATCACTGACCCCAAGATAGCCGTGCGTTCTGACAGGCGCTACTTTGAGGCGGAATGGCTGAAGCTGCGAGGGCGGTTTCTAGACAAGACGCAGTATCTGATTAGCGTTACCGAAGCGCTTCATATAAAACATCGCAAGGGAAAGCAGAAGCCCAAGGGGTTTCTAATTACGGTGGTGCTTGCTTATCCGCAGAAACGCTATGGTGGTGTTAGTCAGCTCAACCAGCAAGCGGCTGACAGCATAAAACTGCCATCTGGAGCTTCACTTAAGTCGGTGCGCGTTACCGAAAGGACTTTGCGGTTGTGTGTCAAGCAACTTCCGGGCGGCAGCAAGCAAGAAGGTGACAAAGTATCAGACAGGCTATACAAGACCATTTCGATGATGCTGTTGAGCGCATATCACTTGCTCAATGCCGGCCGCGCGATCGACAAATCTTCAGGACAGGCTTCGGGAGGCTAGAGTAGTGAAACGAGAAATTAGGGCAATTGCCTTAGCAGTTGCGATAGTGACAAGTTGCGGTACGTTCTTTGAAGCTGGCGTTCAGGCAGCCGATGTATCCGCCAAGGTAAAATTCAAGAACGATTCGGGTGAGTTTGACCTGGTTGGTGATAAATCAGCCGGCTCGTTAACTGATAACACAGGTAAAGTCCAGGCTACTTTTACTGTTATGTCCGATGGCAAGTTGATAAGAATTGATGAGGGCGGTAAGCCCACCGGTTACGTAACTATGGTGGCTCCAAAGTGGAAGATCAATGATGCTGCCCGCAAGGAGCTGTTCTCCCTGAAGCAGCAGCCTGATGGTGATTACAAACTAAAGGATGCGGTAGGACAGGAGCTGTTCAAAATCAAGGGTGAGCCTTACGGGCTTAAAGTTGAGGATCGCAATAAGCAGCCGGTGTATAAGGTTCATACCAACGAAGACAAAATGTCTTTGAAGTCGGCGGACGGAAAGGTAGTGCTTTCAACCAAATCGAAAGTCGACAAGATGGCTTTAGCTTGTTTTGGCTTAGATGTACTAAGCAAATCGCAAAAAGCAGCCTTGGCTTACGCGTTCAGTTTCTTGGGGAAATAAATCGTGCAGCAGCTACCACCAGACAACCGGGACGATTTACCTTGCAAAGTCCAAATTGGATTCTTGTTTAAGAGAACGTGCGGACGTATGGATCGTACCGGATGCAAGTACTGTAAAGGTAACGTGATACCAGCATCGTCCAACGTATGGAATCGCGATTACGATCCCTATTATTACGATCGTAGCTACTATCCAGGATATGGTTACTACGGCGGCTATTATGGTGGTCATCACCGCTACAGCGACTTTACGGACGCGGATTCCAGCTCGGTGGCTCAAGCTCAGGATACTGATTTCGAGCAGGACTTAGGTGGCAGCTGATCCTGAAGGACCATGGTTCATCTATGCACTCGGCGGCGGGCTTGGACATCTCAACCGCGCACTTGCTCTTGCGCGACAGGCTGGAAAGTTAGGTGTAAGTAGCCTCGTATTGACGAATTCTCCTTACGTAGAACTCGTATACAAATCAGTGCTGTGGCAAGATGAGCTATCGAAGAGTGTAGAACTAATTTTGGTGCCCCAGCATGCCACGCACAGGAATCTGGCTGGGATAGTTGCAGCGCAACTAGAACGCACAAAAGTTTCGAGAGTGATCGTCGACACATTTCCGCGCGGCATTGCCGGTGAATTGGCTGAACTGCTACCGGCACTTTGCAAAAAGGAGCAACTGGTGCTAGTTGCTAGGGACATCACGCCTCGATATGTCAAAGAATATCAGTTGATTGATTTCATTAAACACCACTACGCTTTGGTCGTAAATCCGGGCGATCACAGCTCTTCGTCGCTCGCTACTGTTTCTGTGCCAACTGAGCCTTGGCTGATACGGGACAGCGAGGAGATGCGGTTATTGCAGGTTCCATATAGTGATTCGAGAATTTTGATAAGTTACTCGGGAATGCCAGACGAGAGCCTCAAATTCGAGCAACTGATGAGTGTGCTCATGCAACGGTTTCCGCGCGAAGAATTTTCCTGTCTGTGTCCTGGCGATTTTTCACCGGCTGCAGATCTAGAGGTTAAGTTGCCTCGCCGATACACTGGAGCTTGGCCCGGGATGGACTATGTGGCTAAGGCAAAGGTTGTGATTGGCGGAGGCGGTTACAATTTGATAGCCGAATGCAGGGCTCTGGCTGTTTCTATCATCTCGATGCCGCAAAGGCGTCTTTATGATCGGCAGGATACTCGTGCTCGAATCAATGCACGGCATGTTGCAAATACAGTACAAGAAGTTGTTTCTCAACTTTCTTCTCTCTTGCTTGAAACGATCGGGTGCCGTCAGACTCCTGTTTACACCAATGGCGCTGCGCAAGCGACTCGAATGATAGCGAGCATGTAGTCTGGCAACTACAGGTGGCTGAACTAAACGTAGTTGATTTTGGCAATCTGACTCAAGAGTCTAATGAATCAAGGCTTTGTGACGAAGGTTGTTAGGCATTGCCATTGGCAGGAAGGTCTCTCAGCGACGTGAGCGTAGAATCTCCTTGTCCCCAACACTGGTCTGACTCTTCACTTCAGAAGGGACACCATTTCCGGAGTGCTTATTGTCAATCAAAAAGGTGATTGCTGCTCGACGCGAGCCAGTTGGAAATTCTAAAGTGGGGTTGCGATCGAGTGACTTGTAGGCTTGCAACATGGCTTGATCAAAGCCGGAGTTGGCTGCTTTAGCCAGTCGAGCAGAGACTTTGTGATCTGCCTGCACTGTAATCTCAACGGTGTTAGCCCCGGATGGGTAACCCGATTTTTTCAAGCACTTGAGAATTGGATCCCGGGCTAGCTTCGCGAAGTGGGCGTGCCACCTATCCCATTCTATTACGCTAGCGGTATCGCCATTTCCCGCGGGCTCGTCTTTCGATGCGCTTGGAATTCGAAGCGTAGGGATTGTACGCAACGAAGTCAATAATGTATCCAATGCTGGCTGGGTTTGACTGACCGTAGCCTGAGCCTTGTTGCGTGCTTGCGTCAGTGCTGCGTTTACTTCGGAGTCCGATGGAACCTGCTCCTTGGACTTTGCCAATTCCGCTTTCATGAGTCGCTCTGAATCCGATGTGTTGGTCTTAGTTGTCGTTGGAATCATCCGAGTGGGACTAGCAACTTTCGTAGTCGGTGGAACTATGTGTGGTGCCATTGGAATGACAGGCATCGTTTCTCTCGATTCTCGAGCATGTGACAAGGCTGCTATCATCTGCTGACTAGCCTGACGGGAGTCAAGCTGCTTGTTCTGTTTCGATTGTGCTACGGAGGATTCCAGCGCTGTAGTTTCGGAACGACTGGCAGTAGTACGCAGCGGAACCGTGGGTACATCTGTTTTGGGTGACAAGGCTTGCAATTTTGCGTCCATGAGCCTCTCTTGGCGCGTGACATTGTCGGCCATCTTTTGCCGTGCTGCCGCTATTTCTGATTCCATTAATCTGGATATCTCCGGTGCGGATTTGGCGGTCAATTCGTGCAGGTCAACCAGAAAACGAGGCTTTAGTCCATGTTCTCGCGTACTGATTGTGGTCCTGAGCTCGTTTTTCGTTGCTCCGCCCCGAAGTAAACTTCCTTTCGCTCTGGCTGAAAGATCGACGGTTTTGGCTCCTCCGTGAAGTATTGCTGTTTCTGCCTTAAGATAAATGTATTGCTTCTGTTCGACGCGTATATGGAAGTAGGTGGGTTTCTGAATGCCAGATGGGTCAAGGATTGGAGTCAGCGGTTTTGATAATTGAGGGTGTCTCTGGTGAGGTGCAGGCTTGGCCGTGGCACATTGAAGCGCAATCGACAAAGTCAAAACCACAAGTACAGAAGGCGAAGTTGTAGTGATCTTCATGTATTTGTATCAGAGAAGTTGAACGCTCGCTGCGATGTCACTTTATCGAGTAGTCGCTTGCTCGTTTGTATTGCTCTTCTGTGCAGGGATGGCTGTCTCTTGCTTCCATGATGTCGGAGGCTCCTGGTATCTGATGAAAGTCAGCTGCGTTGAATTGAGTTATTTTGAAGCCGTTGTTGTCGAGCAATTGCACTTCGAAGAGGTGTTTGTCGGGAGCCTTGAACACCGTAAGCCTGTAACTCATCTTACCGGAGCGATGCTCTTTATCTTCCCATTCGTACGTTGTCCATAGCTGAGCAATACCTCCCGGAGCATCAGCTAGTGGTTTCGGGCGCCATTTGATGGTCGGGTAATTGTACAGTTCAAAAGGACTGTTATCGTCAGTTTTGGCGATTGAGCTTGCCCAGGGCAGCTTTGCGACCAAGGAGAGCAGCGATCCGGTTGGCTGAGCGGAGTTCGGTTGTGAGCCAAACCAGATGCCGGCTGCAAAACCGCAAATGCTGCAGATTAGACCGAAGAGTAGAGGAATGAGAAGTCGATGCACGGTGGTTCCCTTGGCTAGTTCGCGATTTGGCAGGTTGCTCGCCTTCTAATATAGCATTGGCTAGTCGACGCTAAGCCAGTAGCAGACACGTTCGGCTGCTCCTGATCAGCCTGGACTTTAGGGGCTGTTCAAGGGTAACTCAACAAAATGTCAACTATTGGTATGCATATATGCCACCGGTTCGCCGGAAAGTTGAATGTCACTCCAGGGCACAAATGGTGGTTCGTCATGAATGAAGTGATTTTGCTGCTATACCTTGACTAAACATTGAAGGAGTCAATTCCGGCTGCTGTATGGGTTTCAATTACTTGAGTCGTTTGAGCATAATTGAATCGAAAAACACGCGATGGGGCTGTGGACCCTTTGTGCCGTCGTCGTAGGGAAATGCAAGGACTTGCCTGGACTTTCCACCTCCGTTCAACGTCAAATTTGTTCCCGACAATTGATATGTGCCGCTCTCGCCGCCAGTCGCGCCGCCAGAAAGTTGCGTGCCGTTTGAAATTTCACTCTTCACTGTTCCGACTGATTCCAGTTTGTACTGTCCGGCAGACGTAAAGGTAATTTGCGTAACATTGGCTACGCTACCATAGCCAACTGAGGCACCGCCTTCGAACACTCCATCGAGTTTAGCTCCCTTTGCGAAAGGTTCGGCGGGACAGAACGATCCCATGTCCCAGTAAAAGCAATTATGATCGCCAGGTTCGTAATCGCCGGTCGACTGCTTGCCATTGGCCCACTTGATCGTCATCTTCTTTCCGGAAATTGAGTAAGTTCCGGTCTTGTCCGGGTTTTTCGCGGAGGCGTTCTTGAAGTCAAAGGCAGCGATATTGCCGGTCGGGCGATTAGACACTTGTCCGTTCTTGAAGTACCACCCGGAAATTTCCAGCGACGAACCCATGTTCATGCGAGTCATCAAGTACAAGCCATCTGGCTGCGCGGCGAGGGCGCTTCCAATCGTACAGAGTCCAACAACTAGCAGCAGAAATAAGACTGGCATATGGCTTCCTTCGATAGGCAGTGTTAGTGCGGTAGGTATCATATCACTGCCGTTTAGGAATGGCACCGAGTGCAGTGGCGTTGTTAATGGAGTGAAAGGGAGTAGCGAGATAGTTGCTGTGGCTTGAATACCGCCAGTATGTTGGGGTAACAGAACGTCCTTCGTGCATCTCACACCCATATGCATGTATGTGGCTTTTCGCTCAACTCCCAGCCCCTCTTGTCGGTTGAGTCCAGGTGTGTTATATTTTATATCGAACGGTTGTTATAAAAAGAGAGACGTAGCGATGCCGAAAATTGTTGACCATGATGTATATAGAAAAGATCTTCTTGAGCGCAGTTTTGAAATTTTTGCTGTGAAGGGCTATGCCAATCTGACTATGCGCGAGTTAGCCAAGCATCTTGATGTTTCAACAGGTACGCTTTATCACTACTTCCCGAGTAAGCAATCGATCTTTGAGCAACTGGTAGATGTGGCGGCAGAGCAGGACGTTTTGAGTTTTGCGGAATATACCGCAACAGCAAAGACTCTAAAAGAACGAATCGTATATATGTTCGATTTCTTGAAGGAGTATGAACCTTATCTCGCTAAGCAAATCGTTATTAGTGTCGATGTATACAGGCAAATGGGTGCAAGCATGCTTGAGAATCCCTCAGTGCGTCGATATTGCGATGCGTACGAGCAGCAGATTCGCGACTACTTTCAAATAGATGAAGACTTGGCGATCTTGATCAGCAATTTAGTGACGGGAATCATCTTTGAACGAATGATCGAAGGGGAGCGTCATTCGCTCGACCGCCAGTGTGAAGTAATGGTCGATCTATTGACCACTTACTTCAAGCACTCCTCAAAAAATCAGCAAGGAAAACAGTCGAAAGTAAAAGGCGGGTGATCTTATGTCAACCGACTCTAAGTTCAATCAGCAGACAAATCGAAATCTATGGGCTAGGGCTCTGCGTCTGGGCATTGTTGTTTTGCTCTTGTTAGCGATCGTATTGATAGGTGTTCTTGAGATGCATGATATCGCTTCGGCGATTGCACCAATCCCGTCTGCAGCACCGGTTGGCATGCAGACTGCCGCGATCCGCCGTGTTACCTGTCTTGGCCGGCTCGAGCCGTTTGGGCAAGTGGTTGCGGTGGGTGTGCCTGCATCGCAGAGGTACGAACGTATATCTAAGTTGTTGGTCGACGAGGATTGTCAACTAGGACCTGGTCAAACAATTGCGGTTATGGAGAGCGAGCCGAGGCTCCGTGCTGCTCTGATCCAAGCCTCGTGCAGAGTTGCGATCGCTCAAGCCAAGCTTGCGCAGGTAAAAGCTGGTGCGAAAGCTGGTGAAATCTCTGCACAGCAGGCAAGAGTCGAGAGGGCCAAGGAGGAATTGGCTGGAAGACTCGTGGAACAGCAAAGGATCATTGAACGCCTTCAAAGTGAGGAGAAGTTTGCTGGAAATGACTATCGCCGATATAAAAGTTTGTTGGATCAAGGTGCCGTTGCATATGCTCTGGTTGACAGTAAGAGAACGGATTGGGAGGCTTCGGTGGCAAGGTTGCAAGAGGCATTGGCTGGTCAAAGTCATTTGAGAGAGACTCTGCAATCCGGAGTGACCGAAGAGCTTGCAACGCTCAACAAAGTTTCCGAAGTTCGCTATGTCGACGTTGGTCTTGCTACTGCAGAGTTGAACGAAGCTAAGGCAGCTCACGACAGGGCAAGGGTTGAATTGAATCAAGCGATAGTGGCTGCTCCGAGAGCAGGAACGGTACTGAAAGTCCTATCGCGAGCCGGTGAGGTGCCCGGAGAGCGAGGCATCATTGAGGTGGGCGATACAGGCAAAATGGTTGCTGTCGCAGAGGTCTACGAGAATGACGTTAGATTTGTTCATGCTGGTCAGACTGCCACTGTTTGCGGTGCGAGTTTTGCCGGTTCTCTCAAAGGTAAGGTTTATCTAATTGGGCTCAAGGTCAATAGGCAGGCTGTGTTTTCCAACGAGCCTGGAGTCAACTTCGATAACAGGATCGTGGAAATCAAAATACTGCTCGATCGTCGCTCCAGCAAGATAGTTGGCGGATTGACTAATTCTCAAGTACAAGTTGAGTTCCTCGGTCAGAGTTAGTTGAGACAGGGAGGATTCCCATGAATGCTCATTCTAAGTTGCCGCTGGCATGGTTGCAGTTGATTCGCGAGAAGGTGAGACTGCTGGTGGCTGTTGCCGGAATAGCCTTTGCATGTGTTTTGATTTTCGTTCAGCTCGGGTTTCTATCGGCGCTCTTTGATGGGGCGGTTCGCCCGCATATGAGTTTGAATGCTGAGTTGGTAATGGTGAATCCTCAGTTGAAGACGCTCTTCTCGCTGAAGAGTATTTCACGAAGGCGGCTGTATCAAGCCCAGTCTGTCGCTGGTGTCAGCTCTGTGAATTTTCTCCACATCGGCAAGGGTGTTTGGAAAAATCCGATAGATCGTCATACTCGAGACATTCTTATCTTTGGAACGAATCCGTATAATCTAGCTATAGACCTGCAATCGACTGAGCTCAAGAGCCAAACGCCCGGTATCTGCAGTCTGGGTTCAGCAATATTTGACATGAGTTCTCGCCCAGAGTATGGACCGATTGCAGAGATGTTCAATTCGCACCGACCTGTTCAGACTGAAGTGAACAATGCCTGTATTAAGGTGGTGGGGTTGATGCGGATGGGTGCATCATTCGCTGCAGATGGGAATATGGTGGTGAGTGATACCACCTTCCTTCGTCTTTTCCCTAACTGTACAGCAGATCAAATCGAACTTGGATTGATCAAGCTAAAATCCGGCGCAGATCGAGAAAGGGTAACGGATATGCTCAATCGGCTCGTTTCGCCGGCCGCGAAGGTTATGACCGTCGAGCAGCTGGCCGAGCAGGAGAGGGAGTATTGGGCGACCAGCTCCGGAATCGGCTTTGTGTTTGGACTCGGAGTTGTAGTCGGGTTCATCGTAGGTACAGTAATCGTCTACCAGATTCTATCTTCTGATGTGATCGATCACCTGGCTCAGTATGCCACCATCAAGGCCATCGGTTATGGGGATGATTTCCTGCTGCGCAATGTACTTGATGAATCGCTCATTCTGGCGGTATTGGGCTTCGTTCCTGGCCTCCTTATCTCGTGTGGAATTTACCAGATCGCGCAGGCTGCGACGCTTCTGCCTATGTCGATGCCTTGGCAGCGAATCGGATTCGTATTCGTCCTTACTTGTGCTATGTGTGCGATTTCTGCGGTGATAGCCATGCGGAAACTGCGTGAGGCTGATCCGGCAGAGTTGTTTTGAGGAGATTTAGAAATGAACGTCGTAAGCGTAAAAGATCTTAGCTACTCCTACGAAGGAGCTCATGGCAAGAGGCCGGTTTTGAACTCAGTACAGTTGGAGGTTGCTGCAGGCGAAATCGTTATCTTATGTGGACCTTCCGGCTCCGGTAAGACGACCCTACTCACTTTGATCGGTGGTTTGCGCACCGCAAGCAGTGGCAGTGTCAATGTCTGCGGGATGGAGTTGTGCTGTTCTGACAAGCAAGATCTTCTCGAAGCAAGACGGAAGATCGGATTCATCTTTCAGGCATCAAACTTATTGCCATATCTAACAGTAAAGCAAAATGTTCGCCTTGCGCTCGAGTTGGATGAAGCGATGTCGGAGAACGAAATCGAGCAACGCGTAAATGAAATTCTCACCGCAGTAGGACTTTCAGCTCGAATCAACTCCTACCCGGAGGGTTTGTCTGGAGGACAAAAGCAGCGTGTAGCAGTTGCCAGGGCCTTGGTTCGCCGACCGAAACTCGTTTTAGCCGATGAACCGACTGCTTCGCTGGATAGCAAGTCGGGTAGGGATGTTGTGACCCTGATGCATCATATGGCAAAGGAACAAGGAACTGCAATCGTGCTTGTTACGCACGATAATCGAATTCTCGATGTTGCGGACCGAATAGTGGAAATGGAAGATGGTCGAATTAGTCAAGTGTCGGCTGCCGGAAGCAAAGTTGAATTGGTGTTGTCGGCGTAGAAGGAAAGAATGAAACAGGTGGATCGACTAAGCGGCCCACCTGTTTCATATTGATTTGCCCTAGGTGTGGTGGCTTTAACTGAAGAGATTGGCGTCGCGAGCTGAGGCTACGAACCAATTGATCATACCTGGGACAGCAAGACCGATTAAGACCATGGCGACCCCTATAGTTATGCGTTTTCCGGGAGAGATCTCGATCTCTTGTCCCATGATCTCTGTAGTTACGACGCCTCTGGCAATTCCATGAATTACTAACACGACGCCCGCAAGCCCCAGTCCTGTTTCAGCCAGGTTCGCAATAATGTTCAGCAGGGCCTCCAGGTTGGCCAAATTGTTGACGCGAACAGTCCCTGCGGTGTTCACACCGGAGACGACAGTAGCATCGCCTGATTGCGGACCGATTGTGCCATTGCTGGCTCCCTGCAGCATTGGAGCGGCCCCGTCTGCCTCGCTGCTGACTTCTTGCTCTTGGGCAGCTGCCTTGGGTTGTGGTGCTCCTGCCAGACCGCCGGCGGATCTGCTCTGATCGCCTTCCCCTGATGCTAACTTTTCATCAGCCATTCCGGATGGATTGCTGAACGCGTCGACTCCTTCGCCCTCATGCACGGTGGGTGTCGTACTACTTACTAGAGCTGAACTGACAGGGCTGACGAAGCCATACCTCACTGCAAGCTCAGCAGCCATATGCATACGCTTGGATGATATCAAATCGAGACAACGCTGGGCTGCGTGCAGAGTGAGAACTTCAGTCTTTTCCTCACGGCTTAGCGCTATGGTGTTATCCGGTTTCTTCGTGGTCATCGCTAGTTTGATTGCATATGAGCTGTCATCCGGCGTCCATCTGCCGAAAAATGCAGTCATGTCATTGCCGACATTGTCAGCGTTTCTAGGAATAGCTGTAAAGGGCCCAACTTCAGGATGATTCTTGAAAAACTCATAGGAATCTGTGTCACCTGTACCCAGTGTTGTCTCATAGAATGCGGGAGCTGCAGTATAAGGTGCCATGATATAGATCTCTTGATTCAAGACCGGTTGTGGACCGTGAATCCATAGAACTGCACCACCCTTAGCCTCACCCGCAAGCTCAGCCGCTTTTACTACCGATTTCAGGTTGTCCTGCCCGCCGAGAAACTGTGCGCTCTTGAGCAGGTTGAGACCTTCTGAAAGTTTCATCGGTTCTGCTAGCTTTTCGTTTTCCTGAGATGCCAGCATCAGTGTTGTCCGAATACCGGCCGGCAACTTACTCAAAGCGGTGCAGATCTGTTCGCTGTATTCCTTCGTTGTCGAGGACCCATCAACAACTACGACCAAATGTTTCGGCGCGGCCGCTGAGACTCGTTCTACAGTCTCCACTACGTACCGCGCTGGAATTGGTTTGATACTGGGAGTAGAAGTCTTCTTGGTGGTTGGATTGACTTTCTGCGCGAGCGCCTTGCGAACGGCATCTAGCTGATTGTTCAGTCCCTTCGAACCGTCCACCATAACGATTACCTGCTCGCTAGGTACCGCTTTGTTGTTTTCACGCGCCTTTTCCTTTGCTATCTCTTCCAGCCGTTTGTGTTCGTCCTTAGCCATTTTCCAGGCTTGTTGATCGAAAACGGCGATGGCGCTCGTGTTCGCGCCACGTTGCGTATCGATCAGAAGTTTGTTTGATTTGAGATCATCTTTTGAAAGATTTCCGCTGATTACGCACTCACCACCAGCCGTTCTGTCGGATTTGAGAGACTTGATTCCGCTGGTAAGCACTTCTGAGCCGCGAATTCGAAGGGAGTATTCACCGTCGGTGAATCCGAAGTTGGTCGCTATGAACTTCGGCATGATTATTGATGCTGATTTCGATCTGTCCGGGTTAAGCGGAACGACCATGCGGACACTCACCTTTGATTCTTCTTCTTGTGGAACCGGATAGCAGTGCATAAGAACGCGGCCGTGCCCAAGATCAGTAGCTATGGCCGGGCTATTGTGTCCAGCTTCAGACCAGTTACTGACCCCTTCTGCCTTACCTGATGCGACGAATGTAGCTTCCTGCGCCTCACCCTTTGTCCAGGCTGTCAACCCAGTTATTAACGCGCCCGGGGGCAAACCGATTTCGGCACGAGCTTCTTGAGGATTTGCGGTATCGTTCTTAAAGACGAACGTCCAGTTTAGAGTAGCGGACATTGTTCTGGGGTGCACAACGCCGGTCAAGGTCGAGCGCGTGAGTGAAAGCCCTTCAATCTGTTCGCCAACTACGTTTCGGCTCAAATAGTCATCGGGCATCGAGGATAGATCGGTGTTATTGAACTCTCGAAAGCTGTACGGCTTTCCGGTGAGAGAAAAATAGAGCTCATGTTGACTGCTTGGCTTGACCGGTATGAACAATCCGCATATGCCAGCAGCTCTTGGATCTGAGCATTCCATGCGCAACTCTCGCTCTGGGTTTAACTGACGCAATAAGGACATTCCTTGTTTGCGTTCTGCTTTGGTTCCCGACGCCGTCATTCTCTCTGCTATTCGAATAGCCCAGGGGCGTGCTTCCGAAGCAGCAAAAATAAGCACTGGCAGCAGCGCTCCAATAGCTGAATAGAGTGCGACTTGCTTTTTTGTGCGCGGGAATTCTCTTGTCGCTCGCACGCGATAGAGCGAGTAAGCAGCTCCGGAACCGGCAAGTAAGGACAGGCATGCTATCCAAGAAAATCCGGTGGCGAAGTCAGAACCAGAATCCAGCACCATCTGAGCATTGGATGCGAACATTCCAGCAAGGCAGAGAACAGTGATAATGAGAGAGCTACCTGCTGCCACTCCCAAGCCGAGCGATGAGAGACGCGGAAATCTGATCTTGTTGGCACAGAGGGCCGACCAAACAATGTAGTTGATTAATGGAATGGCAACTACAAGAGCCATTTCTAGTATGGTCTCTATCGGATGATTGAGGAGGACTAGGGTTACTCGTTTCGGCATCGAAAGACACGTTAGAAAGAACATTGCTCCGGGTATCAGAATTCCGAACAACGTAATGGCTATTCCATCCAGTCCGTGCCAAATGCGACGAGGCTTAAGGATCTTTACCTCATGCTCTTCGGCGGGCCAGTCTGTTCCATGGTCGGTTACTTGCTCTTCGCTGGCGGCGGCAGCGTCAGTCACATCGCCCGTTGAGGAAGCTGCAGGTTCTGCATTGTCAGCAGATTGAGAATCTGATTGACTCTCTTCTGGCGTAGTTATTCGTTTTGTCTCTCTGGAATTAGAGTCCCTGGTGGAAGGCTCTGATTTCGATTTCGAAAGTAGGTAATTAGAAAGAAAACCAGAAACGCCGGCTGACTTCTTCCTTGCCGGCATTTCGCTCCTTATGTTAGTAACGTTGCTAGCAGCAAGTGTGTTCTCGCTTTGCCCGCAGGTCGGACAGGAGTGTGCGCCTTTTGCAGCTAGGGGCGGAGCGTAGCCCTCGGCATATGGATATTGATATGGAACACCATTGGAATCGTGGTGATAATGTGGAAAGCGCACTTGTGCCAGAGCAACACAGCAGGCGCAGGGGCTGTACTTTGCGCTTCCGGAGTTGTCCGAACAAGTATTGGATGCCTCATGATTTTCTTCATGCGAAGACATGCTAATCACCTCGATGGTCGAGTTGGGTGTGCCGGGATGCCCGTAGACTAACTTAAAGATATGTATGCAGAAGTTTGTACAAAGAGCGTAACTCCATTCTAGCGGTTAGGCGATTTCCATTCCAAATGCAGATCGTCATGAATCGACCGTTACTTTAGTCACGTCTTTTCCTGAGACTGGGGCTGTGTAAGACAAATCGGAAGGTGGGGTCACATTTTTACCCCGCCCTCTGATTTGTGGCGCTCGTTGAAATAGCAAGAATTGTAAAGGCAGAGAGTTAGACTGCGTTGGAGATCCTCCTGGTAGGGATCAATCAGTAGAATCAGCGTTTCGTAGACCAGTTTTTCTTCACACAGCTTGCCTGTGGGCGTCCTGCCTGTGCGCCTCCTGATTGTGGGCGTCCAGGTTGTGGGCGCCCAGGTTGGGCATGACCGGGTTGGGCATGACCTGGCTGGGCGTGACCTGGCTGGGCGTGGCCTGGCTGTGCGTGACCTGGCTGGGCGTGGCCTGGCTGTGCGTGACCTGGCTGGGCGTGGCCTGGCTGTGCGTGACCTGGCTGGGCATGACCAGGTTGGGCGTGACCGGGTTGGGCATGACCGGGTTGTGCGTGACCGGGCCGGGCGTGACCGGGTTGTGCGTGACCGGGTTGTGCGTGACCTGGTTGGGCGTGACCGGGAGGTGGAGGCGCTGGTGGTGCGGGAGGCGGAGGTGCCGGTGGTGCCGGAGG
>JAGVKB010000022.1 GCA_020050835.1 Candidatus Obscuribacterales bacterium | reverse complement strand
TAGACTACCTCCTATCTGTTCGCTGCGATGCGTGAATCCAACTGGATTAGACTACCTCCTATCTGTTCGCTGCGATGCGTGAATCCAACTGGATTAGACGGCATAACTACATGTGGTGACATTTAGTCAATCAAAGTGGATTAAGCGAAGGTACTCGCAGCTACGTACTTCCACCACTCAGACTTAACACACAACCAGCCCACAATGAGGCTAGAACACTAACCGGCCGACTGTTTCGCTCCCTGCTCAGGCAATCGGTGTTGCGACAATTGCTCGTCAATTTTCCCACTGGAAATTCTTGCTTCTTTGCAGAGGCGCTAGATATATTGAAAGCATCTACCGTTTCGCCCAATCCGCAGGGTCTAGTCAAGCAAGCTGCACTACATTAGCTGAAGATCGCTCGAACGCACAAAAAGGATGCGGTAGGTGATCTACTGTGAACCAAGTATGTACGGAGCGCCCTGGCGTTGTGCACAGGTGCTCGTTAAGTTAGGGCAGAGTCTCTCAATTCAAACTCAAACCAGAGGGAGGTCAATGTGAAGGGACAACCGAACAACCCGGAAACACGAAGGCGCCAAAGACGCATCTTAGAGGGCATTATCGCCAGGGAGCGAGCACGAGAAAGGCTTGCGTGCGGCATTCTCTTTGGACAGATGCTGATCGTCTTCGGAATTCTACTCCTCGTTTTTCTCTGCTCGTAACCTATATATCCTTTCAAAAAATGGCAAACAGCATAAGGAACTTATGCATGCCAGTCCAGCCGACTATTAGCCAGAGCCCTGAATTAGACGTCGAAGCAGCCTACTGGCTGTGATTGTTTCGCCGGACTCATCCATAGTTCAAGCAAGAAAGGTACAGGTCTAATGCGCAAAAGTCCTAATAGTTTCGGAATCGATTTTAAAGTAGTGCTTCCAGAATACTGGTTGCCCATTCGCAAGTTGCTGCCTTACCTGCGACAAATCGATGACCCTCATCAGCATCCATTCGCGGTTTACGCGGATTGGTGCGATCAGAACGCAGGCAAGCCCGATGATGCAGAAATCAGTCGAGCTCGAGCCGATCGGCTGTCTTGCCGCGCCTTCGGAAACCTGGTTCGGGTCAAACCAGACGAACTCCGGTGGCTCAAGAACAACCGAATACATATGCACGCTTCACCCACTACAGACCGAGATTTTGCCCTTTGCGATTTGATCGTCAGGTCGCTCTATTGGTGCGACGAGGTCCGACCGGCCCTGCATCTGCTCAAATCCGGGGATAATACTCTGCCGAAGGGGCCGTT
The DNA here is from genome assembly GCA_020050835.1 of Candidatus Obscuribacterales bacterium. GTDB lineage: Bacteria > Cyanobacteriota > Vampirovibrionia > Obscuribacterales > Obscuribacteraceae > JAGVKB01. The sequence goes on along the minus strand of JAGVKB010000022.1, from coordinate 37,350 downwards.
CTATCCGCGCCGGACGGAGCTTAACCTGCATGAAGCAATTACGGCGGCAGCGCGCCTTGCCAGACAAGACCAGGCAACGCCTGCTGAGCAGTTGGTTGCGTCGTACCTTAAAGACATGATCAAGAAACACAGGCAGCCATGTGGCCGATCGTCATCCCTGGTCAATGGGGCGGCCATGAAACTTGCAGGCATGTTTAGGGTGAATGCGGCCGATCTCATCTCTATCAACAATGCCCTTCTAGCTGCCAGCGCTAAAACCAACAGTTCACTGCTCGGAGCACGCGTGACGCTGGCGCATGTAGTTTTAGAAGCCGTGCGCTCCACGCCACGACTCGCCTGCGGACAGCTGTGCCGTTGGGGAGCGCTCCCGGACTAGAAACAGAGCAACGACTCAGTAGTCAATGCTTCGGCAACTCCAGTATGTAGCCGGCACCGTGAATCGTATTGATCGGTGATTTTTCACCCAGTTTGTCGCGCAGGCGCTTGACCGTCAATCGCACATTATCAGCCGAAACTTCAGTGTCGGATCGCCAGACCCTGGCAAGCAGCACTTCGGGTCCAAAGACCTGATTCGGATGCCGAAACAGGAAGTCCAAAAGCGCAAACTCCCTTGGTCTGAGCCGCGCAGTCCATTCGCCAATCTTTACGGTCAAGCAAGCCGGCACTAGCTCAAGTGTGCCTGCTTGCTTGACTGAAACACTGACAGGCTCAGGAGGCCTTCTCAACAACGCGCGCACCCTGGCGTTAAGCTCGATGCCGTGAAATGGCATTGTCAGGTAATCATCGGCGCCAGCATCCAATCCGCGAGCCTTATCCTCCACGGACGTAAGCCCGCTCACGACAAGCATAGGTGTCTTACCACCGCCACTGCGATATTCCTTGCAGACTTCCAATTCGCTCATCCCCGGGAGCTTCAGAGCCAGCACCACCAGGTCATATCGATAATTTCGCAAGTAGGCAAGTCCTTCCGAGCCATCAACAACCATCTCCACCAGATGGCGATCAAGAGACAACCAGTCCTTTAGCACTGCAGTTGTACATTCATCATTCTCGATAATTAGTATCTTTGCCATCACTTACCACACGACCCAGTAGAAACTCGGTACCGAGGAATTTGCATCTGCTCAGGATACCTGCACACTTGCGTCAAAGTCCGGTCAAAAGTCTATCCAGATGTCGATCGGCTTGGTCAATTTTGCAGCGATCAATAAGGCCCTGTATATCTCCATATACAATGTATAAGCGCTGCTTTTGAAGAAGAGTCTCAGGCTGTGACTACTCGAAGCCTCAGTTTCGGCTCAACCTCGCTGCGCTCTTTCTTCGACTTGCTTGTAATTGAATCGCCGAAGGTTGGCATGTCTCGTTCGAACACCGTGATGTCGACACTGAAGGTTTATTCCCACGGTTGCTCGTTCATAGATTGACTGCTTATCGCCTTTGTCGATTCTCCCCTTCCCTCACTTCATCCGAATTCCACTTCTGTGATCGACGAAAGTAGCGCTCGATCGTCAGGCACCCTCGACGGTGTCAGTCGCTACTGCATCATCGGTACCCGAATCATTCCGGCGCTCAAACAAGTATAAAGCGTCATTTTGTGACCTTCCGTCATAGCCGATCAAATTAGGAAGCGCAATTCGACGCACTAGAACCCAGTCGTCGAGCAGCTCATGAAATCGCGCATTGCCTGTCAACGGCTGGGGATTATCCGATGGGCGCTCTATTACAAGCACTGCTCGCCTGCCGCCCGCGTCCGCCTCAAAAGACAAACCAGCCAAAGCGAATTCTCTAAGACGAGCCGGTATCACGGAGTGCACCGCTTCTCCATGGTGCCTGAGCTCGGACTCAATCGCCAACGTCAAAGGCAAGACGCCGTCGTGAGCATTGCCCCGTAACATTTCTATCAGCTCTTTGGACTTTGCCTGTGCTTCGCGCAGAATAGCTATCCGCGCGGATGCCTCGTCAGGTTGGCTAGGCAGAGTCCTGAGACAATCGAAAAAGGCCTCTCTCTTGTCCTGGTACACTTGATGCTGCGTAATCCAGGCTTGGGTGAGATTCTTGTATTCGATCGGGTTAGCAACTTCCCTGTTGCGCCACTCCACAAAATCCAGAAGCCGCTCCAACGTCCCTCCGCCTTGTCGTGACCTCAGATCTCTGCGCGATGCTTGTTGCCTTGCTGCCTCCTGCCGCTGACGCATCGGCTCGAAACGATTTTCAACCAGCCAGTTAAATACACTTTCGAGCGGCTGCATGAATAGCGCCCGCTGGGGATTGCGCGCACCGCAGAAGTCGGCGACCAGCTCGGCATAAGTTGGATTCTGGTTACCATCGGAAATGAGACGCAGCCTGAATTGATACAAACCGAACGCTTCGGCGAAAATTTCGTTTCTACCCAGGTAATAACGGGCTGCTTGCGCGGGATCGCCTAAGTCTAGCCCACCAGGCGCGTCCAAGGTCCGCACCTGTCCTTCATCATTAAAATTCTCGGCAAGCAAAGTCTCGTACAATATTTTTGCCTGCTTGGGCCTCAAGCCGAACACTTGGGACAAAACGCTCACAAAATGCTTGCCGCAAGGCTGAATGTTTGGAAAACGATCTGCCTTACCACGATGCATCGACAGCACTTGTGACAAGATATCCGAGTATTCGCCAAAACCGCCACACCGGCGAACCAGATCGTAATCCACCAGATGCCCGGTTTCGTGGCAGTAAGTTAAATCAAGATGCCGCCCGCCGATGGCGGCGTAATTCAAACGTATCCGATAATCGCCCAGATACGCGCCGCGAGCACTGCCGCGAGGTCCCTCGCTTGGCATATCGACCAATGTAATCTCCATGCCTGAAATGCCAAATCCAAGTCTATCCATGGCGTTCAGCACACTTTCAAGCATTTCTCGCGGAACCGCAGTGTCACCTCCGATTACAATTGTGAATCCTGTCTGCCCATCTATGAATCGGCTTCCCGGCAATAGCGAATCCTTCGGTCCTAGTATTCTCGGCAGCACAAGCCGCAGCTGCGCCTGCTCACGAATCACCTCGTGCGGGCTATTTAGCGCCAGTTCCTGCAATAACGCTCTATGTTTGCCCGGCTCCACCGGCATACACCGCAAGGACTCCACGCCAACTGCCACATTATGGCCCGGGTTTATGGCGAGCTCGAGCAGCAACTCGCCATGATGCTCACCGGCAAAAACACGCAGCATCGACTCAGTCTGGCGCAAAAGATCAATCTGCATTGCCGCAGATGTATTGCGGATGATATGCGAAAACAACGCCAGCCCATCAATCTCTCCATTTTTCCAGGCCCGAGCCAATGCTCCCGATTCCAGGTGCTGCTCGACATATCGCCTCAGATGTTCTGGTTGCAGCCTCACGCGATTGAATTCGTCTAGTAAAGCGTCTGTTCGCTCATGTCTCTGCCGCAGAACCTGGCGCTCTTGCTCGAGCGTATGAAAGGCAGGGCTTGTCCTTTCGCCGGCATGGAAATGCGCATATAAAGCATCAAGCGCCGCCAGTCCTCTTAATAACGCCACTTTCCCTTGCGGACCAGAATCTGAGCCTGCTGAACCACCTGCTCCCTGATGAGCTGGATGCACCTGCATGAAACTCGGACGTCCCGGCAGCGCCCAGGCTGTGCCATGCTCAGTATTGAACATTAGCCTGCCCTGGTTGTCGTACATCACCTGTCCTGGCGCTATGCCGGCATCGATGCACAGCTGCGCCAGTCCATCGCTCGTCAGCCTGCCGACCTCCATCAATCCAGTGCCGGCATACCGGCTGTGAATGACCTCACCGAGATCGGTGTGAATTAATGCGCCATTTACGTTGCCTGCCTGTGTGACTGGCCAGGTGTCGCGCAACAGATTGATTCGCATGCCACCATTGTGTCTCTGCAAGTAATCACGAATAAGCCCGGTGGCACTATCCAGTGCCAGATAATTAGCGGCTGTCAGGCAAAAATCGAACGTGAGACTTCCGCTCGAAGCACCGGGCGCTTCCATCGCTAAAGGATCCCGCATCGATACTGTCTGCATACATGACCTGAGCGCATCGGCTTCGGGACTCCTGACACCATTAGCAACATCATTCAAAAGGCTAATTACGAGAGCAAAGTCTCTGCGATCATTGAGAACGATTTCCGCTCTCGGGTTGAGCAGCTGCCCTCGCCCTTCACTGCCGGGAAGGGAAAATACGCCACCACCACCAGTGAGAACTACATCTGCCCCGTCAGGCATTCGCACAATCCGGATATTGTCTGGGCCGTAAGGTCCAACCTGTCTTCCAGCAACAGGCACAGCTACCTCAAAATAGTCGCCGCTGCTTAGCCGGCCCGGATAAAGATAAACATCGACTGGTACATGCTCGCCAATTGATTGTTGCCCGGGAGAAGAAATTTTCACAAACACAACATCGGCAGTACGCCTCGGTTCGGTGGCAGAAGTCACCACTGGCATTTCGATCATTTGCTCTTGCGGATCGACTTCCAGAATCTCCGGCGCGTCCAGGACATTACCATCTTCGTCAATTCTTATGTAGTCCCGGCCTGGGTTTGAGAAAATGTCGCGCTCGGCAGCATTGTCGTGATCGACTCTGACAAAATACTCACCCAGCGGCTGTCCATCATGTCCATAGAGCCGAATTTGCCGGTACCTGGGGTCATTGCGCACTTGGTCCGCAGTTTCGTCACGGCAGAGTGTGATGGATGGATCTTCCAGTCGTCCAGGTTGACGCAGGATCAACCAACCAACTTCGGTTTGACCGACGACTGTCGCTCGCATCCCCCCCTGGATGACAGTTTGTCCCCAGACAACTTCATTGGCAGGCTGCGCAATCGTTGCAGCCTTCTCCAATACTGCATCAGCTGACTCTGCACCGGTTTGTTGGGTCGGCTCGTCATTATTGAGTGCCTCTAAGTCGGGCGCAGGCTGCTGCGAATCGCTTGCCGACAGAATTCGAGTCTCATCATTATCCGCAGGCACCGGTTTGTCCAGCGGCTGATGCTGTGGCTGCTGATTCAGCCAAGGTGGTGGTGGCGGCGGAAGCTGTTCGGGCAAGGCAAATCGCAGATGAGCCGGAATATCAAACGATTTCAAACCAAGTTTCGCACAGAGCATTGGCACAAGGTATTCCACTTCCGCGTGCGCTGCCGGAAGAGCCGCGAGCAATTTTTTTGCCTCGTCGAACGCTTGCTTTCTGATCTGTGCGTATCGGTTGTCTGTTATGGAAGAGTCTGCCAATTTGCGCAGTAAAACATCAATGCGACTGATGCCTGACCTCAGCACCCCGGGATCGAAATTTGGATGCTCTCTGGTGAAGTCCTTAATAGCTTGATCCAAAACAAAAGGAACAAACATACGGTCAATCGGTTCACAAGCTTGTCGATAGATGCTGGCCAATTGCCGGCTGAGCTTACTACTAAGACCAGAAACTACGCATTGATAAGTTCTATATGCGACAACTATCTCATCTCTTTGAGTGGGCTCAATCGAGCTATCGGTGTACGGGTCAAACCTATCGTTAAGAAATCGCTGATAGAGCTCATACTCTTGCCTGTCTGTTTCAATCAATCGATCGCAATGCAAATTTTCCCAACCGAGGTTGAACCTCTGAATAAGAACTGCATTAAGTGCCACACTTGAAATTTCACTTGTGGAAATTGCGCTCGCGCGCTCGAGCGCAACAAACATCCGACTCGTCGCATCAAACCTCCCCTCGTCCGTAGACAGATTGGCCCCATGCAGAGCACTCTTGAATTCCTCCTGCAAGTATTCAAATGCTGGATTCCTGATTGAGCGCGTGTATTGCCTGGCGACTGCGTCAATCGCTTTCTCCGCCTGAATAAGCGGTCGGAAGTGCTCTCGGTCCAAATATTCAAACAGTTGTTGGAATGGGCGATGCAGCTGCGCGTGTTTCTTGAAGGCGATTTTGTCAACAAGCTGTAAAAAGGTCAGGTGTTCCCCAGTGGATAAGGCTCTGACTCGCTCGTAGGAATAAACGAAGAAATCAGCAATGAGCTCTCGCCGAGAAATTACATAGCCCGCAAAATTCTGACTCGATGACATGGAATCCGAGCTGGTCAATTTCTTAATTAACGATCGCATCGCACTTTCCGTAAGACCAGCGGCAAGCGCCAGCGTATCGACTTGTTCGTGCAAAATTTCAACGTACTTTGCAACTATTGCCGGATTGCTAGAAAGTTTGAGGGCATCTAGATCGTAAAGATGACCAGACTCGTGCAGATAGGTATAGCTGGAGGCATTTCCATCAACTTCCGTGATTTCGATCGTCGTTTCCCGAAGGCGAGAATTTTGTTCGCTAATATACAGTCCCAAATGTTTGGGATTGTGATCGTTGGTTATGCGTATTGTCTGCGGTTTAAGTCCCATTGTTTCTGCGGCTCGCAGCACACTATTGACGGTTGCCCAGGAAACGGCAGGCCCTGGCTCTACAATGACTTGCACCGGCTCGGACTGAAGTTTAACCGTGTAAACACCTGGTGAAAAGCTGTCAGTGGCGTCAGCAAAAGCAACCTTCAGATTTCTCAGCTCAGCACTACCCGAAAGTGCTTCATAGAATGGCAGGCGCTGAACTGATAACTGATTGAGCTCTTGATCAAGCTGAGACAATTCGGCGGCCATCTCCCGATCTATCCGAGCTTTTTCGTCTAATGTCGCAGCATACAGAACCATTTCGGATTCACTGAGATGCCCCTTGTTTTCAAACTTCTCAATTAGATCATCGATGGTGTCTCTCCTATCTACGTAACCTGCATCAATTTCGTCTCGGCGAGCAGAAAGGTCCTCAAAACGCTCGTCAAGCTGTCTGACAGGACTCCAGAGTCTGTCAATCTGTTCGAGCACGCGAGCAACGCTTTCATTGCCTACTTGCGTGTTGAGCGCCTGGCTCACGCCTGCAACTGCCTTACTGACTCGCTCAATTTCCTCCCTGACGACGCTAGCCTCCAATTCATCCTGGCACTCAGTCAGCTCGGCCAGCTCGCTTTCCAGATTCGCCAGCGCTTGCTCCCCATTTCGAATCTGCCGCATCTGCTTCTGGTACTGCTGAAGTGCTCGAGCAAGCTCAACTGTACCGAGAGCTTTCAGCAGCTCATTCGACGGCGGCTCTGTCTCGAACAGGTTCTCGAACAGCTCCCAGACCGCAATTGACGGTGATTCACCATGGACACGACTCGCTTGTGGCTCAGCTGTTTGTTCTCGTGGTTGCGATCGCTGATCGATTTTATCTAGATTACTCAGTTCTATCCCCAACTCTTCTGGAGAATAAGACAACATAGTGGCAGTGTTGTTATTTATGAAAGCTTCAAGATAATATTGATAGTCAGCGCGAACAGACCCTTTCGCGATGCTATCCGCCAATAGCTCTAGAGCAGAGTTTTTGTCTTGATAGAGCTCTGCGTATTTCTCCACCAGCTCAACTACATCAGGGCTGTTTCTCGACCTGCCCTCGCCAATTGTTAATACTGCAATATCGTCTTCCAGATTTCTCAATTTTTGCTGAGCCGCGATCACTTTCTGCGCCAGCAGATCTGGACCGCTTAAGCTATTCGGATCTAACACAGTTACGAGATTCTCGAAGTTTGGAATTCCGTCCGGGCGACCGTCAATGTAATATTGAATGCCTGACGATGCAGGTGGAAATAACTTACTTTCACTATTCAGAAACCATGCCGCTCTGCTGACTAAACTCCGTGCCTCCTCTGCTGTAAGTCCCAGCTCAATCAATTGCTGCTGTCCAGCTGAACTTCCGAACACCTCCACAATGCGCGATGCGTATTCTAACGCCTGATCGCCAGGCGGCAAGTTCTGGTAATGCCTGGCCAGCAATCCATCCCAGCGTGGACCGGCCCACTGAGCAAATAGTTCTTTCTCACCATAGTCGAAGTTTCGAGCAACTCCGTTTAAATCGAAGGCAATATTGCCATCAACATCGCCAGCTCCTGCTATCAGCCGTTTTACAAGAGCCAACCGAAGAGATAAGTCGCGCGCAGCAACTTCCGGGACAGCCTTAACAGGCTCTCCGACATGTTCGACGAACAGTGCTCTGACGATGGTGCCGTCGTGCCAATGTACCTCGCGCATAACTGAGGCTGGATGCCGGCTTGCTGGATTAGAATCGGCCATGCCATCGATCACGCGAGCGATGCGCTCATTGCGCGCCCTGATTTTGAGGGCCGCCTCTCCACCATTAGGCAGTACTACCACTACATCCCGCCCATCTACAGTTGCTCTGTACACATCGGCTTGGCCACCACCGAGCTGTTCGCTGAAATCGATACTGAGATTTCCATGTAGTTTTCGCTCGGAGCCCAGATCGCTCTGTGTATCCGTGTTAATGCTCCGACTGGTCGAATCGCTATTCGCCGGCGGGTTAGGGTCAACCAGCCCTTGCTGCATTTGTTGTAACGTGTTCTGGCTGAGCTGTTGTGACTGCGGTTGGCTCAGCACCTGAGCTTGCGATAGATCTTGGGCAAAATCGACCCCGCCAACCTCGGCATCGAATCGTTCTCCGAATAATGTTCGGAATTTCCTTTCGCGCTCTTCCGGACTAAAAGCAGGATCCAGAAGATGGAGAATGTCTTCTGGAGACAGGCGACCAGCATGCAACAGCTCCAAATACCTGAGGCGAGTTACTGGATCGGAAATAGATGAATTGATTGCTCGCTCTACTTTCAATCTCTTTTGTGCCGGCGTCAGTCCATCGAGAGACATTCGTATGAGCCCGACACGTCCGGCACTACTTGGCGTGGACAGCTGGCTGACTGGGACTGCTTGAGCATGCTGCACACCAGCTACTTGAGCGGAAGCATCAAACCGCCTCGACAATGCATCTCCTGCCGCACGAACAGTAGACGGAACAACAAACTTGCCTTCATGATACACACGGAGCTTCAGGCGATGGTCGAGCACCAGCGCAGCACCAGCTTGTGCTTGTTGATAGACATTACCCTTTCCATCTCGGTAGAACATCACTCCCGGTGGTGTTCCCTGCACCGTGATCTCAATTTTTTCGTGTATCTTTGGATGCAGATCTATGCCTCGTTTATCCGGAGAGAATTGCCGCGACGAGTCAACGAGCATTACAATTCGCGGTCCTGGCTGGCGAGCACTCCAGTCACCCCTGTCGTATGGTACAAAGACTTGCTCCCTCAGAGCGTCATAGATTGGCCTGGCATTGCGCAGCACACTAGCTCGATCGCTCCCAAGCGGTGAATTGGCAGTAGTCCTTTCAATCAGCTCAGCATAGGAGAGTCCGCGTCCCTCAGGCGTAGTAGAGTACCGGTAAACGGCTCCGAGCTCGGCAAACACCTCAGGGAAACAAGCGAAATAAGCGAGCAAGCTCTTTCTAGGGTCAACATAGTCCCTGCTGCTTAAGCGCTCCAGGTAGGCAGTGGCGTGATGATCAACGCTGCCAATCCCTATATTCCAACGTGTTACTGGATCATCAAGCCAGGTTTGATAGGCTTCACAAACAACTTGCCGGATACTTTCTGGAAGCCTGTCGAAATAGTCGAACTGCCCGGCGTGACCAAAGACTTCATGGTTTGTGGTATGGCGCAGAGCCGCTTCGTGATACAGAAGCTCCCCTGGCGGGCGCACTGTGGCAATCGAGACTTCTCCAGTAACCATGTTGCGACCACCGGGTTGCGCATCCGGACTGCCATCTAGAAGCAATGATATATGCGAATCATCGGGCGGCCGCCCAATCGCATAAACAACCTCCAGCATGTCCGCGCTTTGAACCGGTCCGGCCACTCGAAAGGCAAGGCCGTCGACCAGCCCCCAGCGCGAATCCTGGAATCTGTAGGGTCCGGCTGCACCCGGTGCATTAATTGAAAGATGGCCAGTCACCGGATCGGCGCCTAAGTATCCAGCCTCGACAGTGGCTGCTATACGACCATCCTCTGCGGCAAGAGCGATATCCAGTACTCGCAGTTCGCCTTGCAACCCGAGCAACTCTCTTTCAGCGCCAGAGGCTCTCATGGTCTGTGCAACAGCCGTAAGCTCGCGCTCCGCCTGCTCCTTCTGCCACTGATGTTGCTCTAATTCAGCCTTGAGTTGTTGATTCTCCGCTGAACTATTGTCATCACGCAATAAATCTCTTTGCAAAAACGGCATCTGCATACTAGCAGCGTCACGAACTTCCTCATGCCTGGTTATGTCGCCACGCATAGGATCATAGACTTGATTGATCTGTCCCAAGACGATTGCGCGGCGCTGCTCGAGATTTTGCCTGATTTCGTTGTTAAGGTACTCCAATTCTCTGCTATTTTCTGAGCCTGCATTTGCCTGAAGTTCTCTCCTTTGCTGAATCAAATTCACACACTCTTTCTCGAGCTCTTGCAGCCCCCAACCGAACTGCCCGCTTGGTGCAGCAACAGACGGTTGGGGCGCTGGTGGCAATACCTCGCCTGGTCTGAGCGCCGGTCCAGCTTGCGCGTACGATTCCACCGGTCCGACGTTGTCAGTCTGTACCGGTGATGTTAGTGGACCAACAGGATGCACTGGATTAGGCGCATTATGACTCGTAGAAACGGCATCGGGAGCAAGCGAGCTTAAGAATTCTCGCTGCGGAGGCGGCGCAACAGCATGCTGCGGAGGAGACGGAACTGTGTTGGACACCGGTGACACATTCTGCGTAGTAGTCGCTGGATGTACTATATGTGCCTCAGCAGGTTGATGACCAGCGGGCGCACTGTCGGTGGTATGACCTTGCGCAGTCGACGTATGCGCTGTTGGCTGATGCGCTCCCGAAATGGTATTGGTGGTCGGTACCGGAGGCGTGGTGGTGCTGGTTTCCGGCGCAGGTAGCGAAGTTACATAATCACTCGCATCTCCCGTCAAGACATCCGGCTCTGCCACCACCGCTCCAGGGTGCTGACCTGATTGCAGCACCACTGGCGATACTGCGGACGGGAATACAACTGTGTCACCGGCATCCGTAATGACTGGCCGAGAGGAGTCACCTGGCACCACTGCGCCAACGTCACCACTCTCGATTAATGATGGAACAGCGCTTGCTGGCACAGTGCTTCCTGAGAGTACGGGCGTAATGACGCCTACCGGAGCCGCGCTGTCGCTACCGACCACAGACTCACTCGACGTCGCCGTCAGCGCTTCGGACGACCCTCCACTGCGGTCAGAACCCACACCACGTTGGGCTGGCGAAGAACTCTGGGGCGAATCGCCATGAATTCTAGAACGTGTAGCAAAACGTCTTCCCAAGCTACCTAGGACCATCCCTGAAGTAATTTGAGAACTCATCGAACCAAGCCCATCTACACCCTCCCCTGATACGAGTCCTGTCAATAACTCAGGAAGAATTTCCTCTTGTAAATTATTGACAAGATCGAAGGCGGATTCAATGTGACTGCCAGTCCGACCGGCCAGCATAGATACTTGAGATCGAGCTAACGCTTGCGCTCTGGCTGAGGCAATTCTGCCTCCTATCGTCGAATTGAACAAACCACTGCCCATTCTGGAGAAACCGAACTCAAGCATGCCACCACCGGCACCTTGAAAGAAGGCATTTACATAACGCTGGGAAGAAAACTCTCCTCGAGTAATGTCCTCAGTCACGGCACCTGCTGCCGATGCGAAGCCGCCTATAGTAGCGTTGGAGAGCAGATCTACCGATGCTTGCTGAATGCGGCTAGCCATAGAAAGACTGACCTGCCCGACCGCACTCTGTATCTCTGTGCCGACTAAGTTAGCCACGCGAGCCAAAGCGTTAGCGCTAACGTTAGCAGACACGATGCCGTCAACAGACAATTGCCTGACGAAGGCAGCCATAGCGCCCTCCGGCAATTCCGTTTGTCCGGCTTGCATCATCCTGGTCAGCAACCCGTTAATCCGTTGTTGCAGTACTTGCTCAGCCTGTGCGCCCGTCAGCAGCAAACCTTCTCGATTCAGCGCTCTGATTGCTCCCTGAGCACCTAATCTCGCCGTCTGCTCAGCAGCTTCTCTAGCCGCGCTTTGCATAAATAAATTAAGACCGGGAATACGAGCCGGATTTATAAAGTTGGTGACAGCTGACACTCCGCCACCCAGATAAGTGCCCAGCACATTTCGTGCAGACGAGTCGAAATCACCACCTTCTATGCCGGATCTGATTCCGACACGAGCCATTCCACCAACAGCAAATACCATCGCTAATCCTTTGAGCGATAGCCCTCCAGTGAATGGGGCGGCAGCTAACGAAGCAACTGTTATTGTCGTGTTGGCTAGAAGTTCGCCAAATTCTTTCTTTGCCTCTCGATAAGAACCGATCGACTCGATCCATTGCCGCTCAAGCTGAGTCAACTGTTGGGGAGAAAGGCTGCGTCCTTCTGAGTTAGCCTGCCGAATCTGTCCATGCAAAGCGTATAAATCTTGCAGCACATAATGGTAAGCTGCTACTCCAATCGTCGGAGAGTCCGGGCTCAAACTGCCAGTGGTTTGCTGAGCTGCTTCGAGCAGAACTTGCCGCGCCGATGGTCTGTCCGTGCGAAGCAGCGGCACAAGCGTGGCAATGTCCGAACCCCACTTGGCTCTCAGATCTTCAGCCAGATTTCTTCCATAGCTACTTGCATATTGATCTTGAACAACCCGCCTCTGGTCAGGGCTCAACTCTGTCAGAATTCTTTTTACATCTTCTTTGGACACGCCAATTCCAAGCGTGAAAAGCCGTACTCTATCGGCATCGGTAGCTCTGTTCTGAGTAAGAATTTTCTCCAATACTTTCTGGACTTCCGCACGTTCACTGACACCGCTAGCGGTCCAATTGAGAACGGCATCGGCTGTGCCTCCGGCGGAGAAGACTCCGAGAATTCTTTTTCTGTCCTTAGAACTATTGTTGAGTAATTTCAAGTTATCTGCGTTCAGCGCAAGGACCGTATGGATAAAGCTGTCCCCACTCGCAGCGAGGTTTTCGTGCCTTTGCCTTGATAACATTCCGAAAATACTGTCTGCGGACAAAGTACCGGACAGAATTGGTTGGACCAATTGACCCCAAGCAAGAGGGTCAAGTGTCCTGTCTACTGCTTCTTTGAACTGCTGGCTTGATTGCAACTTAGCCCGCAACTCAGGATCAGCCAGCGCAGGAAGTATCACACTCAGAATTGCCTGTTGTCTTGCAGCAAGTTGCTGCTGTTGCATGGTTGATTCGACACCGGATTGCTGCGGTACTGTTCGCCCACGGAATCTCTCATTAGACTGAGATACTGAACTATCTACGCCTGTCTCAGAAGCTGCTAGATAAATCCGATCGATAAGCTCTACTCGCTTCCGTTCGATCCTGAGAGCATCTTCCGCTGCTCGAAAGTGCTCATTGCGCTCGCCCATGCGCCTGCCTGCTTCAGCCATGAACTGTTCAGAATTTAAGGCTGTGTCAACTGAAATTTCGTTGATCACATTCCTTACTGCAATGAAGTGAGAGCTGGTAGTCCCAAGCGCCGACCCGAGCTCTGCTATTAAACTTTCTCTGCGCTCACTCGGATTTTGCACTCCACCCCTTCGAATCTGCTCAAGGAAGCGTTCGGCTGCCGCAAGCGCGCTCGAGTTACCGCTCAATCGCTCACGCAATCTGTCGCCCAACTCATCGGCAAATCCGCGGCGCGCTGGTTGACTGGTGCCATCCTTGTTGTAAACTACGCCGGCAACCGCAATCATAGCGTTGTCTCTAAACTGAGCTTGCTCCGTCTGACGCATCGACCGCAGTGCTTCCAAAACATATCTGACATTATTCGGATTGCCGGCGTCTCCAGCCTGAGGACGAATCAACTCAAATATAGAAGGCCTCGCCTCAGCTCTCACGACATCGTACAAGTACTGGCGAAAGACCTCCAGCTGTCGCCTTCTATCGCTATTCAAAGCTTGCTCTTGCGAATAGCGATCAAATTGATTCTGTACTGCCAGTAGCCTCCTGTACTCACGGTAACCGCTCAATATATCGCGCAACTGTTGATCTGACATAACTCTGAAAGATGGACTCGCCCGCATGCTATTGAGAGTTCGCTCGGAAAGGTCGAGTGAACCCACAGTCAGTATGCTTCCGTCTTGATTTGGGATGGCATTTGATTGCCTTAACTGGCTTTCCAGATCATCTATTACACGGCCGGCGCCTTGTAGAATCAGATTCAATTGACCAACGGCAAGATCACGTCTATCGGCTGGGAGCCTGGAGCTAATCGCCTCGTTGACGGTCGTCCAACCAGCACGGCCGCCTTCGACAAACTGGTCGAACAGATTGCGCCCCATGCCTTGAATAGTTGCAGTAATCTGCTGAGGAGAATTTACCGATGCTGAGACGCCTAGGTGTTGAGCTGCCCACGAGCCTTGCCTGTACATCTCGCCGGCGAGCGTGCCGCCCCTCAGTTTATCGATGTTAGCCTCTCGACTGCTGCCCGGCAACCAGCCAGAAGCGCTAACACTATTGATAATCTCCATCCAGGAGTTGTAATATTGAAGGGCTCTCATATCATTCTCTCCACCACTGACTGGCTCTTTGACAGGAGTGCTTGACTCACCCCCTGCAGAGCTTCTGCCTGGTGCATTTATGTTGCGACTGATTTCTTCGCCTCGTCTGAACAGCAAATGATCTATATGCGTCAGCTCACTAAGCGCTCTATTGATTGACTGCTCATCGTTAGTTCGGAACCACCGACTTGAATTGAGAACCTGCGTTTGCACACTCAATCGCCCATCACGGAGCAACTCCTGAGCTGCCCTCAAATCATCTCCTGAAAAGTGCCTGGGCAGCACATCATTGGTCAAAAACTTATTCTGCGCCTCAAGACGGGCTGCTTGAGTTGCCATCCGACAGGCTTCGGCAAACAACAAAGTGTTTCCCTCTTTGGCCGCATCGACCATGAGTTTGACCATACCATCCTGGTTGGGTCCGGCCTCATCCGAGCCGCTTAAATGAATGCGCAAAAATCCGGCATCATAGGCGGATTCTGCCACATGCCTGCACGCCAACAGATCGTTTAGTAGCTCGGTTCCATATCGTTCCTTCCATTGCGTTCTAAGTTCGGCAAGTAGAACTGGACTCAGCCCGCTGACTTGCAGCCTGATTTGAGTCAGCGTATCGCGGATCTCCCTGCTGTCGTTAGCGGCTGAGGTGTTTGGCAGAGGCTCTCGGACGGACCAAGTTACTTGGCCGGTGACACCAAGTCGACTTAGTCGTTGTAAATTGAGATGCAACACTCCGGCTTCATCTGTCCCTCTGCCACCACCGACTCTATCCCGGCGACCGACCAGCATGAGCAGCTCCTCTTGCTGCAACGGATTGGTATACACTCGCCTGATTGCGGCTGTCAGCGGTTCGCCAAACTGCCTTTCGAATAGACCTTTTATGATCTGCGTCTCGGCTTCATTCAAGTCCGCAAGCACTGTTTTCAAGTTTTCGAAGGAAGGGCTGTTCCAAGTGTGTGGGTCGGTTGAGAGCCATCCCCAAAGTCTTCTGTAAGAATTGGGATCCACTGGATTGCTTATAGTCTGGAACGATTGAACGAGTCTACCAGTCCTCCAATCGTTCAGACCTTCTCCATTTCTTCCGATTGTTCGAGCAAGACCCGAGCTGGAAATCTCATGCGCAACCCCTTCCGAGCTAACCCACACAACTCCGCTCCAGGTATGGCCAGTGTTGCTTGTCCAGTTTGTCGGACTCTCGGCGGTCCAGACCCGGCCGTCTAAACCTGTAATCCGCCAAGGGTGTGTGGCGAAATAGCCGCTTTCTTTGTACTCATAGCGACGCACCGCTTCGGCGCCGCCATTGTGAATGAACCTAGTCTCAACCACACGTCCCCTGCCATCCAGAATTCTGGTCGAGCCATTCTCTCTAATAGCGGTATGTCCGTCCAGGCGGAAGTCTGTCACCTTAAAGGAAGGCTCAGTACGGACCGCTTGGCTTGCCACCGGTTCGATCTCACGATAATTGCCTTCCGAAATAGTTATCTGACCAATCCAGATCGGTCCGACTTTGTTATTGTCTAGATCGTATCGCTGCCATCGATTAGAGGAACCTTCAAGCAAGCGCCAATTTTCTTTGACTTCCCTACCTCCGACCTGTCTGGTGACAGTCATTTGATTGATAGTGGCCGAGCCATCACCATTGCGCCTCCACTCGAATTGCCGGCGCACACCGTCAATGACAAGATCTCTCACAAGTCCTTGCGAGTCTTGTGTTGAATAGTTGGAGCCAAGTCTTCGAACTGACTCTGTTTGATTCCTTTGGGCATCAAATCGGTACTCTACAGTTTCGCCGCTCCGGGTTCTGCGCTCAACAACCTGACCGTCTTTAGCTCTCTGATATGAGCCGTCGCCCTGGTGCAGATAAGTGTACTGATGCCGCAGTGTTGGATCAGTCGAACTCCACATTACCGAGCCATCGGCTGAGGGTTGAATATTGCCGGTCCAGGTCACCGGCGGACTGCTGCCCTGTCTAACCCAGACCGTTTGCCCGTTTCGCTCGGACGGAATCCACGTGACACCAAACGGGTGAAGGACGGAAGCCAGCAATCCTGTCTGGCTGTCATATCTGAATTCATATTTGGTGTTGTTGGCATAATTGATTTCAGTTATTCGACCGCGTTCGTCCTTTTTGATGGTGGCACCAAACTGATTGACAGCCTGGCAACCGGTAATACTGCCGCTGCCGTCACGAAGCTCCTCCCAGCCGTCGGTGAGTTTGGTTGTGCTTCCTTCAGCGGAGCTTCTGCGTATAGTTCCGTCGCTTGCAACAGTGATTGAGCCGCGCAGCACAACCGACGACGTGCCGTTATTGATCACCCACACATCCCTTTGCTTATCCCATGTCCATGTGGACCCGTCGGGATAAATGATTTTAGCGACCGCCCCCGTTTGCTGATCGCGCTCGATCAAAGTCACTCGGTTATGCTTGTCCAGGACGCGCGTGACATTGTTATTCGTGTCTCGTTCCACTAGCGAGCCGTCTAACTTGAAGGTACGGCTGGAGCAGTCTTGAGCGGTGACTGTGACATTGCCTTCGTCATCGACGGTGAAACCGCTCGTAATCTGTTCTCTGCGTCCGTCCGGATATCTAACTTCAATTGTATTGAGTTGTCCGCTCGTATCTCTCGAAAATCTTCTCTCAATGCCTCTTCCATCTACCGTCGCATGGATATTTCCCTGCAGATCTCGCAGCACCTGAGAGCCGGCCGGTCCGACCGCAAGCGACCCTCTCTGATTGATCAAAGAGCGCGTTGCCCCGGCGTTGAACTGCACACTCTCTCCTTCGCCCGTCCCAATCCTGAACTTGCCGTCATCGTCAATCTCGACCGCACCGGTAAAGATCTCGTTTGCAGGATGTGTCCTGAAGATTCGTCCATCGGTGGAAGTTAGTAAATTGCCGAAACTATCGGCAATACGCCTCAAATTCCCCAGTTCGTCCCGCTCGAAATTCCGCCAGTGACCATTTCCATAGTCGACACGAACCACTCTTCCCTGAGCGTCGAATGAAGTCAGCAAGCCATTTCGATCCTTCTGCTCACGACCGGCGAACTCTCCGGTTTCATGCCAGCGATACCAGACCTGTGTTTGGTCGGCCCGCTCGAGGTGCCGCACTGCTCTGGTGTCACCATCGCCGGTGAGATGATATTTAGTGCATTCGCGTAAATCCTCAATTGTGCGGCCGGAAACTTGCAGACCCATGGCATTTGCCTGACTGGTCAGAAGCGACCAGCCCCCAAGGACAATCAAGGACTCGATCGCATTTTCTCGCTGACGTCCGGTCAATGCGCCTTCGCCAGTCGCCTGCAGTCTGCCTGCTAGGTCTTGCCTGAGTTGCTGTTTCGTTTCATCTGGAAGTTGATTCAAAATACGAGCCGCATCCGGCGACCGGTGCCATCGCATTTCCACAATCTGCTCAGCTGTCAGATGGCTCGATCCAGCAGACAAGACCGCCAGAGAAAACTGCCGTTCGCAAGGAGAATTCGAACGCAATCCCGACGAAATCAAATCTCTTACGGACTGATTGGACAGCGAAGCCGCCATTGCGATCTGATCAGACTGGCTATACTGGTTTGCGCCTGTAGTCTGTCTTTCTCGGATGAGCAGAAGAGCCGCCAACTGCATTTGACCTAGAAGCTGCGGATTGAGGTTGCTCAGTGACGGAACTTCAATCCGCCTGTCACCGCTTCCCTCGTTTTGCAAATTGTTTAGAGCCGCAGTAGCACGGCTATCTCCGGCCGCTAGAATTGAGTTGATAGCGGCCCGCGCGTACGCACTGCCAGCTCTATCTTCAGCAAATATTCGTGCCATAACTCTTTGCACAGATTGCGCGGCATTGTTATCTCCGGGTTGAATCAATTGAAGCTTGCTCAACCCGCGCGCCGCTGAGGCCCAATTGGCAGATTCAAATGCTGCCTGATCACCGTTGATGGCTTGCAAGCGAAACGCAAACTCTGCTCTCAAAAGCCCTTCAGGGCTGGATCGCTGGCTGAGATTTTCTGACGGTCTGGGAAACTGGAGTTGTGCCGCTCTCATTGCCTCCGCCACAGAGTCCTTATTCGGTCCGGATAAGCCCAAAAGCAGCGTCTCAATTGCCTGATTGGCCGTCGCCCTGTCTCCAGTCTGCTCGGCAGCTCGCAGAGCAGTTACCAGAGCGTGTGTTTCAGCCGGGTTGATTCTTCCGCCGTCCTGCGCCACCACTTGTCCCAAATATTGCGCTGCTAAATTGCGAATATTGCTTGCATCCTGGCTGGCTAGTCCTTGCAGGCTGGGAACACCAACCACTCGCTCTCGGTTGTTTCCATTTTGGATTGTCTGTAATCGATTAAACTCCGCTGTTGCAACCGGTAATACGTCCGGGCTGGCGGCAGACAAAACAATCGCGCTCAGCGCGGCCCGGGCATACGGATTACCGATTGCGGATTGCGCCAACATCTCGACTTGCTGTCTCGCTCGAGCTAGAGCATTGGCGTCCGCTCCGGTAATGGCAGACAGGTTTGCTAGCGATCTCGCAGCCTGGGACCAGGATGACCATTCGGTCGCAGCATTGTTTCCTTGCCCTAATTCTCGCCGCAATGCAAGCTCGATTCTCGCAAGCTCGCTTACCGATGGTGGAAAGCCTATATTCTGAATGATGAGCTGCACTCGCTGGGGATTCGATACGCTCTCGAATGCCTGCCTGGTCAGCACGGCAAGCCGAGCCGCTGCCAGTGCTTGCTGCTGTTGATCCGACGAACTCAGTCCGCGCAATACATTGTTGGGATCGCCTCGGCGAATTGAATCGATTAACTCTTTGGCGACGACACTTGGTGGACTTTCTAACGCCAATTGGTTCAAGCGAGCAAAAGCTTCAGCCATGGTTTGCTCGGGGCGCGTACGGCTGGCTGCAAGCTGCGCACCCACCTGTCCCAAGCCAGTCAAGCCCAATCCACCGACAGCAGGAATGTTGCTCAGACCGATGAGCTCGAGAGATACTTGCTGCCCGCGCATCAGCGGGCCTGCTCTGCTCAGCTCGATGGCGAGATTGAACGCCTCCAGATTTTTGATTGCAGTGGATAGTTGCGCATCTACACTGGGGCGTTCTTGACGCGCTACCGCCTCCAATTGAGCCCGCGCGATTGACTGAAGTGTGCGGATGGCGTCGGCACGCTCTTCATCAGTGGCATGCCGGTTCAAAACGATTGCCGTAGCTGCCAGTATCCTTGACTCCAACGGACTGTCGCTATTGGAAAGGTTCATCCTTGATTGAGCAAGGTCTTCTCGTGCCAGTATTCGCTCCACGCCGGGCTGGTTCGGACCGGTCAAGCCTTGCTGCAACGCTTGGCCGGTGGACTCCAGAAGCTGGGCATTGCCGGTTACTCCGGCTTGCCTGAACGCTGCATTGAGAGCAATGGCATCAGCATCACTGATGGTGCTACCTCGCGTGGAAGACTCACGACACAGTCGCCCTCTTTCATCACGCCTTATTTGCGAGCGATCGGCGTTGACACGAATTCTTTCAATCTGGTTTCTGTCGATAATCGAGTATGAGTTTTCGCCATGGGTTACCTTCGCCTGCACAAATTCCTCAATCGGTCTACCCTGAGCATTTGTGGCTCGTCTGGTGATGATCTCGACTCCATCGAGCCGCCGGTGCAAAGTACCATCGACGGTGCCCTGTCCAAGATCGGTCGCATATCTGCCCTGCACCGAGTAGGTTCCGCGCCCGTCGTTGTCATATGAAGATCGACCACCATAGCGGCTTGCAGCATCTTGCACCTGCGAGTTTCTGACCGCGCGCAGCTGCCCCTGGCCATCAACCTCATCAGTGACTACTCTCACTGCCCGTCCGGCCGCATCGGCAGTAACGCGCTCCACTTTGACCAGACGATTGGGATTCTGCCTGTCCCATGTATATTCTTTGACCTGCCCGCCGGCGTCGGTGGTTCGCCAGAGCCGATTGTGTTGAACATCGCGCAGTACATAAGATCCGCCTTCGTATCTTCCTTCCAGCTGCACGCCTCTCTCCGTCAGCTTGAAGCTGATCGATCCGTCCGGATTGAGTTTCATGCCCTCGAGCATGCTTGTGACTGGTGCAAATCTGGTTTGCCCCTCGAGTGTAAATCTGAACTGTCCGGCGATTGCCGCCGGCTCGACATTCCATTTGTTGCCGTTGGCTTCGGTGATTGAGACTGGAGCTCCATTGCGACGCACCACTGAGCGACCGCTGCTTTCAAGAGTCTCTTCTGTTCCATTTTTGTGACTGATCTTGACCGTACCATTTTCCCCCAGAGCGATGTTGGCTTCCAACCTGGTCTGCTGTCCGGTGCTTTGGTCGACTAAGAGCCATTGCTCCATTGGCGGGTTAGTGCGTGCTTGACCGCGCGGCGGCTGTTCGGGAGGAGTGACTGCCGGTCCGCTGGCGGCACCAGACGCGACCGCCGCATCCCCGGCTCCTCGACCTCTTGCCTGTCCGGTGCCTGAGCCAGCTGAGTCGGCCGGTCTGCCCACCCCCGCCCGCTCGCCCGTATCGCCGGTGGCCTGCCCCGGGGCTGTCGTCTGTGGTCGGGACGAATCAGTCTGTGGCTGCCTGATCAGAAGTCTGCCGTCCGGCAAAGTGATTCTGTTGGCTTGAACGCTTACCACACCGCCATTTGCTTGCCGGACACGAACAATATCACCGTCACGGTTACGAGTGATCTCCGGGCCGGTGGCATATGCAGATATAACGCTGCCGGTTTCCTGTCCCGGTTCTGGCGCGCCTTGTCCGGAGCCGCCTGCTCTTCTGCGCACTCTGACCTGAGCGGAAAGCTCGCCATTAGCCATTTTCCGGCGCTCTTCCCGGGTCGCGTTGGCGACAAAATCTATTACAAGCTGGCCACTGCTTGCATCTTCTCTGGCTACGCCTCGCCTCCAGTGCCCCTCACCATCCTGATACAAAGTGCTTCGCTGTCCCCGCCCGTTGTCATAAATGATTTGACGGTCGTTCCAGTTGCACAAATGTGAAGAGCCGCCCGCATAGTGTGTTGTAAGCGTATTGTTCCGGTCATTGCGCTCGATGCTTTCGGGGCGCCCAGCCATACGGTCGAATGTCACCCTGGTTATGTTGGTTATCCTGCCCTCAGCATCGGTGCTAGCGTCAGTGCTGACTGAAGCGGCCTGACGCCAGCCAAAGCCGTCCCAATACTCGGTGCGCTTTCTGGTGCCATCGCTGTCCCACTGCTCGCGCGAGTAAGTATTGAAGTTGCGGATCTCTCTGGAGCCATCCTGCCGGTGATACTCCATCAAGCCTTCTTTATTGTCGTAGCGTATCGTGCCGTCAGCCAGACGCGTAAACTCGCCCTTGATGGTGCCGTCAAGATTCCACCTGATTACACCGGGGTCGAAATTGTTAACTCTAGGCGGTTGTCCCTGTCCATCATGACGGATCTCTTGCCCCTGGGAGTCAAACAGCTTCCAACTTTCGCCGACTTTTCTCAACTCGCCTTGATTGCCGGGCAGCCCAATTTTACAGAGTTGACCGGTTTGCGGGTCGAATGTCAGCCGGTAACTTCCCTCGGCTGGCGGCGGAGTATTGACGATCGGCTGCGCATCTATAACAAGCTCTCTGCGGTGCAGCGGCGCAGAGTCCACCGGCGGCCTGTCTCGGGCGGTCTCTGCAATTGTCGGCGGCCGGTCTCTCGTCAGCGCTCCCAATACGGCGGGTGAGATGATGGGTCCTTCGCTGTCACCAGCATCGGCGCCGAGGCCAGGCTCGCGGTCTAGACGCTCGGGATCAAATTCCTCGTGGTTCGGGTTCGGATTCGGGTCTCTTGCCAGCCTCCAGAGACCCGGCAGTCCGGAAGGGTCAGGCACGGGAATCGGCGGCAGCCGGGTCCTGGACCTCAGTGTCGGCACTTCGTCAGTCCCAGCCGGCTGTTCGCCAACTGGGGCCGGTTGTCCTTCGCTGACAGTCGCTTGATCGGACAGAAGCGCTTGGTCGGCAGGGTTAACCGCAGGCGGCTGCACGGCGCTGCTTGCCGGCTGTTGCCCTGACTGAACAGAGGGCGCTGCCGATGTCGTGGCAGGCTGACTTTGATTTTCAGGAAGCATTTCCGCAATCTGGCACAAGCCCAAAAACTGTTGATAAAGAATCTCTTGAGTGTTGGCATCCAGCTCGTCGCCTGAGCGCAGTGCAGAATCAATGCCGTTGAAAAGTCGAACCAGAGAACAATCAAATAGATGCTCGATTGTTGTTGTGTCGGGATTGTCACTGCCAGCAGTTGACTGCAAGTCACTTCCTTCTGTCTCTGGCGACTCTGACTCCGTCTCAAGGTTGACTTCGGTCATCTCCACTGGCTGACAGTGCCCATGACCAGAGTCGGCTTCAACACCCTGCTGCTGCTCCCTAAGACTTTCAGTCACGAAATCGCCGGCGGCCTCGTGCCAGGCGTTGTAGACCCCATGAAGCGGGTGCGCCGGGTCTTTTATCGCTGAGTCGATCTCCTCTGCTGTCGCGCGTTGCACTATCTCAAAATAGCGAGGATCGTCTGCGGGTGGCAACCTGGACATGCCATCCAGTCGCCCGGTAGCGCCGGCGAGCAACTCCGGCATATGGTCATTGACAACATCAAGAAACTCGTCTCTGCGGACCTGAACAACTCTCCACTGTTCACTAACCTGCCCACGAACTCCTGCCGGTTCTCCCTGCTCGGTCGCCGGTTGAAGCAGTCCTGTTATCCGGCGGTCAAACTCACGCAAGTGCGCCGGCCCAGCAAATTCCTCCGCAGTGCCTCGCAACAGCTCGAGCCGCTGCATGTCGTCCTGTGCGCTCCAGTCAGGGCCCTGCCGGTCGCCACCCTCACCGGCTGGCTCACTCTGCCCGAGCACCTGACGCAGTCTTTGCATGAACTCGCGTGGGTTCTCGGAATTTTTCAGCTCCTTGAAAGCATGTTGAATTGCGTCAGGACTTCCGGACCGAATGGAAGTCGCCGCTGATTGCACCGCCCCTTCTAATTTCTCCGGGGCCGACTCGCCTGCACCGTTGTCCTGCGTCTCCGACTGGTCCTGCGTGATCAGAAGATTTCCGAACTGCTCCACGATGCCGGTCGCAAGAAATGACTGGCAGGCCTGACGAAAGTCACGATTGAAGTCGCTGTTGGTTAGACTACTCTCCCGACGCACTGACTCAGAAGCCGCAACAATGGTTGGCTCAACCGACTCAGGACTCCGGTCAGTTTGTCTCGGTTTGGGTTCTTCATCTACCCGATCACTCACCATAAGCTGGCAGTTTCACCCCCTGAACGGACGGTTAGCACAATGGACAGATGACACTAGCGCCGTTAAGCAGTGATTTTGATTGAATTGAGTCGTAAAAGGGACGGCTAAATTCAATCAACTACTTCCCCTTCGAATAGGTACTAGGAGACAATTCCACCTACGTTATACCCATCGAATCAACAACTACCTGAGACCTTTCCAGCAGTTCACTGAAACAGCGATTACCCGCTTCCCGCTTCAAGATAGAGCCCCTTTTCGAGCGGTCCCGCCTTTGAGAAAAGCCCCTGACATCTCACTCAATACTTGCCTGAACGACTCACGCCATTGCGCATCGGCAACGTTATCAACACCGTAAGCACGCTTGCCAGAGTCACTTCCACGATTGCCGTCCGGGCGATTCGGCTCTGCTTGCGCGCTGTTCTTAAGTCCAGATACAGATTGCCGGCTCGCCACGCAACCTCGAATGATGCTTTCGAGTTCTCGCAATACTTGCGATTCGGCAGATTCGGACAAATGAGTTATCCCGGTCAATTGAGTGGCAGAACTTCCGATGTTCCCAGCATCGGTCCGATCGAGCTCAGAGGCGCTAGCCGCAATGACGGTCGCAACCACTTGGGCCGGAGCACTGCGACCTGGGATAGTCCCAATAGACTGCCTGACTCTGGCCTGCGCCGCTTTGATCTCCGGCGGCAGGACGAGCAAGTCATAGTCAAATGCAATCAGCAAAGCAGTTCCAATCTTGCCAAGATTAATCGCAGACCAAGATTGATACTGAGATGAATCTGCGTGGCGCTCCAAGCCACCCTCTTCTGGGTCTTTCGCCAGTGCTACCAATAACAACTCTCGAGCAAACCGGTTGTATCTTGACAGAACAACCAGATGCAGATAGGCGTTGACGGCTGCGATACCAGTTTGCGCGCGCTGAAACTCCCAGCCGGCGCTCTCAGAATGAACTTTCATATCTTTTGCGCAATCGGACAGGACTGCTTCGCGCTGATCCATCGTGAGCTCGAGCCCCTTGAAAGCTCGTCGCTTGACCGGAGCATCCGACTCCGCTTCGAGCGTTCGCACAGACGGAACTCTGCTTATCAACTTGCGAAACTCCAGTTCGTTCAATGCCTCAAGCAGAGCTACAGAGTTGGTCGTATGGAACTGTCCCGGTGCCACACAGCCCGTCACTTTTGCCAGCTCGGCCTCACTGTTGAGAAACACGATGCGCGCCTGCGAAGAGCGGACTTCTATCTGCGCATCAGCGCTCGCAACAAGTACTGTTCCACCCCATGCTTTCACCCGGCACCGTCCAATGACAGTAACAATCGCCTGCTCTAAGACATCAACGGTGCCGTCTTTTACTTGCACTACTGATTCACCCTTGGCTCCGATCCAGCCGCCGTCCGCACTTACAGTCGCTCGCCCGGCCGCAATTACCCGCGCTCCTTTCGATACTACTGTCGTTTGATCGTCGGCAAAGGCAAATACATCTGCCCCGTCGAGATCGGCCGAAGAATCACGGTAAAGAAACACTTGCGAACTGCCAGTGACTCGCACAAAAGTCCGATCAGTCGCCGTGACGACACTGTCGCTGACTACACAGCTTACTTCGCCAGTTAGCTTCTGGCGCTTATTCGTTTGTAATTTCGGAACGCATGACTCTTCGAAAGTTTTGCCTTCGCATCGCCCTCTACCTTCGCTGGCAGCTGCTCCACTGCCCACCCCAGCTGCCCCCTCGGCATTGCTCAGGGCAGCACCCAGCTCGTGCATCCACGCTTCGGTTGCATCCAGTGCGATTGCACCATGTCCATTATTCTCAGGCATTAGTCTATCTCCCAGCCATTGCGATCCGCCTTCACGAAGCAATATAGGGCTGAGCTGCTTCACGCCTTCGTCGAAATTCGAGCGAAGTTGCGTCTAACTTGTGAAACTCACGTGGCATATAGCGTTTACTGACGCTCGCAAGAGAAGTAAACTTAGCTTTCATTCTCGAACTGAAACGGCTGAAGCAATGCCACTGAAACTAAAGCTCACTCATAAGGCTCTCGTTCTAATCTCTATTCCGATTGTGATCGGTCTGGTATTCTTCCAAATTTTGTTTTTGGCATTGAACGAGGTTGAAAGCGAGGCTACCAGAGCAGAGCACGCAGAGCTGGTATTGAAGCGCGGGACAAAGCTCACCGAAGACCTTTATGCAGCCGGAGCTTGTCTCGTGAAATATGGTCTGAGCAAACACGAAGACCTGCTCGCCAGCTATAAGAACCTGAGCTCGGAAATTCCCAAGGAGATGCAAATACTCGAAACCAGTCTGAAGGAAAGCCCAACAGACCTTGCAACAGCAATCAAGCTAAATAAGACAGCCGAGCTCGCTCTGGTGTATATGGAAGAAGCTCGAAGATTGATCGAATTAGGCGAAGACAGCCAGGCTAGAGAAAGAATAATCGCCATGAAACCGATCATCGAAGAGGTCTTGGCCGGCGTCAAAGAGTTGATCAAGCCCTATGTAGATACCAAGGATTATGCAGCTCGAGCGGAAGAGACAGCCAGAAAGAATTCAAGAAACATTGTAATCGCTGGATTGGTATTGAATGTGCTGCTAGCCGCAGGCATTACTATCATGTTCAATCAAGGAATTACCCGCCGCCTGGCCACATTGATGGATAACATTCAGCGCTTTCGAACCGGCGCGCCTCTCAATCAGCCCATTGCCGGTACTGACGAAATTTCTTCGCTAGATCAGACATTTCACGACATGGCAGCCATTATCACCAGAGCCACCGAGCAACTAAAGTCGAGCGAAGCTAGAATTCGCGCTGTAATCGAGGGCTTGCCGGTGGGAGTAATCCTCGTCTCTGAAGACGGCGAAATTGGATTCATGAACCCGAAAGCCGAACTTCTCTTTGGCTATGCCACCGGTACTTCGACTAGCCAACCATTATCAAGACTATTCGACGAGCAAGCAAAAGGGAGCGCGAGTGATTTCAAAATTGGAATCATCGCCAAAGCTCTCAATCGGATTGAAGAGTTTACAGGTCTAAGAGCTGATGGCACGACAGTTCCAATCGAATTGACCGTTAGCAGGTTTTCCGGTCCCGAAGAGAAAGGATTCTTGATCGGTGTGCAAGATATTACGGAACGACACGAGCTCGATCGTATGAAACAAGAGTTCGTGGCAATGGTAAGTCACGATCTGCGCGCACCGCTGACCTCGATTGGTCTGTCATTCGAACTCATATCCATGGGCAAATACGGTGCCTTGACTGACGAAGGCTTGAAGAAGGTTAAGCGGGATCAGACTAATATCGAGCGCCTGGTAGCATTGATCAACGATCTGCTGGACATCGACAAGATAGAGTCAGGAAGGATGGAGCTCGATCTTCGCGTCGGTGACGTGCACGAAATCTTCGAACGCTCAGTAGCCGCTGTCTGGGATCTTGCCGATGGCAAGGGAATCAAAATCAAGATAGCTCCCGAACATTTCGACGTGGTGGCTGATGCCGATCGCATCGTCCAGGTTCTGGTCAATCTTATGTCCAACTCAATCAAATTCTCACCGGAGAATAGTTACATCGAAATTTCGTCTCTGCCTATGGAGCGGTCGCTGGAGATACGAGTAACCGATCATGGACGAGGAATACCTGCCGACAAGAAAGACTTGGTGTTCGAGCGCTTCAAACAAGTCAGCCGAGACGATGCAACAAAGCTCGGCGGTTCCGGACTCGGTCTGGCAATTTGCAAGGCAATAGTCGAAGCCCACAAAGGCTCGATTGGCGTTGAGAGCGAGGAAGGCATAGGGACCACCTTCTGGTTCAAATTGCCCAGACCACTACCAAACATGGATGACGCCTGAATTAACTGTCGAATTGACCTGCGTCTCCGGTTTCAACCGGCTCATCGGCGGCAGCGACGACATCGTCGGCATCAGAACCATTCACAGAATCATTGCCTTCCGCACCAGCTACTTCTTCATCCTCCGAATCGCCCTCCGGGTCGCTGACGTCGGGGTCATCCGCAGACGCCACGTCTTGGTCATTACCGGCTGAAAGCTCCAGGTTGAAGAGCGGATAAATATAGCTCTGGTTGAATGTCAGGTCACCGGTAAACTTTCCACCATAGAACACGACTGGCGCAGGCAATTTGACATTCATCCTGGTAGTGACACGCACGAATGGCACCTTGCCGGGCTGCGGATTTCCCTGGGCATCTCGAAATGTCTCGAATTGGAAATTTGCGCCATCCACGAGCACTTCTGGTCGGCTCAACAAACCGGAGGCGGTGGCATAGGTTCTTGCCGCAGCCAGGGCAGCCGCAATCGCGTCAGCCCGTACGATTCTCTGGGCCGCTGCGCGAGTAGCATCGCGGCAAGCAGCATCATTAATCCAGGCACCGAACAAAACCACACAAATGTTCACGGACAGAAGCGCAACTACCACCATGACTGAGCTCATCGCAGCCAGCTCGACAAAGGAGCTACCGCTTTCACGACGATTTCTTCTGACGTGCAATCTGCTATTTTGTGAACTAGAATTCTTAGACATCTGGTACTCTCCATCTTTCCTTGCATCATTGCCAAAACAACGATGGTGTTAATGATTGATCAGCGCTACATTGCCTTGCACAATGCTGTTTAGAATGTCGGACAGCTCCTGTGTGCTCGAGGCCTCAAAAAACTTTGCATCAGGTCCAGCTGCCTCATCCATTCGTCTGAGCACTTTCGGACCTGTTTTTTTGGATCGACCCTTGTGAAAGAATCCAATCGAATAGAGCTTGACTCCGCTCTTGCCGACTGCCTCGGCCGCCTCAATAGCACGCCGCTTCGCCTTAGCAAATGGTCCCGGCCTTGTGGGCATGCCATCGGTAAGTAGAATGATCGTCCTTTCAACACCGCTGCGATGACCAGCACCTTGAATCATGTTCAGACCAGCGAGCAGTGCTGGTCCGGTCCGTGTGCCAAGGATTGGCTGCCATGGGGTTGTTTCCACAGCCGACACCACAGTTTCGATCTTGTCATCAGCCGTTGACAGATTGACGTGCGGCATTTTGAAGTCCTTTTTGGTCCTGATTGAAAGCGAGTTAATTGCATCTTCACCCTGAGACACAGTCCGACCGAAAGTAATCAACCCCATGTGAACTTCCGTTCCATTGAAGGCAGAGACAAATCCCTGTACTGCGTCAACTGTTCTTGAAAGCGGCTCTATATTGTCCAGAGCTACTTTCTGGTAGTCGTTCTGATAGCCAGGTTGTGGTGGCAAGAAACTGCCTAGCACCGAACTGGCACCACTCGTTACGAACACTTCGGGATTCTCCAAATTTCCTAGCTTGGCTTCGATTAGAGCAGCCAGCTTGATCTCTGACGGCGCGTTCGCAACTCGGTTGAGCAACTCGCCAGCGGAAAAATCAGCGAAATCCGGATTGGGAACCTCAACACCAGGACCTTTCATAAAAGCCGGAAAGGTAGCGTTGTTTATCTTGTTACCCTGAAAGCTCAGCTTCTCGACTTGCAGGTATGTAATGGACTGGCCAACTTTGACTCGCTCAAATCTCAGTGTTTTGGAGGCGGAACCCATGGACCCGGAGATATCCAGCACCAATACGATGTCGCCCGCGAGTTTCTTCGTTCCAGCACTCGAGCTAGCGCGCACCGGTGCCGAATTTATTCCAAGGAATGCTCCAAAGGCAGGCTGTACTCCAACTACAACATTAGCAGTGCAGAGATGATTACTTTCATCGATTAGCAATTCAAAGCTGCCTTGTCCAGCACCGGGATTGTCAGTGGCAAAGCTCGCTGAGTGATGGACGGTCGAGAGACTGACACCAAGCACCGTGTTCTGCTTGAGCAGCTCGAGCGCCACCGCCTTCGCCCGATTGCGTTTTTCTTCCTGGGTCATCTCTGATGGATTGAACATGATACCGGCACCGGCCAATACCGCCGAGTCTGTGGCGTGTTGCAATTGATTGTGTGAAAGGTGAAGCCTCGCCAACTCGAATGCGTAAATGCCCAGAGGCAGAATTACCATTACTGCCGCCACCACCGTCAGAACCAGGAATGTTCCACTCTGGCAACGCATGCCGCCCTTCTTCTCTCGATTTCGTCTCCGCTCTTGCATTCTTTTGAAACCTCCGCTCGCCTTCTTGATTGACACTTTACGCACAGACCGCGTCCCGAGCGCGTCAGAATTTCGTCCAACGTGCGTCCGATTTGTGAAAACACCAAATCCGGTTGTGATCAGGAAGCTAACCGGTCAACCCGCCCGGGTGCTCGCAAAACTCCCTAAAAGACGCTGTAATAATGAGTGGAGCTGACAGTCCTGGCACATTTCCGAACAGTCCGGCATTGAGCTTGACCAATGGCTCCACGCGACCGACGACTGTTACTTCAACTTGAAACAGATAGTCCGAGATTGAAACATTCGGACTGAGCTTCTGCTGCTGCCGGATCGCCGGTAAGCTCTCCTGCAATGGCGAACCAACAATCGACACGTGCACATCAGGATTGCTCATTGTCACCCCCAGTGCGCCAGCCTGTTTTGTGCGCACAACTTCTTGCCTGGCGATATTGATGGCAGACAACTTTCCGCCGAAAGTGTCAGACTCGAATGTCTCGGCTCTGCCAGCGGCGCGAGCAGCCGAGAATGCCGCCACATAAACTGTCGTAGCCCGCAAAGTTATGGTGGCAAGGTCGATCAACGGAAACAGTAAGAAAATCAAGAATAAGAATAGCGCAGCGGGAAACTCCGCCACCACATTACCGGAAGCACGCCTGTAACCGTGCCTGCGAATCGCAACAGCACTTCCCCGGCTCAAATTGCCCATAGTCGAATTCCCCGCTCTTCTGCTCCTGACTGCCGAGGAAACTATATGAGCCGGTCGTGTCGAGCCGGGGTCAGAAATTAATCAGACTTGCGTCCAAGTTGTGAAATGCACATGATCTCCAGTCTGCTAATCCCGGCTGCGAAATACAAAGCCAACCCCGTATACAGTCTGTAGCAGCTGCCCTTCCGGATCAACTTTCTGTCGCAATCTGCGTATAGCGCTGCGCAATGCTTCGGTCGTCGCTTCCGAATCCGATTTCCATACTCTGTTGAGCACAGCATCCTGCTCGAACACTCGATTCGGATTGCGCATGAAGAATTCCAGAAGCTGAAATTCCCGGGGCTGAAGGTCCACATGCTGTCCGTTTTTGGTGACAGAATACTTGACTGGATCCAGAACCAGTCCGCCCACCGACAAGACGTTTTCAACCGCTTGAGCCGGTCTTCTCAACAGCGCTCGCACCCTGGCAGACAGCTCTCGACCTGCAAATGGCTTGGTTAGATAGTCATCGGCTCCCGTATCCAGTCCCTGCTCTTTATCGGAAATCGAAGTCCTGCCGGTGAGCATGAGAATCGGAGTCCCTCCCCCATTGGAGCGATAGTCTCTCATAATGTCCAGACCCTGCTTGTCGGGAAGCTGCCAGTCGAGCACAATCAAATCATAATCGTACACCGTCATAAAGTGCCAGCCATCCTTGCCATCACTGGCCGTCTCTACCGTATGGTGCTCGCTTTCCAGGATTTTCCTGACCGAGTTGAGGATCTCGCTATCGTCCTCAACCACCAGTATTTTAGCCATTCCAGCAATCTCCGGAGAGTCTCCAGGTCGGTAAACTGCACAACAGAACCGGTCTTACAGGTCATCTACCCTGACGAGCACCAGTCCAAACTTTCCGCTTGATTCCATACTTTTCCGACATCGCTTGAGCCTTCGAGAAGAGCAGCTCTGCTCGTTTCGAATCTCCCAGCTCTCTATAAGTTCTTGCCAATCGCTTGAGCGCAACCACCTGATCAGCTGGTCGAGCATCCGGGGCGGAAGCAAGGATTGAAACTGACTTTTCAAACACTGAAGCAGCAAGCTCGAGAAACCTTTGACTCTTCAAGTACGCACCGGTGTTGTTAAGATATTGAGCCATTGCCAAGCGCCTTTTGCCGTAGACAACCTCTGCGTCCTGAAAAAATTCTAGGAGCAGCTTCCTGGACTGCTCTTTGTCTCCGGCTTGCCATTTAACCTTCGCAGCCCTCAGGTACACATCTTTGTCTCCGTAAAAAGGCTTAAAGCAACTTTGCCGGCGCAAGGGAAGCACCGCGTCATAGACTCGATCAGATTGCTGAGTCATGGACTTTTTGAAGTAAACGTCCGCAAGCCCTACCAGACGATTCGCATCGTCTTGAGTTGGAAAGGGCATTTGGCGAGCTCGACTGATTGCCAGATCAAACTGCCGGTCAGCCTCTTCCCGCTTTCCTTGCGCCCGAAGCACCATTGCCAAGACTCCGACCGTCAATATCGCTCTGGAATCACGCTTGTCGAAGACCTTCTCAGAGCAATCTACTGCCTCTCTGGCAATTGGTTCGGCTTGCGTGTCCTTCCCATTCAATGACAGCGCCACGGCATATTCACTGCAGAGGACTGGAAACATCTCCGTTTTCTGTCTGCCTGACTGCACCTTCGATATCTCGTAAATCCATCGGACATAACGCTCGTCAGCACCGGTGTAAACGAGGCCGGCATGCAAACGATTGAGCTGGCGCAGGAGAGCCGGACTCTTGTCCGACACAGCCGTCTGCATGATCCGCAACGCTTCCTTCTCCAGTGACAGGCACTCGCGCTGGTCTTCCGCCAATACGTGCAGATCGGAAAGCCTATTTATCGGAAAAATCAGTCGCAGACTGTCATTACCTTCCGACTTACGCAGGTGCTCAATCGCCCGTTGCAGACACCGTTGCGCTTCTGCATAGCGACCGAGCTTGGTATAGAGATCTGCTAGATCTAGTAGCAGCTCAACTTCAACCGGAGATTTACAGAGCTCTGCCTCGGCAATAGCCTGCTTCAAGCTCGCCTCAGACTTTTCAAGGTCACCCATTCTATATTCGGTTACACCATCAAGTCTGGAATTCTCCAGGGCTTCGGCTGCCGAAAGCTCCGAGGGAACTAAACTCAGTAATGAAACCGAAAGCACAATGGACATAGACCATGATGCCAGCTTCAACTGGCTGACTGCCAGTCCGTTGCTCCTCTTCTTCTCGGTAAGCGCACTGCTCAACTTTTCATACCACAAATCTACGCGGAGACAAGCCCTTACCAAAACCTCTTGTACCCAAGCTCAACGAGGCTCCTTCAGCTGAGTAAAAACCACCTTTTGAATCTGGTCTTTGCCTGCTGTTAGCGCATGAGAGTTTAGAATCCACCGAAATTGGGCTATATGAAGCTGGACAACTTTGCCACTGGCAAATGTGCGACCTTGAGCCTTTCCTGAATTCCCATTCCAGAGCCGAGGGTTTCAGGCATCGTTCGGACCAGGTGGCATGCGACTATCGGGAGCTTAAATGACAAGAATTCTGCTAGTCGATGACGATCAGCAGATGTCTGTGCTGCTCAAAGAGTGGCTCGAAGCAAACCAGTATGAGGTCTTGCTCCAGCACAACGGCATTAGCGGTCGAGCAGCGCTCAAAGGTGGTGGATTCGACATCGTCGTTCTCGATTGGGACATGCCAGGCGCCAGCGGACTCGATCTCTGCCGCGAATACAAAGAGTCCGGCGGGGCCGCTCCGGTACTAATGCTAACCGGACGAAGCAGTGTGGCCTCGAAGGAAGCTGGCTTCGAGGCGGGAGCGGACGATTTCTTGGTAAAGCCGTTTCAACCACGCGAATTAGCGGCACGCCTGAAAAATCTGTTGAGAAGAAGTGCACCGGCAGCGACACCGCCGCAAGTTCAATCTCCGGCAGCCTCGGGCAATCTTCTGCTCGATCGATACGAGCTATTGAACCCATTGGGAGAAGGTGCGATGGGTTTCGTTTACAAAGCGAAGGATACCTTGTTGAATCGCACCGTCGCCCTCAAGATGCTGAAAGCACACAGCGCCAACGACCAAGAGAGTCTCCACCGGTTCAAGCTGGAGGCGCAAGCAGTCAGTCAATTGGCCCATCCCAACATCGTGACGATCTTTGACTACGGCTCGCTGCCTGACGGCTCACCTTGCATCGTCATGGAGTACCTGGAGGGCAGAGCGCTTCATGAGTTGCTGCAAGAGATTCATCAGATTCCGCTACGGCGCGCGCTTAGATACTTTATCGATTGCTGCGCCGCACTCTTTCACGCACACGGCAAGGGAGTAATTCACAGAGACTTGAAGCCAAGCAATATAATGCTGATTGATCTCGATCAAGATTTCGAGCGTGTCAAGATTGTCGATTTCGGAATCTTAAAATTAGTCGAGCGGTCAGACTTGCAAAGTAACGTAATGACCTCCCCGCATCAAGTTTTCGGCAGCCCTTGCTACATGAGCCCGGAACAATGCACCAGCAAGCTGGTCGACCAACGGTCTGACATTTTCTCGCTTGGTTGCGTGTTCTATGAATGTCTGACCGGCATCAGATTATTCCTGGGCAACAGCGACTTCGATACGATGCTCAATCGATTTAGAGAAAAACCGCTTCCGATGACAGTGGTAAGACCAGATCTCGATCTTCCGCAAGCCTTGGAGTCAATCGTTTTTAGGATGCTCGAGGTAGAGCCGGATCGGCGATACGACTCCGCAAAGTCCGTGCGCGAGGATCTCGAGAATTTGGCTTATTCGCTACAGGTCACGCAGTAAGCAGCCAGTCTTTTGAAAGACCGCTATCTGTCGACCGGCTCTGCAAAGACAGAGAATGCGCTTAACCGGACCAACTCAAGCGCCGGCTCAACCGGCAGTACCCGCCTGCTGGCGGCTGCTCACCGGTCCGCCTCGATCTAGCATTGGGGCTCTGCGTGGAAAGACCTGGAGATAAGGGGATTCGAAGTCTTTATCTTTGCGACAGGAACCCCCATAAACACGGGGAAAGGATCCGCTAACGCCCACCGTTTAAGCGTCTACCGTTTGTGGCATGAAATAAGTGACAATCCAGGGGGTGGCTAGCTCTAGCGGGAACTAGCCGGGTATTTACTTGCCATGGCGCGTAAAAAACCTCGACGAGTCGTATTTACCAAAAGGTGGCTGGATGGGCTTCGGCTCCCAGCATCCGGCAAAAGCGAGGCTTATTACGATCTCAAAGTGAGATACCTGTGCGTGCTTTGCTCGTGGACTGGCTCCAAGACTTTCTTGCTGTACCAGACTCTGCGAGGTAAGCCGATCAAAATGACTTTGGGCAAGTACCCTGTAATGACGATTCAGGCGGCACGCCAGCGGGCAATCGAGCTCATATCGCAAATAGGGCGAGGTACAGATCCTCGAGCCACCTCAGCGGCAAGCGCCGGCACCGTAGAACATCTATTCCGAGAGTACCTTGAGCACCACGCAAAACCGCACTGCAAGACGTGGAAGGAAATGGAAGGCTACTTTCGGAACTACTTTGGACCGATTAAGGGGTTACCCTTGCTAGCCTTGTCTAAGGCGCAAGTACAGCACTGGCACGCCGAAATAGGGCGGCTTCACGGACCCAGAGCGGCCAACCATGCAATTACCCTGTTGAGCGCCATGTTCAACAAAGGCATTGACTGGGATCTTGTGGAGCACAATCCCGCGTCGCGGGTGAAGAAATTCAAGCGTAATCAGCGTGAGCGATTCCTGCTGCCGGCTGAGATCCCCGTCTTCTTGAAAGCGGTAGAGTCGCTCGACGAAAGCGGCGCGTTTTACCTACTTTGCTTGTACACGGGCGCCCGAAAGACCAATGTCGCATCAATGCGTTGGCAGGATATAGACATGGACCGCTACGTGTGGTGCATACCGGACACTAAAAACGGTCAACCACAGTTCGTGCCGCTAATACCGTCAGCTGTTTCAATTCTCGAGTCCCGACAGCTAAACAATCACACTGCGTGGGTCTTTCCGAGCAGCAAGTCTTCTACCGGCTACCGGACAAGGTTTCAAGTATCCTGGGGAAAGCTTCGCGAGTCTACAAATCTGCGCGATCTAAACATTCACGATCTCCGCAGAACCCTTGCAAGCTGGGAAGCTATGACTGGCGCCAATATATCTGTAATTTCCAAAACGATGGGGCATCGCCATTTAGCAAGCACTCAAATCTATGCGAGGCTAGACCTTGCCTCGGTTAGAACCGCAATGGAGGCCGCCATCGCCGCCATACTGCAATGCAATAATTCTCCACAAACCGTTTAGCAGGGCAACGGAGAGGGAAGTGAGATCCCAGGGGTGGAATATGCGCTGCTTTCTGTTGGCTCTGCTTCTTTTACTGTCGAGCACTCCAGCTCTAGCTGACAGCCCGGCGGTTGCTCCATCTGGCTGGGAGGAAGACGAGAGCGTCACGGCTCGTGCCGCCGATGGTACGCCGATAGCACCGCCGACGGCGGTGCAGCAAGGTCAATTCACGCTGCCGCCGCAGTGGTCGCAATCACTCACGCCAACGCCGATGGGCCCGCCGTACCAGACGCTCCGAAACTATCCGCCGCCATTACCCAGCCAGCCAGCCTCGACCGGTCACGGAGCGCTCAGGGCATTGTTTGGTCTTGCGGCCCTCGGTGGGCTCGCCACTGGCGCGTACTTCCTGCTTCGCGGCAATAAAAACAGGTCCAGTCCTTGCCGCGTCTGGGTGCCTGGATATATGACTTCGAACGGCACCTTTGTTGCAGGGCACATGCGGACTTGCGCCGATGGCGAGCTCGGGAATAACTTCAACACGCCGGGCAACTTCAATCCCAACACCGGGCTGATTACACCGTAGCGAGGTGAGGGTTGTGAGCCTAAGTTACCTGGATGAGTACATACTAGCGACCTGCGGCACCTGCAAACGGGACGAAATCACACTTAAGGCGCGGCGACGCGATGTGATTTACATTGCGGAGACTGAACTCAAGTGGAATGAGACGTCGCTAGCAATAGCGTCTCGCAACTACTCAAACGCGTATAGCAATCGGTTGCCCGAGCAGCGCTTTGATGCCGCCGTCGCCAAATTAAATCTCCACGTTAAAGACGCTTAGGTTCGGCTTCACGGTATCAGATGCGCCATGCCGTGCTCGCTCAGATAGCGCGCGAAGCTTGGGCGGAGATCTGTGCCGTCGGGCCAGATCGGGTTGAAAACCGGTGGCGTGAATCTGTAGTGCTCGACTGCGAGAACCAACTTGCCGTTGATGCTCGACTCCACTGCTTGCTGTCCATGGATAGTGCCATTCGGGGTTGGCATGTACACACCTCGGCAGGTCGTGCGATTCACCGAAGTGATCACTCCCGTGGCTTTCGAGTAAGAGACTAAAACCGCTTCAGTGACTGCTTCAAATTCGTTTGCTGTCCGTTGTCGCGCCGAGGCTTTGAACACCGTTTGCACCACGTAATTCGTAGCCGACTCAGATCGCGTCACAAACGGCACTCGGTGCGTGTCCCACCAGACGCCGGAGCGATCTTGCATGCACCCCCAGCGGACCATGCCGTGATCGGCGGCGCGAGTTTGCTGAGGGCGGCCTTTTTTGCCCATCTTGTACTGAGTGGCCTCGAAATACTGCCATTCACCAGCCAGCCAATCAGGGACGATGTACCAATTTTCTGACTCTGGTTGCTGAGGTGGCAGCATCGACCGATCGAAGACCGCCCCGGAATGTATTCGCGGCAACACCCGTTCTTCCCACGAGGCAGAGAGATTGAAGGTTTCCGCTTGAGCCGAAGCGGTGCCGGATAGTAGTATTGCGAGTGCT
>JAGVKB010000053.1 GCA_020050835.1 Candidatus Obscuribacterales bacterium | reverse complement strand
TTTACCTTGGTGGCGTCCTCATTGACCAGCAGCTTGACGTGGTCCTTTGAAAAGTGACCGCTACCTGGGTCTATCAGGTAGTTATAGAAATCGGTGGCGTCCTTGGCGGAATATCGCAATTGCGGAACTTTCGGGTCGGCAAACTGGCTGACGCCGATTACCACCCCCCATTTGTCGGCTACGCGCGCCGTCTGGACCGCTGTTGCGGTCTTGGCGGCCAGCACGGCAGGCTGGGTCGAAAGGCTGAAGGCGAGAGCCAGAGCAAAGGCTGCTAGCCGTGAAAACGAAGAAGAGAGGCGGCTCTGGTTGTTAAGCGGCTCGGGTTTAGTCATATTGATCTTGAATCTATTGCGAAATCTTCTCGGGCTATGCTGATTTAAATTGAGATCTTAACTTCCTCTACCCACAAGCAGGAGAAATTAGACCGGAGGAGCGCATCTATTAGCAACTCTTATCCACATGCCAGAGTGCTATTTTAATATAAGCTCTTCGTGCGGAATCACCGGCTGAAATGGACCAGTTACATATTCCCGACCGGATCAATTTCGAGTGCAGCGGTTGCGGCAACTGTTGCCTTAAGTGGCCGGTGCCGGTAACAGTTGAGGATAAAGACAGAATATCGGCTCTTCCCGCATTGACTGCTCGCATTGCCGCTGAACCGGACCGGCTGTTTCGTCCACTGGCGAGCAGCGACCCGAAGTTTCAGGCTTTCTCGTTTACGCTCGAAAAGGCAAGTGACGGACGTTGCGAGTTTCTGACTTCTGAAGAACGTTGCCTGCTTCACGCGGAATATGGACCATCGAGCAAACCGGCGATGTGCCAGCTCTTTCCCTACACCTTTAACACCACTCCCACTGGTACATATGTTTCGCTTAGCTTCGCCAGCTCCGGGGCTCTCTTTAATTTGGGCCGACCGCTATCTGAGCAGCAGGCGTTATTGATAGAGAAGTGGCAACTCTTCAAGAGCTTGTTTCCGGCTATTAGGCCGGATTGGTCGCGAACGCAGTTGATCGACGGTCACCTGATGCCGTGGGAGGACTATCTGCGGCTCGACGCAGAGTTGATTCGCATTATAGGCGGTTTTAACCGCCGCAGGGTTGATCAGCAGCTGGCTGCTGCCAGTCGTTTTCTGCAAGAGCAATTGCCTGCGCGCACAAATTTGGAGCGTCTGCCAAAGATGGAAGCACGCCCGAAGCAGGTCGATCAGCTATTACTCAAGCAGCTGTTCGAGCTTTATCTGCCGGACGATCTCTATACTTGGCGCCTGCCGGATTTAGACGCGCAGGGATTGATGAGGCAAATCGTGTCGCCACCGCAGACAGTGCTACTTGTCTCGGACAAGCAGAGCTTCGGTTTTCGCGAGTTGTTGGACTCCGAACTCGGCGAGTTGGACTCTCAAAGCGAAGATCTGCTTGGTCGCTTTGTATATTGCCGGGCTTTTGCGAAATTGTATTTCGGGCCAGGATTCGCTAACTTAAGCGTCTTGTCTGGCATTCACCACCTGGCGTTACTGACTGCGCTCGTGCGGTTGAAGATCAAAATGATCGCCAGGAAGCGCGAAGGCAGACCGGTTGAATTCCTTGAAGTGGCAGAGATTATCAGGGCATTGGAGAGAAGGCTCAGCCAAGTCAATTTCTCCAAAGAATCGGTGGCGATTCTTGAGGTCTTGCTGTGTTCGCCTGAACGCGCCGAAAGAATTCTGTCGCTTGCCGCTTGAATGGAGTAACATGCCGGGCCAAACTGGACAATCTTCTCCACGAAATACGACAAAGATGATCAAAGAGCAGGTCTCGCGGACCTTTCGCTCGTTGAAGCACAGGAACTTTCGGATTTATGTGGCCGGACAATTTCTCTCTTTGTGTGGAACGTGGATGCAGAATCTGGCGGTGAGCTGGCTAGTCTATCGCACGACCAAGTCAGCCTGGATGGTCGGGCTGGTCAGCTTTTGCAGCCTCACACCGACACTGGTACTTGGTCTTGTCGGCGGACACCTGGCCGACCATGTCAATCGCAAGAAGATCATTTTGACCGCTCAGGCTGTCGGAATGCTGCAGTCGCTGTTGCTGAGTTATCTTGTATTCAGTAACAATGTCCAGATCTGGGCGGTGCTTGCGCTGATAGCCGTGATGGGGGTGACCAATGCTTTTGATATCCCGGCCCGGCAATCGATGATTGCCAATCTGGTGGCACGCGAGGACCTAGTGAATGCTGTCAGTTTGAACGCTTCCATGTTTAACGGGGCGCGCTTGATCGGTCCGGCAATAGCAGGATTGATCATTACATACTGTGGCGAAGGGGTCTGTTTCGCCGCTAATACGGTGAGTTATGTCGCAGTGATTGTGGCGATTTCGCTCATGCAGTTTGATACGCGCGTGGACAGTCAGCTAAAAAGCAATGGCAACACATCAATTACGGAAGGAGTCAAATTTGTCTGGTCGACACCAGCTGTTAGAAACGCTCTTTTATTAGTGATGGTTCTCAGTATGTTCGGCATGCAGTTTCTCATGCTTATGCCGGTCTTTGCCGCCGAAGTTTTACATGGCAAGGCGTCGCTGCTGGGGGCGCTGTCCGCCTCGGCCGGAGCGGGCTCGCTGGCCGCCAGCCTGATTTTGGCAAATCGGGCAACCGGAGACAGGTTGCAACGGGCGGTCGGGGTTGCTTTGCTGGCTTTTTCGGTGGCCTTGACCGCCTTTTCGTTGTCCGACCGAATTTGGCTATCCCTTCCACTGGTTTCGCTG
Source organism: Candidatus Obscuribacterales bacterium (assembly GCA_020050835.1). Lineage (GTDB taxonomy): Bacteria > Cyanobacteriota > Vampirovibrionia > Obscuribacterales > Obscuribacteraceae > JAGVKB01. The sequence goes on along the minus strand of JAGVKB010000053.1, from coordinate 151,118 downwards.
GTCGCCTTTTGCATGACCTATCAACTGAGCGGCTGCCAGTCGCTCATTCAACTGGCGGCGCCGGACAGAGTAAGAGGAAAGGTGATGAGCGTCTACATGATGACTTTTATGGGGATGGGGCCGGCCGGCAACCTGTTGTCCGGATGGTTGGCTCGGCAAATCGGTACGCCTAAGACGCTGTCGCTCTGCGCGAGCGTCTGTTGTCTGGCGGCGCTTACCTATCTCTTCCTGATTGCTAGATCTGACCGAGTCGGTGCTTGCCCAGCGAAAGAGAGTTGAGAGCCGCTGCAAATGGCGAGCCTTAGTTTTGCAATGGAACATTCACTCGGTTCAGACGTCCTTACATTGCTACAAATCGTTTCGACCAGCGGCTGGTGAAGTGATTGTTGATGGTCATTGGCCTGATTATTATTATGAGTTGACCTGACAATAGAGTGATGGAATGGATGAAATGAGCACAGTATCGGAAAGAAGTACAAATACCGGGCGGCAATCGAACGGCAGAGGTACGGCCGGTTGGGTAACCGCTGCTGCGCTGGCCGTTGTCCTGGGCTTTTGGGCCGGCCATGAGTTCTGGCCCGAAAAAAGCAGCCGGGTGTTGCCGAATACGGTAGCTCCCGGGGGCGGAGCGACGGTGCCTGGCCAGGCTTCTCCGCTTGGCATTCTGTTGGCTGAAAACTCGATAGCTGATATTGCCGAGCAGACATCCAAGAGTGTGGTTAATATCGATACCAGAACCAGCATTGCGATCCCCGACTCGCCGTTTCAAATGGGCTCGCCTTTTGGTGGATTCGAATTTTTCTTCGGGCGGCAGATGCAGCCTTTCGAAGAGCAGGCTCCACGCCGATTCGAGACTCAAGGCACTGGCTCAGGGCTAATCGTGAGGCAGGACGGATATATCTTGACCAACAATCATGTTGTGCGTAACGCGACTGATATCAAAGTTACGTTGGCTGACAAGCGTGTCTTTTCAGGAAAGATTGTCGGGCGTGATGCTTTCACCGACTTGGCGCTTGTAAAGATCGACACTACCAATCTACCGGTAGCCAAAATGGGTTCCAGCAAGGCTTTGAGACCGGGCGACTGGGCGATTGCGATCGGCAGTCCGCTCGGTCTGGACCATACAGTTACATTAGGGATCATAAGCGCGCTCGGTCGATCGCTCGGTGACATGAAAAGCAATGTCGAGCTGATTCAAACTGATGCAGCCATCAACCCGGGTAATTCAGGAGGGCCGTTGCTGAATATCAAGGGCGAGGTTGTCGGAATCAATACAGCCGTGCGCAGCGATGCCCAGAACATCGGATTTTCGATCCCGGTCGATGTGGCCAGTGAGGTCACCAATGGGTTGTTGACGCGAGGTAGGGTAGCCCGCCCGTATGTTGGAGTTTATATGCAAGACCTCGACCCCAAACTCGCCAGGAGCCTGGGACTTCCTCCAAATGCTCAGGGTGTGATCGTATCAAGGGTCGGGCCGGACAGTCCGGCTGAGCAGTCCGGTCTCGTTCAAGGCGATTTGATCCAACGAGTCGACGGTCAGACCGTCACTGCCAGCAAGGACCTTCAAAAGTTGGTGCGCACGCACAAGCCGGGTGATACGCTCAATCTGCTAGTAAGTCGTGGGGGTTTGTTGAAGGCAGTACCGGTGAAAGTTGGCGATTACCCGGGCGACGGCAATCGAGAAGAGTAAGCGGTCGCCTGCTCCGAACCCAGAAACAGTTGTCGGTTGAAGCGTCCGCTGGTTACTTGTCAACGGGACTGATCGCCATTCTTTGGGCTATAGTAGAGCCTGTAGCCCTGGTTGACTTTCCGCTTACTACAAGATAGCTCTTCAGACATGCAAGCTTGCCCACAATGCCAGACGCTTCTCGAAACCTGGGAAGTTTTTTGCCATAGTTGCGGGCGGGTAATCTCTCTGGAGCAGGTGCCAGTCGTAAAAGCATCCCTTGCCGGTGACCTTTCTTTAGAAGAGTCCTTCCAGGACTGGTTTAAGCAAGGCGGCGAAGCGCTCGAGCGCAACGACTTTGAGAAGGCGGCTGTCTGCTTGCAGGAAGCGCTTCGCCGGACAAGCGCTCTTCCCAACTCGCGCACCAGAGAGCTGGAGGTTCGCTCGCTACTAGGGCAGGCGCTGTCTGCCAGCAACAAACTTGCGGAAGCGGCCGGTCAGTTTAAGGTCATTGCCGAGAAGACCGCTGATGTTCAACAACGCAAAGAGATGTCTGAGCAGGTCGAACGCCTGAAGTCCGCTGCCGTAGCTGACTCCTTTACAGCCGCTTCCAATCAGTACCGGGCTGCCCAGGCCTTCGAACTAAAATTAGTGCCGCTCTATTGTGCAGCCTGCAAGCGCCCGCTTACGGAAGGCGAGCTCTACGGATTTCGCCGGGGGCTGGTCGAGGCTCCACGCTGCGTTTGTGGAGTGCAAGGACCACCGCTGGTAAAACGTACCGTCGATCAAGTCGACATACTCAAAAAGGAAGAGTCGCGCCGGGTGCGGAAAGCGAAGCTAGTAGAGGCAGCTTCCGGTCAAGTGCCGGGCGGCAAGGATAGAAAAATAGCTGTTTTGCTTGCCGTTTTGCTTGGAGCGATAGGAGGGCACAAGTTCTATCTCGGCGAGCGAGCAGCCGGCATCCTGTCTGCGCTGCTGAGCTGGACGCTCCTTCCCTGGTTGTCCGCGCTTTACGATGCGGTGCAGCTTGCCACCATGTCCGATGTCTCTTTCAATCTGCAATACAACATTGAGGAAGTCTTGAATAGGCTGCCGGCCGAGGCGGATCTGCCAGTAGCCGACACTTCTTTGTTCTCGATGGAGATTTCGGAAGACCCGGAAGACTTCATTGACGATCTGTCTGGCACGGAAGCGCCCAGTGCAAAAGTGGATTGATTCGGCGCTTGATACTGTATATGGTGATTGAGCGATAGCGAGGATAGTTGCCTGATGAACTTGGCTGACCGGAGTTGCGTTCCTTGTCGAGGCGATATTGCACCTTTGACGCGAGAGCAATTCGAGCCGATGCTGGAAGAGATACCGGGATGGAATGTAATCGACGACCGCAAGCTCTCCAAGAGTTATAGATTTGCCAATTTCGCCTCGGCTATGAAGCTGGCCAATCAGATCGCCGAGCTGGCTGAATGCGAAGGGCACCATCCTGATCTGCTTGTGCGTTGGGGCGAGCTCATGGTTTGTCTCTGGACGCACAAGATCGACGGGTTGTCTGAGAGCGACTTTATCCTGGCAGCCAAAATCGATCGCGCCGCTGAATAAAAGTAGACCCTCTGGGTAGATTATCTATTGTTATGTCTCCTTCTCTTCAGAGGGCCCTTAGGCTATGACCGCCAAACCGGCACCGATTAGAATTGGAGACTTGCTAATCAGAGTTGGAATACTCAAAGCGGAAGACCTCCGCGAAGCGATGCAGGTGGCCGGCGAGACTGGGCTGCCGATTGGCCGAGTATTGATCATGTCCGGTTACCTGACCGAGCATGAGCTCAAGTCTGCCTTGCAGGCCCAATCGATGCTGAAGGATGGACTCCTCTCTGAGGAAACTGCCATTTCCGCACTGGCGGTGATTTCGAAAGAGGGATTGAGCTGGGATCAGGCGCTGAAACGGGTGGGCTGGGTACACAAAGCGCAGCCGGTGACCAATAAACTTGGTGAACTGTTGATCGCCGCTCACGTCGTCGGCAAGGACCAACTCGAGGAAGCGTTGAAGACAAGTTTCGAAACTGGCCTGCCGGTCGGACGAATTCTGGTGTTGACCGGAGTGCTTTCAGAGAGTTTGTTGACGGCGGTGCTCAATGCGCAAGTGATGATTCGGGACGGCAAGATTACCCGTGAGCAAGCAATTCAAGGAGTAAAATCGGCACAGCAGCGCCGCGTTAGTCTTGAACAATGCCTGATCGATCATGGTTACTACCGATTGCCTGCCAGGCAGCACGTCAAGCTTGGTGAACTGCTGGTTCTTTCTGGACTGCTGTCCGAGTCGGATTTGATGAATGTGCTTGAACTGGGGCTTGTAAACGAGCAGCCGCTCGGGCAAGTGCTCGTACAGTCAGGCTTCGTCAGCCAGACAGTCTTGGATGCCGCTTTGCGTTTTCAGGAGATGGTCGCCAACAGCACGCTTTCGCCGCTACAAGCCGCGGAAGCGCTGGGTACCGTCCACACCAAAGGCGTTTCGATCGCGCAAGCGGTGGCCGAGATTGGTCAGCTCAAGCAGCAGCCGCATGAGACGCTCCGCCTGGGAGAGTTGCTTACGGTTGCGGGTTTGGTCACAGCCAATGACATACAAAACGCACTCGAGCTGAGCAGTAAGAATTCGGCCTTGATTGGAAAGATGCTGCTCGTAACCGGAATGATAGACGAGTCGACGCTTCATGCTTCTTTGCGTTGTCAGTTTTTGGTTCGGGAAGGCTTTCTCAAGATGGAACAGGCTATTATCGCTCTGCATTACTGCCAGCGCAGCCAGGTAAGCTTTGATGACGCGCTCGAGGAGCTTGGTTGGACGCTTCCAACCAGGCTGCGTGACGACCATCAGAACCAGGCGGCGGTAAACAATACCAGGACATGAGGGAAGTCTGAGCAGACTGTAACTTTGCAGATGACAAGGTGTCCCTTAAAATTGGGGTAGGTATTGGTGCTCAAAAGGGTATATATACTGCGATAGAGGATCGGACGACTTGCATGAAGCACGCTGGTTCGAGCGATCCCAGCCAGGCCAGGGAAGACCTGTTGCTTGTTCTTTCAAAGTAACGAAGGTTGGCTGCAGCTATTCATCTGAGAATTGAAGCGTCGGCATTTATAAGCTGCCTTTTGAACAATCGTAGGTTCGAGTAGCTGCTCAAAGGTATGGAGAAGGAAAACGTCCGATGGTTTCGAAGGTCGAGAAACATTGCGAAGGCGAAAGTTCTGGCAAGAAGCAAAGCCAGGAAAGCGGCGGCGAGCGGCTCGGGCGAGAGGCGGCGCACGCCAGCAAGGAGTTGCATAAGTTACTGGATGAGCACAAACACGTAGATAAAAGCGAGTCACTCTCCGGTATGAATGTCGATCAGGCTGACGGGTCGCAGGTAAAGCTCAATAACAAAGGGCAAGTGACTGAGGTTACAACCGGCCACGGCGAAAGGCGAGAGTACAAGTACGGCACAGATGGCAATCCGAAAGAGTTCAAAGACAAGACTGGTGTCTGGCAATCATCCGACAACAAAACGTGGCACTGTGTTTCAGATCCCGAAAAGTCCGATCGGCAGATGGAAGTTAGCATCGATAAGCGCGGCAATTGTCACGAAAGACATGCGCAAGGGGAAACTGTCAAACAAACAAGCGGCTCGACCGTCGAGCGCGACTTGGAAAATCGTGTGACCGCTTTATTTACGCCGAGCGGAGAATCGCAGCACTTCAAGTATGACCAGCACGGCAAACTGATTGAGTTTAGCGATTCTCGCGAGCATTGTACTTGGAAGTCCGCCAATGGCTGGTTCTGGCATAATGACAAATCGCAGCGTTGGGAGGGCTCCTTCACACCCAATCCCAAAGACAGCAGCTACCGGCGTTTTGACGGTTACAACGATGTCACGACCGTACATCATGCCGACAATAGCGTCGACATTACTAATGGTCGCACCGGTGCGACGGTCCATCATGGCGCCAACGGAGAGATCAAGTCGGTAGAGGTAGGCGGCGGTGCCCATCGCAAGTATCAATTCGAATATGCTAACGGTCAGCTAAGTAAAGTGCACGAGCCGTGCGGCTCAGTTTGGCAGACAAAAGACGGGCATAACTGGACGGATCAGCACGGGCAGACCTTCAAAGGCCGGATCAGCGTTGAGCCAGACGGCGCCGTTCGCTACCAGGACGACAAGAATGAAGTGACTCGAATCAACCCTGATGGTACGGCCTATCGCAGGCTTTCGGGCGGGCACGCAGTTTTAATCGACCGAAACGAAGTCCAACACGAGGTACACACTCCAAAGACTGGTGCGATGCTGGTGCGGACGGCCGAGGCAATTCACGAGTCGCTCAAGGATGTGAAGTCGGATGCCGCTTGCGAGCTGTTGAAGAACGCCAGTGAAGAAGAGCGAAAGCAGATCGCTCAAGCATATAGAAATCTCTACCGAACGGATCTTGAAAAGGATCTCGAACGAGGTATCTGGCGACCGGACATCAGAGATCAAGCTCTCAGCTATCTCCGGCTCAAGGACGGCGAGACTCCGCAAGCTGACGCGGCGAAGAAAGAAGCTGTCTACATTCACTCTCAATTCGCCAGCTTGCAGGAAAGCGGCACGCAATACGGCAGCGATCCGATTATGCAGAAACGTGCTGAAGAGCAGATTCGCAGCACACTTTCGGCGATGAACTCAGACCAGATTAGAGAGTTGAACAAAGAGTATCGAGAGCTTTACGGCAAGACGCTAATCCAAGCGCTCACTGATAATGCCCAAGAGATAAAGCAGCTGTCGCCTGATGGCTATGAGGCTCTGGCTATCTATGGCAAGGGTCTGGATAAACGAACCGATGCCGACGTCATGAAGCTGGCAGAGATCGCGCTCCGGAATAAAGATCTGCAGATGTTCCAAGAGGTGTTTGCTCAAACGCATGATGGGCAGAGAAAGTACTTTATCGACCATGGTGGAGAGGATAAGATCAGGCAGGCGTTTGGTGCCGGTCCGCTCGACAGAATCGGTCAAGCAGCCAATCATGCTTTCACCGAGTTGTTACTGCAAGCTGCGCCTGTCGGTTCTCGAGCTCAGGCAACCCTCAATGGTGGTGTCGGTCTGCTGCCCTTTCAAGAAAGCCTCGAGTCATTGCGTGGAGGCAACGAATCACCGGACACCAGAGCGCGCATCGCCCTGGACTATCTCCATTACGGAAAGCGATCCGTTCCGTCCGAGATTCGAGAAGGCATCAAGACTTTGAATACCGATGACAAGCATGTTGATAACACATTGAGTCGGATGACGCTCGAAGAAAGAATGTTGTACACGGCAGGCAAGGCGCTGTCTGAGAATCCGAAGGCGGCAGTGACGCTTTCCGATAAAGCCACAAGCGAGGATGCAAAACACTTCTACAAGCAAACGCATGGTGCGTTAGAAGATGCGGCGCGCAAGCTGTGGGAACTGAAGGGAATTTCTACTCCGGATTCCCTTAAGGTCGCTCAATGGGAAGAGCAGATCTTGCATCCCGGTGCCTCCTTCTTGCAACAGCTCAATAAGAATCGTGATCTCTTAGGCAATCAAAATGTCGATCATATGTGTCGTGAAATTGAGAAAATGTCCCAAGCAAATTGGGAGCGCCTGGGGCAAGATCATTCCTACAAGAAGTTCGTGGTCGACACTGTAAATGCGCTCTATCCCAATGAAAACGACCGCAAGCAAGTGCTTGACGTTTTGGAGAAAGGCGGCAGACAAGTCAACTTTCGGATCGACAATGCAATTAAGCCCGCTGACGTAATCGCTGCTCTGGCTGATATGCCGCAAGCGAGTCTGGACAATCTCAAAAAGAGACCGATTGACTGGGACAATCTTTCAGACAAAGTCAGAGAGCACATGCAGTTTGCCACCAAGGAAGAGAAGGCTGTTGCAGATTGGCTCATGGAGCAAGCTCGTCAGGGAAAGAGACCCGACTCCAATCTGCTCGAAGCGTTTGTGAAGGCATCGGCAGAACAGTTGGACCCCAAACAAGCTCTCAGGCTGTATGAAGATCTGCGCAGGGATAAGAGCTCCGGCTATGACCAACTTCCGCCGGCGATCAAAGAAGCGTTCAATCAGACCCTGCTCGGCAAATTCGATGAACAGCAACGCCGGGAGCTGGTCGAGCATGGCCGCTTGCCGATTGAAGATAGAGTGAAATTATATTGCCGTGGAATACTGGGCGGCGACGATAAGAAAGGTCTCGTCGAAGATCTCCTCAAGTATCCGCCGGACGACCGCAAGGCGCTGACGACTAATCCAGAGCTCCAAAAGGTCTTGAGCCACTTTCAGCTGGAAGCGCTCGCCAACTCACTTAAGCCGACCGATTCACAACAGCGGCTCGAGAGATATGCGGAGCTCTTGGGAGTTTCTCCTGAAAAGAAAGTAGTTGAAGGGCTGCTCTCGCATCTGACTGAGGCGCAGCGCAAAGAGATTGACAAAAGAACAGATGCGCTCGAGCACGCATCCGATCTGATGCGCGCTTATGTTTTGGGAATCGCCGATAAAGAGCAGGCTTTATCTCTGCTCAAGAGTCTAAATCCCGCTCAGCGCGAGCGAATGGAGAACGATTACGCAATCAGGTACAACCACTCATTGATCGGACACATCAAGGAATTGTCAGAACCGGACAGAACTGAGTTTACGCGCGCACTGACCAGTACGAGCGCCGGTGAGAGTCTTCATCATGCCATTGACGATGTGAATGCGAGCAACAATCTGGTTGGACGAATGGCAGCGGACACATTCAGCCAGAGCGGGCCGGAGCTGGAAGAAGCTCGGGTTCGATTGCAGGCGCGGATGGCGGAAGCTGCGCGGCATTATCAGGAGCTCAGTCCGGCCGAGCGAGAAAGGATAGTCAACGATATAGCTGTAGCGCTCGAACGATTCAAGAAAGACAAGTCGGCTGCCGCTGATGTTGCATCAAGTGTGACGATGGCTGCGCTAGCCATCGCCGGCAGTGCTCCTTCGGCCGGCTTTAGCCTCGGAGCGCTTGCTCTGGTCGGTGGGATTGCCAATCCAGTCGCTCGGGCTGCCGTCATCGGTGGTGACTATGACAGCAAGCAGCTGGCCGCAGATATCGTGTCGGGCATGTTGGGCGGTGGTACTGCCGGAATTGGTTCGGCTCAGGTATTGAAGCTTATGCCTTTCGGCAAGCTGATCGGCAAACAAGCCGCAGCTGAATGTGCCGAAGTTCTTAAGCTGACTGGCCCGGCTAAGTCGGTTCTGGAGCGGGAAAGCATTGCGCTCACTCAAAACGCGCTGCGTGAAGGTGGAGAGATTCCTGCCCATGCGCTCGATGACCTGGCCAGCAAGCTCCTAAAACTGCCTGGAACGCCGGCTGGATTGACGCATGACCAGGTCGTAGCGGAGCTGAAAAAGGACTATTTAAATGCGGTCGCGGCCGGAGTCAAGGAACAATTGACCAATCCGGTCGCCAGAGTGCTGACAGGCAAGGTGGTGACTAATGCGCTCGCTGCCGGAGCCGGTGGTGAGATTCAAGGGACCAGTATGGGCGTGCTGCAGTGGAATCCTGAAAGAGGCATCTACGAAAACAGCTCGGCAGCGCTTGCTCAGGGATTGCGAGCCGGTGCGCGCGCGGCTGTCGGCGCCGGCGGTGGTACCGCTCTGCTGGGCGGTATTGGCGGGCTGAGCGGCAGATTTCCGGCCGGTGCTAATGCCAGCTCGCAGGCAAGAGCGGTTCAACAGATTCGCTCTATTCGGGAAGCGACCAGCTCAAACCTGGCTGGAGCGGTGCCGGATGCCGGGTCGCCTGTCGGGTTGGATCATGACGATGAAAAACCGCACAAGCCAAAGCCTAGACCTGCTCATGAGGTTTCTCTGCCGGCTTTCGAGATTCAAAATCGGCCAAAGAAAGATACTCGCGATCAACAGACATAGGAATAAAAACGTTTGTCTTGTCCTCGATTTAATCTTTGGTACTGTGCAATTCCCCCAGTGACTACTCTTGCGGTCACCCTTATATTTCATGCAGGTGGTAGAGCTGCAGGGCTAGAGCAAGTGGTAGAAATTGGCAATCGTTTAACCGAAGGCCGGCCTGGAGTAATGTCCGGGTTGGGCGCCAGATCATTGGACGGTGAAAGCCGCAACCGTCTCTTCGATGCGGACTCCGAAATGGAGTTAGCAGCCGCCAACTTGTTGTTGGCAGAGGCTGCTGACTCACGGCTGAAGTCCGGTAGCCGGTCTATTACGGTTAGCATTCCAACCCTGAAGGTCGAGCAGGTAGCCGACCCCAAGGATCTAAGCGCTTACTCGTCTAAATCAGCTGTAGCGAATTTTTACCTGGACGCCAAGCGCAGTGTTGTCGAGATTGATGGCAAGCGGGAGCTAAAGAACGGTGGGTTGTCTCCCCTGCGCGCACGTGGAACGGGTTTTGTCGCTACTGACGATGGCCGGATCGCCACTATGCTGCATGTGGTTGACGATCTGCAGGCACTTTCGGTGCGTACGGCCGAGGGCAAGACTTATCCGGCTCGGGTAGTCGCCAGTGATGATGCTACAGATCTGGCGGTTTTGAAGATCTCCTCATTCGAAAAGTCCGGACTCAGGCCGCTTGAATTGGGATGGTCCAACAATCTCCAACCTGGTGCTCAGCTGTCTACTTTCAGCTTCCCGCAGGGCTGGAACAAGATGTACTATTCACCGGGCAGATTCGAGTCGGCTGGCTCATTGAAAGATATGCAACCGCAATACAGGGAGATGCTTGGGGCTGCTGAAAATGGCTGGCAGAGGGTTCTCGGTATAACGGCACACGCCGAGAAGGGATCATCGGGAGCCCCTGTATTAAACGAATTCGGTCGCGTGGTTGGCATCACCGACTTCGCAAACGGCAAGTCAAAAATGTTGGCGGTTCCGGTAGAGGCGCTCAAGCAGGTACTCTATAGGTAAGGCACCGTCTGTGGTGCCAGCTAGCTAGCTGTTGCTGCCAGCTTGGCCTCGATCGAGAATCCTGGCAAGCGACCGCTGGTGGAAAGTATCTGCTCCCTGAGATCTGTTGGTGTGGCCGAGCCGCCTTCGAGATCCCTGTAAATCGAAAGCAGTTGTAAGCTCGTAATCAGGCAGAGATTCTTTTTCTTGGCAAAGTCTGCGATGGCATCGGTGTAGTCTTCCTCCGTTCTTTCGATCGGGGGGCGATTTGCATAAGTGCTGGCCAGCAGAACTCCCTTCGGTTCTTCTTCGTGCTCGCCCCAATACGAGATGATCGATTCGGCGAGTTGGGCGACATCGGCGCTCTTCGGTCTCGATGGTGTGCGGATGATGCGCACGATTGAGGTGGTTGAATCGCCCTCCATAAGCCAGAATTCGTCTTTCGCTCCGGGCGCCGCCTTTACTTTCCAGCCGAGCTGCTCGAAGACTTTGGAGCAAGCACTGTAGAGGTCGTCTCCGTCGGCAGCGAGCAGAGAGTTCTTCAGCCCTTCCATCGAGCGGATTCTTCCTTCCACCTTCTCGATCTTCTCTTGGGTGAGGCGAATGGCGTCATTTAGATCTTTCAGCTCATCGCGCATCCTTTCGAGATCGGCAAATGAATACTTCTGGCACCAGTCCGGAACGGAGCTTTTTGATATTTCTTCCATCTTCTCAATTAGATCCTTTGCTTTGGGGACTATCTCTTCACCTGCGCCTGTCTGTAGTTGTTCCGGCGCTGCAGCTGCCTTATGCTCGAAGCGCTCTTGGTGCTGCTCCGGAGCCGCAGGCGGTTCTTGGGTGCTGGCTGCTGGGCTGCTTTCAGGCGAGGCCGGCTCGCTTTCAGCTTCCGGTGGAGTGGACCAATCTAAGTCTGGCTGTGAGTAGGTTTGCGGCTCCGCTTCCATCGCCGGCGCTGTCGAAAACGGTTCGGCTTGGCTCGAAGTAGCGGCCGGTGATTCCACATCCGCCGGAGTCCATTCCGGTTCAGCGCTGGCAGCTGATTCAGGCTCCGCTGCTGAGATTGGCGTGCTAGCTTTCGGTGCTTCGTTGGCTGCCTGGGCCGGCTGAGAGCTGGCGCTGCCGGCCGGCCGGCGACTCTCCCAGAGCTCCAGGCAGCTTACCAATGTGTCATCGAATTGAGGACTGTATGGTGCCGGCAGAAAAACGACCGTCCCGCCTTGTTCGCCCGCGTTCAAGTAAGCCGATACGCATTTGTTCGGTCCGGCTGTCGCCAGTGCCGTGTAGCCGTCGGTCAGATTCTCGGCGCGGATTAAGGTGGTCCATTCCATTCCGGCTTGCTTTATGTACCGGGAAAATGGCGAAGCTTGTCCCTCTGCCGTAAGCTCGATGTTCTTACCATGCGAAACGGAGGCCATGTGACGCTCGTTTTTCTCATGCTGTCTGTCCGGTGCCAGTACGTCCAGCCAGGAATAGTTATCCATCGCTACTTTGGGTCCCTGCACGCTGAACGGTCTGCACAAGAAGTAGACAAGCAGCCCGCCTTGTTCGAGAAACTTCACCATCTCTGCCATTCGAGCGTCGAGCTCGGAGTTGAGAGATTCAATCAGTTTGTCGCTCTTGGCTGAAAAGGAGCTGGCGCCGTCGATCTGAGCTTCCTCTATCTGCCGCAGAAGATCCGGGTCTTTGTCGAAGAGGTGCAAAATGCTGATCGGATTGACCAGGATTGCGCTGTATTCGTAAAGCGGCGGTGTGCAGTTTGCCGAAAAGTATGACTGTTGCCCGTATCCAGGGCAATTGATCCGGAGTATCTTTTGCTTCTCTAATGCCATACGCTTCACCTTTCCACCAATGACTTTCGGATTCCGGATTGCCGGTACCCATCATCTTATACCCGGCTAAATTGGTCTAAGCACACGGTTCTATTCACTTGTTTTCTATCTGCTGCCAGCGCTGCAAGCTCCCATCCGGACGTCCTAGCCAGACCTCTGTCAGGGGCATTTCGAGGAGGCTTTTGCCGGAATGTCAGGTGGAGTTACTGAGCCAGCTCGTGCTCAGTCTGTGTTTGGGCAACTAAGCGCGGTAGTCGGCCGTGGTCCGTTCGGTCGCCGGCTGAAAGGACGACAGATCCAGCTCTTCCATGCTCTGCAACAACTTATCAGCCGCTGAATGGTCTTGGTGTTTGGTCACTGCGCAGGGGATTGCGACGCAATACATTCCGGCAGCCTTTGCTGCAAGCACGCCATTATAGGTATCTTCTATGACGAGGCTGTGCTCCGGCTTGACCCCCAACCTTTCGGCAGCCAGGAGAAAAACGTCGGGAGCCGGCTTGCCATGAGCTACTTCATCGCCTGAGGTTAAGGTTTTGAAATAGCTGCGAATCTTCAAAACATCGACTACTAGTTTGATGGTTGGCAGGGTGGCAGAAGAGGCCACTGCAATCGGCAAACCTAAACGCTTGGCCGTCTCGAGTGTCTTGACTACTCCGGGGCGAGGAACGGCTGTTGCCAGTAAACGGGCCAAAATCGCCTCCTTTTCGACAAGAAGCGCTTCGGCAGAGGATTTTAGATTGTACCGTTCGTTCAAGATTCCCAGGATTGTAATGTCCTTCCGTCCGAGGAATTCTCTGTTGTCCTCGCCAGTGTAGGGATGTCCAAGCCGTCCCAAAAGCTCTTGGTAGGCCTGCAGATGGCAGGGTTCCGAGTCGACCAGGACACCGTCCATGTCAAAAATTAAAGCTTTGATATTGAATTGCTGCATATGCCTTGCTCTAAGATCACGAAAAAGCAGCGGATGGCAAACAGCCATCCGCTGCTACTGCGGACATTGTATATAGCCGCAGCCTTAAGTTAAAGGTTACTCCAGCTCATCTCCCAGGCTGAAGGAGTCCTTGCTGAACGGATGCTCGACACAATTCGAGATTGCGTTCTTGCCGCCGAAGTAGACGCCTTCCGCTGTGCCGGACACCAGACCGAACGGCACTCCCAGGATGCTGGCGAAAAGCACCGGTGGAAGGTTGTCCTTTCCGCCTATCTTGTCGGCGAAGTTACCGGTGTACTCCGTACAGCGATTGGAGACGCGCCGGAGGATCGCGACCGGAGTTCCTACTACCAGTCCGGCTCCGAGAGCGGCAGTTCTTACGGGAAACATGGCTGTGGATTTGGCCATTCCACCGAAGTCATTTTCGGCTGATGCGGGTAATGATGAGACTGAGGCTAGGGTTACTAAGGCGAGAATTGAAATCGCGGTCTTTTTCACGAGTGTTTCTCCAGAGGGAATTCCAAAATTTGTGACCATTAACTATGATCAAGACAATTAAGGCAGGTCTTTCGTTCTAGAGCAAGTAGTGAGTTGCTCTAAGAATATCTAAGCACGTCAGCGCTTAAGTAAGTCTTTACACAAGTTCTAAGGCTTCCTGCTCATCCAGTCGAGCTGGAGGGATCTGTAATATAATCAGGCGCTGGCATTAAAGAGCAGGGCAAAAGTGACGAAAGTCAGTGCAAACTACCATCGGAAGGGCTTCGGGCTAAAGGAAGAAGTTCAGGTCGATTTGCAGCGTGAGTATGAGTCCGACCTGATTGGTCAGATGCGGCAGAGCGGCAACACCCTGTCCTCCGGCAACATTACAGTGAGGCTGGCCGAAGCGTTTGGCTTCTGTTGGGGAGTCGACAGGGCTGTGTCGATGGCCTACGAGACTCGCCGCCATTTCCCAGACCGCCGGATCTGGATTACAAATGAAATCATCCATAATCCACTGGTCAACGACAAGCTGCGCAAGATGCAGATTGACTTCGTAACAGTTGATGATTGCGGGGTCAAAGACTTCTCCGGTATTGCTGCCGGTGATGTGGTGATTTTGCCGGCCTTTGGAGCCAGCGTCCAGGAGATGCAGCTGCTCGAGCGCAAGGGCTGTGAGATAGTCGATACAACTTGTCCCTGGGTCTCCCGTGTCTGGAATCGAGTCAACAAGTACAAGCAGGCTGATTTTACGGCGATCATTCACGGAAAGTACAACCATGAAGAGACCATTGCCACTTCATCGCGCGCCGAAAACTACCTGATCGTGCAGAATCTTGATGAAGCTAAGTGGGTATGTGCATACATTCAAGGCAAGTTCAGCCGAGCTGAGTTTCTCGATAAGTTTCGGGTTGCTTATTCTTCGGGCTTCGATCCCGACAGGCATCTGGAACGACTCGGCGTCGCCAATCAAACAACCATGCTCAAAGGTGAGACCGAGCAAATTGGCAAGTTGTTCGAGCGCACGATGCTTCAGAAGTTTGGGCCAAGTAAGCTCGATGAGCACTTTCTCAGTCCGGGCGATACCATCTGCGATGCTACGCAGGAACGACAGGATGCGATGATGAAGATGGTAGGCGAAACGCTCGACCTAATTCTGGTAATCGGCGGATACAATTCGTCGAACACCGGGCATCTCTTTGAAATCGCCAAGGAAAACGGAATTCCTGCCTACCATATAGATGTCCAGGGCTGTATCGGCCCTGGCAATCGAGTCTCACACAAGCCTTTGTATAGCACTGAATCAGTGCTCACCGAACCCTGGCTTCCGGAAGGTCCGGTCACTATCGGTATCACATCTGGTGCGTCCACGCCCGATCTCGTCGTGCAAGGTGTGATTGAGAATATTTTTGCCATTCGCGCCTGATTCAGCCAGGTTCGGCTGCAACAATCCGATCAAGCATTTTTATCTGAAGTGTCGCTAGTGTCTTTCGAGGATTCTACGAATTGCCTTGGCGGCTAGCGTTCCCTGCCCCAATGCTGTTGCAATGCGCGGGTAGCCCGGATTGGTGATGTCTCCGGCGGCGAAGGTGGACCCGACTGATGTCTGGCAGTTTTGATCGATCAAAATGTGTCCGCTGCTATCCATTGTTGTCTGACCGGCAAACAGCTCCGTGTTTGGTATGAAGCCAATCTTTACTACCAGACCGCAAGCGTCAATCCGGCGCTGCTTGCCACTGGCCGAAGCCAGACGGAGCCATTCAAGGGTAGAATTGCCGCCCAATTCGGAGACTTTGCTGTCAACTAGAATTTCTGTGTTACTGCGGTTTCGAAGCTCCAATAACAAATCTGGGCGGGATTTAAACTTGTCGGTGCGATTGATCAAATAGACCTTAGAACACCGGTCCGCCAATTCGATCGCCTGCATTACGGCATTGTCACCGCCGCCGACCACTGCTACCGTTGCTCCGGAATATCGGTCGGAGCCTGAGCTTACGTGATAGCAGACGCTCTCTGCGAAGTCGCGCAGTCCCGCCAGGTCTAAGCGCCGCAAGCGATAGCCGGTGGCCAGTAGGATTGTTTTTGCCTTGAGCTCTCCGGAAGAAGTGACGAGCCACCCGGATTTTAGGTCGACTTTTTCTATGTCGGTATTCAGTCGAAGATTGCAGCCTATCTTCGCCAGCATCTCGGTCATCGAGGCTTTAAGAGCCGGTCCGTTCGGCCAGTAGGCCGGCGCAAGATTGCTAAGTGGGTTGTGGATTTCGCTGAGCTGGCCACCCGCGCTGCTGGCTCTTTCGACCAGGAGGTAGTTGACCCGGGATTCGTGCAATTCAAGGGCGCAGCTGGCGCCAGCTGGACCTGCTCCGATAATTACAGTGTCGAACGATTCGGACGTGGGCATATTCACGCCTTTTGTTTACTAGCGCAATCAGCTGATCAACCCATCCTGCCTGGCTAAGATGCGGAGAGTGCCATCTTTTCGGCATCGGCGTAGGTGGTGCGATCGTTCAATTTAAGACTGGCCAATCCTAGCTTTCGCCTCTGGCACTTCAAGCACTGCCCGCAATGTTTGGCTGACAGCGCTTTGATCACCGGGCGCGAGCAAGAGAAGGTGAAGTCGAGCGGCAGATCCTGACCGAGTTCCAGCACGCTGCTTCTGGATAGGGCAGCAAACGGGCTGATGACTCTGACCTTGCCTGTCTGCTCCGGCAACGAAACTTCGATCTGGTCGAGTGTGCCTACTGCCAGCGATTCAATTCCGTTAGAGGCGCACCAGGCTGCAGCGCGTGACAAAAGCTGCTCGAGCCGATCGCCGTCCTCAGCCGCTTGCGAGCTTTCGATTATTGTCAGTCGACCCAATCTCGGCCCGCGAATGGCAGCCAGAAAACGCCGTAACTGCTGTTCTTCCGCGCGCTCCAGCGAGGAGCCGATGCGAACATACACCGGATATACCGCTTCGAACTCGTCGAGCAGGTGTGCCGTCAGAATGGCGCTCTGGATGCCACCGCTTGCCAATACGGCAATTGCGGTTCTGGGGAGCTTGGTGGGAATGTCTATTGCATGCTTGGGGCTGAATCGACGCATTCTGCCATCCTCCGCGCCGGAAATCGGTCATCATTGTACACGTTTGTTTACTTTCCACATGGTTCTTAACCCTTCCGAAAGTTGAGAGTATGCTAACCGAGCGAAGGAAGTGGCGGGTTGCCATACATTCCGCTGGTCGAACCGGTCTGCCCGGAAATGCCGTTGGTCAGAAATTCTGCTGGTCGCTTGGTTGCCGGTTTGTTTGCCGCTGGTCGTGCTTCACCTCTGGTAGCGGTGATGCCAGGCATCCCGGGCTGTGCCGCCGGCGATTATGTTAGGATTACAAGCCGTTTGCAGGCGAGGAATTGGGCGGAGATACTGTTAGTGACTAAGTGCTCGGAAGATAGGGAGTTAACTCGTTCGGCAGCATTGAGTGAAGCTGCTGCAGCTAAGCTGGATCAAAGCGCGTTTCTTAAGGCGTGTCGACGCCAGCCCACCGACTATGTGCCGGTTTGGCTCATGAGGCAGGCCGGTCGTTTCATGCCCGAGTACCGGGAGATTCGCTCCCGGGTCGAGTTTCTCGAGCTCTGTAAGAATCCCGAGCTGGCATGCCAGGTTACCGTGATGGCTGTCGAGATGCTCAAAGTCGATGCTGCCATTATCTTCTCAGACATTCTTTTACCGCTCGAAGCGATGGGCGTCGGGCTGAAGTTTCTCAAGGGAGACGGTCCCGTTATCGAGCGACCGCCGAGATCGAGAAAGGAGATCGAGCAATTGCGGCCGGTCGATCCGGAAGAATCACTCGGCTTCGCGCTTGAAGCGATCAAATTGACTCGAGCCGCCCTCAATCCTGCCGTTCCGCTGATTGGTTTCGCTGGCGCGCCGTTTACGCTTGCATCTTATTTATTGGAAGGTGGGGCTTCTCGCAATTATGAAAATACCAAGTCCTTGTTGTATCGTGAGCCTGATGCCTGGCACGCTTTGATGACCCGGCTGGTTGATCTGACGGTCAAATATTTGAAGTTGCAGGTCACAGCTGGTGCACAGGCGGTGCAGCTATTCGATTCTTGGGTCGGTTGCCTTTCCCAGGATGATTATCGCGAATTTGTTCTTCCGCACATGCGTACATTGATAGCCGGAATTCGCGGGACTGCTCCGGTTATCCATTTTGGAACCGGCACGGCGCATTTGCTTGAGATGTTGCGTGATGCCGGTGGTGACGTAGTCGGTCTGGACTGGCGAATTGGCATTGCCGAGGCCTGGAATCGCCTGGGACCTCAGGTCGCAGTGCAAGGCAATCTCGACCCGGTCGTGTTGTTGGCCGACCGTTTTGAGATCGAAAAACGGGTGAGACGCATATTCGATCAAACCGGCAACAGAGCCGGTCATATCTTCAATCTCGGGCATGGCGTGCTGCCTGAGACGACGGTCGATAACGTCAAGTACCTGGTTGAATTGGTTCACGAATTGGGAAGGCGCTGAGATGAGTCAGGGGAAGGAAGCGGTCTTGATGTTGGGATTTGGAGGTCCGACTTCCTTTGATGAGGTCAGACCTTTCATCCTCAATGTGACGCGCGGTCGCAGCGTGTCTCAAGAACGGATCGAAGCTGTCATCAACCAGTACAGATTGATTGGCGGAAAGTCGCCATTTAAGGAGCTGACCGAACGGCAGGCTCGGCAGTTGGAGGGTGCTCTAACCGAGCGTGGATGCCAGATGCCCGTCGAACCAGGCTTTCTGTATTGGGCGCCCTACATCAGTGATGCCATCAAGAAATTAGTCAACGATAAGGTGTCGTATGCAGTGGCAATCGTGATGGCTCCTCATCGTACCGAAGCCAGCTTCGAACGATATGTCAGGGCGGTGGAGGAGGCGCTTGCCGAAGTCAACGACTCATTTTTGCGAATTGAGTTTGCACCGTCCTGGCATTCCAATCCGCTGTTCATAGAGGCCGTAGCTGACCGGTGTTCTGAGAAGCTCAATCTGCTAGCCTTGCCCGAGCGCAGCTCTACGCAGCTGATCTTTACGGCCCATAGCGTGCCTACCTACATGTCGGACGCCTCTGGATATGCTCGCCAGATAACTGAAAGCGCTCAGCTGGTTTGTGACAAATTGGGCGAAAGCAACTGGAAGGTAGCTTACCAGAGTCGCAGCGGCAGCCCACATCAACCTTGGCTTGAACCGGACATACGTGACGCAATTTTTGAAGCCAAACAAAACGGTGTAAGAAATGTCGTGGTCATGCCTGTCGGTTTTGTCTGCGATCATGTGGAAGTTCTATTCGACTTGGATGTTCAGGCCGCCGAGTTCGCCGCTGAAAATGGTGTTAACATGCTGCGCGCAGAGACAGTTGGTTGCCATCCGAAGTTTATTGAGATGTTGGCCGAGTTATTGAAAGCTCGTGTAAGCCCGCATTAGGAAGCTAGGAGAGGTCCCAGTGTCGGCTTCCAGTCCTCAACCAGGAAAAATAGTCATCATAGGTGGTGGCATCGCCGGACTCGCTTGCGCCTACCGTTTGCAAGAGCTTTTCGGCTCGCAACCTGAAAGTTCGCGACCGTCAGTCCTTCTCGTTGAGTCTGGGAATAGGCTGGGCGGTGTGATTCAGACAATACGAGAACATGAATGTATCTTGGAATGTGGACCCGACTCATTCATTACCCAAAAGCCGGCCGGAGTAAATCTTTGCCACCGCCTCGGGATTACAGACAGGGTAGTAAGTACAAACGAGAAGTTTCGAAGAGCTTTCATTGCATTTCGCGGCAAACTTCATCCGGTGCCGGAAGGGTTTATGATGATGGCTCCCGGGCGGTGGTGGCCTTTTGTTATGTCTCCATTGTTCAGCCCGATTGGTAAGATTCGCATGGCGATGGATCTGTTTTTGCCGAGACGCGACAACTCAGGAGATGAAAGCCTGGCTGATTTCGTGCAGAGACGTCTCGGACAGGAAGCGCTCGAGCGAATTGCTCAGCCGCTGCTTGGCGGTGTATACACCGCAGATCCCGCAAAACTCAGCTTGAGAGCGACTATGCCAAGATTTCTTGAGCTGGAGGCAAAGTACGGCAGCGTCATTAAAGGGCTGATGTCCGAGCAGAGCGAGAATTCGGTAAGCCGAAAGGAAAGTGGTGCAAGGTACGGCTCATTCGTCAGTTTGGACGATGGCATGCAAGTTCTTGTCGATGCAATAGTCGCAAAACTGCCGTCGACCGCTATGAGATTGAACAGTGCGGTATTGCAGGTGGTGCCTGGTTCGCGCGGATCGGAATGGGACGTTGTACTAGAGTCAGGCGAAAGACTTTCTGCCGACGTCGTTGTTCTAGCTACCTCCGCCAAGGTGGGAGCTGGTCTCGTTTCCGGCGCAGATGCTGCCCTTGCGTCAGAGCTTGCAAGAGTCGAGTCAGCATCTTCGGCTGTCATCAATCTGATGTACAACCGAGATGACATTGCCCATCGCTTGGACGGATTCGGCTTCGTTGTTCCGGCAGTCGAGTCATCTTCTTTGATTGCATGCAGTTTCAGCAGTGTGAAATTCGCCGGGCGTGCTCCTTATGGCAAGGTTCTTCTGCGAGCATTTATCGGTGGTGCGCTTAACCCGCATGTATGTGCGCTCGACGATGATGAGCTATTGAGATTATCGCGCAGGGATCTCCGGCGCTACCTCGGCGTTTCTGCTGAGCCGATTTTCACACTCGTATCAAGGTGGCCGCGATCAATGCCGCAATATCAAGTCGAGCATCTTGATCTGGTGGAAAAAATTGCATCTCGCCTCAGTTCTTTGCCCGGTCTCTATGTGGCTGGCAGTGCTTATCGCGGCGTCGGAATTCCGGATTGCATACAAAGCGGCGAGCAGGCTGCCGAGTCCATATATGAGAATATTACAGGGTCGATCAAGCCGGTGGTTTACTAGATTTGACCGACCCAATCAGCTGAGGACACTGCTTTCCAGCGTAGCCTGATCGCTTCGAATTGAGCGGGAGGCAGAGGTCCTTTCGCTAAAAGTGTCGCATTCTCTTGCCATCGTCCTGGCTGAGTCGTACCGACAATTGCCGTATGGACTCCCGGCACGGTAAGCGTAAATCGAAGCGCTACTTCGATGGAAGACTGCATGTCGCCGTTGATGAAATCGTATTTCAATTCTTTCAATCGTTCGAAGTATGGCTTGCTGTACTCGTCAACCGGTTTGCTCCCCAATCGCCAGGCGGCATTGGCTATGGGACGTTTGACTATTACTCCCATCCCTCTTCTTTCGGCTTCCGGAACAGTGAGCTCAATCGACTGCTGATCCGCGATGCTAACTGATGTTTGCAGCGTATCAAACACATCCATGTTGACTGCATAAAGTGCTGTCATTCCGTCTCCGCTGTAACCGATGTGGCGAGTCTTGCCGGCCGCGCGTGCTTTGACCAGCGCTTCCACGACCTCTCCTTTGCGTAGCATCTCCTCGTCGCAGCTGTGCAATTGAACGAGATCCACGTAATCAGTCTTCAATCGCTTCAGGCTTCTGTCAATCGACTTCTCAATGCCGCTCTTGCTCCAGTCATCTATACCCCAGGAGCCTGCGTGTCCGACTTTCGTGAGTAAGTAGAACTCCTGCCTGCGATTGGAGACCGCCTTGCCGATCAGCTCTTCGCTGTTTGCGTAACATTCGGCGGTGTCGATGACATTGAGCCCTGACTCGAGAGCGCTGCCCAGCAGCTTATCTACTTTGTCCTGGGCCACTCCTCGAAATCCTATCTCGGCTCCTCCAAAACCTAGAGCGCTCACCGTCATGCCGGTCTTACCGAAAGCTCGCCTTTCCATCGAATCTTCCCCTTGAAGCTGCGCGATCCGCAACCAGCTTATTGCCAGTGCTGATAAGATACCCCGCTGCCTGCGATCGCAAACTTCAGAAGCGCTAGCCTGGAGTTCAATCATTTACTGTTGAATTCCTCAGTAAATTGCATGAGGTTAATTCCTATACTGGATTACCCAGTTCCTGTGAATGTATACTCAGCTCGGAGAGAACTGCTATGGCTTCCACCACTTTCAAACAGCTTTCTGAACTCAAGGAGCTGATCGCCCGTTATTGGGGCATCGATACTTTGAGACCTTTACAGGAGCCGGCCATGCAGGCTGTGCTGGAAGGTCGCGACTCACTGGTGGTACTGCCTACCGGTGGTGGAAAATCACTTTGCTACCAGGCTCCGGCTGCTCTGCGCGGTGATACCACAGTCGTCATCTCGCCGCTGATTTCGCTTATGAAAGATCAGGTCGACGGACTTAAGTCTTGCGGAATCAACGCGATTCAGCTGGACAGCTCTCAAACCTCCGCCGAGCGGCATGAATATGTTCGCGATATCCGCAGTGGCGTGATTCGCCTATTGTTTGTATCTCCTGAGCGGCTGATTCAGACTGATCTTTGTGATCTGCTGAGGCAGATTGATGTAAGAACTTTTGCGATTGATGAAGCGCACTGCATCAGTCAGTGGGGTCATGATTTTCGTCCCGAGTACAGGCAGCTTGCCAAGTTGCGCGAGTCCTTTCCCCGCGCATCCATGCATGCCTACACGGCCACAGCCACCGAGCCGGTTCGGCGGGATATCGTCGAGCAATTAGGATTAGTGCGACCCGAGATATTGGTTGGAGATTTCGACCGTCCGAATCTAACTTATCGAGTTGTTTCGCGCCGCGGCACAATGATAAAGCAGGTTATGGACATTATCGACCGGCATCGCGGAGAAGGTGGAATTGTCTATTGCCTGCGCCGGGCAGATGTCGACGAGATTACCGCTCAATTGGTTAAGAAGGGTGTGAAGGCGATGCCTTATCACGCCGGATTGGGTCCGGAGCAGCGCTGTGCGACTCAAGATGCGTTTACAGCAGAAGAATGTGATGTCGTAGTGGCCACTGTGGCCTTTGGAATGGGCATCGATCGATCAAATGTCAGATATGTGCTGCATGCCGCGATGCCGAAGTCGCTGGAGCACTATCAGCAAGAGACCGGCCGTGCCGGCCGGGACGGACTGGAAGCCGAGTGCGTGCTGCTTCACGGCGGCGCTGACTTCTTTACCTGGAAGTCGATCATTGAAAAGTCCGGAGCCGAGCCTGAAGTCGATCCTTCATTCGTTGCCCACTCAATGCAACACCTCAAGGAGATGGACAACTATTGCCGGGGTGCAGCTTGCAGGCATAAGCTTTTGGTCCGTTACTTCGGTCAAGCTTATCAGTCGGAAAGCTGCTCTGCCTGCGATATCTGCTTCGGAGACACCATTGCTGTCGAGAACTCAATTGAAATCGCGCAGATGATCTTGTCCTGCGTGGCGCGGGTAAAGGAGCACTATGGCATCGGACATTGCGTGTCTATTCTGCGCGGAGAGAATACCGAGAATATCCGACTCAGGGGACACGATAAGCTCAGCACTTACGGTCTGCTGCGCGATCATAGCGCCGAGAATATTCGAGACTGGGTTTATCAACTGATTAGCCAGGATGTACTGATTCAGGAAAACATCGGCGAGCTTGGACGCAACATTCCGATTCTTCGGCTCAATCAAGGCTCGTGGGAAGTTATGCGCAAGCAACGTCTGGTGCGCTTGCTGCAACCGGTGAAGCATGGCAAAGACGAGCAGGTAAAGCGATCGAAGGCCGATGCGACATCCTGGGAAGGTGTAGACAGAGAGCTTTTCGATACGCTTCGTCAGCTGCGCAGAACGCTCGCCGAAGAAAGACACGTGCCACCATATGTCATTTTCACCGACGCGACGCTGCGAGAGTTGGCCCGTGTAAGACCGTCGAAATTGGAGCGGATGCGTAAGATTTACGGTATCGGTGATTCAAAATTACTTGCGTTTGGAGAAATCTTCCTTGATGCTCTCGTGCATGATTGTCGCACGAGGGGGATTGCTTTGGACGTCGGAAAATAACTCGACGTATCGGTTAAGCGTAGGGTTGCCACCACAGTCGAGCAAAACTAGCCGGGCGTAACTAATACCGCTGCTCCTTTGATGCGACCGCTGCGAAGATCGTCGAGTGCACTATTTGCATCTTCGAGCGCATAGCGTTTTACTGTTGTCTCAATTGCAACAGAAGGGAGCAGTGCGAAGAACTCTTGGGCGTCATGGCGCGTCAGATTTGCGACTGATACGATGGATCTTTCTCCCCAAAGTATTTCGTATGGAAATGACGGGATATCGCTCATATGAATTCCGGCGCATACGACTCTTCCACCCTTTCTTGTCGCGGCCAGCGCGGTCGGAACCAGTGAGCCGACCGGTGCGAAGATGATGGCGGAGTCCAGCAGTTCTGGTGGCATCTGATCGGAGCCGCCTGCCCACTCTGCTCCCAGCGATCTCGCGAAGGTTTGACCGTCTCGATCGCCTGGTTTCGTGAATGCGAAGACTCGGCGTCCCTGGTGCCGTGCCAGCTGAATCACAATATGGGCTGCTGCGCCGAATCCGTAAAGTCCGAGCACTCTGGCGTTGCCTGCAAACTTCAGGGCGCGCCAGCCAATTAATCCTGCACAGAGGAGCGGTGCTGTCTCTACCTCGTCGCAAGAGTCAGGCAGCCGAATACAAAATGATGCGTCCGCCAGGACGTACTCACCATACCCGCCATCGCGCAGATAGCCAGTGAATATCGCCGAATCGCATAAATTCTCTTGCCCGTCCAAGCAGAAAGTGCAGTCACCGCAAGTGCTGCTCAGCCAGGGAACGCCTACCTTTTGTCCGACTGTCAGACTACGCACAGCAGTTCCCAATTTTCTAACGATGCCTACTATTTCGTGACCGGGCACGATCGGGTGAGGCGTTTTTGGCAGCTCTCCGTCTACGACGTGGAGATCGGTCCGGCAGACTCCGCATGCCTTAACCTTTAAAAGAACTTCGCCCTGTCCCGGTTCGGGGATCGGGCGCTCCCGTTTAACTAATCCGGCTCCCGGACTCTCCAGAACCATCACTTGCATAGACAGACCTTAACAGCCTACGGTCGCAATACTAACCACCTCTTCAACTGACTTTCCTGGCTTGGCCCGGGAGGAGAGGAACACCACAACAACATTAAGTTAACACAGATCTCTCTTTTATCTGTCTGGCTCCAGAACTCGCTGGGCTGCCGGGGTTACCGCTTGATGATTAATAAGCTAAACTTACTATTGTCTGCAAGTACCAATTGACCACCCTTTTGCCACTTTAAGTAAGGGAATTCTGGCGCCCGGCTATGCTAAACGTTGCTGAACCGAATTCTAGTTCGGATGCTGTTCAAGACTTCGTTCGAAAGGCGAAGCCTAAGGTCGGCAGAGCGTTAGTCGATCTTATCTTCTGGTCGTGGGGCATGCTCGCTTTGGGCGTTGCTGTCTATGCTGCCTGGCCAAACCCTTTTACATTCGCCTTTGCCTTTTTGGTAGTGACTTCAAGAATGGGAGCGGCACTGGCGCTCGGTCATGAGGCGCAACATTCGGCTTTCTTGCCAAATAAGAAGTGGAACGATCTGATCGGCGCCTGGTTGTGTGCCTATCCGATGGGATCGATCTTTGGATCGTCCCGAGCTGTGCACATGGCCCATCATAAACTGCTCAATACCTCAGAGGATCCTGACCGGGGATTTCACTGGGAAGATGACAAAAGCACACCCCGCCAGTTTGTTCTGCACTTTGCTCGCTTGGTCTTTGGCGGACAACTTTGGACATCCATCGTCGTCAATGGATTTCTTCGTCCACTCGGTAAGGCGCCAGCTTCCAGCGGCGCGAGCGCGGTTGTCGTCAGCCGGCGAGGGCATCCAGAGATACTCAATCTTGTGCCGGTGCAGGCTGTAATCTTTTCCATCTTGTGGTTGGTGTCTGGTCAGTGGTGGTTATATTTCGCCCTTTGGCTCGGTCCAATCTTTACGCTTGGTACTTTCCTTGGCTTCCTGCGTGGTTTTGTCGATCACGCCAAGTTAGTGACTGACGAAGAAGGCGGGGCCAGGGAGCGGCTTTGCACCGTTCTGCATGTCAGCCTGCTGGACCGGCTTTTTCTTGCATCCTTCGATTTCAATTATCACGGTGAGCATCACATGTTCCCATCGGTTCCGCACTACTACCTGCCAGAGCTGCACAAGCTCATGCAGAAGGACAAGTTTTACCGTAGCCAGTACGGATTGCGGGAGAGCTACGGCAAGTTTCTTTCTGACTACTGGCGCCAGATTTCTAGAACGGCTGGTTCGGTGGTGGTCGATCTGTAGCGCCGGAGACGACGCTCTTTCTTTCAATTGGGTGGGTCCGCATCTGGCAAAGATTAATTCGGCTATGCAAAAGCGCCCTCAAGGCGTTAAATTTGAAGCAGTAGTTTGCTTGTTAGTGAGAATTGAAGGGGGTGATCGGAATTGCGCATAAACAGATGGCTGCCTTCTAGCTGAAGACTATGCCAGACCGAGAGTTGCTCGGTCAACCACCGAAATCCGATCATCCTGCTTAGCTGATATCAGTACCGGTCAAACTGACGTGCAGCCTCGACCACTTGCAGTGGAAGCAGCAATGCGGGGATGTTTCGTCACTGGTTGTGGCGCACGGTCTGCAAAACCGTCGAAGTGGCGGCCGAAGTCGTTACTTGGGGGTTCGAGTCCCTCACATTCCCTCCAATTCTGGTTACAAGATATCTCTCGTCATGGTTCAGTGGTCTTCACGGGACTGTATTATTAGTGCCATGAAGTCATCGATCAAGACTGTACCTGCCCAAATTTGCAACTGTTGTAATTCGACTGTCCAGGAGTTTGTTACTACCGGTCGAGAGCATGAATACGACAACACCACAGATGACGAATTCACCGTCGTTCGTTGCGTCGATTGCGGGCTGTGCTATTTAAATCCGCGTCCGGATGTCTCAGAACTTGCGACGATTTATCCTCCGAATTATTACTCTTATGGGCAGCAACAGCTGAAAGAGCAGGCTAATCCAAACTCTTTGCTGCATCGAATTCGCTACAACGGATTTCGAGCCAAGATTCGTCAGGGTCTCGACTTCGCTCCAAAACACGATCCGGTCACTGTGCTTGATATCGGCTGTGGAGACGGGCACACTCTAAACCTCTACCGCGAAGTCGATGGCGTAAATGTCGAGACGCATGGGGTTGACTTCAATTTAGAGGCTGTGGCGAAGGCTGCCTCGGAAGGACACAAGACGTATGCCGGACGATTTGAAGACGTCGCCTTGCCGGAGAATTACTTCGATCTGGTTATAGCCAGTCACGTGATTGAGCACGTTGCAGATCCTAAGGAGTTTGTCGATTGTGTACATCGAATTCTACGTCCCGGCGGGATCTTTTGGTTCGAAACACCCAACATCGGTTCTCTCGATGCGAAAGTCTTTCGCCACCATCACTGGGGAGCTTATCATTTCCCCCGCCACTGGTACTTTTTCGAGCGGAAGTCTATAACAAAGTTGGCTGAGTTGACCGGCTTTGACCTAGCCCATCTCGATTTCTATCCAAATGCAATCTTTTGGTTCTGGACCTTCCACTCGATGATTCTTTCAAGCAATCCGAAGCTTAGGTGGTTGGCCGACAAGTTGTTTCCTCCGGTTGACTTTCAGCGTGATACGCTCGCCAACTTCCTCCGGATCTGCCTTTTCTGCGGAGTCGATGTGTTAATTAGACTGGCAACTGGAGAGACATCGAACATGATAGTGGTTTTAAAAAAAACAGAGTCTGTCTGATTCCTGGACTGATTGACTACTCGACTGCCTGCAGTGGTTTATCAGCTATGCAGCTCCCTCTGCGCCTTCCAGCTTAGAGACGCGCTTCTCCAGGTTGTAAATTCTAATGTTGTGCTCGAGCACAGTCCCATTGATGGATTTGAGATAAGTGCCGATTCCACTTAAGTGCTCGTCGGTTTCACGCTTGAATGTTCGCAGCTCTAAATTAGTCTCATCAAGCCTCTGGTTGGTTGTGTCCAAGCGTTCATTCGTTTCATGTCTAAACGTTTGCAACTCCAGAATAGCGTTATCTAAGCGCTGATTGGTATTATCCAGGCGCTGATTGGTATTATCCAGGCGCTGATTGGTATCATCCAGGCGCTGATTGGTATCATCCAGCCGTCGATTTGTCCCTTGAATTTCCGAAGAAAGCGAACTGAAGCCTTCTTTGAGCGTAATAGTTATGGATCGGACAGAGTCGAGAATTTTGTCTATATCGCTCATACGCATCTCCTCCCAGTCGGTTCCTTACAAATATAGACGTTGCGTCGATGTCGAGAGTTCAATACTATCTTACAGCTTTGCCTTATGCATGCTTAGCAATGAATGAGCGATGGTCTCTTTTGTTCATTTGTCTCGATGTAGCCGGACCGCGGACGAGCAACTTACTTCGCAATACTACAAGCACGCCTCTGCTATGCGGATCTCTTCAATACTTCGGACAGTTCTCGAAGCGAGTGTTCGTATCCACAAAGGTTAACGCCGACTCCAGGGGAGTCGGCGCCACACGTACCGTAGAATTACCGTAGGGGTTGACCGGAGTAATGGGCCGTAACCATCGCCCCGTTCTGTTCTGTGCAAGCAATGGTATTAGAAATTTGTGGAAACGATGTGAAACTTCAAATGGCCTCGGCAGCTTTAATCTTTTCTGCCAGTCGAAACGCAATTAGATGATGGAGAACTACGTGAAATGATTCCACGTGCGCCGTTGAATTAATTGGTACGACTATAGAGTAGTCAGCTGCCTGCTTGAGAGCGCCGCCGTCGAATCCGCTTAGTCCGACTGTTACTCCGTCATTGTCATTTGCGAACTTGATTGCTTTCAACAGATTTTGAGACCAGGGACCGGCTTGATCGGAGCCGCTGCCACCGTGGACGCTCAATGCAATCAGAACATCTTTCGGCTTGAAAAAATTCATCAGTTGTTCGGTAAAGACGTTCTCCCAGCCGTTATCGTTTGTAATTGCGCTGAATAGTGCGATGTTATCAGTGAGACTGCTTGCCTTAAGTCGTAGCTTGCCGGCGGTGACAGTGCACTTGCAGAGATCTGCGGCGAAATGACTCGCTGTTCCTGCCGACCCGCCGTTGCCGATTAGAAAGACAGTGGAACCTCGTTGCCAGGCGTCAAAGAGAACTTGGATTACTTGCTCTATATCTGCTATCGACACTTCCTCGATCACATCTTTGAGATCGGAGAAAAAGCCTTCGATGTAATTGCGATCGTTGCTTGTCATGAATGATTGTGGGAGATGAGCCAATCCGAATTATACACAAGGTGCGCTAGTGTAACTCCAGCTTCCGGCAGGCTGCTAGCGCATGAACCTGCGCCATTTCCATAGCCTTCTCAAAGTCCAGACCGTACCCGGCCAGGGTTTGAGCGTCGATTCTCCAATCCGCGGCCGGTAGTCGATAAAGATCTCGGCGTGCCGATAGCCTGCCTGGACTGGTCCCACCAGGAGTTCGACCGGCAAAGCCATGCCATTTGGATCGTAGGGAAAGGCCTCGAGCAACTCCCTCCTGTATGCCCGCATGCCGGTGTGGACATCGGTCGTTCGGACGCCGCAAAGCAGCCAGGCCAGGGCCGCAAAGAGTCGATTGGCTAGATAGTTCTTAAACGGCATGGCGGCCGGTCTATGACCAAGCCGTGATGCCGAGACGAGATCGAATCCTTCGTTCAATTTGCTGACTAATGCCGCAATCGATTCCGTCGGGTAAGTGTCATCACAATCGATGGTAATCACAATCTGACCGGACGCGCCGCTGAGAGCGGCATCCAGAGCCGGCCCGTAGCCTCTGGGCGGTAACTGCTTCACTATGCGCGCTCCCAGGCTCTCGGCAATCTCTGCGGTTTTGTCGGAGCTGCTGTCTACTACCAATATCTCAGCATCTGGCGCCACAATCTTGATGTCTGATATCACCTTGGCGATCGCTCTCTCCTCGTTGAGAGTTACCATCACAACCGACAGGTTGGGCGATTTACTGGACATTGCTCTGATTACCTTGCGCCCCGGTCCGTCGACTTCATCACAACCGACAGGTTCGGCGATTTACTAAACATGGCTGTGGTTGTTCATCTCTCCCATCGGCCTGTTGTCCGCACGCTGGTTGTGGAGTAACTGGGAGCTTATTGAGAGGACTCTTTCAAATACGCCTTGAACGCTTCGAGTCCTTCCGGCGAACCGATTTCATAGAAGCGCTCCTTCACTTCCAGTCCGTCGAGCTGCCGCTTGGCGGCTAGCCCGGCGAAGACTTCGTTCATCGACCCTTTTGTGCCAGCCGGTAGCGCTTCGATTAGCTCTTTCTTGATCGCCGTAATGCCGTAATCGATATACTCGAAGCGTTGATGAGGCTTCAGCCTGGAGGCGTGATCGGAAGGCAGTGATTGGGCGGTGGGATCGAAGCATGCCACCACCGGTAAATCGTATACTACGTTGCTGCGTCCCCAGCGATTTTCGTTCTTGTAAATCACCATCACAGCCTGCCTTACCGACCGTGATTGGCGGTCCCAGAGCAGCCCATAATCAAGCGTGAGATAAGCGTCGCCGTACATCATGAGAAAGCGTCTCTGAAGTAGCGGCTCTGCCAACTTCAATGCGCCGGCTGTGCCGAGCGGCTCTGTCTCGCGGCTGTACTTCAAGTCGATGCCAAATTTTGAGCCGTCACCAAAATGACCTTCGATCTGTTCTCCCAGGTGACCGGTCAGCAAGAGGACTTGCTTTATACCCCGCGACTTCACTAGCTCAATCTGGTGCTGCAGAAACGGTTTGCCTCCAACCTCTACCATTGACTTGGCAGTGTTGGCGGTTGCCGCTCCCAGCCTTGTGCCGAGCCCGCCGGCGAGAATAACCAGTTGGCAGTCATCAAGAGTCATAAGTGAATCCTTGCTTGATAGCTACAGGGCAACATAATACCTCACCCAGCGGCTTTATAAATCGCTACGATGTCAGCGCCGCGAAGCTCTTGTCCGACTTGATAAAGGTAGTTTGCGCCGAGCAGTCCTTTGAACAGATGCGAAGTAGTCTCAATGTAGATCGGCTGCAATCCATTCAACCTCATCAATGCCGTCAGTGATTTTGGCGAAAAGTAGCGCACGTGGTCTAGCTTGAAAGAGTAGTACATGTCTTTCAGTATCTCCGCTTCAAGAGCGGTAAGACTGGGAGTTCTCACTACTAGCATGCCTTCGTCGCTGAGAAACTCCTTGAGGATGCGGATTACCTGTCCGGGATCGTCGAAATGCTCGATTGTGTCCCACAGTGTAATGAGATTGAATCGTTCGTTGCCGGCATCAACAAATCGAGCCAGATCTATTACACTGCCATGCCAGGTTTCATAACCAAACGTCTCCTTGCAAACAGCAATTGCCTCCCGGGAAAGGTCGATACCGTAGTGAACATAACCGAGCTCTTCCATCGCCTTTCGATAATATCCGGTGGCTGATCCCACATCGAGCGCGCGGATGGATTTAATCTGCCGCTCTTCGAACTCCGGCTTCGTTGCTGCTGTCACGATCCGCATCAGGCGTCTGGACTTTTCCAGCCGCCAGTCGTCATGATGGATGTAGTCTCTCATGCCGCAGTGCGCGTGCCTGGGTGACTCGTAATAGGACCGGTCATAGGCAACTGACGATGCGGCGACCGGCTTACACTTGTCTGTTTCGATCTGCCAGGCGTATTCAGCCAACCTGTTGCCGATCACCATACGCTGGCGATTTCCGCTGATAGTGCCTGCAAAGACGTGATCGGCCGGTGAGCCGTCGAAGGTTGTGCCGCTGTTGGAAAGACTTTCCGGCAGCCGGTGCTGGTCAGCTGAGAGTCCAAGGATTTGAGCGGAAGCAAGCGTCAGCGGCTTCACTCTCGCTTCGGGCGGAAGCTCGCTCGGTAGTGCACCAAACTCCTTGATCGACCTGTCGACGGCTGTTTCGATCAGGCTACGCGCCTTGTTCTCGTTGATCTCCAGCAGTCTCTGAAATGCCAGCCGCCAATGTGAAAGGTCATCATCAAACTGGACTCTTTCTGATACCACATATAAAATTCCGCCGGATGTCTCGAGCCAGCGGCCTTTTACATCAACGAGATGTTCGGTTCGACCGTCGGTAGAATATGCGGGTTCTCTCGTACTCATGAGCCCACGTTGAAAATTATCTTTGCGCCCTGGAATTCAAAATCGTACATTACATGCTTGAGTCCAAGCTTGGACATTGCGTCGAGCAGTCCGGATTTCTTACTTGGGTCTACATAAAAGAGAAAGAATCCACCGCCACCGGCGCCCATCACTTTGCCGCCCAATGCCCCGTTTCCTCTGGCGGTCTCATAGCACTTGTCGATGAAGTCGTTAGTGACGCAGGATGAGAGCGTTTTCTTTACTTGCCAGTGGGCATCCATCAATTCTCCGAGCGCGTCTATGCGCCCGCGCTCCAGCTGAATCTTCGATTCTAGCCCGATCTCCTTGATTCGATTGAGCGCTGATTCGGTGCTCTTGTCTAGCTTGCGCATCTTGCTGTCCTGTTCTTTAAGTACCTCGCTGGCGCTGCGCTCCTTGCCGCTGTAAAACATTACCAGCCGGTACTTCAAGTCCGCCGTCAGGTCTGCCGGCAGCCTGAGCGGCTCGACCGTCACCTTTCCGGCTGGATCAAAAGTCAAGCAGTTAATGCCACCATAGGCGGTGATGTACTGATCTTGTTTCCCGATCGGCTGCTTCAGCAGTTCAAGTTCAATCCGGCAGGCTTCTTCGGCTAATTGCGCCGGTGTGACGTACTCGCGCTTGTGTGCATGCAGCGCATTCAAGAGTGCAACCGTAAAGCAGCTCGAACTGCCTAGTCCGGAGTTCGCCGGCATATCGGCGACTGACACCGCTTCAATTCCGTGCTCGATACCCAAGAACTTGAAGGTTTCTCTGAAAATATCATGTTGTATCTCGGCTACGGAATCGACAATCTCTGTTTTCGAATACGAGAGGCGAATGGAATCGTAGAACCGGCGATTGACAGAGAGATAGACATACTTGTCAATGCTGGCGGCGATCAAGAAGCCACCGTTGCGAGAATAGTAAGAAGGCAAGTCGGTGCCGCCGCCGCCGAGAGAGATTCGAAACGGTGCACGAGATATAATCAACGCGCCTCCTGCGCAGCCTCGTTATGATGCTTGCGTCCGAGTATCTGCCGAATGGATAAGAGCAATGCTTCCTGCGAGCTATAACGTGGAGTCCAGCCAAACTTTCTGATTTTACTGGTGTCCAACCGTAAAGTCGGAACATCTCCCGGCCATCCTCGTTCTCCTCCGGTGTAGCTGATTTCAACACCCAGGAGTTGCATCGACTCGATCACTACACGGGCGATCCAGTTAACATCGACTGCGTCTTCAGTAGACACGTTGTACACATTGATTTGATCTTCGACCATCGCCATTACAAAAAAGATGGCGTTAAGCAGGTCTTCCACGTGCAGGTAGGGCTTGCTCTGTTTGCCGTCTCCCAGAATTTGCAGAGTCTTTTGATCTTGTCTCAATTTTCGAATGAAGTCGAAGGCAACTCCGTGGGTCTGACCCTCACCCACGACATTGCAGGGACGGAATATGTAGCTTGTAATTCCGAACATATGAGAAAAGGCTGCAATCAGCGCCTCCGCTCCCAATTTACCGGCCCCGTACATCGACACCGGTAGCAAAGGTGCATAGTCTTCGGCTGTTGGCACGCCGGCCGTATCGCCATAAACTCCCGAGCCAGACAGAAAGACCAATTTCTTTACATCACACTGCCTAATCGCCTCGAGCACCCTGTGAGTTCCAATCACACTCTGATTGAGATCCAGGTTGGTATCCTGTGCGCCTTTGGCTATATCGGGGTTGGATGCGAAGTGATAAACGATGTCATGACCTTTCATTGAGTCAGACAACAACGGCGAGTCCATCAGATCGCCGCGCACAATTTTGAGGCGGTTATCTGCTCTCAAATGTTGGATGTTGCCGGTTTCCGAGGAAGAAAAGTTGTCAAATATCGTGACTGAATTGGTCGGTCCAAGCAGCAGCCGCTCCGCCATGCAACCACCAATAAAGCCGGCTCCCCCGGTGATAAATGCTTTCATAGTAAGACTTCCCGCCTCCGGACCCTGCGCGTTCAATGAGTGTTTATCATCTCATAAATCTAATTGTCAGCGAAGCTTTCGGGCTATTTTGGCAGCAATTCTCGTTTAATTTCGTAGATTCGCATCAGTCCGTTGGATGATTTGAAGACAGTTTTAACAGCGCCGGGAAATCGCTTTCTAAGCGATTCGACCGCCTGGTCGGTTTGGTCCATGCTCATACCTGATCCTCGGAAGGTCGGCTCTGCCAGCACATAATCTGCTTTGCCGAATTGGATCGCTGAAAGCAATGATTGAGCATCCACCAGGCGCATCTTGACGAAACGCCAGATCTCCAGAGGGGAGGGTAACAGCGCCTTTCTACTGGTATACAAGAAAAAGCTGGGATCGTTGTTAGAGATGAAGACCGCTTGCTCCGGCGTGTTTGATCGAATCCAGCTAAAGGTCTGACTGCTGTCATGTGCCATCACCGAGAGGTTAATTACAACAGTTGGCGACACGACTAGATGCTGATACTCACCGACATATTGCAGTGACTCGCCGGTCGCTCCTGCTATTAAGTAAGCAGAAAATCCCAATGAAAGCGCCGCGCATAAATTCTGAAACAGGGAGCGGCGGGCGCGTGCAGCCCGTTTGAGGCGTTTGGCGATTGCTCTGCTTCCGAGGAAAAACAGAAAGTAACTAAGCGGCAGCACTGTGAATATATGGCGCCACTCCAGGCGGACTGGCCAGACTGTCAATGAGATGGCATGGAGTAGCAGGTATATTGCCGGCAGCGAGCCGCGACGGACTCCGACCACAAGACCGATCAATAGCGGCAGTATGAGGAGCGGATAGATTACTCGATAGATTAGCTCGAGTTGCTTCGGCGATAGGCTCTCATACTCGATGTTCTGCAAAAATGGCAGGTAAGTGTTGACTTGCATTAGTACCGACCAGTAAAAGCATGATTGGGCCTCTCTTACAAGCAGGCGAAGGTCTGGCAGCGTGCTGTAGGCGTGAGCGACATAATTGGTGTAAAACGATAGATAGGGTGCAATCTCCGCTCTGGCTTCGGCTTGCCAGATGAGCTGTGGCGCCAATGAAACTGTCGCGATGCCCAGGATTGTGGCTGCGGCAGCCAGCTTCCTGCGAATAACCAGGAACACAATGCTGCTCAGGATGACGACTATCCCCTGCAGGCGCAAGGTTGCGCAGCTTGCGAGCAGGAGTCCCAAAGCGATCGGGGCAGATGGAGATTTGTTCTTGGATGCCGAAAATCTTTCGGTTGCCCATAGCGCGAGAAATGAAAAGAGAGCGAACGGCATATCGCTCATTATCATTGGCGCGAAATCTAGGAAGTGATAGTTAAATAGGCAAGCAGGCAGGATAACCGCCGCAAGTGCAATAGTGACCTTGCCGGTTTTTACCAGATAACAGACGGCGACAACTACTGCGGCGAAACTTGTCACTACCTGCAGTGGCAGAAGCACGTTCAGGTTTTGAGGGAAGTTGGGAAACAGGCGCCAGGCTAATGAAAGCAGAAATGGAAAGCCAATCGGATATTTCGTTTCAAATGGACTTCCGGGCAGAGAGATAATTCGGTATCCCAGGTTCTCAGCCAACGACTTGGCAGTTACTAGATAGATGCCGTCATCGTGATACATTCCGAAGAAACTTCGGTAGGCATCAAGCGATCGGCAAGCCAAAATCGTAGCTGAGCCAAGGATAAGGGCGAGGATTGAAAAAATGATCAAGGCTTGCTTCTTGTGGAGTCGAGCCTTTAGCATAAGTGCGTGTAGCCGGTTCACTTAGATGGTTATTTCGCAGCGTCGGCGTCGACTCGAACTATCTCTCCGGACATCGAGCCGGCGTCCAATTTTAGGATTTCTTCGACAACGCGTGAAGTTGGCACAATTCCTGGAAACGAATTAGGAGCAACTGCATTGACGCGCACGCCAAACCGTGAGAACTCATGCGACATGTGAACGGTAAGTGTATTCAATGCTGCTTTGGATGCAGCATATAAGCTCTGTCCCTGATTTTCATACAGCTTCAAGCCTGCCGTACTTGAAACGTTGACGATATTGCGGCTCAACTTGATATTTTCTGCTCGTCGCTCTTTCCAGAACATTCTTGCTGCGGTTACTGCCAGGCGTAATGGCACAAGAGCATTGATCTCCATCATCCTTGAGGCATCCTCTAACAATTCCTTCCCGGGCACCAGCGGCCCGGTTATGTACTGTCCGGCATTGTTTATTAGAAGATCGATCCGGCCGAAGCGAGCCAATGTAAGCTCGATTACTCTTTCTATCTGCGATTCGTCTTCGAAGTCGGCTTTAATTACAAACGTTTTGGGAACCCTCTTTGGCTCCTGAGAAAGAGGGTCTACAAAGACGACCTCTTGCGAATCTACTCTGGGAAGTTTGGAGCGGCAGACTGCCGATATCAGGTAGCGTCTGTCCATCTCAGTGCAGAGCGCAGTTCCCAGCCCTCCTCCTGCTCCTGTCAGCAGGCAAACTCTCATGTCATCGGCAGAGTTGCTCATTTATGCCACCAAATGATGTTTTCTTCTCCCCAGGCATCGCAAGTCTCTTTGAAATTACGATGAATCCACATTATAAGGGAATTTCTCGGTTGACTGACATTGGAGATGAAGGAGTGATAGGAATAGGGCGTGCACTCGAAGGCCAGCAAGGAGTTGTTGCGGGGTGGAACCGCTCGGTCTGGTTGATCGATCGGTTGGTCCCTGTATGTATACAAGCCTGTTTCTCCGCCATCGCCGCGTTGCCAAACCGGGTTGTTCAAGTAAAACAGAATTGCAATCGACCTCATTACCAATCTCTGATTCTCTCCCGGTTTTGGCGGATTGCTCGGATGGATGTGAACGTTAGTTGCGACGGTTATTGCACCATCTTTCTTTTCGGGATACCAGGAATCGTTCAAATCATTGTGAGCGTTGCCGGATGCTCCGCCGATTGAGTGATGATGGAGGCAGACTTCTAAGTCTCCCGATGAAGTGGTGTTGAAGAGACGCACGAAAACATCGTGCCACTGCTGCTCGAAGAAAATTTCAAACGGACCGCATTCACCATTCTGGAAGCAATAGCCGTAAGCGTCATACTTCCTCATGTTGCGGCTGAAGCGATGGTTATCCGGCTGTTCGGACAGCCCCTTTCTCATGATTGACCGAAATGCGCTTTCGAGATTTGAATAGAAATCTGGCACAAAAACTTCTTGCGCCGTAACATGCCGGAACGGCTTCGAGCGGAACAGCCAATCTCTTTCCGTCAATACGCTTTCCAGCGGAGTCCCGGAGCAACCTTTCTTGTGTTCCATCAATGCCTCATCGTTTCTTGCGGTCGAGGTATCTTCCGGTACATTTTACACAGGAGAGGTAAGCCGATGTAAGCTGCGCTGATCGGTCTAGGACAGCTTGGTCGTTGACAAGAAATTTCCGTCAGCGTCGAAATTGTCGTAGGACATGAGCTGACCAGTGGTTGAATCAAATTTGTAATTTGCAGTCTGGGAAACCGGGTTGTCATTGGTGTCGTAGGTGACAGTGGCAATAATTCTTCCTTGATTGTCTAACTCATTTTCGGTGACACCGGTCCAGACCCCATCCGTTCCGAAGTGCTCGGTCACTGAACCGTTCTCATCGAAGCTCGTTTCGCTCAATACGGCTCCTGTATCTGCATCATATGTCGAAGTAGCTATGCGGTGCGTGTGATCATTGCCCTGGCGGTCATACTCGGTTGAGGCTATGACGTGATCTTTTCCGTCCTTTCCAATCGAGTAGTTAAGAACTACTATCAAGCATTGATTTGCATCGAAGTGTTGAGCATAGCTTGTGTGCCCATCTCTATTGATTCGTGCCATTGAAGTTTGCCCGCTAATTTCAAGGCCATCTGCATCTTTTGCTCCGGCCAGCGCTCGGGTTTGGAGTATCGCACCGCCATCGTCTTGTGGGATACGTACCGACTCCATAATCTTATTGCCGTCCTGGTCGAACGTGTCCAATCTCTCCCAGTGTGTGAAGCCGGCTGCTTGAAGCTCTGGCAGGGAGTTGAAACTGTGCTCCTGTCCGTCTGTATCTCGAGCTCTGTAAATGTTGCTGAATCTGCTTTGATCGCCAGTTGCAAGGAGTGTGGTGTCATCCTCCTCTCCCGGTTTTCGTCCACCCGATTTCGCTGTCTTGCTCATCATGTCCTGCAGCGATTGCGGACCATCAGCTTGGGAATCTGCAGTATCTCTGGCGTAAGCAGTGCCCGGCCTGCTGGTCGGCGGCGGCGCTCCCTGATAGGCTGGCTTGGATGTCGGTTGTGAGGAAGGCGGCGCTTCCCGTCTAATTCGTTCAACTGCTCTGGCCATTTCAGCCATTTGTCGCTGTCTGGTTGCATCGGCCTGCGGATCGGCCCCCTGCTTGCCCTTTGGATCCTGCGCTCCGGTTCCAAGAGCTGCTTGAACGGCCTGACCGCTATTTTGGTCGGCAGGTGTAACCACAGTTCCTTGAACTGTTAACTGGGCTCCGCCAGAATGAGCGTTTTGGAAGGATGTTACGATTGCCTCTTTCTCTGCCGCAGTGGTGGCACTGTTGTATGCTGTCAATAGTTGTTGCTGCTCTTGTTGATCGGTAGTGCTATTGTATGCATTGAGCAGTGCTTGCTGTGAGGCTGTGTCAGTAATACTTGTAAATGCCGTCAGCAATGCTTGTTGATTTGCCGGATCGGCAGTATTGGTCAGGCTGGAAATCAACGCTTGTTGAACATCCTGACCGGGACCACTAGGTTGTGGATTAGCGTTTGCACTCTGCTGCTGATTGAACTGCGCAAGAGTAGTGCAGCCAGCAGCTTGAATTGCGTTCAACTGCGCTAGCGTGGTGGCACCAGCAGCTTGTATCGCATCGAGTTGTGCCTGTGAAGTTGCTCCTGCTGACTGAATGGC
Source organism: Candidatus Obscuribacterales bacterium (assembly GCA_020050835.1). Taxonomy (GTDB): domain Bacteria; phylum Cyanobacteriota; class Vampirovibrionia; order Obscuribacterales; family Obscuribacteraceae; genus JAGVKB01. The sequence continues at coordinate 112,378 of JAGVKB010000053.1, read as the reverse complement.
ATTGAGCTGTGTAAGACTTGTGGCACCGGCATTTCGAATTGCATCGAGCTGAGCCTGTGTGCTCGCTCCCGCCGCTTGAATTGAGTCAAGTTGAGATTGGTGGGTCGCACCGGCATTTTGAATCGCATTCAGTTGTGCAAGTGAATTTGCGCCCGCATTCTGAATTGCCGTAAATTGAGCTAGCGTGGTTGCACCTGCGGCGTTGATTGCATCTAGCTGTGCTTGTGTACTGACTCCGGCGTTCTGAATGGCGTTAAACTGTGCCATCGTCGTAGCTCCAGCATTCTGCATGGCGATAAATTGAGTCAAGTTCGTAGCGCCCGCAGCTTGTATAGATAGCAACAGTCCTTCTGTTCCAGCGCCGGCATTTTGAATTGCTGTCAGCTCTGCTAGAGAGTCTGCGCCAGCTGCATGTATCGCATCCAACTGCGCCAGTGTATTGGCTCCAGCAGCATGAATAGCATCCAGCTGTGCTTCGGAAGTCGCGCCTGCGCTTTGAATTGCATTAAGCTCTGCAATGGAATTCGCGCCGGCAGCATGCATGGCATCCAGCTGAGCCATCGTAGTGGCTCCGGCTGACACCATTTCGCTGTACTCTGTAAGATTGTGAGCTCCAGAGTTCAACATAGCGTTGATTGTTGGATCTGCCGATGTTTCGGTGTTAACTCCGGCGCCTTGCAATTCTCCGGCTGAGAATCCGGCTGAAGCTAGCTCAGATGCAGTAAAGCCAGCAGCGTTCAACTCGGAAACCGAATAGCCGGCGGACTTCAGATCCGAAACGCTAGCACCCTGGCTGTGCAATGCCGCTGCAGAGAAGCCCTGGCTCTTCAGCTCGGAGGTCGAGAATCCTGCAGCCGCCAGGTCCGACGCGCCAAAACCGGCGCTCGAAAGTTCTCCTGCGGAGAATCCAGCGCTTCTTAAAGTAGCAGCATCGGCGCCAGCAGCATGAAGCGCTCCAGCTGAATACCCTTGACTCTTTAGCTCTTGAGCCGAAAACCCGGCGGCTGCTAGATCGGATGCTGCGAAACCGGCGCTGTTCAATTCGCCAACCGAGAATCCGGCGGACTTAAGTGTAGCGGCATCAACGCCTGCACTGTGTAGAGCGGCAGCATCAAACCCTTGACTCTTCATCTCCTGCGCGGAAAAGCCAACTGCTGCGAGCTCGGATACACCGAAGCCGGCACTATTAAGTTCTCCGATCGAGAATCCGGCAGCTTTCAATGTTGCCGCATCTACACCGGCGGAATGAAGAGCATTGGCATCGAAGCCCTGGCTCTTCAATTCTTGAGCGGAGAAGCCAACGGCTGCAAGTTCGGACACTCCAAAACCGGCGCTGTTTAGTTCAGCGACCGAGAAACCGGCGGACTTAAGTGTTGCAGCGTCTACACCGGCACTGTGGAGTGCATTTGCATCAAAGCCCTGACTCTTCAGCTCTTGCGCGGAGAATCCGGCGGCTGCGAGTTCTTGCACGCCGAAGCCTGCGCTGTTCAGTTCGCCGATGGAGAAGCCCGCTCCTTTGAGGCTTGCGGCATCGAGCCCCAGACTGGCTAATACGTCTGCAGAGTATCCCAGGCTTTTCAGTCCGTCTGCTCCTATCATATCGGCAGCTGCTTGTAGCCCAGCGGCGTTGATGACAGCGTCCATTCCATAAATTGCGGCGAGCTCTTGCAGTCTTCCACTGGCGGCGACCGCTTCAATCCCTAGCGCGTTTGCAACCGATTCGAGTCCAACTGCGCCGATAACTGCATCCATTCCCTTCGCGTCAATCACAGCCTGAATTCCGAACTCGCTTGTAAGTTCAGATATGGATGCGTTGTGTTCCTGCTCGTATGAGTTGACATCCTGAATCGTCTCTTCAGAAGTTCCAAAGAATCCTTCTCCGTCGCCTCCCAGCCCGACACCAGCCATCAAGTCGAGCGAAACGACTGCGTTGGCGAGCTCCGGTGGCAGGGTGCGCGACCCTGGCTCCTTACTTCCTGCTAGCTCTGTTCCTTTGGCGCCACCTGCGCCCTCGCCTTGCGCGCGCGGCCCTCAAGTGCCGCCGGGACATTCGCCCGTCGGTGCTGTCGTTGAGGGCGGTCTGGTTTCTGGAGGCGGCGATTGGGTGCCGGTCGGCATGGCGCTCGGACCCGGACCTTGGTCTTTGGCCCCTTCGCCACCCTTGTCGCCACCAGGTCCACCCGGACCGCCTGGTCCCGGTCCCGGTCCTGGTCCGCCGCCTTTTTTCATGCCGGAGCCAGCGGCTGACATGATGCCAGCAGCTCTTTCTCCCATCTGCTTGCCCTGGGCGGCTGCTTCTTTTACCAGTGATGTTGAATCGAAGCCGGCTTTGACCGACAGCAGCGCCAGCGTGTTCAAGGCCGTAAACATAATGGTGCCAGTGTCATCGGTGCCTTTCAGGAGCGCCATCACCATGATGGTGACTGCCCAGAAAAAGCTCCAGAAGCATAGCGACAGAACTCCATCTACCCAGTTCGGCAGCGCTTGTCTGAGCATCTTGTTGGGATAGACCCAGAGTGCGGCTACGACCGGCCCGACGAACCATAAGTAATACAGGTAGCATTCCTGCACGCAGCACATTATCGCCCAGGCGAACGCCAAGCCGGCGTTGAGTTCGTTGTATGCCAGGCGAGAAATGATCACATCCCATGGCACAGTCTCATAGGCTCGGTCCGGAGGGGCTATATAAATACCGGCTTCTGGGTCCTCATACTTGATGCCGAGCAGCTTTCCTTCCAGTTTTGCGAATGGTCCGCTACCGAAGTAGTTGAACATCACCGTCTCGATATCGGGCGGTATGACGCCGTACTCCTCCTCGGGCAGCCGAATCGGAAATGCGCGCACATGTCCGGATCTGGCCTTTTCGTACATGTTGCCACCACCGGTAAGGGCATATCCGTCAGCGACGGCTTTCGTCATGGCATTGGCTACGTCGACTCCATAGTTGACGACGAGATAGGTAGCTGGAATTAAGAAAATGGCAACGATCGATCTGAGAATTCCATCGAATGGATTGGCTTCGCCCAGCACGCTGAATCCCTGGGAAATAGTTGCTTTCATTTGAGACAAGATTGCTCCCGGCAGCAGGAGCAGTATTCCCATCGGCACGAAAACGCTGTCTCTTAACTGATTCCAGCGGTTGCCACTGTTGGTAGTGAAGTTTTCCATGAAGCCTTCGACGAAGTTGATTGCAATGGCGGCGCTCGTGCGCTCGATGCCGGCACAGTTGTCCGCTTCGACTGTCTTTTGCATGTACGCTTCGATATTCTTTTGTTGTTTGTCTTTGCCGGGGGTTTGCTCGCCGGTTAGTTGGCTCATCATGTTCAACAATCCGGTACCGGCGGCGCCGGCGCCATGCGGCATCTTTCCGCCCGCTGCGCCGTTGTTGCCGCTCATCTTCATGACGTTGCCCATTTTGCCGCCCAAAGGTCCACCCAGTCCGGACATGGTTTGTCCTGGGCTGGTTTTCATCGGCTCTGTTTTAGCCGGTGAGGTTTGAGAGGTCTTGCTCTGATTGGCGGTGGCGTTGCTCTGTTGACTGGGGTTCTCTACTGGCTGATTTTGATTCTGAGCGTTTTGTTGCAGAACATTGTCTTTACCCTGCATGTTCTGGCTGTAGGGCAGATTGCTGGGCTTACCGTCGGGAGTGTATCCATGATATTGAGCTTTCTGGCAACACGGCCAGTTGTTGCTGCAGCATGGTAGCTTGTCGCGGCAGCAGGGAGGCAGTCCGGCATCGACAGCATCGCGTGGGTGTCCTTTGGGAGCCGGCCCGGCTTGCGGATGCAGCGGCTGCCGAATCATGGGCGCTGACGTATCGTTACCGTAGTTCTTGTAGTGCGTGCCGCCAAAGCTGCCGTAAACATTGTTGCCAGGAGTGCTCGACTCGGGCGCCGTACCGACTTCGTCCGGTCCACCTGACTCGTAATTAAACCGCCCAGTAGCGACATTCATATGTAAGTAATTGTTGTACATGAAGCTTGCTTGGTCGCCGCCATTTTTCCCTTGCAGCGAACCAAACGTCTTTCCTGCATCAGGATTGCCCATCCCTTTGCCCATCGGCTCTCCGTAGTTCTCTACGGCGTCCGCAGCATGATAAGCTCGAACTGCGGAAGCAAGCCCGAATATAGTTGCCAGTGTCAGAAGCAGTGCGGCGAATCCTACCAGGGCGATGCATGGCATTGCCCCTACAAATCCGCCTCTTCGGATTACATTGCTAGTCTTTCTCCGCACTGGCATCTACCTTTTATCTAGCCTCCTCACTTAGCTCCTCACTTAGGTCGTCGATCCGATTGTTTTGCTTTACTTATCCGGTTTGTCTAGTGTGGCTTGTTTTGCCTGCTTCGCTAATTCGTCTGGTTCAACTACTTTGTCTATCTGACCGTCTGTTTCATTTGTTTTGCTCAACCAACACGGGTTGAAAGAAGCTTTTATCAGGTCTTGCAGCCAGGACCGGGTTCACCGGGTCCGCCGGACGCGCTTGGACCGGGTTCTCCGCCGGGACCACCAGGACCGCCTGGCCCGGGACCGGGTCCAGGACCTCCGCCGGCTGCAGCTTTCGCATGATGCGCTGCAAGCAGTGCTTGTCCCACTTTGTCGGCAACCTTCGCGGCGTCTCTTCCGGCTTCCTTGGCTAGACCCACAAAGTCGAAGGCTGATTTCGCCGAAATAAGAGCAAGAGAAAGTAGCGCGGTGCATACCAGTGTGCCGGTATCGTCGCATCCTCTGAAGCAAGCCATCAGGCAGATTGTCGTGGCCCAAAAGAAGCTCCAGAAACAAAGGCATACTACGCCTTCCACCCAGTTCGGAAAGGCTTGCCTGAGCATTTGAGATGGATAGACCCAGAGTGCGGCGATTACTGGACCAACGAAGTATAAGTAGTACAGGTATGACTCCTGGATTGTGCAGAGAATAACCCAGGCAAATGCCATTCCGCAATCGATCTGATTGAATGCTTCTCTGGCAAATGGCACCTTAAATGGTATCGTCTCCATCGCTCTGTCCGGTGGAGCAATGTACAGCCCGGCGGCTGGATCCTCGTACTTGATGGCCAGCAGTGAGCCTTCCATGCTGGCTGCCGGAGTGCTGCCGAAATAATTGAACATCACGCATTCAATATCGGGTGGTATCACCCCGTACTCTTCTTCTGGCAGTCTGATTGGATGCGCTCTGACGTGCAATGCAGCTGCATCGGATCCCATGTTAGATCCGAAGTTCTGGTTATATCCGGATGCTACCGTCTGCACCAGAGAATTTGCTATGTCAATTCCATAATTGACAATCAGTCCGGAGGACATAATCAAGAAGATGGCGATGATCGACCTGGTAAGCCCTTCGAAAGGAGAGACTTCGCCCAACACAGAGAATCCCTGAGCTGCAATAGCCTTGACTTGAGCCAAAACAGCACCGGGTAGTAGAAGCAGAACAGCCATCGGTAGGAATAATCTGTCATGCAGCTCAACGAACTTATTGCCACCCGAAGTGAAGTTCTGCAGAAAACCCAGGACGAATTCAATGGCAGTGGCAGCCTGCTCCCTTTCCATTCCAGCAAGATTGTCGGCAGTGACTGTTTTCTCCATAGCCTGTTCGTTTTTTTTCTGCTCCTTGTTTGCACCGGGAGCCTGTCCGCCGATCATTGAGTTGAATGCATTCATGATTCCTTGAACGCCGCCGCTTGCAGCGTTGCCCATCTTGCCTCCGGCTGCGCCCATGGCTCCGCTTTTCTGCATCATCTGTTTCATAGAGCCGCCCAGGGCCCCACCCAGACCGGTCATGGTCTGACCGGGAGACGGAGCAAGCATCTCCGACTTAGCCGGTGAAGTCTGAGATGTCTTGCTTTGAGACTGAGCATTGTTGTTCTGGTTTTGATTGTTGTCCAGACCTTGCTGGTTCTGCTTGGTATCGCCTTCCTTCAGAACATTGTCTTTACCTTGCATATTCTGGCTATAGGGCAGATTGCTGGGAGCTCCGTCTGGTGTATAGCCGTGATATTCAGCCTTCTGGCAGCAAGGCCAATTGTTCAAGCAACAGGGCAGCTTGTCCTTGCAACAAGGAGGTAGTCCGGCGTCGACTGCATCTCTTGGGTGTCCTTTTGGAGCCGGACCTCGTTGCGGGTGCATCGGCTGTCTCGTCATCGGCTGAGATGTGCTGCTTCCGTAGTTCGGATAATTAGTGCCACCGTAGCTGCCGTACACCGGTGTGCCTTGAAAGTTCGGAGTGGGAGTGTTGCTCTCTGGTGCAGATTCTCCGCTGCCGCTGAACATCGACTGTGTAATCGGATTGTTTAGTGCGTAGACCGGAGCGCTCGGTGCTGCATCGTCGAACGATCGCTTTCCTCCGAACATGGCAAAGGAGCTGTGAAGACCGGAGCTTTGCCACCGCCCGCCGGCGCCTTGACCACCGCCGCCGCCGCCGCCTTTGCCACATTTCTGCTGAGCATCCTGTTTGAGGTCGTCGGCAGAGCTGGCTTTGGTATCCATGCCGTTAGGAGCTAGCAAAACGTCCTGTCCGGCCGATCCCCCCCGGCTGGCATCGCACACCGAAGCTGTTGTCAGCAATAGAATTACCGCTAGCAGTACCGGTATAGCAAGAGTGTTTGTGCAATGACGAAACAGCAATGCAATGTAGGGGTGGAAGTCAATGCGGTGGCTGTGGTGTCTTCCAGCTTTTGTGCTGTGCCGAGACTGCCAGGCAATGTAGGGGCGGCTCTGGTAGCCGCCCTCAATCCGGACACCGGGTTCGTTGCTTTTGAAACGAATCATTGGCTTCCCAACATTATTCAACTTTGCTGGTAACTTCGGGTGCATCCTGGCTATGAATTAGCTCCTGTACTGGCTCTATTTATCTGACTCTGATTTTTGTGACTCTCTGCATGCCATATAGAATTGCTTAGTAGATTTTCGGTTTATCAAGCGCTTCAAAACTCTTTCCTATCCACCGCCACCTTTAGCGGCAGCATGTTTGGCCTCGAGCAACGCTTTGCCGACTTTCTCAGCAACCCGTCCCGCATCTCTTCCAGCTTCTTTGACCAGACCTACGAAGTCAAAGGCGGATTTTGCCGAGACCAAGGCCATCGTTAGCAATGCAGTACACAGGACGGTTCCTGTGTCGTCACAGCCACGGAAGCATGCCATTAATAGGATGGTTGTTGCCCAGAAGAAGCTCCAGAAGCAAAGACTCACTATGCCCTCTACCCAGCTCGGGTAGGCAGATCTCAACATTTGTGAAGGATAGACCCAGAGTGCTGCCAAGATCGGTCCCATGAAATAGAGATAGTAGAGATAGCAGACCTGCATCGCGCATAATATGACCCAGCCGATCGCTAGTCCGCAATTGATCTCATTGAATGCTACCCGTGCAAACGGCACTTTGAATGGGACTGTCTCTGGCGCTCTATCCGGCGGAACGATATACAAGCCGGCAGCAGGATCTTCATACTTTACGGCCAGTAATGAACCTTCCATGGTGGCAGCTGGCGTGCTGCCGAAATAGTTGAACATGATTCCGCGGATGTTCGGAATGGTGGCATAATTCTCCATCGGCAACCTGATTGGGTGAGCTCGCACATGCATAGCCATCGCATCGGAGCCCATGCTTGATCCGAAATTCTGGTTGTATCCTGATGAAACGGTCTGCACTAGTGAGTTGACCACATCTATTCCATAATTCAAAACTAATCCGGACGACATGATCAGGAATGTGGCAATGATGGAGCGTATGATGCCGTCCCAGGGTGAGACTTCGCCGAGTATGGAGAATCCTTGAGCGACAATCGATCTCAGCTGAGCCAGCACTGCTCCCGGCACCAAAAGCAGTACCGCTATCGGGATGAAAAGCCTATCGTGCAATTGCACATATTGATTGCCACCAGCTGTGAAGTTTTTCAGGAAACCGAGTACGAATGATATGGCAGTTCCCGCTTGCTCGCGCTCCATTCCGGCAAGATTGTCCGCTACCTGGCTCTTTTCGATCGCTTCGTCTGTTTTTGCGCCTTCCTTGTTTGCGCCGGGCGTTTGACCGGACATCTGTTTGGCGAACATATTCATGATGCCGGTGACGCCGCCGCCGGCAGCATTCATTACCTTTCCACCGGCGACTCCGCTCATGCCGCTCTTGCCCATCATTGATTTCATCGCCGAGCCGAGCGAAGAGCTCATGCCGCTGAAACTGTTGCCTGCGCCCGGACTCATCTCCGTCATCGCCGGGCTGTTCATTGACTGACTGTTGGCATTACTGTTGGCGTTACTATTGTTATTGTTGCTGTTTTGACTCGCCTGGTTTTGCTTCGTGTCACCTTCCTTTAGCACGTTGTCCTTTCCCTGCATGTTCTGACTGTATGGAAGATTGCTGGGCGCACCGTCGGGAGTATAGCCGTGGTACTCAGCTTTCTTGCAGCATGGCCAATTGCTGTCGCAGCAAGGCAATTTGTCTGTGCAACACGGTGGCAATCCGGCTTGGGTCGCATCTCTGGGATGACCTTTCGGCGCAGGTCCTCTTTGCGGGTGCATCGGTTGGCGTTCCATCGGTTGCGATGTGCTGCTGTTGTAATTTGGATAGTTTGTGCCGCTGTAGCCTCCATATACCGGTGTGCTGGGAAATGTAGGCACGCTGTTCTTGTTGTTGTCCGGCGCAGACTCACCGCTACCACTCATGGTGCTGACATTGTCCGGATGGAGCATTGCATATTGAATGGCCGCTACCGAGTGCGCGGAAGCTGCTCCGCCCCAAGCACCAAAAGAGCTGTCGGCGTAGGAGTAAGGTACTCGACCGCCTCCTGCGCCCTGGCCGCCACCACCACCGCCGCCTTTACCGCATTTCTGATTGCCGTCTTGCTTGACGTCATCGGCTGAGCTTGCTTTTGTGTCCATGCCATTTGGCGCAAGAAGTATATCCTGACCAGGTGATCCCCCTCGGCTTGCATAGCATGCCTGAGCGCTGCACAGTTGTGCTGCGAGGATCAAGCTGAGTACTAGAAATGACTTCATTAGTTGGATTGTTTGTTTGGTAGTCTTTTACTTGTTTGCAACCACACGGGTCGCATCGTCCGCTAACCGCCCGGACCTGGGCTTCCTCAGCCAGGGCCTGGACCGGGTCCTGGTCCGCCGGGTCCTCCGCCTTTCTTCGCTCCTTGCGCACCCTTCTTGGCACCGGCTGCAGCTGCTCCCTCCGCCTTTGAAAGCACCGTTGATACGATCTCCCCGACCTTGAAGTCGAAAGGATTGAACGGCACGAACATCAGCAAGCAAAGCCAACCGATGCAGTAGTATCCGTTCACTAGTTCGTAAGGGTTGCCGTGACCATTTTCAATCCAGACCCCCCAGCAAAGCAGGACGATGTCCCACCAGAATTTCCACAGCGCCAGGATGACGACGCCGTCCATCCAGGAGCTGAATGCCTTTCGGAAGAGCTCTCGTCCGACTCCGGGCCAGGCGAAAAAGGCCGCACAGATTGGCCCCATCAGATACAGGTAACACATAAACGTAATCTGGAAGACATTGAAAACAATGGCAGCGATGCACAGAGTCATAACGCATTGATTGATCGCTTCGCACAGCGAGATGTCGCAATAGCTCATCTGTTCCAATAGTCCGAGCATTTTTGGCATGCTGGCAGCCTTACCACGCCAGGGTGCTCTCGGTACGATCGGCAGGTTTTTGATCATCTCACCCTGCTGACCTTGCTCGAATGTTTGCACCTGTTCTTTGGCCCACAGCTCGATAGTGCTGACACTGACGTTCTGCGCGACGGCACTGCTTAAGGCGTTGGCCGTGTCAATTACATAACTGACAAAAAGCTGAGTAGCCGGGATAAGAAACACTGCAATGATAGATCTCTGTATGCCGGTAAACGGGCTAAGTGTATCTTCGTCCTTCAAGTTGAGGAAATTGAAACCGACCATCGACTTGATATTGGTGAGAATGGCGCCCGGCAATATCAGCAGAATGGCAATCTGCAGATAAACGTTTTTGTACATCTGCTGAACCATCCAGACGGCATTGGCGTATGTTTTGGAGACGCTCGTTGCTGATGTCGGACTGCCGGCATTCTCATTGGCCACATTGATCAAGTAATCCATCATCATGGCGAACGATTCGTTCATCTCCTCGATGCCGCCTTCGCCTTTGGAGCCGCCACCGGAACCACCTTTTTGGCTGCCGTTTGATTTGGACTGGTGCATAGTTCCCGCTGCCGCCATCGCCATGTCGAGGCCAAATTGAGCGGTCATCGCTCCGGTCATCCCACCGCTGCCGCCGGTAGCCATATTGCCGCCGGCCGCGCTGCTGAATGTTCCGCCGCCACCACCGCCGCCGCCACTGCTTTGTTGCTGCTGTTGCTTCTTCTGCTCTTCAGTAAGTACGCAACATCGCAGTTGCAGTTTGCAACAAGGTAATTGCTTCTTGCAGCACAGAGGCATGAATGTCTCCATGCCTGGTATTGCCGTGCTCATTCCCGACTTGGCCGGATTGGGCGGAGCGATTGGACCGGAAAAGTTGTACTTGCCTGGCATTGCCAGCGGATTCGTCGGACGCTTGGGGGTGAAGCCCGGCATATGGTTCTGGTAATACATTTTTGCGCCGGGTCCGTCGCCGGTAGGGCCTCGACCATCAGTCGAACTGCCGGTTGGCCCGTCAACAGTCATCGGACCGCTGTTGGGGAACCCGTGCTCTTCGTAGTACTTTTTGGCTCCCAGGCGGTCACCGTATGGTCCACCGCCTCCGCCGCTGCCTCTCGCTCCGCGGTCGTTGCGCGTGTACCAGCTCGTGCCGTTTTCCAAATCGGTAAAGCCGTCGAAGAATCCGCCGCTGGCATAGTCATGGCGCTGAGGAAACGGATTGGATGAAGTCCGACTGACATTACGCATGTACTGACCCATGCCTGAAGCCATCTCCTTCGGCATGCCATCGACCTTTTGATCGTGTTTCTGTGAATCCGGACCTTTGCTGGGATCTTTGGGTTGATTGTCTTCCGTTGGAGGGGGATCTTTCTTGAATTCACCGCTTCGCTGATTGGTGTCGGTATATTCGCCGGAGTAGCCTACATTCTGGAGCTGCTGACCGCCGCCGCCCTGACCGCCGCCGCCACCGCCCATCGCCGGCTCGAATTCCTGCTTGTATTCGCCGCTCGTGTTCATGGAGTCAGACATCTTGTTTGTCTGCTCCTGGAACTGCTGAGCTTCGTTCTTCGCCCAGGCAATTGGAAGCGCAATTGCGCTGCAGACTAGCATTGCGACAATTACGAGGCTTCCCGACTTCAACCCGGTCATCTCCATCTTCCTCTCAAACACTTACAAGGCTCTCGGCAGTGTCTTGGCCACCCGAAGTTTCCCTAGATTTGCCAAGTTGAGTAAAAACCCTCAGGTGGTCGTGTAGATTCCAGTGGTAATTACCAGCCCAGCACCTTATGCCACAGCCTTGTGGTAATGTAACGTCTCTATTAGTTACTAATTAGGCCTAAGCTGTGTACAACCGCCCTGTCGGAGCAGAATCTATTACGAACATTAATAGTAGCTTTCCGAATCCTGCTGATTGCAGGTTGTTAAACGGCTTCGAATTGGCGGCAAATTGACGCGAATTTTTGAAAGATAGGTCGATGGTACTAATGAGCGAGAGTGGTTGCCACCAGATACGATGCACAGGCAGATGTCCGGTTGGACATGCTGCCTTCAAGTGATAAACAATGCCTTCCGGAAAGGCCTCCCAAGTGAATCCTCCTGGTACATATCATCAGCAAATTTGTGAAATTATTGTGGAATCCACTCAAATAACTTTTCGGAACTCAATTCGGCCAAGACCCGGTGACAATTTGGGCTCATTCTGTTTGAATGTAGTGTGAAGATATGTTTGGGAGAGTTCTCGTTCTATGAAGATGAAATGGAGCAGTTTGCACCTTCAATTGGTTGTTTTGGCAGTGACTTTGGCGCTCAGCGCGTGCAGCAAAAGTGAGGACCAGCAAGACCAACAGGTCGGCGGGTTTCTTGGCGGCATTGGTGCGACTGTCGGTGGCATTCAGAAATCCACCGGCATCAATCAGGCTCCGAAGTATACCGAACCGACAATTGACGTCCTGAGAGGCAAGCTTCAGCAATTCCCTTCCGAATACCCGATTGTTCAATATCCCAACTCCAAGGTGATCGTTGCCGAAGTACGGCCAAACTACACCGCAAATCGGCCGAATTTCGTTTGTTTGAGTACCGGCGACCGGCTGGAAAATGTTGCTACTTACTACAAACAGATGCTCTACAAGGACGGTTGGCAGCCGCAAGTCGCCGATGAAAATACTGCTTACTCGAGTACCATCTGGACAAAGGGCAAGCAGAAAGCTGAAGTGCGAGTCAGTCCCGGACCGAAGCAAGGCGAGCGTATTATTCAGCTGCTAATCTATCCGGCATACGGACAGTAACTTGGTACAGTGAGCGTGTCGTGATCGAATGGAAGGGTTGGCAAGAATGGATGATGTGTCGGTAGCTGCGGATGGCCGCGTACGCGTTGGAGACGCTCTCAGCATAGGGGCGTTTACGCATGTGTTTCCAACGCTCTTAAAGCCCTTCCTTAGGTGCACAGTCGTCTTGGTTATGCGGTATTAGGACCCTGGGAGCGCGGACGTCCCGTCCGCATTCAAGGTGACCCAGTCTTGTGCTACTGTATGTCCATCTTTCCTGAGTCTCACACAATCCTGCCTTGACTGGATTGTTCTCAATACAGGTAACTGCCGCCCAATAGTGTTCCTGCGTCCTAATGAATCGGTCGAAATAGTCTTCTTGCCAAAACGCTCCTGTCCTTCCCAGTGCAATGTTGGCTTTGTAAGCCGTGAAGGATTTCCAGGAGTGCAGAATTGCCGACAACGTGTTGCCCTCTGTCGGTGTAACTAAAACGTGGACATGGTTGGGCATCACAACCCAGGCATGCAATCGATGTCGCTGACCATCAAAATACAAGAGCGCACCTTCGACTATCTCAGCCACGGCAGGTCTGGACAACCATACCACTCCCGTCCCCGTGTCAAGATATTCTTCGATTCGCCGCCGGCGCTCAGCTTCTCTTTGACGCAGCGGCAGAGCATTCAACTCCAAGACCCACTGTCTAAGTTGTAAAACCGGCAGAGAGTCATGAAGCCGAAATGTAATCGTCTGCGGCAACTCGCCGGCGTCAAAATGTGGCAAGTACCCGCGTGAATGCCAACCAACCGCTGTCGCACCTCTTGAACCTTGTAATGCCTTCCTTCGGTCTACCATGCCATACCTGTGTGAGGAATCTCCTACAGGTAAACGACGTTCGACTCGGCCAAAAAGTTCATCGAATTACTGCGGACGGGACGTCCGCGCTCCCAGGGTTTTCACATTCAGCCCTTGTTAAGTGCACGGCATTGGTCCTAGGCCAAGCGCTGCATGGCTTGCCTTGACGGCCGGCCGGTGCCTAGTCATTCCAGAAACTGTAGTATCTTTAAGTCCCAACCGAACTCTCCGCTCGCGATGACATAAAGACATCCAGATCCACGCTTGGCTCTGCCGTCAAAGCTCAGTTTGTTGGCTTCTGGAAATGAGCAGTGATGGAATTATTCAGGTCGCGCTCAACTTCTTTCAGTCTTTCCAATATCTCGGCAAATGCAGGTGGTTCCGAATAGAACATGCCTGCTTGCACCATGGATTTGAAATCATTGTCGAGCGCATTGGCGAGTTCATCACCTGGAACGAGGCGCAATCCGCCTGAGAGGCAATGATCGTAGTTTGCATATCCATAGTGAAAAAACAACTTCTTATGCTTCACAACAGCTGCCAGCAAATCATGTGCACATGCTGATTGTAAATTGGCAAGGTTGTGAGACATCTTGTATGAATCATACCAATGACGTGACAGCCTTATCGCAGACAGTCGCGGATTGGGCCGATTGCACTCGACATGCATCAACGTGGACTTTTCCCAATATGTCCGGGGCAAGGCAAGCACCGTCACCTCAGCTTCGGGAAAGACAAAGTCATTGACCACATCGCTCATGTACGAACGTACCGTGCGCGTTTCGTTTGGCTCGGTGATATTGCGACCGCCAAATTCTAACAACACGGACGTCCCCAGATAGTCGTTGCCTTCGATGGCTGCAGGGTAATGAATGAAAACCTTCTCTCCATCCTCACTAACATCAACCTTGAAGCTACCTTGACGAAACTCAGCTGACATTACTGATTCGAAATATGGTTTTATGACATCACGGGTTTGTTCGAGCACAAGACCTTTGAGCTTGTCGCTCAGACGAATCAATTCACCACGGCTTTCCTTGCCGATTATCTCTTCGCCGAAACCGCGATAATCCAGAGTTACATCAATGTCTTCTGAAAATCGGTCAATCGCACGGTAGACTTTCAACAGTGAAGTACCGCCTTTGAACGCCATCGGCAGACGTCCTGGCATTGTGAATAGCTTATCGAGAGCCCAGCAAACCCAAATGTCTTTTTCGAGCACAAAGGGCTGCATCCGGAGATCTTCCGCATGCAGCCTCAATAATGCAGCTTGATCGCCTTTCGGGAGAGCGAGAAAATGTTCAGCCATTACTGCGCTTCTTTTCATAGCGATGCATTGCATCTGCCATCCAGGAAGGCATTTGCGGAGCCGTTAACTTCAACTCCTTCCACTCCTGCTCAGTGAGTTTGGAATGAATGGCTTCAAACACTTCATTGTTGACCTGCTCCTTGCCCAAGTACCACAGCGCGGAAATCGCCAATCCGACTTTGGTGCCTGGAGCCACCAGCTTGCGTGGGCTGATGTGCTGTAGCCGAACTTCCGTTTTGCCCACAGTGAAGGTGCGCGATCGGCCGGTTGTATAGAAGACCGGACGAACAGGCACCTGTGTCGATAATCCAAAGCGGCGCGCAGCCTCCGCGCCATGTACCTGCACCGGGGCGCCGTGGGCTTTGGCAACAGCCACTTCAAACGGCTCCAGCGGCAAAGCCCCAAATCGCGACATCTGTGGACGAACAAAAACACCGCGGCTCGCTTTTGTAAGCAGGCCTGCAAGAACCATTCTCGTCAAAGTCTTGTCCACTGTCGAGCGCGCGGCAATCGACAAAAACGACGCTGGTGTAAACGGCTGCCCAGCAGGCAACTCTTCTACTTTTTGGCGAATTAACTCAGCAGTACTCATAACCGGGACTCCAGAGGGCATTTATCCGAATAAATGATGTATATTTCGGACATACCCTAAAAATGTAACACATTTCGGACGTCTAAGCAACCAAACGAGCCGCATGAGCAGAGTACTGCCAGCAAATGCTAATCAGCTCTGCTTGGTCGCAGGCAAGGTTAGCTATGGCAGAACGAGCATTGCAATTGTGCGAGCCGATCAGATTGCAGAAAACAATGCGAGAGCAGCCATCCAACGAGATCAGGGACTGATCTCGTACTGTGAGAGAATATTTCAAAAGCGTCGTGACTAAAGCTTTTGTAGAATGCCACGAAGTAGCAGTAATTGTCAGGAAAGCAATCCGACAAGTTCCACTTATAGTGCCCGTGCAGCCGAATTTGCAAAAATGTACATGTGCCTGTTCTAGCGCTTTTCTGCTTGTTCGGCCAGCTCCTCCTCGTTGAAATTGGTGAAGACGAGCACCTTCCCATCATAATCGCGCAAGGCCTTTCCGTCGTGACCACCGCCGATGATGGCATAACCTTTGCCGCCCGCAACAGAGCTGTACTGTATCTCGCCCGGTCTAAGTGATGGAACCGGTCCATTGCGCACTGCCGGTATATCCTTGATGGACCCCATAACGGGAAATTCGTTGGCACCGAAATATGGATTAACAAGTCCGACCGGTCGCGGATTTTCGCTGTCTTCTCCGCCTCCAGGCAGAAAGCTCTTAAAGGCATTGTCGATTGCTTTTGGATAATTATCTTCGCCGTGATTGGCGGCATAATGTTCGGCGGCGGTTTGCACGTCTCGCATATTGGTCCAAAGTTGCTTGTCTCGAAGATCCGCATCACTGCCGTTGTACGTGGGAAAGAGCATGCCGTTGCAGGAAGCTAATCCCAGCATGCAAATCAAAAGCGCGACCAGACGTCTGCCGGATAGACGGTAGGTAGAGACTGAGTGTGTTTGGTTGTACTGCATCGACTTAGTTCTAAATTCTATTTGTACTTGCCAATAGTAAATTCTATTTGTACATGGTAGTTCTAAATTCTATTTGTATCTCTCAAAGAGATCCACATCCGGCCAGCTTTTTTGAGATTTGACCGTATCATTAATCAGCGTGCGAATTTCATTTAGAAACTCCATCTGTGATTGCGGTCGGGAATTTACTTCGAATGCCCAGGCCATTCCGTCGTCAGAGTGAACTACAAATGCCATGCTGCCAGGAAACGAGCCGATTCGCCAGAAGACGTAACCGGTCCCCTTACTGTCTTCAATTGGTAAGACCTCAAATCCCATACCGAAGTATTCAGTCCTGTGTTTCCAATAGGGGACGTCCGGGCACGTCAGCATCGTCTTGAACGAGGCAGCTGAAATTGGACTCTTACCGTTTCGGTCACCACCGATAGTACTAATCAATCGAACGAGATCTACCGACGAGCCGATCCACCCGGCTGCGCCGGAAAGCGCTTCCAGCGAGAAATCTCCACCGTATTGCAACGGTACGAGTCCTTTGACGTTCGGGAAATAGCTGTTTGAATACTCTTGTCCCGGAAACGGATAATATCTTGTTTCCCGCTCGGCCAACTCACGAGTGTGTCCGAGCCGCATGTCGGTAATGCCGCACGGCAGAAGAATATTTTTTCGTACGTATTCACTGTATCTTTGCCCGGACGCCTTCTTGATTATCTGTTCCAGCACTGCATAGCAAAGGTTTGAATAGGCATAACTCGAACCGGGGTCGAAGTCTAGCTGCTTGCCCATCCAATAACGAATGATCGCTACTGAATCGGCGCGCAAGGTAGGAGAACAGTGAAATGATGCATAGTCCACTATCGGTTTAAACATCGGATCGCCGGTGTGAGTGCGGTTCCATCCGGCCGTCATGTGCAGCAGATTTCTGACTGTAATTTGAAATATGCGTGGATCTATGCCTTTAGGCTCGATCACGCACGGCTTCAGCTCATTTAAGATCTCGAATGCATGCTGGTCTAGCCCCAGCTTACCCTCTTGCACCAGTCTCATCGTCGCAACGGCGGTTATTGCCTTCGAGATGCTGGCAATTCGGAACAACACATCCGGCTGCATGGCAATCTTGTCTTCGATATTGCTCCAACCGAAGCCACGTGCATAGACTAGCCGCCCGTTTTTGGCAATCGCCACTGTCGCTCCCGGAACCGCTCGTGCTTGCAGCAAGCCAGTCAACTGTATCTCAAAGTTTTCCAGTCCCTCAACGGCATTGCCGGTAACCGGATACTCGGCTTTGCTCGAAGTTTGATTGTCTGAGGCTGCGTTTGCTTGTAACGCGGCCGGAGAGACAGCGGTAATGATGGCTAGTATGCAGCAGATAAACGTCCTTAAAACCATACTACCTCAAGACGACTCTTCTTCCTTACAGAGTCAATGCCCGCTTGCCTAATGCTCTTCTATACTGGGTGGGGAAGTGATCGAGTAACGTTTCTCTTTGGGAGTTTCCTTTTGTTCCAGTTCGCTTGGATCGGCCGGCTGTCCGCTCAGTCTTTTGATCACATACTCTTTGAGGCTGTCGCTGGGATCCGCTGCCAGCGCTTGATTGTAAGCTTCGGCCGCCTGCTCCGGCCGCCCGCTCTCTTCATAAATACTGGCTAGATATGTCCATAGCATTGCCGAGAACTTGTGCTTTGTCAGGATATATTGCTTGAGAGTCTTTTCCGCCCGGTCGTATTTCTTTTGCTGCCGCAGTGTCTCTACATAGAGACCGACTGTTGGCCCGTGGTCTGGTTCTAGCTCGAGCGCTTTGGTGAGCTCCTTTTCGGCCGCGTCGAATTTCTTCAAGTTGAGGCTCAGTTTACCAAGATCTCTCCAGCACTTTACGTCGCTGCGATTCAATTCACTTGCTTTTTTGAGGGCATCAAACGCTTTTTCGAATTGGCGCTCAGAAAGGTAGAAGTCCCCTAAATTTCTCCATTTCACCGGTGAGTTGGGATTCAATTCAACCGCTTTCTTAAGATTGGTTTCAGCCGCAGTTGCTTTGCCGCCCTTGAACTCTAGCTGCCCCAGCCATTCGTAGGCGTCTGGATTTTTCGGACCGATCGCAATTGCTTGCTTGAAGTCTGCTTCGGCCCTTTGCGGTTGTCCCACTCGCCAGTGATATTTACCGGCAATTAGCCAGAATTCCGGCGATTGACTTCCCCACATTGTCGATTGATTGAAAATCTTCTCTGCTTCATCCAGCTTGCCCATTTCGCACCAGACCAGTGCCTTTTGAGCTTGCACCACCGGCTCCTTTTCCTTCAGTCTGACGGCCTGGCTGGCTGCTTGATGAGCAGTCTGCAAGTCATTTGTAATCAGCCCGACCTGTGACAATCGCAACCAGCCGTCCATCGAGTTTGCATCAACGCGAATGGCATTACGGAAGGCTGTGGTCGCATCCTCATATTTGTCTTTATCCATATACGACAGTCCCAGACCAACTTGAAATCGGGGATCCAGCGGATAAGTGCGAATGGCCTTTTCATACATTTCGATGGCGGCATCTGTTTTGTATTGCTTGCGTAAGAGATTGGCTTGCTCGTAGAGATTTGAGGCTCTCCACCAATCGTAGATGCTGCCTTGTCTCGGGAAGTCGGCCAGCGACGGTATGACGAGCAGACAGACAATTGCTGATAAAACAGCAAAAAGAGCTGCTAAAAGCGCAACTTTCTTGGGAACCGAACTGAGCACCTTCATGAACTTATTCATGCCCCAATTATTGCAAGTTTGAAAGCAAGAGTGCCAGACCGGCAACGTCTCCGGCGACGGACTTTTAAGAAAGCGCCAACGGTAACAAGTCTGCGAAGAATCGAAGTGGCAATTCCTGGGTAGAATTGTGGCAACACCAGAGGACCAGCTCTCCGTAACGAGGTATTGCGTAAGCAATGGCTGATAATGGCCGGAATTTGCGAATCGGCGAACTGCTCATGCATTTTGGGCTGCTTACGCAGGATGACCTTTCGCGGGCAGTCGATGTTGCCGGACGGATGGGGGTACCGATTGGACGAGCGCTTATCTCGCTCGAGCTTACTACCGAAGAAAAGCTTCAGGCTGCTCTAAGAGCGCAGTCGCTTCTAAGAGAGGGTCTGCTCGAACTCGATCTGGCCCAACGCGCAATGAAGTTGGTAATCGATGACGGCCTCGAGATTGATTCGGCGCTCGAGCAGCTCGGTTTTGAGAAGGATTCCCTGGAGAGCGGGCCGACCAGCGAATTAGGTGACCTTCTTCTGGCGGCTGGATTAGTTACTAGAGAGCAGCTCAACGTTGGGCTTATCATGCGATTCGAGACAAGCATGCCGCTGGGCAGAGTGTTAGTGCTCACTGGAATGCTGAGCGATGCTCTTGTTGCAACCTCGATCAATGCCCAAATGATGATCCGCGAAGGAAAGATCTCCCGCCATGATGCAGTCGAGGCGCTCAAGGCAGCGCTGGCTCGCAAGAAGGTGGCAGAGACCACGCAGGATCGTGCACCAAGATTGCCTGCTCATTACTGGGTACGACTGGGCAAGCTCTTTGTGCTGGCTGGCATCTTGAGTGAAGTTGATATCGCCCGTGCAGTCGAGGTCTCTCTGTTGGAGCAGGAGACGATCGGACCGGTAATGGTGAAGCTAGGATTGATTACTAACCAGTTGCTCGACGTCGCTCTTAAATTGCAGGGCATGGTGGCCAGAGGCACCTTGACGCCGATTCAATCAGCCAAGGCGTTGCGGGAAATTTTTACCGATGGTGTGTCGCTCGATCAAATCGTTGGTGAGCTGGTACTAGAGCAAGCGGAAGATTCGCATCAAGCCGTGCAAATGGTGCAGCTCTTCAAACTGGCCAATATTTTGACCGATTCGGAGATTGAGCGGTCTATCAAACAGGCCTCTGAAAATTCGACTCTCATGGGCAGGATGCTTGTGGCGGCCGGCGCGATTGATGAATCGATGCTGAATGCCGGACTGCGCTGCGAGCTTTTGCAATCGGAAGGATATCTATCGACCGAGCAGGCGGTGTTCTTACTTCCGTATTGTCAGAAACGGGGGCTCAGTTTAGACGAAGGCATGGAGCAATTGGGCTGGACTTCACCGGCTCATCTGGACTGGCAGCCGGTCGCGCCAGCGGTTGCGAAGCCGGAAAGTTCAGCGGAAGCGGAGCCGGAAAGGAGCGCAAAAGAAAGACCTGCCAAAGCAAATGCAGCTAAGGCAAAAGATGGTTCGGCAGTTTCACAGAAGGCTTCCAAAGCTAAGAAAACTCCTGAGTCCAAGAAAACTCCTGCTAAATCTCCTCAATCGGATCTGGGCGAGTCAAAAAACTCTAGCGCAAGAAAGTCCAGTGGTACTGCAAAGGGCAAGAAGAAGGCCACTTAGCAGCAATGCCGTTCATATAAGGAGTTTGTGTCAGCTAAGGCTGGACTCCCCAAGAGCGCCGGCTGCCAGCCGGCTTCAACGGACAGCTTGGTGAAGCCGGCGCTCTTACTATTCTCTCCCGAGAAGCCCAGCCTGAGCTGCACTCAAGTACAACTCGATGTTGCGGAAGGAAACGGTATTGTACCTAGACCCTTTTCCGACAGGCTCCGTGCCGGCTAATTGCTCGGCTTGCGAAACGCCACTCCCATATTGGCTGTTTGTCCCGTGCAGGCTTTGATGGTCGAATCCACTGCTGCAAACAGTCCGTTGCGGACGAAATTGGCTAATGTGGTTTTCGACCATTCAATTGGCGGAAACATAGCGTCGGCGAATCGGCTTAAGGCTGGATTGGCTTTCAGTATGGAATGAAACGTCCAAACCCAGAAAATTGCATTTGGTTGATATTCGATGTGCGTAAGTTCAAATCCGGTTTTGTCGGCTAATTGCCTGACCGAATCCGGGCTGTAGAACACCCAGTGGCGAGGAAAGTGATAGGCTCCCCAGTGCCGGTCGGCAAACCATTTGGCATCGACGGAATTGATATTCGGGGTCCAGAACCAGAATATGCCGCCCGGCTTTAGTATTTCAAATGCCTTTTCCGTAAAGGCTTTTGGATCCGGCACGTGCTCGATTACATGGCTGGCCCAGACAAAGTCGAAGTGATTGGCAGGTAGCTCTACCTCCTCAAAGCGCCCGGCCCAGGCGGTATGTCCCTGCGTTTTAGCCTTAGCCACCGCCTTTTCATTCAGGTCGACGCCGAAGCAGCTTACTTCGTGCGTTCTTACTTTGCCGAACCAGTTGAGCACATGACCATCGGCACAGCCGATGTCCAGTATGTTTATCTTTCCCTTCGGCACGAAGCTGAGCACATGTTCGAGACCAGATAGGATCATCGAATATCTCAGCTTGTAGTAAAAGTTGCCGCGTTGGCTAGGACCGTAACTGTCTTCAATGCTGTATGCATAGTAGTTGGGTGGATAAATGGTGGATAGCTCGGAGACATCTGGTCGCGGGTTTAAATAGACCAGCCCGCAATCTGAGCAGCGAACTACCTTAAACGGATCGTCCGTAGTATTGTCGTACTCATGCTCGACCCCGATTGTTACCAGCTCGCTTTTCGTCGAACCGCAATTGTTGCAACTAGTCTCGACAGTCTTGATGTTCGATTTCATTTGGCTATTTTATATCAGACCGCTGGCGGTCCTTCAGGTTTGCGCAGAACTACTGCCATATTGGAGGTCTGTCCGGTTAGTGCCTTCTGCGCGATATCCAGAAATGTAAATGCCGACACTGCAATCAAATTGCGCAGATTGTTGTCTTGAAAGCCAACCGGCGGAAAGAGGCAGTCAGCCAGTTTAGACTTCCAGGGCGGATTTCCGGGGCCACCGAGCAAGGAATGGAATGTCCAATTCCAGAAGGCCGGTGCGGGATGGAACTTGATGGCGACGAGTTCGAATCCGATTTCAGCGGTCAGGCTTTGGATCGTCTCCGGTGTGTAAAACACCCAGTGTCGGGGGAAATGATAGCCGCCCCAATGGCGATTGCGAAACATTTGAGCATCCCATGCGGCTGCATTTGGGGTTTCACACAAGAAGATGCCACCGGGCTTGAGCACAGCGTATGCTTTGCGGGCAAATGCTTTGGGATCCGCTACATGCTCGATCACATGCGTTGCAACCGCCAGGTCGAACATACTCTCAGGGATTTCGACTGTTTCGAAGCGACCGAGAAAAACTTGGTGACCGGCTTTCCTTGCGGTTGCGACTGCGACCTCGTCAAAATCGACCCCGAAAGTCGAGACTTTGTCGGCTCCGAGTTTCAAGTACCAGTCAAGGGCGCGACCATCAGCGCAGCCAATATCCAACACCTTTAGGACTTCGGCTGACCGGCAGTAGGCTAATGCTTTTCGCAATCTGCTGAGATATACGAACTTCCTGGCTTGATAGAGAGGCGAATGCTGTCTTTCCGATTCAACGTTTTGCTTGTGCAGGTTGTATGCATAGTAATTGTTCGGATAAATCGTCTTCAACTCGCTGACATCAGGGCGTGGATTCAGATAAAGAAGTCCGCACCGGCGGCATTTCACCACCGAGAAGGTATCGTTGGTAGTATTGTCGTACTCGTGCTCGCATCCGTCGGTTACAAAGTCGGTCTCATCGAAACCGCAGTTATTGCATTTGACTTCAACCTTTTCGATTTCGGACTTCATGGTTGGCAAGCGCTCCCTCTGATTCCTCTTCATGATCTGATGCGATCCCTGGAACCTCCGTTATCATTGTAGTGTCGCCGGGAGCTTTTCGATGAAGCGAACTCTAAGGGCCAAGGTCAAAAGCAAATCGTGGGTGCGAGTACAGGGTGGACCGATCCTGGCTTGTATCGATATGGGTACCAACTCATTTCACATGATCGTTTGCCAGGCTACTCCCGAACGAGATCATTTCGATGTAATTACCAGGGTGCGAGAGGCGGTTCCGCTCATTCGCCGCGCCTTGGGCGCACATTATATAGATGAGGATGCTACCCGCTCGGCTGTCCGGATCTTGCGCGATATGAAGCAGAAAGCGCTCCAGCGTGGTGCTACCACGATTATTGCCGTGGCAACCTCAGCTGTCCGAGAGTCGAAAAATGGAGAGGAGGTGCTCAGTCGAATTCGGCAAGAGCTGGAAATTGACGCCAAGATGATCTCCGGACGCGAGGAGGCTCGCCTGATCTATCTGGGTGTTCTATGGAGCATGCCTGATCTGAGCGGTGAGTTTGGAATTGTCGATATCGGTGGTGGATCAACCGAGATTATCGTGGGAAATCGCCATCAACGCTCCTTTGCCGAATCTTACAAACTTGGTGCAGCCAGGCTCACTCAAAGATTTTTCCGTAAGGGTGAAGCTAATCCGGAGTCGATCAAAGAGCTGCACGATGAAGTGAGAGGAGTGCTGCGTCCTGCTGCTTCCAGAATTGCCGAGTTGGGTGGCGTGCCGCAGTTAATCGGTACATCCGGCACCTTTCAGACGCTGGCGAAGCTGGACCGGGAGCGTGCCGGGCGGCCGCATGCAGAGTTACACGGCTACAAGCTCTCTTCGCGGAATCTGGAGAAAGTAGTGACGGAGGTCGAGGACGCCGCACTGACTGGTCGTAAAATTGCCGGAATCAGCTCGGACAGAGGTCAAACTATTTTAGCCGGAGCGATAGTGGCGCTGGAGATTATGCGCTCGCTCAAGGTAAACGACTTGAAGATATGCACTGCCGCTCTGCGTGAGGGGGCAGTGGTCGATCGGTTTTTGCAAACCGGTTGGTTGGACACCGGTCTCGACTTGCACAAGGATCCGCGCTCGGACAGCGTACATTCTTTGCTCGAGAAGTATCACGCCGATGTGGAGCATGCCGAGCAAGTGGCCCGGATCGCCGCCGAGATATTTCTTCAGACGCACTGGCTACTCCACCAGTATCCCGAAAGCGTTGGACACCTGCTCTGGTCGGCGGCCATGCTGCATGATGTCGGTAGTTTTGTGGGACGCAACGGGCATCACAAGCACTCGTATTATCTGATCAAGAACGGCGGACTGCTCGGACATTCAGAGGAAGAGGTCAATCTGATCGCCTGCATAGCACGCTATCACCGAGGCAGCTTTCCGAAAGAATCGCACGAGGCGTTTGCCTCTGTTAACGGGGGCGATCGCAAGTTGGTAGCCGATATGGCTGCCATCTTGAGGATAGCTGAAGCGCTGGATCGCAGCCATCGACGGGCGGTGGAGAATCTCAAGGTGGTGCTCGAACCGGCCTCCAAAAGTAAGTACGATAGACGTTGTGTGTCTATCATGCTAAAGCTTCGAGACAGCGAAAAATGCGAGCCGGAAACCTGGGCGTTTGACGAAAAGAAGGTCTACTTCGAGCACCAATTCGACGTGAATCTCAGTCTCAAAGTCGCTGAAGATGCCAGCTTCCCTGAAGTGATGCTTCACAGCTTGCCGCCGCTGTGATTCGCTGGTGGCACTGCCGGTAGTGGTGGCGGTATAAGCCGTAGAGCGCATGCCGCTGCTGCGACCTAGATCCAAATCTTCGATGAAAACTAAATTGGAGGCAGCGTTGCTCAAATCTCGCCGAGCCGGGCAGACAGCTTCCCGCTGGTGCCGACTTGCAATGAAAAACGCGCAGGGGAGATGCATGGCATCTCCCGCGGGCTGGGCGTAGCCCAGCCCCTACGGACGTAAGCGATTTTATGTAGGTCGGTACTATAGTTTGAAAAGATCTTCGCTCAGCTCGATATTGGTCTTGAGATTCTTCCATTTGGAACGCGATGGGTTCTCGTAATCATGATCGTCCCAGCGAATTGGAAGATGTGTTTGTGGGTCTATATATATGCGTTTCAAGACGGTTTTCGGATCGCTGCTCTTATACATCTCCAATACATGCACCGGTTGGCCGATCTCCTCGATCGTGACCGGCTCTTCGGTTACTCGCGACTTTATGCCTTGAACCAGCCAGTTTTTTAGGAATGCCGACAGTGACATCAGATCCGAATCTTTCATCGGGTAGCTGTTGGACGCGACGAGCCAGGAGCTGTCAGGCTCGAGCGTCATCGTGAAATACTTCATCGCCCCGCCCAGGTGACCGCGTGCTTTGCCGTTGGCACCCAACACTACCACTGCGCCTTTCTTGTAATCACCTTTTTCTTCCAGTCTCATTAATCTGGGCTGCTTGAAGTATAAAATGCCTTTCTCGACGACGGTCGAGTCCTTCTTGTAGACGACAATTTCGAATTCGCAGGAATAGTCTTTCAAGGCGCTGGTGTGCTGGTGCAACTTTTCAATAAAGTCGGCGCCATCGACAGTTTTGTCGATCAAGGGACCATTGGCAGTAAATATCAATGTTTTCGCGTGCTCCGGCGGCGTTCCGGCGGCTGATTGTTTTGCCGGCGCAGGAGCGGATGCACAGACAGCCAGGAGTATGGCGAGAAACAGGTGCAGATAAGTTCGCAGTGTCATAAATGTAGTGCCGTAAGCCTTTCTAGCTGCCAGCTGGTTTGGCGTTGGCAATTCTACTGGCTTCAGTTTTTTCGGCTATCGACTTGATATTGGTTACCCGCTTCTGCAGTTTTTGACCGGTAATCCCTTCCATCATGATTCTTGGTACCGGCAATCCGATATCCAGATACGATTGCAGTTCGAGGACCGTCGCTTTGCCGCCGTCGTGCGAGGTCAATACCCAGCTTCCTTCCATCGCCTTGAATCGATCTGACTCGACTAACTGATAGTCGATCCGCTCGTGAGGCACTTCTATATGTTTCATTAGGCAAACGGCTGTGCCGATTACCGGCAGAAGCATAAACTTCTCTTCCAGGAGCATCTCGTTGTTTTCGTGCGAGATAATCTTGGCGTAAGCGATGTCAGGGTCTTTGTGGCGCTCTTCGTGCACAGTATTCCAGACAATCTCCGGGCTGGCATGAATCAGAATCTTGGCCACCACCCGGTGCCTTCCACTTGGAACATTCAACTTCGAAACGACCGCACTTTCATTGGCTGCGATTGCATTTGGAGTTTCTTTGCATTGTGCCGGCATGCCCGGGACGACAGCAGACAAACTAATAGTGGCGTATACGGTGGCTAACAGCAACCCACGCGTTCGACTCTTAAAACTCACCACCTGGCCTCCGACTCCCCGCTCGCCAATGCAAAACTCAAACCAAACGGCCTACCTTGACATTTATAACATGCCTTCCGGGAAAATTAGAAGGTAAATGTATATCATTAGTCAAGTTGTCGGTTATCTGAGCCTAATGCACTGCCAGCTTACGCCGGAGAGTTCGAATTGCGCTCCACAGGGGTTGATACTCGACTAGCCGATAGACGCCGGCGTATCGTCCTTGTTCCCGAGCTTTTATACACCAATCGGAATAACTTTAGGAATGAGACGCCGCCATTTCAGCTCTTCGCCATATTCCTTATAACTTTGCCCGAAGGTTTCGATCATCAGTTTCTCCTCATACTTAGCCCGGTTGAGCCAGAGCGGCATGACGACGAGCAAAGTGAAAAGAATTGCCGGCCCGGAGATGGAAGCTACCGCGGCCCCTAAAAGGGACTGAATAATCCCCGAGTAGGCTGGATGCATTACATACTTCAGCAGACCGGTCTTTCGGATTGTGTGCTTGTCTAGAACTTCAGCATCGGTGGTGAAACATTCGCCCAAGGAGTACCAGCCGCCAATCATGAAGATCAGACCGCTGGTCAGGATGGCGACGCCCAGCCAGGAAATGATCGCCTGGGCGATAGCCGGCAGCACCGGTGCGGCCGTCACCAGCGGCAGCCATTCCGGTGAGCCGAAGAGCCCATTGAGAGTAAGGAAAGACATTGTGATCATCGCGATTGTGGCGACAGATGCGTATTGAGGGGCGCGCTGAATCAAAAAGTCCTGTTCGTACCTTACACCCTTGCCGCGGCGCTTGAAGCCTTGATAGAGCACCGGTGTGGCAAAGACAGCCCCGACTGCGACCAGTAAAAGCGTTGCGATTGTTGGAAGGTTAAATGCCATTTTGTTCTTTGACCCTACATTTGGAAGACGTTGTCGCTGAGCCCGATGTTGGTTTTGACATTACGCCAAACGGTGACCGAAGGAAAAGCATAATCGAAATCGTCCCAGCGTAGCGGCAGGAGCGTCGTTGGTTCGATGAAAATTCGCTTTTGGACCTTTCCTGAATCGTTTTGTCGATACATCTCCAAAACGTACACCGGATGCGACAAGCTCTCAACGACAACCGCCTGCTCGCTTACTCGTGATTTGCAGCCTTCGGCGAGCATTTTCTTCAGGTAGCTTGCTAGTGAGAGAAAGTCCGAATTCTTGAGGGGGTATCCGTTTGCTGCACGCAACTCGGCGCTGTCTGGGCTGATCGTTCCTTTGAGAAACTTCAAGGGTCCGCCGAAGTGTCCGTGGGCTTTGCCATCCTTGCCCAGCACGGCTACCGAACCGTTCTTGTAATCTCCGGTTTCTTCCAGGCGGATCAATTTCGGCTGCTTGAAGCTGTACTCGCCCCTTTCCTTGACTGTCGAGCCATTTTTAAAAACGGTGAGCTCGAAGTCGGTGGAGTAGTCCCGCAACTCGGCTGTCCGGTGAATCAAGCGATCGATGAAAGTTGCTCCGTCTTTCATCTGATTCACGAGCGGACCGGCGGCTGTGAAATTAGAGACTCCATCAGCGCTGGTAGCACTGAGCGGTTTGGTTTGGGAGGGCATCGCGTTAGATAGCGTTAAAATCGAGCCGAGCAGCAAAGGCAGAAATATCCGATCGGTCATAAGATTAGCCATCACGTTCAAAGTTATTACGAATTTGCAGCCAATAGTATAAGCTTCCTTGCAACTGCAGCAGGACATTATATCCTGTTGCTTGTAAACTCGCTGCTCTATTTCATCTCATGCAATTCATCGCGCATTTATGTCAAAGGAGTTAGTCGAAATACCGCTGCCTGCGCCGATGGCGCTAGCTGGAAGCAAGCCCGGTCGCCTTAAAGCTAGCGTTACAAATGCCGCTGACGGCACCAGCCTTTTCTGCCGAACCTGGCAGGGCGACTCGTCTTGCCCTGCCATCATCTATCTTCATGGCATAGAAGGGCACGGTCAGTGGTTTGAGCAAACAGCCTCATATTTAAATCGAGTCGGCTTCACAGTCTATGCGCCGGATCGCCGAGGCTCCGGTCGCAACGCCGGCGTGCGCGGTGATATTGCCAGCTACCGTCAATTCCTGGATGACTTGAAAGCGCTGTTAGCTACTGTAAGGAAGCAGCAACCAGACGTTCCGCTCATCTTGATGGGAAGCTGTTGGGGCGCCAAGCTGGCTGTTGCTGTCTTGCAAGAGCCTGAAGTCGATAAGATGGTGGTCTCCGGGCTGGTCCTAATCACGCCGGCGATCAAGACGCTGGTCGATGTCGATTTGATTACCAAAATCAAGATCGGTTGGAGTTGGCTTACCGGGTCCAAACGTCGATTCAAACTGCCGATTGAAGTTGATATGTTTACAGACAATCCAATTTATAAGGAATTTATCGAAAGAGATCCCTTGCGCCTGACGGAAGTTTCAGCTTCCTTTTTGATCGAAAGCTTGAAGGTTAGCAAACTTGCACTCGAAGCTGGGGCGAGGTTGCAGCTGCCGGTGCTCGTGCTGGCCGCCGGGCGCGATCGGATTGTCGATGTCGCCGGTTTGGAGGACTGGTTTGAGCGAATTCCAACTGCGGACAAGGAGATGTATGTTTTCTCATGGTCGGAGCATTGTCTCGATTTTGACGAGCATGTTCAGGAGTATGCTCGTTGTTTGAGCAAATGGTTGCTGGCGCTGGGAAAGGAATCTAAGCAGTGAAAGTCGTTTCAGTTGATGTCTATTGCCTTACACTGCCTTTCCGGCTCTCGTTCGGCCACAGCCTGGCCAGTCGCAATCACTCCACCAACGTTTTCGTACGAGTAAGACTAGCCGATGGTACGGAAGGTTTCGGTGAGGGGGTTCCACGCGATTATGTCACCGGCGAGAATGCCGATGATTGTGTTGAGCGCATCACGCGTACTTTTGTGCCGGCCTTAATGGCCACTGAGCTTTCCGCTCTGCCGGAGCTATTGAATCAGCTTGAGCGTCTGAGACAGTCGTTTGAACTGGACAGTAAGCGCTGGGGGGCGTCCTGGTGCGCGCTCGAATTGGCGGTACTGGATGCGGTGGCACGTTCGAAAAAGAGCAGTCTGGCTGAATTGCTCGGACCTTGTCAGAGAGATTTGATTCGTTATGGTGCAGTGGTGCCGTTTTCCGGCAAGAAGATGTTAAAGGCATTATTGTATTTCTATAAGTTTTACGGATTCAAGACGGTCAAGTTGAAGGTTGGAGAGGATATCGAGTCCGATGCCGCTCGACTCTCTCTGGCTAGGAAAGTGATGGGACCAGCGGTGACTCTCAGAGTCGATGCCAACTGTGTCTGGACAGTCGAACAAGCACTTCGTGCCGCCGAGCGCTTTGCTCCGTTCGGTGTGGCTTCCTATGAGCAGCCGCTGGCCGCCGATGACATCGCTGGTCTTTCCAGGCTGACAGCGGCGATTTCCGCGCAGGTAGTGGCTGATGAGTCGCTCTGCACGCTCGATGATGCGCAGAGGCTGGTAGAGAGCAAGGCGTGTAGCGGTTTTAATATCCGCATATCAAAAGTGGGGGGGCTGCTCACGGCGCGAAAGATGGCTCGGCTGGCAAAGAGCGCCGGCATTAAATGCCACCTCGGGGCTCAGGTCGGCGAGAGTGGTATACTCAGCGCGGCAGGAAGGCTGTTTGCTTGCCTGGAGGAGCCGTTTGAAAACTATGAAGGGTCGGCCAATCTGTTTCTTTTGAAGCAGGACCTGACCCGGGAGAACTTGACCGCGGGATGGGGTGGTCAGGGCAGGCTCTTGAGGCAATCCGGCTTGGGTGTAACGGTTGTGCCCGGCAGCCTTTCGAAATCGAGGCGGGTTGAGACGGTTGGCAACGTTGACTCCGCCAGGCTGGCGCCCGCCGACTGCCAGGAAGCATCTCGTCCCTAGGCTCAGGTTTTGCCGTATGGATTCTGCAGACTATTTGCCACTCTACTTGTTTGAACTGGAGATAGCTTGTCATGTCTAGAACGATGGAGCTGGCCGTCGGTCAAAGGCTGCGAGAAATTTTGCACATCCGGCGATTTCGCGCCGCCTTAGCCGAGCCGCGGCAAGCGCAAGAAAATCGTTTGCTGTCAATTATCCGGCGTAACGAAAATTGTCTGTACGGCAGACGTTACGGATTCGAACGCATACGTTCAATCGAAGATTATCAAGCGCTGGTTCCGCCGAACAGCTATGAGGATCTCTCGCCATACATCGATGCCACTATGAATGGTGCACGCCAGCAGCTCACCTGCGAGCAACCGCTCATGTATGCCACCACGAGCGGTACGACAGGCAAACCGAAGTTTATCCCGATCACCAAGCAGCACTTGCGCGACTATACGCATGCGTTTCAAGTTCACAATTATCAGATGATCTCCGATCATCCCAATGCCGCCAGCGGACGTTTTCTGATCATCGCCAGCAACGATGAGGAAGGGCTCACTGCTTGCGGTACCCCTTACGGTGCGGTCTCCGGACTCTTGAACCGCAAGCAGCCGGCAATTTTGAAAAAGTACTTTTCACTTCCCTATGAGCTGTGCAAGATCAAGGACGTAAGCACCAAGTACTACTTAATGCTCCGGATTGCTGCTGCTCAAAACGTAACTGCAGTCCTATGTTGCAATCCTTCCAGTCTTTTTCTTCTGGCCGATCAATTGAAGGAACACGCTTGCGAGATCTTGTCTGATATCTATGATGGGCGTTTGAATAAGAGGCATAAGCCGCCGGAGCACTTGGTTGAGGCCTTTAGCCCGTTTTTGAGCCCGAATCGCTCTCAGGCCAGGCGGCTGTCTAAAATTCTTGAAAGCGAAGGGCAGCTCAAGCCGATGGACCTCTGGCCAAATCTCGGTTTGCTCTCTTGCTGGAAAGGCGGACCGATGTCCTTTTATCTCGAGCAGCTTCCGGAGCTCTACGGACAGCTTCCAATCCGCGACTTCGGCTATATGGCAAGTGAAGGGCGCGGCTCGATTCCGCTTTCGGACAATGGCGCAGCCGGGGTGCTGGCTTTGACCGGGCATTTTTTCGAATTCGTCCAGGAAGACGAAATGGATAGCCCGCAAAAGCGATTCCTGACTGCCGAAAGGCTCGAGCCTGGTGGCCGCTACTATATTTACTTCACGACTGCGGCCGGACTTTATCGATACAACATCAACGACTTGATTGAGGTCGTCGGGCACTACTGTCGTGCTCCGCTCATTCAATTCGTCCGCAAGGGTGCCGGGATCAGCTCGATTACCGGTGAGAAGTTGACCGAGGAGCAGGTGCGCGTCGCACTCACACAGGCTGTTCGCCAGCTAGGACTGTCGCAAATCTCCCACTTTACGGCGGCGGTGCAACTGGGCAAGCCGCCCTACTATGCCTGCTTTATTGAGTTGAGTAAGGAGTTGCCGGAATCTCTAAGAGAGGAGTTCTTGCGAGTTTTCGATCGCAGCTTGATTGCTCAAAATCCTGAATACGAAGACAAGCGCAAGTCGAGAAGGCTGGGGGCACCGGTCTTGGAGATTCTGCCGGCCGGAAGTTATACTCAGATTCGCCAACGGCGCGTAGAGCAAGGTGCGCCCGAGGCTCAGATTAAAATCCCCTTGCTTGCTCAAGTTGGTGAATTCCAGATCAATCAGGTGGTGAAAGTGCTATGAGTCTGCCGCGTGTTTTTGTGACCGGTGCATCAGGAATGGTTGGGCGAGAGCTCGTCTCCTATCTGGTGGCCAGAGGCTACCGGGTGACAGGGCTGATTCGCCGGACCAGCAAGCGCGATGAGCTGGCCCATTTGCAGACCGAAGGTCGATTCGAGCTGGTTGAAGGTGATATCTTAGACGGGCAGCGCCTCTCTGCCGTGATGAGCGGTCATGATCTGGTCGTCCATGCGGCTGGCACGGTCGATCCCTATGGTAGTCGAGCGGACATCTTTTCCACCAATGTCGAGGGTACTCGCACAGCGATGCGCTCTGCAGCTGATGCGGCAGTAAAGCAGTTCGTCCATGTCAGCAGTCTTTCGGTGATCACCGATCAAAACGATAGTTTCAATCTGACCGAGGAGGCTCCGCTTAGGTATTGTGGAGAGGCTTATGCCGATTCGAAGGTGGAGGCGGAAAAGCTTCTCATCCAGCAATTCGGCTTTGCTAAGGTCGCCATCACAATCGCCAGACCGGGCTTCATTTACGGACCGGGAGAGCGGGCCTGGATGCCCAGACTGATCTCTTCTTTGACCGGCGGCAAAGTGTTCTTGATCGATGGCGGCCAGCGCGAAACCAATCTCATCTACAGTCAGAATCTTTGCCGAGCGATCGAAGCAACATTCTTGAACCAGGCTGCCTACGGTCAAGTTTACAATCTGACTGACGGTGAGCGCGTCACTAAGAAGCAGCTCTTCGACTTCATCTGCACTCGCCTGGCTCTGCCGCCTGTAACCAGGGTGGTGCCGCGGCCGGCCGCCCGCTTGTTTTGCGAGCTGGTCTCGACCATTGCACCGGCCTTGCCGGTGACTACCCAGCGTAAACTTGCTCGCTTCTCGCGCGCGGCATTTCGGCTGGCCGGTGTCAATCAAGGTTTTTCGATCGCAAAGGCCGAGCGCGAGCTTGGTTACGTAGATCGCATACCATTTTCGCAAGGGATGACCAGGACGCTCGAACATATCCAGTCCGAGCGAAACCGCTCCACCGCTTGCAACACATGCCGCGACGAGGTCTTGCAAGCATGACCTCGCTGACGAAGGCGCTTTCAAAAGTTTGCTGGTTTCTGGTCGATTATGGACAGCGCCACGCCCACCCTGTTAACGCGCTGCTGCACCTCTGCGGTGTGCCGATGGCATTTTTGGGGGGGTACCGGATGCTTTCCGGAGCGCCTCTGGATGGGTTGGGTCTGGTGATTTGCGGCTACCTTTTGCAGTATGTCGGGCACAGAGCGCAGGGCAATGAAGTGGGTGAAGTTACATTAATCAGACACATCTGGCGGCGCCTTACCCGGACTGGAGCAACTGAGTGACGAGCGCGGCAGGCAAGCGACAGACAATAGTTGTAGTGGGGGCCAGCGGTTATATCGGTGGTCACCTGGTCTCCGCTCTGATCGAAAAAGGATTCGCTGTTAACTGTCTGGTCAGACCATCGACTGATTCAAGAGAGATCGATTTCTTGAGAAGTTTGAGCGCTCAAACCTATGTCGGTGATCTTCTGCAGATGGACCCGTCAGTCAGCGTGGCTTTTCGAGGGGCCGACACAGCGGTCAATTTGGTAGGCTCGGTTGCACCGCCCAAAGGGCAGAGCCTCGACGATCTGCATTTTCGGGTGACTCAGGCGCTTGTCAACGAATGCCTGCTCCAGCAGGTCCCGCGCGTACTTTTAGTGACAGCGCTCGGCACCGCTGATGATGCCAAAACAAAATACCAATCCACCAAGTGGAAAGCCGAGCAGCATGTCAAAGCCAGCAAGCTCAAGTCCATAATAGCCCGCCCCTCATTAATTGTCGGTCGCGCGGTCGGACGTCGAGACAGCAAGCTGATCAAGCGTTACTGTGACTTAATTCTCGATCCGAAGCGCCCGCAGGTGCCGTTAATCGAAGGTGGCGAAAACAAGGTGCAGCCCTTGTACGTAGGCGATCTGGCGCAGGCGCTCGTCGCTCTATTGACGAGCGATGCCTATGATGGCAGGGTGGTCGAGCTGGGCGGACCGGAGGTGATCACGCTCAGGAGACTGGTTGAGATGCTGATGTCCGTTTTGTCTGTTAACAAACCAATCAAGAATGTTCCGGCGCCGCTGGCAAGACTTGCGGCATTTTTTTGTGAACTGGTTCAAAATGTGCCATTGGTAACCAGCGATCAAGTGACGTTGTCCACTCAGCACAACATCTGCCGGGAGAATCGCCTGCAGGAGCTTACCGGTGGTAGGTCTACCCCGCTTCACCAGGCGCTGAGGAGTTACGCGGCATTGAGTCAGCAATGAAGATTCTTGTTACTGGTGCCAGCGGATTTATCGGCTCGAAGCTCGTTGCCAAACTGGTCGCGCAGGGTCATACTGTTAGAACCCTGGGGCGCTCGACCTTGCGTCCTTGCTTGGCCA
The DNA here is from genome assembly GCA_020050835.1 of Candidatus Obscuribacterales bacterium. GTDB lineage: Bacteria > Cyanobacteriota > Vampirovibrionia > Obscuribacterales > Obscuribacteraceae > JAGVKB01. The sequence continues at coordinate 78,193 of JAGVKB010000053.1, read as the reverse complement.
GCCTGTCGGCAGAGCATATCGTAGCCGACATCATGGACTTCGACAAAGTTGCTGCCGCCGTCACCGGTAGCGAAGCGGTGTATCATCTGGCCGGTCTGGTTTCTTATCAAAAGGCGGTCAGAGACAGGCAGTATCGAATCAATGTAGCTGGCACGCGCAATGTTTTGGACTCCTGCCTGAAATCAGGCGTTCAACGCGTAATTCACACAAGCTCTGTCGCGGCGATGGGTATTCCGCCGGACGGGCAAGTTGGCGATGAAAGCTTCGTCTACAATCTGAGCGGTCGCGGTTTGAATTACTGCGATACGAAGCACGAAGGCGAGCTGGTTGTGCGTGAATATCAGCAAAGAGGCTTGCCGGTAATTATGTTGTGCCCTGGCATCGTGCTTGGTGAAGGCGATACCCATCCGCACCACAAGGCGATCTTTATGGCGCTTTCAAAAGGATGGTTGATGGGTTGGCCAGCCGGAGGCGTGTCCTTTTGTGACATCGAGGACGTGGTCGACGCTCATCTTAACGCCTTAACGATGGGCCAAGTCGGACAACGTTATGTGCTTTCCAGTGCCAATCTGACTTATCGTGAGGCGACAGTGATCGTGTCGCGTGTTCTGGGAGCTCCTGAACCACGTTTCGAAATTCCAGGAGCCTTAGTCGAGTTGGCGGGACAAATCTCTGAGTTGGTCTTGCCGCTTTTGGGAAGGAGACCGGCGTTGACCCGGCAAGTGGCCTGGCTGTCTCAGCAGAAAATTTTCTTCTCAGCCGGCAAGGCAATCGCCGAGTTGGCTTACCAGCAGACTGATTTCGAGCAACTGATTCGCCGGGTAGCGCCGTACTATCTTGGTGCAAAACCGGCAAGCGGGGTAGACGCTGCCTTAAATCTCAAGACATGAGAGAATTTGAGTGGAACTGCCAGCTGATTGATGGCAACAAAGCGGATTCGCTCAAATTCGACAAGTGAGAATTCAGTGAAACCTCTTACGCCCCGGTGTTGTTTAATTGCATTGCTGTTGACATTGTCGGCGGCTTCCGCTGCTATGAGCCAGTCTCCGGTAAGCGGCACGCCAGCATCGACTGAATCGATTGGGTCCGGCTCCGGCGACCGGACTTTAGAGCCGCAGTCATCACAGTCGCCGCCTTCTAAAACTGTACAGGCTGGTACTGCCGAGTTATCGAAACCGGCGGACGGCAAGGAGTCTTCCGCTCCGAAGGCTGCTGGTAAGGGCGGCTCCGGCAAGAAAGCACAAACTCTTCGCAAGAAACGGCGAGGCAATGCGCCCTGTCTGGCCTGGGTAGACCCGGACGTGCCGGTTAAGGCGGCGCTGCTGTGTGTGCACGGTCTCGGTCTCCATAACGGTACCTATGAAGACTTTGGTAAGCGCATGGCCCGTCTCGGGATCGCCACCTATGCGATCGATGTTCGCGGCTTCGGCTCCTGGATGGAAGCAAGAGGCAGAGAGCGAGTAGATTTCGACGGTTGCCTTTCTGATGTGAAAGCGACTCTCGATGTCATTCATCGCGCCCACCCCGGACTGCCTGTGTTTGTTCTGGGCGAGTCGATGGGCGGTGCAATCGCCTTGCGCGCAGCAGCACTTTATCCGGACCTGGTCGACGGTCTGATCTCTTCAGTGCCTGCCGGCGATCGCTTTCAGCAGAAGAGAACCGCATTGAAGGTCGCCCTGCATCTATTGGATGGTCCCAACAAACAGTTCAATGTTGGCCAGGGAGTAATCGAGCAAGCCACTCAGAAGCAAGAGTTGCGAGAAGCCTGGGAGAAAGATCCGCTCGCGCGCATGAATCTGTCTCCCAACGAGCTAATTCAATTTCAGTCGTTCATGAACCAGAATCACGAAAGCGCCAAGAAGATCAAGACTCTTCCGGTCCTGATCGTACAAGGCTGCAAGGACAGACTGGTTCGCCCGGAAGGCACGGTTGAGCTTTACAATAAGCTGGCAACCCCCGACCGCCAGCTTGAGCTGATCCACAATGCCGAGCACCTGGTCTTTGAGGAAAACCAATTTACGGACGCTGATATCGATCTAGTTCATGTTTGGTTGGACAAGCATTTGAAGAGACAGCCTGAAAGTCAAGGCACGGAATCCACGGCTAACAAGAATGCAGGTTGATTGCGACGGAGCCGAGTGAATGACCGAGAATCAGAAGATCGAAGTTTTGATCGTCGAAGACCACGAAATTACGAGATTGGGATTAAAAGCGGCACTCGAGCGCGTGTCTGAATTGAAAATCGTCGGTGAGGAGGAAGATGGTGGCTCGGCTGTCAAAGCAGCCGTCACGATAAAACCGCACATCGTCTTGATCGACATTGGCCTGCCGGTGTTGAACGGCATCGATGCCACCAGGCAGATTAAGGAGCGAGCGGCCGAAACGCGTGTGATTATGCTGACTTCACACGACAGCGATACGGACATCTTTGCCGCCTTCGCCGCCGGAGCCGATGGTTATTGCGTGAAGGATATTCCAAGCGACCAGTTGGTCATGGCGATCAAGGCGGTCCATGACGGAGCCGGCTGGATAGACCCGCGCATCGCCAGTCGAGTCTTGCGTGCCCAAGCCACGCAGTCACCAACTGAAACACCGCTGTCCCAGCGTGAAATAGAAGTGCTCCGCTTGATAGTTGATGGTTTAAGCAATCAAAAAATTGCTGCCAGTCTCTGTTTGAGTGTTGAGACGGTCAGGACGCATGTGCGGCACATCACCGAGAAGTTGGCGGTCTCCGACCGAACTCAAGCAGCGATTAAGGCGCTCAGGCAGGGGCTGGTTTGATCGCTCTACCCGGCGCGAGTGGCCGCTCGCGATCTGACCGCCTGGGCTGTCGGCAGAGTGATACTAAAAGTAGTGCCGCTGTCGTGTTCGCTCCGGCAGGATATTTTGCCGTTATGGGCCGAGACTATTTGCCAGCACAAGTACAGTCCGAGCCCGCTGCCGGTTTTGTAGATGCTGGATTCCGCACGCCAAAACCGTTGAAAGAGCTTCTCTTGCTCTTCCAGTTTGATGCCGATCCCGTTGTCCTCAACTTCGATTAGGACTCCGTCCGGCAGAAGCTCTGCTCTGACTTCGCAATAGCCGCCGGTGGCCGTAAATTTGATGGCGTTGATGATCAGATTGGTCATCACCCGCGCGAGCGCCATAGCGTCCGCCTGAATGTTTCCGAGATCGGATGGCAGATGTGATTTGAGCCGGATGTTCTTAGCCTGGGCCAGCGGAGAGAGAACTTGAACGGCTCGGTTGACCAACGGCGCAAGTTCTACCTCTTCGAAAATGAATTGCTCGCTGCCGGACTCGTAGCGGTAAATCTCCAGCAGGTTCTCAATCATGTTTAGCAGATCTTGATTGCTGTTCTTGAGCTTGGCGATTACGTCCTTCTCCTTCAAATCGAGCGGACCGAAGGCGTCCTCGAGCAAGAGCTGCAGCGTTCTGTCTGCCCCCATCAGTGGTGCTTTCAAGTCGTGGGTGAGGGTGGCTACGAAATCTTCGCGTTGTTGCACTAACTCGACGCGCTCGGTGGCATCCGAGGCCAGGAAGATCAATTCAGCTGGCTCCCCTTCACCGATCTTGATCGGCCAGACGGCGATATCCCAGAACGCATCGCGGCTGTTGGCGGCATGCGGTAGAGAAACTTTGAAATTGTCCGCCAGAAACGGCTCTCCGGTTTTAACTGTGTTAATAAATGGGCTGCGAGAAAGGCCTGGTACGGCATCGAAGAGCGTTTGCCCAATCAGCTCTGTGACAGATTTGCTCAGAAGCTTCTCCATCGTCGGATTGACGGCTGTGATTGCCAGGTCTTGATCGAGCCGGGCTATTGCCAGCGGTGCATTTTCGGAAATCGCCTGCCCGACCCGTTGCTCCACTTGCATCGATTGCACGAACAGCTCCTGCGCTCGTTTCCGTTCTGTAATGTCGTGAAGGAAGGCGCAGTACGTTTGCTGATCGTCTGACGAAACCGGAATCAAGGCGATTTCGACTGGAAACTTCCTGCCGGTCTTGTCGATTGCAGTCAGCTCGCCCCGCCGGCGTAATTGCAGCGAACCGCCGCTGGAAAGAAAGCGGTCGAGACCGGAGGCTTCCGGCTGCGAGTTCTCCGCCGGCAAAATAAGCTCGTCGAAGTTGCGCCCGAGCGCCTCCCGCCTGGACCAGCCGAAGGTCTGCTCGGCTTGAGTGTTCCAGTCGGTAATCTTGCCGTCGTGGTCGATCGCGATAAAGGCGTCATATGCTTGCTCGATGATCATGCGAGTTAATAGTTGATTGGCTCCCAGTGCCTCTTCTGCTTGTTTGCGTTGAATAAACTGTCCGAGTTGGGCTGCGAAGTTCATAAAGATCTGCATCAGTCCGTCATCGCTGCGCCTGGTCTCTCTGCTGAAAAACTCCAATACTCCGATTACCTCGTCTCCGGCGGTGATCGGCAGACCGAGACCGGCATGCAAGCCGTGTTTGAGCGCCACTCGACCGCGGAAAAAGCTGCTGTCGGCAACCGCCGTGGAAAGGTAAAGCGACTCGCCGGTGGCCCAGACTCGGCCCGGTAATCCGATGCCACGCTCGAATTTGGCCTCTCGGCAGGCCTTTTCAAAGTTCGAGACATCCAGTCCCGGCAAATGCCAGAATCCGCCCAGTTTGAGATATGCGGAGTCTTTATCTACCAGCCAGAAAGTGCCGGTCGCCCAACCGACGCTTTGACAGGCGGTTTGCAGCACGCGCGGAATCGCTTCTTCGAGCGAGCCTGATTCGGCAAGCACCTCTGTCAGTAGATATTGGATAGTCAGTCTGCGCTCGTTTTCCCGCTGGACCGATTCCGCCTGTGCTCTTTGCCGATCTATTCGTTCAAGGGAGGCCGAATTGAAAATAATGATGGCGGTCAAGACGATGATTACAGTCGATACCAGAAAGAAAGAGCCAAATCCGGCCTGATAGAGACCGGCTTCAGCCAGAGCCAGGTTGAGCCAGGAGACAGCCAGTGGCACGCCGAGCGCCGTGAAAAACAGCCGGCGAGCGACCAATCCGCCCAGTCCGTCCGAGACGACAATAGCGATCGGACCGCGGTCCGGCTGAGCCAGGATGATTCCCAAAAACAAAATGGTGAGCGCCAGCGCCGAAAGTGGGGGCAGGAAGAGTCCGCCGGCGATCGTGCAAGAATAGCCGACGATAGCCAGCAAAGAGGCAGCGCCGGCGCGAAGGTTATCCTGTCGACGCGGCTTCTGGCGATAGCTAATCGGCGGCTCGACCATTAAAAGTAGCGCCAAACCTACCAGAGATAGAGCGTAAGCGATTACATCCGGATGCTGGCCCGGACCGATAAAGCTGGCGGTCCACTGGTTGAATTGGACGGCATCGAGCCGCAGCCCGCTGGCCAGCAGCGTCTGGATTTGACCGCTTACCTGCCAAAGTGCTTGCCAGACAACCAGAAGCGACATTAGCTTGCCGGCATTGCGCAGCCAGATCTTTCTGAGCGGCTTCGCCTGGATTGCCAACGATAGTCCACAAAGTGCAAAGCTGCAAAGCGATATGATTGAGAGGCTTTGTCCGGCGAGCGCTTTCTGCGCGCCGGCCATGTCTAAAGTCAAGGCGGCTGCGCCAAGCGCTGAAAACACCAACACGACCCAGCCGGCTATCTCGGCGAAAGACTTGAAACGCCCGGTTACGCGTACTCCCGGTGGCGTGTCATCCAGCGTCGTAGTTTGAAAGTTTAGTGCTCGTTCGCTGGTTGCCATGTCGATTGAATTGGCCCGCATCTTGACCGACGGACTGCAATACGGCAGTCTCTCAGCTGTCTTGGCAGATTGCGCTAATTGCCTTAAGGTTCTTATACCCGCCTCTGGCAGACTTCTGCATGGGTCGGTATATATTAGAATCGATTTGCAGCTGACCAAGCATTCTTCGACTGGGCTTTGCTTTCCGGCTTGCAGTCCGGGTCGATCACTGTTTCAGTGATGCCGGCATCACTGAAACGATGATCGCCCTTCCGTTTTATTGCCTCGAAAGTTCATATCGGGCGGGGATGGCGGATTTCGCGAATTTTAGGACAATAGGATTAATCCTTTTCCCGGATAACACGCAGGATTCTGAGGGGTTAGCCAGAGGTTAGCCCCCCAGCTTTCCTACCGCCAATTCGAACGAGGAGAGCAGTAACTTTTAGGGAAATCTGTTGCACGTGAATCTGATGATGACTGGACCACATCAACTGAGCTGGTATATGGACTCTAAGCAGGCAGATATTCCGGTCTGGAAAGTATTTGTAGCCGCCGCCGAACGTGCTCGACAGCTCGGAACCGAAGCAGAGGTGGAGCCGCTTTATGCCAAAGCGATAGCGCTTGCTAGGAAGTCTCTCGGCCATTACAGCAAAGAGATCGGGGGGATCCTGTTGAGATTGGCCGACTTTTATGTCGAACATAAGGATTATGCCGCGGCGGAGGCTGCATATGAAACGGCTGTCGAAACGTATGAACGCAACGGAGAGGCTGGCTCAATCCTGATGGCGGCAGCCTTGAGCAAGCTAGCCGAAACCTACGAGGCTTCCGGAAATGGCAGCCGTGCCGCAGCGGTGAGATTGCGGGTGAAAGTGTTACTGGCGCGACAGTTGCAAAGCATGGTGGATGATTAGCGGTTAAGACATCTTCAACATTGTTGAGAATTAGGGGGGCGCAGACGGCTGCGGGCGGCTTTTGAGCCGCTCGCAGGTTGGGCGTTTATGATGCGACCTTTGCAAAGCTCCCTAAATTGAGCGGATGATTTGTAGAATAAGCGCAGGCAGATGCTATTAAGAGATAGCCAGGAAATGTAGGCAAGTGGAAAGCCCTGAAAGCGGCCAGCACACTGAGCGCTTACAAACGCGTTGGAAATTGCCTGCTTTTACGAAAGAGGTTAGAAATGAATCGTCCCCGTATGCTCAACAGTAAGACCGTAGGTTTAGTTGCCTTTGGTCTAATCCTTTCCATTGGTCAGGTGCTGATTTCGGTCGATGCTGCTCCAGCCGGCGTAAAAACCGCTGCCGTCGCCCAATCGCCGCTGGCGCTTGGCAAAGCGAGAATGGCCAAGGGGCAGACGAAACAGGCGCTGCCGTTGCTCCAAGCGGCTGTGAAAGCACAACCGACGAGTTGCGAAGCTCAACTTTGTCTCGGCCAGGCTTATGTGAAACTCAAAGATTACGCAAAAGCCAGAGCCCATTTGCGTTCTGCTATCAGGTACGGCCGTGGCTCGCAGAATGCTCAAAAGGCCAATGCCAGCTTGATGAGTCTGCCGAAGGGCTTGCTTTCTCCACATTGCGGTCCTGGCACAGCTTTGATTGCGCGCACGGTCGGTATCGTGTCGCTCGAACGAGGCGTCGAAGCGTCCAAGCCGACTGTGATTGATTTTTATGCTGCCTGGTGCCAGCCATGTAAACTGCAGAAGCCGGCCCTTGATAAGGCCAAGGCGGACTACGGCGACAAAGTGAACTTCTTAATGGTTAATGTGGACGATCCAAATTCGGATGAAATTGTCGAGAAGTACGGGGTCAGTCCGATTCCTACGCTGGTGTTTCTCAAGCCCGACGGAGAGGTCGCAACTTTCACTATCGGCTACTCCGGCGATCAAGCCGTGGCAAAAGCGATTGAGAAAATCCTGCCGGCTGGTTAAGCGAGTTCGCCCGAACTTTAATACCCCTTAACAAGTTGTTTGGCGAAATCGCCTAAACTGTTTGGGGCTTGATTTTTGGCTGGACGGACCTGAGCAGATGGATTTTGTCACTTGTCAGACTAATGCTTTCGGCGAAAGTACTCAAAGCGCCGGTTTGATTGGATTGCTTTTGAATACGGTTGGGCGCTCGCCTGATGCGCAAGCCGTGATATCGGCGGAGACTTGCTACACCTATCAGCAGCTCGAGCGACGGTCCAGGGCTGTCGCTTATCAGTTGAGCAAGCTAGGCGTGTCGCGTGGCGACAAGGTAGGATTGCTCTTCCCGAATGGTGCTGAATTCGTAGCGGCCTTTCTGGGAGTTTGCGGGCTTGGAGCAACGGTAGTGCCGGTCAATCCGCTCCTGAAGTCCGAAGAGATTTCGCATATCTTGTCGGACTCCGAAGCGAAATGTCTGGTGGTGCACGAGCGTGCCCTGGCGGAAGTAACTGCGGCAGTTGCTACGGTGCCGGCGCTCGAGAGCATTGTCGTGTCGAACTCAACAACGCCGCTTTCGGCCGATGACAGGGTCGCCTATCTGCCGCTGACGGAGTTGGCGGAGCCACCATCGGCGATGGCTTGGCCGGTGGCCGTGGACTCTTCGAAAGATCTGGCCGTGCTGGTTTATACTTCCGGCACAACCGGCAAGCCCAAAGGGGCGATGCTTACCCACGACAATCTGCTGTTCGCAGTGGGGGCCGCTGCCAATGCCTTCAACATAGACCGCAAAGACAGCCTGCTGGCAGTCCTGCCGCTTTGCCATATCTACGGTCTGACTGTTGTCATGCTCGGTACTATCGCCGGCGGTGGCCGATTGGTCGTGCTCGAGAAGTTCGAAGCCAAGTCTGCTTTGCGGACTCTGGCAGAGCAAAAAATTACAGTACTGCCGGCGGTGCCGACCATGTACCAGTTCATGTTGATGGAGATGGAGCATACAAGCTATGATCTTTCTCAGCTTCGAGCCTGCATTTCCGGAGCAGCTTCCTTGCCGGTGGAAATTTTTGCAAAGATTGAAAGTCAGTTCGGGGCTCCCTTGATTGAGGGATACGGTCTGACGGAGGTTTCCTGTGTAGCAAGCTTCAATCGGTTGGATGGCGTGCGCAAGATCGGATCTGTCGGCTTTCCGTTCGACAAAGTTGAAGTGAGCCTATTTGATCGCAACGGAGAGCATCTTCCATATGGTCGGGAGCATGTCGGTGAGATTGCTATTAAGGGTCCAAATGTCATGGCTGGTTACTACCGGCAGAAAGATGCTACCGCTGAGTCAATCAAAGACGGTTGGTTCTTCACAGGTGATCTCGCTTATAGGGATGAAGACGGTTACCTGTTCATAGTTGGACGGAAGAAGGAGCTGATCATTCGCGGTGGACAAAACATTTATCCCCGCGAGATCGAAGAGGTAATTGCTCGCTTGAGCTCGGTTGTGGAGGTTGCGGTGATCGGTGTGCCCGACCGTTTGATGGGAGAGCGGGTCAAGGCTGTCGTCGTCAAACGAGCCGGCACATCGCTTAATGGCGAGGCGGTCAAAGCGTTTTGCGCCGAGCACCTGGCTGAATACAAGGTGCCGCGGCTGGTGGAATTCGTCGATTTACTGCCGAGAAACTCTTCCGGGAAAATTCTCAAGCGTTTGCTTAACTGAATCCACAAAGCCGTGGTCGCTTCTCTTGAATTCACTACATCGGGTGATGCCGCAACGGTCAATTGAAGAGTCGCTTGATCAGGTCGTGCTGGTAAGATCGAGTTGTGCTAATTCCTAACTAGTTTAGAAGCTGATGTCGGGTAGTCGATTAATCACAGTTCTCGTCGTGGAGGACAATGAAATCACGCGTGTCGGGCTCGAACTTACCTTGAACCAAATTGCTGGGCTCAAGGTTGTCGGCTCCGTCACCGATGGTTTAGCAGCGGTTGAGCAGGCCAAGCTGTTGAATCCAAACATTGTCGTCATGGATATCGGATTGCCGGAGATAGACGGAATCGAAGCGACCAGGCGTATCAAGGCCGAGCGGCCGGCGATGAGAGTCGTGATGCTCAGTTCGCACGATACCGACGATGTGCTGTTTTCGGCGTTAAGCGCCGGTGCCGATGCCTACTGCTTGAAGGAGATTTCGAGCGCCCAGCTGGAGATGGCTTTGAAAAGTGTGGCCGATGGCGCAGCTTGGCTGGATCCAGCTGTTTCCAGTCGCGTGCTGGCCGCCTTCACCGGCAACGCACCAAGCCCGCTCACCGAGATAGCTAAGGTGGTTCGTTCCGAATCTCCCTTGTCACTACGTGAAGCGGATGTCCTGCGCTTGGTAATCGAAGGATTCAGCAATCAGGAGATCGCCGACCGTTTAGGGTTGAGCGTCGAGACGATCAAAACTCATATGCGGCATATTATGGAGAAGCTTGCTGTGACCGACCGTACTCAGGCGGCAGTTAAGGCGATGCGGCAGGGTTTCATCTAAGTCAGCGATAGTGGCTGCTTTGCCTGGACATCTCTTCCAGCCGTTTGATCCGGTCCTCGATCGGTGGATGAGTAGACATCAGTCTGACTATCCAATCGACCGGCTTAGGTTGCACGATGTACAGCGAAGACATGGCCGGATTAGCTTGCATGTTGGGTATCTGCCGGACGCCATCCTCCAGCCTGGAAAGCGCTGAGGCGAGCTCCTCCGGATGCCCGCATAATTCGGCGCCGGTATGGTCGGCCTCGTATTCGCGTGTACGCGAAATCGCAAACTGAATGACGGCGGCTGCAATCGGAGCCAAGATCACGAGCAATATTGCAAAGATCGGATTGACCGGTTGTTCTCGGTCGTCTCGGTAGCCGCCTAAATACATTCCCCAATGAGCGATCATGGTAACCACCGAGCCCATGACCGCGGCCATCGTTGTAATCAGCACGTCCCGGTTCTTAACGTGAGCAAGTTCGTGGGCGAGCACTCCTTCCAACTCCTGCAAGCTCAATATACGCAGAATACCCGACGTGACGGCGACAGCCGAGTGCTCAGGATCGCGACCGGTGGCAAAGGCGTTTGGTGATTCGGTTGGCGCCAGATAAATCGGCGGCGCCGGAATGCCGGCACGCTTGGAAATTCTCTCGACGATCTCGTATAACTCCGGCGCTTGCTCGCGAGAGATAGGAGTTGCTCCGGCCATCGCCAGCGCTATCTTGTCGGAGAACCAGTAATTGGCCAGATTAGTGACAACGGCAAAGCCGAAGGCCAGCATCATGCCGCTCTTGCCGCCGATTAGCCCACCGACAGCGACAATTAGAGCGGTGAGCACACCCATCAAGACGATTGTTCGAAGTGTATTCATTTTTGAAAGACCTCCAGGCTCCAAGATGCCGGGTTCAATCTAATGTTCCCTGTTTTTGAGGCAAGCGGACTAACTTTCACATTCCGTTTATGTTAGCCGGTAAAGTTTTGCTCTAACCAACATGCACGCGTGGGCGCCTTTTTACATCCGGCTCAGCTTCCCGGAGAATTTCGCGGGCTACCGGTGCGGTTTCCCCTTCTCCTAGAAAGAGGTACTTGAGGATGTAAAGGATTGGATTGCCTTCTGTCCAGCCGAGATAAAGATGCGGTAGCGTGTGAAACCGGTCGCGAATGTACAACATGAGCGCAGCCAGAGCGTTGGGAATAGCCGGGCTCTCGCAGCGTAAGATGCGAAAGCGTTCGTGTTCGTATCCTTTCAGCTCCAGGAGCGCCTCCGAGAATTCGGAGGCGTCGCCCCGATGGACCTCTAGAAATAAGAGCTGTTCGTCCTTGAGGTTATGAATCTCCCTGGCTTCTTGCTCCTTGCGCGCGTAATCAGTAGAACCGGGACGATGAGCCACGATTCTAATGCCACCCTGACCGCACTCGGTTAGGAAGCGCAAGGCATTATCATCAATGGTAATTCGCTGGACTCTCAATTCAGTTGCTCGTAATGCGCGCGAAACAAGCGAGCTGACTAGAATCGTCGCTATGAAGAAACTGGCAATCTTAATTCCGTCCGGTCGTTCGAGGGTGTTTACGACGGTTGTGTAGACAAATACCGACGAGATGGCCAGAAAGTAGAATTTTTGCAGGCGGTCGCGATGCCATGCTGATAATGTGACGGCCACCGCTGCCGATGTCATCACTACCAAAACACCGGTGGCATAGGCGCCGCCCTGTGCGTCGACGTCGGCATTGAACAGCCAGGTGATGGCGAATGCCACCAAGGTGAAAAAGACCGTCAGCGGGCGCATCGCTTTCGCCCAGTCCGGAGCCATACCATAGCGCGGCAGGTAACGCGGCACTAAATTCAACAGCCCAGCCATTGCTGAAGCGCCCGCGAACCAGAGAATAGCGATAGTGCTCAGGTCATAGACTGAGCCGAAGCCGGAGCCGAGGTAGCGGTGAGCAAGGAAGGCCAGGGCTCGTCCATTTGCTTGCCCGTTCGGTCTGAATTCACCAGCGGGAATCAGAACTGTTGTAATGAAAGCGGAGCTGAGCAGAAAGACACTCATGATGGCGGCGGCGGTAAACAACAACCAGCGCGTGTTGTGAATGCGGCCGGTTGGTTCGGTTGCTTGGTCGGTTGGATATCCTTTCACGAGCGGCATGACTGCAACGCCGGTTTCAAAGCCGGACATGCCGAGCGCAAGCTTCGGAAAGAACAGAGCAGACAAGCCGACGATCGTCCAGACCGAGTGAAACTGCGCCGTCAAGCCGGCTTGCCAGTTGCCGACCACGGAAGGATGTTGAAGGATGTGCTGAAAGCTGGAGCCGACAACAATCAAATTGAGAACGAGATAGACCGCTACCAAAACGACGGAGATTCCAATCGCTTCTCGAAAGCCGATCAAGAAAATCGCTCCGAGCATAGCGACCAGGCCGATTGTGAGCAGCAATCTATCTTGCAACCATACCGGTGCCAGCGGATTCTGGGCCAGGTGATTGGCCGCATCTGCAGCTGAGAGCGTAATTGTGATTATGAAATCGGTCGCTGCAAATCCTAATAAGCACAAGACAAACGTTTTACCTACCCAGCCGGGTAAGTGCTTCTCCAGCATGGCGATGCTTCCTTGCCCGTGGGGGCTTTCGTGAGCCACGCGCGCGTAGATAGGCAGAGCACCGAACAGAGTCAGAAGGACAAGGAAAACAGTAGCCAGCGGTGAAAGCAGTCCGGCTGCCAAAAAGGATATGCCTGGTGCATAACCGAGCGTCGAAAAATAGTCGACTCCAGTCAAGCACATAACTTTCCACCAGCTGTCGCGATGGTGTTCCGGTGCACTCTGCTTCGATTCTTTGGCCCCTTCCAGGAACCAGCGTTTGAATCTCTCGCTTAAATTAGCTATTGCAAAAGCCAAGTAAATCTCAGCCCATGAATCTCGAAAGCCAGTCGGTATTATACCCGTGGCGCCAAAGCCGAAATTGAAACGCTTACAAAGCTTCACAACCAGATTCTTTTACGGCTGCCGACCCGGGTGCCGACCCGGGTGCCGACCCAGGTAATGTATAGTTTGGAAGCGGTAGCTTTAGCACCAGTCACTCGGTGCTTGGTCAAGGTAGAATTCGGCGTGAAATGGGCATCGCATCTATCGGTACCAACAGATGAAATGGATTCGCTTGAATCTGTCCTGGTGGAATGCTGCCGAGTTGTGCAGGACCAGCTCGGCGACAGCAAACCGGATCTAGCGGTCTTTTTTGTTTCTCCGCATTTCATTCTCGACTATGGAGCAGTTCCTGAGATCGTGAAGCGCGAGTTGGGCGCCACGGTGTTGATCGGATGCTCGGCCGGCGGCTTGATCGGTGGCGGCATCGAAGTAGAACAGCAGCCGGCGGTGGCTTTGACTGCTGCTAAATTGCCTGGAGTCGAAATCACTGCCTTTCACGTTGCAGACGACCAGCTTCCTGATGGCGATAGCGCACCGGACAAATGGTCTGAGCTGGTGGGAGTCGAGCCGTCCAAGCATCCCAGCTTTGTACTTTTGCCTGACCCGTTTACGCTCAGGGTGGACGTGCTTGTACAGGGATTAGACTATGCCTTTCCTAAATCGAGCAAAGTAGGTGGTTTGGCCAGCGGTGCATCACGACCGGGTTTAAATGTGCTCTATCTCGACGGACTGATTCATCGACAGGGTGCGGTCGGGGTTGCGCTTTCGGGCGACGTGATCGTGGAGACGGTAGTCGCCCAGGGCTGTCGGCCGATCGGAGTGCCGATGCGGGTGTCGCGCTGCAGCAAGAATTTCCTGTTGGAATTGGATGGTCAACAGGCGGTAAGCGTCTTGCACAATCTCTTGCTGTCGCTTGAGCCGGAAGACAGGGAGTTGGCTAAAACATCGCTCTTTTTAGGCGTGGTTATGGACGAGTTTAAGGATGATTTCAAGCCCGGTGACTTCTTGATTAGAAATATTCTGGGCATCGAGCCTAACTCCGGTGCGCTGGTAGTCGCAGAGAGCTTACGCCCGGAGCGAACAGTGCAGTTCCATTTGCGCGATGCGGTGACATCAGCCGATGATTTGCGCGTGATGCTTAAGCACTATCGCGATCTGCACCCTGAGGAAGCTGCTGGTGCGCTGCTCTTCTCCTGTCTGGGACGCGGACAATATCTGTACGGGCAACCCAATCACGATTCTGAGTGTTTCAAGGAATACCTGGGTGAAATTCCACTCGGTGGCTTCTTCTGCAACGGTGAGATTGGTCCGGTCAGTGGAACTACCTTTCTGCATGGCTACACTTCCTCATTCGGTATTTTTAGAGCCAGAAAAAGAGCCGGAAGATAGCCGGAGCGTTAAAATTGAGCCAGTTACGCCTTTGCGACTGGCTGGTAAACTGATACCTAATAACGGGCAAGTTGAGAATGGAGTGGATTTAGATGATGAATTCCAAACTCTCTAACTATGGTGTCTCGCTGGTAGCGTTAGCATTAGCTGGCAACGCCATTCTGGCTCCGGAACTTGCTGCTGCTCCTGCCAGAAAAGCCGCACCGGCCGGCAAGCGAGCGGCACAATCTGGGTCACAGCCAGCAAAAACGGTGGATTTAAGCGGACCCTATACCGCCTATGTTTCCCGCTTGCGTGGAAAGGTCATTAACAACTGGGATTATCCACCTGGCAAGTTCCATGTCGTGTTGCAGGCGGTGGTCAGTTCTGATGGCTCTGTTTCAGACCTGACTCTGACGAGCAATCCTAAGGGTGAGGCGGCTGAGCGCGCAGCCAGTGCTGCGTTCAGCCAAGCTCAACCGCTCGAGCCGTTGCCGGCGCAGAGCACTCCAACGGTTCGCATTACTTTCAATTTCGATTCTACTTACGATCCGCACGGGGATTCCAACTCCAACTTATCCGGACGGTTGGATCCGATTCAGCCTCCGAAATTACAGCCGGCTAGCTCACCTGCCGCTATCCAAACCGGCTCTGAAAACAGTGAGAGCCCGGCCGGCAGCGCGCCGCCTGAAAGCAATGCGGAAAGTCCGGCTCCGTGATAGTGCGGGTGTCGGCAGGCAAGTTATTGGGAATAGCAGTAGTGTCCGCACTGGCGGTATCGATTTTGGTGTGCAAAGCAGGAGAAGCGCAGATGGTCCTTGAGGGAATCCGCCGGACGATGTATGCGGGCAGCTGGTACGATGCCGACCCCGATCGTCTGAAATTGCAACTCGAGCAGTTTCTATCCAATGCTCAACCGCTGATCGATGGTAAGAGCGTCTCGATGTTGACCGACCATAATCCGCCGATCGAGCAGCCGGTGTTGGCTGTCGTTGCGCCTCATGCCGGCTATCAGTTTTCAGGGCAGGCGGCGGCTTATGCTTATAAGCTTTTGCAGGGACAAAAGGTGAAGCGAGCATTTCTGCTCGGACCGAGCCATCATGTCGGATTTCACGGTGCAGCTTTGCCGATGCAGGTAATCTTTCAAACTCCTTTTGGTGACCTGGAAGTAGATAAGGATTTGATTGAGGAGCTCAAAAGCTATCCAATCTTCTCCAAAGCGGCTGAAGTACATCGAGTCGAACATTCACTCGAGATGCAACTGCCGTTTGTGCGTGCGGTTCTTGGTGACGTGAGGATCGTGCCGATCGTAATCGGTGTGCTCTCGGATGAAAGCGACATCAGGCAGCTAGCCGAAATTTTGAAAGGTTTTGTGTCCAAGGATGACATGGTTGTCGTCAGTTCGGATTTTACGCACTATGGACCCCGTTATGACTACCAGCCATTTAAGAGTGACATCAAGGAGAATGTTCGAAAGCTGGATAGCCAGGCATTTCAAATTCTCAGTCGAAAGGATGTTGAGGAGTTCCTCAAATTCGAGTCGGAAACGAAAGATACAATTTGCGGATTCTTTCCCTGCTCGGTGCTTGCTGCCATGCTTCCGGCTAATGCAAAGGGCACTTTGTTGAAGTATTACACCTCGCAAGATACCGGCGTTGAAGATAAGGACAATTCCGTAAGTTACCTGGCAATTGCCTTTAGTGGTGGCAGTTGGCCTGAGCATCCGGAATCGGCTTTCAAGGCCGCCGAGACTATTCATCTTACTCAAGCAGAAAGGGAGTCCTTGCTTAAGATCGCTCGCTCGACAGTCGAGATTTATGTGCGTGAAAAGCGTGAACCGGCAATTGAGGAGCTCCATGTGCCGGTGAGCGAAGCGATGAAGCAGCGCCTCGGCGTCTTTGTGACGCTCAACAAATTCGTCTCAAATGCAGCACCAGCACACACCGGGCACCAAGACAAAGACGGGCGGGAATTGCGCGGTTGCATCGGATATATCTGGCCTTTGAAGCCGCTTTATCAAGCCGTGATTGACAATGCTATCTCGGCTTGCTCGCGAGACTATCGATTTTACTCAGTGCAGCCCGATGAGCTCGAGCATATTAAGATTGAGGTGAGTGTACTGACGCCACCGCGCCGAGTCGGTTCATATCACGATATCGCCTTGGGCCGTGATGGCATAGTCTTGATGAAAGAAGGACGCCAGTCGGTCTTCTTGCCGTTCGTCCCAACCACGTTCGGCTGGGACTTAGCCGAGACGCTGACGCAGCTAGCCAAGAAAGCCGGGTTGTCTGACAATGATTGGAAGGAAGGGTGCAAGTTTGACACCTTTCAAGCTGAAGTGTTCGAAGAGGGCGGTCATACGCAATGATCGGCGTGGATATCTTCAAAATCATCTGGGTGACGCAGCGCCGATCGCTTCAGTAGACGCTCAGATCTGCGGCGCTGTGGAGACTACCCCGCTCCAGTCAATCGTTTATACGGTCGCGAAAGATAACTACAGGTTAAGCAGTGGTGCGATTACGTGCTGCAAAGCGACTTGTAAGACGGTGAAAAGCAGAAAGATTACGGTCTGCCCCTGTCCTTTCACCCGCGCCAGCTCGGCTTCGATACTGGGCACCATGCGGGATCTCTCGTGCTCGTTGAAGAATGTTCCGGAGACTACCAGGCGCGGATTGCTGCCAGCCAGCCCGTAGCTGAACACCTCCTCGGACGGTGTGTCTACGACTGCCAGGCACAGCTTGCTGAGCGAATGCTTCGCGCATTGTTCGGACAGAACTGCAGCCAGCTCCGGATTGCTGGCTGCAACCTCTTCTAATTTGAGGAACCGTGCTTTGCAATGTTTGCTCTCGCTCCAGTCCAGCACCAGAGGTAGTATCAAGATGAAAAGAACATTCCAGCAGAGCGTGACGATCGCCCCGCCGCGTGCACCCAATTCTCCCCTGGCTTGCAGGAAGGCAGTCAGGATGGTCAATGCCACACCGAGGCAAAAGGCTACTAGGCAGTAAATTGTCAGGACTCGCGATGGTCTCACGGTAATCATCCATTCCTGGTTGCCGAATACTTCATTCCCGTCGAATAAGACATTGAAACGGAGCGGCTTTTCTTGACATCATCACCTTCGCGTCGGTGCGACTCGGGGCGGAAAAACGAAAGTTAAGGAATTTTAAGCGGAGCGCTTTCTAGCCGGAGTGCGCCTCATGCTTTTGGGCGAGCGCTAATTGACAATGCGAAACTTGGCTTTGCCTATTGGGACTGCAGTTACTTGGCCCGGTCGCGAAGCTAAAATGTAATTGTGATCTCTTCTGCCGGAGCGCTGCTTTGTCTGCGGACAAATTGATTCAGGAATACAAAGAGCTTGTCGTGTCATGTCTGCGGCATCTCGAATTGAAGCAAGCTGGCAGAGATGAGGCAAAGATCGAGCAAGTAAAGCTGTCCGGCGATGATGACATCTTAAGCCGGTGGCTCTGGAAGATCGTTATCATCGGCGGGCTGCTTTGCTTTTTGGTATTGCCGTTCGTATTTGCAATCCTCGGCACAATCATCTCTATATTGATAGTTGAGGTCTTGTGGATCGTACTGCGCTTGGCGATGGGACTGATCTTGATCTTGTTGGCATTAGCCATCTACGTAACGATAAATAAGTCAAAAGACAAAGACTGAGGGAACCAAATGCCTTCGACGCTGCCTGAAATCCTGGAGTCTGTGGAATCATCGGCTATCCGTCTGGTACGGTTTTTGTACTGTGATACCAGCAGTATTATCAGGGGCAAGGTTACTGCGGCGCATCGGCTCAAGAGTCGCATCGAAAGCGGAATCGGGCTTGTGAAGGGCATGATGTCGATGAATCTTCTCGACCTGATGCAGACTGATACCGGATATGGTGCGACAGGGGAAGTGAGGCTTGTTCCTGATTTAAGTACTTTTGTAATCCTGCCATACAGCGCTCAATCTGCGGCGATGATCTGCGATCTCGAGGAGCTGGACAGGAGCCCCTGGCAGCTCTGCCCGCGCTCTGTCCTCAAAGCTCAGATCGAGCAGGCTCGTCAGTTAGGCGTCGAGATTCAGGCGGCATTCGAGCCGGAGTTTATGCTAGGCAGTGAAGGCGAAGGCGGATTCGTGCCGATCGACAGATCGCTCTGTTTTTCGACCGATGGTATGAACAGGGCCGGACATTTCATAAACAGCTTTGTGGATGCGCTCGACCGGCAAGGTATCTCGGTCGAGCAGTATTATCCCGAATTGGGGCATGGCCAGCATGAGTTGAGCATCAGGCATAGCCCGGCCTTGCAAGCTGCCGATCAACACATCTGGTATCGAGAGACGCTGCGCGGTGTGGCATTCAATGAGGGACTGCAAGCAAGCCTTGCTCCTAAGCCTTTCGCAGATCAGGCCGGCAACGGCTGCCACCTTCATTTATCGGCCTGGGATGCCAATTCTCATGAGAATCTTCTTTACGGCGAAAATGGCTTGAGCGAATTTGCGCACCATTTCATCGCTGGTTTGCTGACCAATCTGCCGGCGCTGGTTGCCTTGACTTGCGCGTCGGTTAATTCCTACCGCCGCTTGCAGCCGCGCTCCTGGAGCTCGGCATTTGTCTGCTGGGGGTACGAGAATCGAGAAGCGGCTGTGCGAGTTCCAACCACTTACTGGGGCGATGAAAAGAACACAACCAATCTGGAGCTAAAGTGTGTTGATGCGAGCGGCAATCCTTATCTCGCCTTAGCCGGTGCGATTGCCTGCGGATTGGATGGGGTGAGACGCAAGCTCTTACCGCCTGCGCCGATCGCATTTGATCCCGGCACTCTCAGTGCAAGCGAGCTTCAAAACGCCGGCATCAGGCGCCTGCCCGACACGCTGGGAGAGGCGCTTGCAGAGCTCGTCAAAAATGACCTGTTGCGACAGGTTCTCGGAGAGGAGCTTTTGAAAACATACGAAATCGTAAAGCGATCCGAGTGGATAACCTTTTCCGAAAAGGAGACGGAGTTTGAGTTGAAGCATCACCGCTACAAGTTCTAAGGGCGGTTATGAGCATAGACCTTCAGCATTTCATATTGATCGACAACCACGCTCATCCGCTTCTTAAGCGATTCTTGCAGTTGGATGCAGTTGCGCTCCGGCAGAGTTTTTCTGAGAGCCGCTCGCTGGCACTGTTGCGCGATCATCTGGCTACATCCGTGTTTTATCTGGACATGCTCAATCGATTATCCATTCTCACCGGCCGAGCCGGAGAAGATGCGATCATTGAGTTCAGAGCAAATCAGTCGGAGCAGGACTACCTGAATCTGCTCTGGGACGACGTTTCGATTGGTGGCTTGGTAATAGACGACGGCTTCCGAGCAGCCGACATGATCGATCTTCAAAAGCTGTCCCGATTGTCTGGGCGCCCGCTTTTTCGATGTGTGCGGATTGAAAACGTCCTTGAACGATGTATCCGAGTTGCTACTTCCTTCGACGAGTTGGCGTCGCTCTTTGTTCAAGGACTGTCGGAAGCTGGAATGCAACGGACGGTCGCCTTAAAGACTATCCTTGCCTATCGGGGAGGGCTAGAACTCGAGCCGGTGGCTAGCGACAGTGCGAAGAGTGACTTCGAACGAGTGAAGAGAATCGCCTCCGAATCCCCGTCTTGGCGAATCACTCGCTGCGCGCTCTACGATTACTTCCTGCTTGTGGCCTTCGAACTTGCGGCTGATAATGGCTGGCCCGTGCAGATTCATTGCGGTCTCGGTGATGACGATGCCGATTTGCGTCTGTCCGATCCGCTCTGCTTCGGACCGATACTGCGAAGTGAGAGCTATGCAGCAACTTCATTTGTCTTCCTGCATTGCTATCCGTTCGTGAGGGAGGCCGCCTACCTGGCTTCGATTTATTCCAATGTATACATGGACCTATCATTGTCCACCAGTCTGGTTTCACCATCGGCTGAACTAATCATTCGAGAGGCATTGGCTGCGGCACCATCTTCCAAGATTTTGGCTGGTACGGACGGGCACAGCACGCCCGAAACACATTGGTATGGTGCTTACAGTTGGAAGCGCGCGCTGACCGCAGCGCTCAACTCTTTGCTCGCCGAACATTTCATCGACGAGCAGCAGGCGCTGGAAATTGCCGGCCGGCTGCTGCACGACAATGCGCGCTTGCTGTACGGGTTGGAAGAATTGGCTTGAAACCGGAGAGGTTCTCGAGACGATGCCTGGGCGGCGCCTCCTGGAGAATTGGGTCGCTTGAACTGCTGCCAGTTACATCAACGACTGCATGATCTCGTCGAGCGCTTCTTTCGGTGGACGCAGGCTATCTTCTTTCAGCAGTGCCAGTGGCTGATCGGTTAGATTGAGCTGGCTGGTGAAGTCAGGCTTCTTCTCGTCGATATAGAGCAGTCCGGTCAAGAATTGCTTGTCTTGATTAGCCTTGAAGATAGTTGTGTGCGCATTTAACCGGTCGGTGGGATCGTAATCACCATGCAGCTTCTTGAGGAAGACATGAGAGCCGTCATGCATCTTGACCTCGGTCACTGAGCCGGGTTCGTAATCGACGGCAATCTGCTCGAAAAAGGGTACATAACCGATCTCATGCAGTGGTGTCTCTGCTTCCTTGGCGTATTTGTAGCTCTTCGTGGAACCATCGTGATTATTGAAGGTTACGCATGGGCTGATCACGTCGAGGAAGGCCGTACCCTTATGCGAGATTGCTGCCTTCAGCAATGAGACAAGCTGCTTGGGGTCGCCGGCGAAGGAGCGAGCGACGAAGGCGCAACCAAGCTCGACAGCCAGTCCGCAGAGGTCGATCGGCGGCAGATCGTTCATTACGCCGGACTTCAGTTTCGAGCCGAGATCGGCCGTCGCTGAGAACTGTCCTTTTGTCAAACCGTAGACGCCATTGTTTTCGACGACATATACCATCGGAATATTGCGGCGCAGAATATGCACTAGTTGTCCCATGCCGATCGAGGCTGAGTCACCGTCTCCGCTTACACCGATTTGAATCAGCTGGCTGTTGGCCATACCGACGCCGGTGGCAATTGACGGCATTCTGCCGTGGGTCGAGTTGAAGCCATGCGCCCGGTTGAGGAAGTAGGCCGGGGTCTTGCTCGAGCAGCCGATACCTGATAGTTTTGCCACCATATGTGGCTCTACTCCGAGCTCAAAGAAAGCTTTGATGATCTGGCTGGTGATTGCATCATGACCGCAGCCGTCGCAGAGAGTTGATGGGCTGCCTTTGTAATCAGCCAGCGTCAGCCCGATTCGATTTGTAGCCGGTGTCGGTCCAGCCGTGCCTTTGGTGGCGGTAACGCTATCTACCATTATGCTTTCCTCTCTTGCTCGAGTATGGCGTCAGTGACGAATCTTGCGTCAATCGGCAAGCCGTTGTAATGCTTGACCGACATGAGCTTCATGGCCAGATCCGGCATTTCCAGGCGGATCAGGTCCCTCAATTGAGCGTCTCGATTCTGTTCGACGACATACACTCTGTCGTGAGTCTCTACAAACTTTCTTAGCTCGTCGCTAAACGGCAGAGCCCGCAGGCGTAGATAACTGGTGGCGACCTTTTCTTCGTCGCGCAGCTGATCGCGTGATTCTTCCACGGCGAAATGGGAAGAGCCGAACGCTACGATGCCGATCTTGGCCGTTGGATTCCTGTCCACTGCTGGCTTTGGCACATAACTGCGGGCTGTATCGAACTTCTTGTTCAGCCGGTCCATCAAATTGAGGTAATCCTCCGGCCGTTCGGTATAACCGGCCTTCTCATTATGTCCGCTGCCGCGCGTGAAGTAAGCTGCCAACGGATGATTCGTCCCCGGTAAAGTCCGGTAGCATATGCCATCGCCGTCGACGTCGCGATAGCGCTCGAACTTGCCGATCTTTTCTATCTGCTCGGCGGTGAGCACCTTGCCTCGATCGAAAGGTTTTTCCGGGTAGGTGAACTGGTCTGCCATCCAGTTGTTCATGCCAAGATCCAGATCGCTCAAGACGAAGACCGGTGTTTGGAACCTGTCCGCCAGGTCGAATGCCGCTCCGGCCATTTCGTAGCACTCTTCGACCGAACCCGGTAGAAGCGTGATGTGCTTCGTATCGCCGTGCGAAAGGAAGTAGGCCGGCAGCAGATCGGCTTGTGAGGTTCTGGTCGGCATGCCGGTCGATGGCCCCACCCGTTGGATGTCGAAGATAACGGTCGGAATCTCGGTGAAATAGCCATAACCTACGAATTCGGCCATCAGCGAGATGCCGGGACCGGAAGTGGACGTCATCGAACGAGCGCCGGCCCAGCCGGCACCGAGGGCCATGCCGACCGCCGCTAACTCATCTTCGGCTTGAATGACGGCGAAGCTTGCTTTGCCTGTCTTCTTGTCGATCCGATATTGCTTCAGGTAGTCGATTAGAGTCTCGCAGAGGCTGGAGGATGGAGTAATCGGATACCAGGTAACCACCGATGCCCCGGCGAACATGCAGCCGATTGCTGCCGCCGCGTTGCCGTCGATAATGATCTTGCCGGCGGTCTTATCCATTTTCTCGACGTAATATGGGTCTTCCTTTTTCAGGCTTTCCTTGGCCCAGTCACGACCGATCTTGACTGCGTTTAAGTTGAGGTCAATTACTTTCACTTTGCCTTCGAACTGCTTGCGGATGGCCGTTTCAATCTCGGCTTGATCTATCTCCAGGAGTTGGCCGACGACTCCGACGTATATCATGTTGGTCAGAAGCTTTCTGAGCTTAATTTGGTCGGTAGCTCTGGCGGCCAGGTCGCCGAATGGAACTTGATAATGCTTGACGTCGCTGCGCACCAGGTCGAGCTTCATCTCGGCCGGGCTGATGCAGACTGCGCCAGGTTGCAGTGATTTCACGTCGTCATGCGCGGTCTGTGGATTCATCGCCACCAGGATGTCGATCTCCCTCTTCCGGGCGATGTAGCCGTCCTTGCTTACTCGAATGGTGAACCACGTCGGCAGACCGGCGATGTTCGAGGGGAAGAGGTTCTTCCCTGATACCGGAATCCCCATCTGGAAGATTGACCGCATCAAAACGTTGTTTGATGACTGGCTTCCGGAACCGTTGACTGTCCCAACTTGAATTGAGAAGTCATTTACTATGCGACCAGTACCCTGTTTGGAAGCGCTTTCAGCAGCTAATGTTTTCACAGCCTGACTACCCTTTTTTTTATTCCATCACGACTATGAGTTTATCAACAGTCAGGCGATGGTTGCCGAGATTACAAGATTCGATAAGGTTTTCGAGGCCAAATGAAACAGGACTTAGATTGCCTGTCTCGTTGTGAGTTCTTTGCAGTCCCGCAGTCCTTCCTGACATCTGCCGCCTGGCAGGCGATCGGGCGCCGTCCGGATTACAAGTGGTCAAGCTCCAGGAGCGGGCACGGTTCGACCTCGACCAGCGGTTCAAGCTGCTTCCGGAAGGGAAGCAGCATCGGCACTCCCCAGGACCGTGGCGTCAGCTTTATCTTTCCTAATGAATCGGGCGCTAACGGTTCCCAGCCGCGTATTCGAGTGCAACCACGAAAGACGGCCAGCGCTATCAACTTGGACCAGAGTTGCCGGCGAACCTCAGCCGAGCCTACTACTTCAAGCGCTCTCAAAACCTGTTGACCATGCTCTACGATCGCATAGCCTCCGGCGAAGGAGTCTATCTGATGAGTGATCAGTTCGAGTCTCGGCCAAGCCCACCGGGAGTGTTCGTACAGGAACAGCTCTCTGGAAAGCTTGTAGTTCCAATAGCTGGGCGACCGGTCGACGCCGTAAGGTTGGCGGCGTAGCCACTGCCGGTGATGGCGTTCGAGCTGCGGGATGTGCTTGAATTCTACCGGCATGACGTCCGGCGCCAGGATCTCCCAGCCTTCCTTGCCTCCGATTGATTCCAGGACGCTTGGGTCGGCGGTGGAATCCGGCAGCCGAATCCAAAATTCGCCGGAGCCCATCTGCCGGAAGCCGAAGCGGGCATAAAACGTCGGGTCTATATCAGAGAAAAGATAAGCAGCATCAAAGCCCTCATCTCTGGCAAGTCTGATTACGCTCTCCATCAGCTTCGCGCCGAATCCCTTGCCGCGATAGGCCTCGCTGGTATAGACGGCGCCGAGCCCAGCGGCCCTGTATCGGTAACCGCGCGATGCCAGGTCTATTCCGTAGACTTTCAGACTGCCGGCGATCGCGCTCCGATCGCGATAAACCATATATCTGTAGTTTTTGCGTGCCCAGGGATGGGCCAGCTGGCTGGCTATATAAAAGTAGTAATCCGTTTTAGATAGTCCTGGCGACCAGATCTTGAACGTCTCGTTAAGAACTGCCAGGGCGTCGCGCCACTCTGCTCTTTCAAGTTTCATCTGTTTCGTGCCGGTGCTCTCATATCGTTTAATTATGCCCGACTGGAGAGAACAACCCTTGCTTGCAGCCCGAATTCGAGCGCTCCTTTGCTTCGTGTGCCCGGTTCTGGTCCAATTCGGCGGTCGATAGCAACAGCTCCTGTCAACTCGCTCTTAACAATCTCTTTGTCGCGATGCGCGGGCGAATCGCTGCGAAGTTTGTCACTGGCGATGGTGGCTCGCCGACTGGTTGTTCTTGGAAAACGGCATTCGGTAAGGAGACTGACTGTCTTTGTGAAGAATTACGACTGATGATTAATGAATCGCAAATTGTGGTCACAAAATTTGATGCGCGCGAAACGCCGCTCCAGTAAGGGATATTGCTCGACGTTGGGTCAGCTCTTAACGCGAGCTTAGTGCCGCCCGCGCATAATTTGCCTGTTCGGCTATACTCGATCAACCGGGGGCCGCTCATGTTCTTAAGCATCAGAGCAAGGATTTGCATGAGATTTCACAACCATACCCCGGGAAGGGAAAGTCATGATTCAGTCTGCCATCAGTCAAAAATCCCCCAATGCAGTTCGCACGAAGCTGGTTATTACGGATGTAGATGGGACGCTTTCATCGTTCTGGGATTACTTCGTGCCGGCCGTCAGGGAGTTTTTGCGGGAAGCCAGCCTGCAGGCACGCCTTTCAATCGACGAATTGGCCCTAGACATCGGACACGTAATCGAGCGGCGTGGTACGCACGAGTACCCCTGGTTGCTGGAAGAGACGAGTTTCGCCTGGAAGCATTTTCAAGAAAGCTCGGACGAATTTTTGGAATGTTTCGTAAAGCCGTTCTGGGAAGCTCTGGATAAGAATCGCAGCAAGTACCTGCGTCCGTTTCCCGGTGTGATCGACACGCTTTCAGAATTGAAAGATCAGGGCATCCAGGTTGTCGCGCTCAGCGACGCCCCGGACTATATGGCGCGCGCCCGCAACAAACAATTGTTCGACGGCTTACTGGATGCGGTTTACGCGCTTGAGACCGGTGACCCGAAAGAAGACCAGATCTATCGACCGATCTCAACTGAGTATGGACGAAAGCGGGTTAGCGCGATTATGGAGTCAACCGCCGATCTGAAGTCACGCTTCCATGTCTTGCCGCAGAACTGTGAAAAGCCTTGTCCGACAGGACTGGACAAAATCCTGGAAGACTTCGACGTCTATCCGCAAGAAGCTCTGTTTATCGGTGATAGCCTGAGCAAGGACGGTGTCGTGGCAGCTTCAAGGGGCATTCGCTTTCTGTGGGCTCACTATGGACATCATGTGCCTGCCGAGTACGAGGAGATCGTGCACTACCAGCTAAAACCAAGAAGGGATGACGTTGTTAGCAAGCAATTGCCTAATCACCTGATCACCAGCGTCGCAGCAAGATACGACGAGCTGCTGAGTCACATTTGAGCCCATGGTTTAGCGGTTACTCGCTGACTCGCTCTTGGTCGACTTGGATTTAACTGGTATTAGTCAGTGTCCATTAATCAGCTCTCAGCGAGACGGCGCCTGTCATCAGTGAACTCTTGCTAAATTATCGCCTCGGTCGGTCTAATGACATTCCGACGGTCCATTTTTCTGAGAGAATATTGGTCCTTGCAGGCGAAAGGCATCGTCTGCCCGTGAGCGCAGTAACGGATGCCGCAGACCATGGTGGAGAATTGTGATGGAGACTTTGTCCAGAATTAGAGAGTTGTATTCCGCCAAGCAGATTCAGGAACGCATCGCTGAGCTGGGTGCGGAGATCACCGCTGACTATAAGAATTTGGATCGGCCAGTTGTAATTGGTGTTATGAAGGGGGCGATCTTCTTTCTAGCCGACCTGGCTCGCAATATTCAATGCAAGGACCCGCTACAGATCGAGTTCGTCCGATTGTCGAGTTATGGCAACGGCAAGGAGAGTTCAGGTGTCGTGCATACCCCTTATCTCGAATTGCCTGATATCCGGCATCGACACATTCTGGTGATTGAAGACATTATCGATTCCGGACGAACAGCAAAGTTCTTCAAAGAATATTTGCAGGATCAATTCGATCCGGCCAGTCTGAAATTGGCAGCATTTCTCGACAAACCAACCAGGCGCGCGGTTCCGTTTCAACCGGACTATGTTGGCTTTACGATTGAAGACTATTTCGTTGTCGGCTATGGATTGGACTATGCTGAAAAGTATAGGGAGCTTCCTTATCTAGGCGAAGTCCTGAATGACTAATTGGACGGTAAGAACTTCAACTACTTTTTTGGTCGGGCTGTTTGTACTATGCGGCTGCAGCCAGCCGGAGCCGAGCGAGCCTGGCGGCTCATCAGCTGGGTCGAGCGCGACAGAGTCTGCGGTCACTGGCAGTTCTAAACCGCCGGCTACGCTCGTTTACGACGGCACCATGAGCGGTGTAGTCGGCGATAGCATGTGCGGCAAGGATCACATGATGATGGGTGACGTCGGCAAGGACGTCGTCAAATGCACCATTGATTGCGTTAAGGAAGGCTATAAGTACGTATTGATTAACGCGAAAGGGGAGAGCTTCGTCTTAGCCGATCAAAAAGCTGCTGAAGAATATGCTGGTAAATCTGTGTCCGTGTCCGGGCATATTAACTGTATCAGCAAGACGATCGACGCGAAATCGATTAAAGCTGAGTAGCGACCCGCGATTCAGTTTCTTTGAGCGCCAACGGTATGAAATGCTCGCAAGCGTCAGCAGCCTTAATCTGCATCATTTTAATGGCAGTCAGCCCTGCTTCTTTGATTGCTGAAGAAGAGCGGCAGCCGGATGCCAGCCAGATGGATTCTTCCGACCTCAGCGCAGCGCCTTCTGCCGCCTCGAAGTCGAGATTGCAAGGCGGCGTGAAGGGAGCAGCATTGCTCACAGAAGACGGGCTGGTCAAACTAGGACAAGCCACTAAAGACTTGAAGCAAGCAACCTTGCTTTTAATCGGAGAAGTTACTCGCAAGGAGCTGGTGCAGGTGCGAGGCGCTAACGTTCTGCCCAACGGGGTAGTGATTCAACCGATGCCGATGCCGAGCGGCTTGGCGGAGGCTGGACCGTTGCCGCCCAGGAAGCGCCAGCTCAAGCTGTTCATGCGGACAATCGAATTTGATGTCCTGCTCTTGCGCAATGAGGTCGATGCGCTCATCATTCCTGAGAGCAAAGCTAGTTTAGTCTCTGCTCCGTGGGAGCAGATCAGATCGTCTATAAGCAAGATTGAAGAGCATCTTGCCGAGTTAAGGTTGTTAACTGCCGGACCGAAGTACGACTCGTTGAAAATTGGCAGGCAAGCGGTAGCTATTCACGATCTGATTGACGCCGCTGAAAAGTCCAGAAGGCAGGTCGTTTCGCTTTTGAAGTAACGAATCCGGAAGAGCCGGACTCACCTCTGTGATGAGTCCGCTCTTTCGGCTAATTCCGACTCGCATTCAGGCAGTCTCTCCCCACCGCAAAAGGCGAATCGGCTCAATCAAGCTAACGAGAAAAGATACTTGGCTTGCGTTGCCTGGTAGTCGGCTTGCAGCCATAAATTTTGAGATTAGGCGGAATGGTTGCCAGCACGACTCGGTCGGTTGAGAAGTCCTTCCTGCTGAGCAGTTGTTCGTCGCCAATTGGCTTTTTCGAGCAATTCAAATGCTCCGGCTTCTTAGACTTAGAGCTTATATCAGTCGGGATTTCCGAAAGTGCAATCTGCCTTTGGCAGTTGTCTTTCGTTTGATCGAAGACCAGGCGGAACGCATCTACGAATTCTGTGTATGAATAGTGAGGAGAACTCATGATATTTGCCCTATCGGTTGGTTCAGTTCAAACGGCTTAAGAGCGACTCTACTTACATCAACGCTTTGGCGAGGAAAAAAGTTCAGATTCTATTGGTTGGAAGCATCTAAAATGATAAACTTGTATGCAAGTACATACTTGCATACAGTGCTAAGACGCTTGCCGCTCTGAGCTTAAGTTCGCAATTGGTAATCCAGGTCTAGAAAAATGGCAATCCGGATCGGAACTAAAGAGGTACCAGTTAATGCGCTTGTTATCTCCGTGCTCTTCCTGCCGGTTTTCGGTTGGGCTGTCTGGTACGGCTTTCTAGAGCTGAGAAATCGCCCGATCGTCGTTACCGGCACAATCCAGGCTAAAGAGATTCCAGTTGCCTCGAAAGTAGGCGGCAGGCTTTGCAAAGTGTTGGTGCAAGAAGGACAGATGGTCGCAGCCGGGCAGGTGCTGGTCGAGTTTGATGTGCCAGAGCTAGAGGCTCGCCGCAAGCAGCTTTGTGCTCAAGTAAGCCAGGACGAGGCGCAATTGTTGGAGCTCAAGAACGGTCCCCGTCTTGCCGAAATAGGCAAAGCGAAAGCCGCCGAAATGCAGCTGCTGGCCAACTGGCAGATGCTTCAAAATGGCTATCGCCAGGAGGATGTCAACAAAGCGCGCTCTCTGCGTAAGGAAGCCGAGCGTAACCTGGCGCTCTTAGTGACCGGCTATCGAAAGGAAGAGATAACTCAGTCTCAAGAGTTGATGGAGCAAGCCAAGGCACATTTGGACTTCGCTGAAAAGGATTTCGCGCGCTATAAGCTGCTCGCTTCGCAGGGGGCAGTTTCTACACGCGATGCCGATGACGCCGACACCAAAATGGCATCGGCCAGAGACCTGTATCAGGCCGCTCAGGCAAACTATCAAAAGATGAAAGCTGGTCCACGGCTCGATGAGATCAGGGCTGCTCGGGAGCGGCTGAATGTTGCTTCCGCTCAGGAAAGTATGATGGTACGCGGGCCACGCCCCGAAGAGATAGAAATGGCCAAACAACAGTATCTGCAGGCAAAGCACGGTCGAATCTTGTTGGAGCAAGGCACCAGGTACGAACAGATCAACCGGGCTGAAGCCAAGTTGCAACAGGCTAAGGCGGTGCTGTCCGAGCTCGATGCTCAGCTCAAGGATAAGACTGTCGTTGCTCCCTGTAATGCCGAAGTAAGCGTAATGGACTTGCATGCCGGAGAGATTATCCCGGCCAACAAGACGGTTGCGACATTGACCAGGCTCGATACCATCTGGACTCGGGTTTACTTACCAGAACGAGAGCTAGCTCGCGTGCGAATCGGACAAGAAGTAACCGTAAAAGTCGATGCCTATCGCAAACGCTCATTCAAAGGCAAGATTGTTCAAATTCCAGGAGTCGCTGAGTTTACTCCGCGCAATGTCCAAACTCCCGAGGAGCGGTCCGCCCAGGTGTTCGGCTTGAAAATCAACATCGACAACGCCGAATTCATCCTGCGTGGCGGCATGAACGCCGAGGTTACGCTGCCTCCGGTCGAAGGTCCCTGGACGACACTGGCGAGGTCGCGGTTATGACCGAGGCGATCGTTCTGGACAAGCTCACTAAGGTCTATGGTCAACAAGTGGTTGTGAACAAGCTTAGCTTCGCAGTGGAAAAGGGAGAGATCTTTGGTTTTCTTGGGCCGAATGGATCGGGCAAAACTACCACCATCAAAATGCTCTGCGGGCTGGTTAACCCAAGTTCCGGCAGTGCCACCGTCGACGGTTTTGACGTCGTCAGCCAACCCGACATGGTCCGTCGCAGTATTGGCTATATGTCACAACAATTCAGCTTGTATCGCTCGTTGAATGTGATTCAAAATCTTGATTTCTACGCTGAAGTTTTTGGTCTTTCTGCCCAGAAGGCGGCGGCTCGTAAGCAGGAGATTTTGCAGATTACCGGACTGTCCGGTCAGGAGAACAAGCGCGCCGCCAGTCTCTCGGGTGGTTGGAAGCAGCGTCTGGCTCTCGCCTGCGCTATCGTTCACGAGCCCCCGATAGTCTTTCTGGATGAGCCGACTGCCGGAATTGATCCGGTTGCTCGTCGCGCATTGTGGGATCTGCTTTTTACTTTGACTACTACCGGCATCACTTTCTTTGTGACTACCCATTACATGGATGAAGCCGAGCGTTGTAACTCGGTTGGCTACATCTACCAGAGCAACTTGATTGCGCTTGGAAGAGTCGACGAACTCAGAGCGATGCCGGCTGTATCTAAGCAAGGCACCAAGCGGTTGGAAGTTACCTGCAGCAAGATCATGGAGACCTTTCAGTACTTCCGGTCAAGAGATTACGTAGACGATGTCACGATTTTCGGAAGAGCGCTCCATCTGGTGGTGCCGGCCGAGCTAACTGTGGAGTCGTTGTACGACCAGCTTGCAGCTACTGATCTGAAGGTCTCTGAAATACGCGAGATTCAGCCGTCTTTAGAGGATGTCTTCGTGGCGCTGTCGGAGAGCGAGGAAAACAGGCGCTTAGTGAAAAATACAGTTTGAGTTGGTTCCGGAGAGTTGCGTGATGTGGCAGTCTTTGTCTAACTGGCTGAATCAAACCTTCTGGGGCTGGCATGCAGTCATGGTCAAAGAATGGATTGAAATTTTGGACGACAAGTTTACACTGTTTGTCTTTTTGACCATTCCAATCATTCAGATGATTATCTACGGCTATGGAGTGTCGTTCGAGGTTCGCCATGTCGATACTGTCTTGATGAACCTCGACCGGCGCCCGCAGTCGCAGATCTTGTTGGACCAGCTTCTTTCGACCGAGTACTTCCACATCACGAAAAATCTCTTCTCTCGTGAGGCGGTTATTCAAGAGATTGTCTCCGGCAGAGCGCGAGCTGGCATCGTCATCCCGCCTGATTTCTCCGACAAGTTGCAAGCGGGCAGACCCGGGCAGATTCAAGTTCTGATTGACGGCTCTGATTCGACAATGGCCAATGCCGTCCAAAATGCGGCGATCGCCGTCGGGCAAAACAGGTCGATTCAAATTCTGACCCAACTGTCCCAGGCAAAGAAGATCGAGCAACCAATTGAGATGCGCCCGCGAATGCTCTTCAATCCTGACGTTCGAACGACTAATTTCATTCTGCCCGGTTTAGTCGGATTCATGGCCCAGACGATCACGCTTTTCTTGACTGTCAATTCAATCGTTCGCGAGCGCGAAATCGGCACGCTGGAACAACTGCTCGTGACACCGGTCAAGCCGCTCGGTTTAATGATCGGAAAGCTCATACCTTATCTGATCATCGGATTCATCGGCACAAATTTGCTGCTGGCGGTAATGTGTTTAGTCTTTCGTGTACCGGTCAACGGCAACATCTTCCTGCTGGAGATCTGTATCTTCATTTTCGTCTTCGTTGCACTGGCGATCGGCATATTGATCTCGACGGCTGCGACCAATCAGGCGCAAGCGATGCACCTCGCATCATTCGTGCTCATTCCGTCGGTATTGCTTTCGGGCTTTATCTTCCCACGGGAGTCCATGCCGTTGGTGCTTAACTGGCTCGGCTATGCGATTCCGTTGACTTACTTCTTGCAGATCCAGCGGGGCATAGTCTTGAGAGGGGCGGGAGTCCAGGACCTGTGGCAATGGATACTGCCATTGTTGTTTTTTGGTTTCGTGCTGATTTACTTTAGCGTCAAGCGTTTTCGCACTACGGTGGGATAGAGATGGTTGCTAAGATTGAGGATACGAAAGAACGTATAACGCAAGCGGCCCTCGGTGTGTTCTCTCGTAAGGGGTATGCGAGTGCCACCACACGCGAGATTGCTACCGAAGCTGGTGTCAACGAAGTTACCTTGTTCCGGCACTATGGCAACAAGGAGAATCTTTTGAGCGCCGTAATCGAGCGCTTCTCAGTCCTTCCGGTGATTAACGAGACACTGGAGCACGAACTTGTCGGAGAGTTTCGGGTCGATCTCAAGACGATTGCCAGGCACATCCTGGCGGCGTGGGAAGAGCGCAAGCAGCTGATTATGATTATGATGCTGGAAGCTCAGCAACATCCCGAAGAGATCGGCTTGTTGAAGCAGGTTCCTATTCTGCTCAGGCAGCGACTGGCTAAGTACCTAGAGTCTCAGGCGAGAGAGAAGAAGTTGAAGGATCTGCACCTGGATGCCTCCGCTCAAGTATTCTTGAGTGGACTGTTCGCTTACTTCCTGACCTTGAACCTTTTCGGTACGCAGTTCCATCCCTACACAACTGATCAGTATGTTGACAATCTGATCGAGATATTTTTGAACGGTATCACGGCTGAGTCATAGTTGCGACTGTCCAAATGATGCAAATTGTCAATATCCTCCAATCGATCGCGCCAGCTTAATCGCTTCTTCAGCCGGCCTGGTCACAGTCAAATCCCAGTCCGACAGAAATTTGCCGAGCGCATCTTGAGACGGTGCGTAAGTGAATTTCTTTCCGCTCGGCAATATCTCTCCCATCGAGACAACGCCGATTACCTCTCCCTTCTCGTTCAAGATCGGTCCGCCTGACTGACCTGGCCTCGTGTGAATGGAGAATTTCAGCTCACTTTGAGGGAAGGCCGGTGCCCACGATCTGGTTCGCAGATATGGCTCTACGAATGTTCCAGGAGAAACTACCGGATTTCCGTTCGATTGCAAAGGATAGCCGAGTCCCAGCACTTTTGCCCCGGCCTCAGGTTCACTGCCGATCTTGAGATAATCTTTCGGAACGGCAGGTCCAGCTACTTTCAGTAGGGCAAGGTCTTTTTGCGCATCGAGAGCGACTACGTAAGCGTTGAGTCTCTTGCCGGACGAAAGAGTAAGAACCTGACGCTCGCCCAGCCCGCCTACGACATGCGCAGCTGTAATCGCTGTTCCGCGGTCGTCGATAAAAAAGCCGGTACCTTCACTGGATGTAATGGCATTTTTCTTGCAGAAGTTGATCCGTTTGATTCGAAAGACAGAATCGGCGGCCCCGTCGTAGAGTGTGGCGATTTGTGGCTCTTTAGCTAGATTTATTCTGTTCTTCCCCAATAGGCGTTCGGAAAAGCCCCAACCCTCACCTTCTTTCAACGCCAATACGCCGCGCGATCCCAGATAGGCTGCTTTGTGGCCGATCACGCCGCCGGTCATCATGACAGCTCCATCCACGAGAGTGCTTCCGAGGCAATCTTGCATGCAGGCGACGCTGCGCTTGTAGTGAGCTGGGCTCTCCGCTGTGTCCTTAATTGCCAGCCCGATTCGCTTGAGATTTGCTCCCACATCCAGTGCGAAGGAAGCGCCCATTTCGGCTGTGAGCAATTTGGCGGCAGTACCGAGCAGCCCTCGCGTCGGCAGCAGCCTGGCCATAGCCACGCCGACGGTGACCGCCGCTCCAAATTTTATCGATGTTCGAACCGGATGTTCAACGAAGGCCTTATGGGCGGCAGCGTTGACCCCCAGGAATGTGTTTTTGAGCAGCTGACATTCTCGTCCAAGCTTCTCGCCAAGAGTATCCGCTTGCGACGATTCCGAGTCGTTGACTAGTATTTCAGAGCCCTGCGATTCCATGGATGATCCAGCCGTCATGAGAGCAGTTGTCATCCAGCCCACCGTCCATAGTAAGTGGATCAGCCGTTCGGTCAATTGGGGAAACTACGCTGGCTGTCTTTACTGTTAAGCGGCTGCGTGGTCTTGGTATATCGAGTTACGGGCGGTTTTGTCGGGCGTGTTACCTCTATGAAGTCGGCGACAAACTGGGAAGCATTGAGCGTGGCCGGATATCAGGCGATGCAGCAAGCTGATTATCAGGCGGCATTTGCCTTGTTTGAAAAGGCGTTGCCTAAAGCCCGAAGGTATGGACCGTCTGACGAGCGACTGGCCTATACGATTCGCAGCCTGGGAATCTGCCGAGTGATGTGCGGCTCGCATTCTGAAGGAGCCAAGCTGCTCAATTGCGCTCTGGAAATGTACACCGGTATTGTCGGCGCGGTGCACCAGGAAGTTGGGCGTGCGCTTAGCTGGCTGGCTTATTGCTTGAGCCTGCTTAACGACTATGAGGAAGCAGAGCGAGTCTATCGGCGCGCCCTGGCAGTTTATCTGGCAATCGAAAAGGACAATCCGGTCAAATCGTTGGAGATGGCCAGATCTGTTGGCGATTGCCTCTTGCGGCTTGGCAAACATCGCGAATTGGTTCTGATTTACAAGCAGGCATTCGGTCTACTCAAGCGTGTTGAGGAGTCTGAATCGGTTACTTATCTCGCTTGCGGATTGGTGGCTGCGCAATCGTTGATGCCGGCTGCAATGAAAGTAAAGACCGGACGGCTTTTGGACCAGGTGTTGAGGCTGGGTCAACGCCGGTTTAAGCGACTTAACCCGCCTTCTGCTCGAAAGATAGCTCATACCGATGTCTACAACGGTGTTTCGGTGACCGACGAGTTTCGCTGGTTGGAGAGTACGGCTGAGCGGGAAACCATTGACTGGGTATCAGCGCAGGAAAGGTACAGTAATGCCTTTCTCTCTTGCTCGCTCTGGCGAGAGCGCTTTGCCGATAGTTTGCGAGTTCATTGCCGCAGCCAGCTCAAGTTTAGTGTGCCTTATAAGGCTGGAGAACTGTGCTTCTTCTCCCATCGTCCCGAGCATCTGGATCAACCAGTCATCTACTGCTCGAAAGTGCTCGGGCAGTTTCCGCGAACCGTCCTTGATCCCAATCAGTTTGTCGATGCCGGCAACGTCTGGGTGTCTGATTCCTGTGTTAGCCCCGATGGCCGGCTCTTAGCCTACGCTTTGACTGACTCGGGGTCGGATTGGATGGAATGGAGAGTTCGCCAGGTGGACAATGGGCGAGATTTAAAGGATGTAGTGAAATGGACGAAATACCACCAGATAGCTTGGAACGCTGACGGTAAGGGATTTTTTTATGTCAGGTTTCGCAAACCGAGCGCCGCCGGTCGGCTCTCGGAAAGAACTGTAGCCGAAGGGATTTACTATCACAGATTGAAGACGTCTCAAAGACAAGATAAGTTGATCTTTCGAGGAGACCGTGACGAGCGACTGTTATTCAGTTGCGAGGTGAGCCGTGATGGACGTTATCTTGTGATTTACATGAAGCATCCCGACGAGATATACAGTAGAGTTTTGTGTAAGCCGCTTACCGGCCGCGCGCGGAAGGCGTTGGAGATCTTTGGCAAGGGTGATGCTTCTTATCAGTTCGTCGGCAACGTCGGCAATCGTCTCCTTTTCCGAACTAACAAGAATGCTGATAAAGGAAGAGTCGTGGCAGTCGACTTACCTGCGGCAATGCCGAAAAAACTGAGCGTCAAAGGGTTAATTGCCGAGGACACCGACATTCTTACTTCTGCGATTTTGACCGGTGATCGCTTGATCGTCCATTATTTGAGCGATGCCGAATCACGCCTTTGCGAGTTTGACTTGAACGGTAAACTGGTGCGGCCGATCAAATTGCCGGCCCGAGGCAGCGTCGTCAAGCTGGATGCCGGGTTGTCTAAGCAGGAAGTATTGTTTGAATTCTCAAGTTTCGTACGTCCCGAGACAATCTATCGATATTCTTGCGAGACCGGCAAGGTGAGCTCGGTCTTTGAGCCGGATTTGAGTTTCTGTCCGCGCAAGTACCTGACGGAGAAGGTCTTCTTTCGCAGTAAGGACGGGACGAAGATACCGATGTTCATAAGCCGTCGCAAGGATCTCACGCGTGACGGGACGAATCCGACCTGTCTCTATGGCTACGGCGGATGGGCGATTTCTAGAACTCCACAGTTCTCGAACGCCGTGCTTGCTTGGATGGAGATGGGTGGTGTCTATGCCGAGCCGTGCATTCGCGGTGGCGGCGAGTATGGTGACCGATGGCATCGCGCGGCTGCGAAAGTGAATAAGCAAAAGTCGATTGATGACTTTATCGCTGCAGCCGAGTACTTGATCGCCAAGCGTTACACGAGCGCCAGGAAGCTGGCGATCAAAGGAGAGAGCAATGGTGGCATGTTGGTGGGCGCAGCTATCACCCAGCGTCCCGAGTTGTTCGGAGCCGCCGTGGTGACCAACGGTACGCTCGACATGTTGCGCTTTAACAAGTTTACGGTCGGCTGGTCATGGCAGAGCGAGTTCGGATCGCCTGATATTAGCCGCGAATTCAAGGCGCTCTATGCGTACTCACCGTTGCATAGAGTTAAGGCTGGAACGGTTTATCCCGCCACCTTGATCAGTACTGCCGATCATGATGACAGAGTGGTTCCGTGCCACAGCTACAAGTTTGCTGCTGCTTTGCAGTCCGCTCAAGCCGGCGATGCGCCGATTCTTCTGCGCATCAATCATGGCGCCGGACACGGTGGAAGCGTTAAGCGATCGTATTGGCAAACCGACGAACTGTCATTTCTTGCGACGGTTCTGGCTATGAAGGTACCGAAGCTGGTTTAGTATTCGCGGCTCTGGATGTCGAGCGTCAGGCTTCGCTTTGCTTTCTGTTTGCCGACTTGCACTGATACGGACACGCCGTATTGGGGGGATTCGATACTGGAGGGAATCACTACCGACAAACTTCCCTGGCTGGCTGAGTCGACTTCCGCTTCAGCACCGCCGATAGTGACTCGATTCTCATGAGCGTTTGGAGAAAAGTTTTTTCCACTGATAGTCAGGTTGGCGCCGGGTGCTCCCGATGACAGGCTTAAGCTGGTCAGCTCCGGCGGCGGCGGCAGTACTACTATTTCGGACGGGCTGGATTTGACACCGCGAACACTGATGATTACCTTCTGTTTTCCTACCGGTGCTTCCTTTGGGACAATCACTATTACACTTTGCGCGGTTGCTGATTGCACTTCTGCTTTCTTGTCGCCAATAGTGACTGCAACGTCTTTAGCGATCGTGCTGAAGTTTTGACCGTTCAAGGTGAGTTTTTCACTGACAGCTAGTTCTTGTGGTTGGGCTGATTTAATCTCGGGCTTGGGTGCTGCCGCCGGGGCGCCTGGCAGGACCGGTTTGGCTACTTGCACCGGCTTGGCAGTGTTCTGTGCAACAACATATCGTTGGGAGGTGTTAGACCCAATTCCCGGCGGTGCTTTCGCGCCGGCTGCTGGTTGCAATGCGCACAGCAGAGCAAGCGCTGAGAGAGTACACAGAATCGATCTCATTGTAGCTTCTCCTTTTGAGTTGTTGCCCAATCGGGCGAGGCGATCTTCTACTTGGCTGTCATCAATGTGAATAGCTCACTGCCTCTTCGCGCCGGTGCCGAATCGGTCGGGGTATGAATTAAATTGAAGTCGAATTTATCCGAGAATAAAGAGATCAACTCTTCTTTGCGAACGCTGTACGGTGGACCACCTTGACGGTCCACCGTCCACCAGAGCGCAATCAGCTTACCGCCCGGCTTCAGTAGATCGTGAACCGTCCAGCAGTAGGTGCGTCGACGCGAGGGATGGATGGAGTTGAAGAACGAATGCTCCAGAATGTAATCGAAATAGTGGTCGTATTCGTGTATTTCGAACACATCTCGCTCGAGTAAAAACCCCGTTTTACCGACAACATTTGCTTGGACGAATTTTTCGTTGGTGGCGCGAATGGCCGATGGTGCGAAGTCGATGCCGGTGACCTGAAAGCCATGTTTGGCAAATAGCAAGCAGTCGTGCCCGGTTCCGCAGCCGAGCACGAGGATTTTGCCTGGTGCGACGGCGTATTGCGACTCCAGAAAGGTCGTCAATGGTGGCGCCGGTGCTCCGAGATCCCATGGGTGGTTGCCGGCTTGATAGAGTCGCTCCCAAAATTCTCGCTGGTTTTCTGTATTTGTGCTCTCTGCGCTCATTGACGTCAAGTTGGAATACCCTTTTAATGGACTTGTCGGCAAGCTTAGTGAAAGTCTCTTGCCGGTAAGCTCGGCTGACCAGACAGGGAGGCAAGAGTAGTTGCGTCTTCGGCTATGACGTTGACGACTCCTTCATCCAGTTGCAGCTTCCCTGTAATGGACATGAAATCAGAATTCAGTATGACACGCTTGCGTGACTCGAACAATTGTGGGCGAATTACTACATTGGCCATGCCGGTTTCATCCTCTAATGTCAAGAATACAAATCCTTTTGCCGTTGCCGGACGCTGGCGGCAGATCACCCCTCCTGCTACCGTAATGTGTTCACCGTCAATCCTTTTCGACAGTTCGCTGCAAGATATTATTCCCCGAGTCGTCGCCCAATCTCGGTAAAATGTCATTGGATGTTTATCTGCTGAAAGTCCCAGCGTACTGTAATCAGCCACCGTCTCTTCGAGCGGAGTCAAGGGTGGAAGATTTAAACGGTCGGTCGGCCCGGCACCTGGTGCTGCCGTAGCGTGGTTGCTTTGCTCGCCGTGATGGTTGTGCGTTTGGTTCGCTTCGTCTGCAGATGTACTTTGTAGAGTGGCCAGCGCCTTGAGTAAGGGCAAATCCTGATTGTTTCGCGCTTGGGCGAGGATCTCCCAGAGCGCGAGCCTACGTCCGGGCAGAAAGCTCTCGAAAGCGCCGGCTCGCGCTAAAATCTGGAGCGCTTTCCGGTTCAAGCCGCTGCGCAAGCAGACATCTTCCACTGATGTAAACGGTCCGCCGGTGCTCCAGGCTGATTCTAGCGACTGTTTGGCTTTCTTCCCTAACCCCTGGACATATCTCAGCCCGAGTCTCAATTTAAGCGCTCCGGGCTCGTGCCGCTCGCCCTGCGCGCGTAATCGACGCTTAGCTGCGGATTCCTCCTCGGAATCCGCAGCTGCGCTATATGTCGATTTTACATCGGGCTCGTGCTGCTCAGCCGCTGATTCCAATGTGCAATCCCAATTACTTTTCGACAGATCCACCGAGCGGACTTTGACCCCATGACGCAGCGCGTCGCGTACGAGCGTGGCTGGGCTGTAGAATCCCATCGGTTGTGCGTTCAAGATGGCGCAGTAAAATTCCGGTGCGAAGTAACGCTTGAGGTAAGCCGAAGCGTAGACCAAAAGTGCAAATGATGCGGCGTGGCTTTCCGGAAAACCATAATTCGCGAAAGCCTGAAGCTGGTGAGTGATGGTTTTGATCGCATCCTCTGAAAATCCTTTGGCGGCCATCCCTTTTGCTAATTTTTGACAGAGCAAGGCCATCTTCTCTTTGGATCGCTTGTGGCTCATCACTCGTCTCAGCTGGTCCGCTTCCGTCGGGCTGAAACCGGCTGCCGTTACTGCCAGTCGCATTCCTTGTTCTTGAAAAAGCGGCACGCCCAAAGTTCTGGCCAGAATTGGCTCGAGTGTCGGGTGCAGATAAGTAATCGCCTCCTTACCGCTTCGCCGGCGCATGTAAGGATGCACGATGTTGCCTTGAATTGGACCAGGTCTTACCAGGGCGATTGAAACTATAATGTCGTAAAAGCACCGCGGGCGGAGCTTGGGCAATATGTTCATCTGCGCTCTGGATTCGACTTGAAATAGTCCGACTGTATCTGC
Source organism: Candidatus Obscuribacterales bacterium (assembly GCA_020050835.1). Classification (GTDB taxonomy): domain Bacteria; phylum Cyanobacteriota; class Vampirovibrionia; order Obscuribacterales; family Obscuribacteraceae; genus JAGVKB01. Next base: position 38,315 of record JAGVKB010000053.1, on the reverse strand, counting down.
TTCGCAAAGCATGTCGTAAATGGCTGGATCGTTCATATCCAGTCTGGCGAGATCGATCTCCAAGCCGCGATGCTGTTTCACCAGTTTGAGCGCTTCTTGGATCATCGTGAGCATTCCCAGTCCCAGGAGATCGATCTTGATCATGCCGATCGGTCCGAGATCGTCTTTATCCCATTGAATGACCGTGCGCCCGCCCATGGCAGCCGGTTCGATCGGCACAAATTGCCCGAGCGGCTCTCCGGAAAGCACGAAGCCTCCGACGTGGATAGAACGGTGTCGCGGCAAGCTGTCCAAGCCGGACACTACTTGAATCAACAATTGCAAACGCCGGTCTTGGGGGTCGAATCCGGCTGCGGCTGCACCACCGGCGGCTAATGCCTGCGCCGCTTCCAGCGCTTCTCGAAACTGTCCTTCGGCGGCTAACTGCGTGGCTTGCTCGGCTGAGAAGCCCAGCACTCGGGCTGCGTCACGCACCGCCGAGCGCCCGCGATAGGTGATCGCTTCGCAGACCATGGCGGCATGGTCTCTTCCGTACTTTTCATAGACGTATTGAATAACCTTCTCTCTTTCCTGATGAGCTATATCAAGGTCGATATCGGGCGGTTCATTTCTGCCTTCCGATAAGAATCTCTCAAACAACAGATCCATTGCGACCGGATCTACCGCAGTGATAGCCAGGCAGTAACAGACGGCTGAGTTGGCTGCTGAACCGCGCCCCTGCACTGCGATGCCTTGCGATTGGGCGAAGCGCACGATATCCCACATGATCAGGAAATAGGGGGCGAGATCCAATTTCGTGATCAGGCTGAGCTCGTGATTGAGCTGGCGAAAATGCTTTTCCGACATTTGTGGATAACGCCGCGCCGCGCCTTCCCAGACAAGTTGCTCTAAAAGTCCGTTATGGGTGTCGGCCGGTGCGTTATGCAACTGGAAGACCGGCAAAGATGGCTTGAGCAGTCCTAAGCGAAATTGGCAACGTTCAGCTACGACGAGCGTATTTTTTATTCCTTCCAGATTGTGACGCCACTGGTGCGTCATCTCCTCGGGTGATTTTAAATACCAGCTTCCATTCGGGCGCAATCTTCGCCCGGCAGTAGCCAGTGTGACTTCATGGCGAAGGCAGGTGAGCACATCATGAACTACTCGCTTTCTTTGGGTGGCATAGTGCACGTTATTAGTCACTACCCATGGTATTGCATATGATGCGGACAGCTCCAGAAGCTGTCTGGCGATCACCGCTTCTTGCGCGATATGATGATCCCAGAGTTCGAGGTAGAATCGATCTTGAAACGCTTCGAGCAATAGCTTGGTGTAGCGCTCTGCTGCTTGGTGCTGCTCGCGAGCTAGACTGGTCGGAATGGCGCCATGCGGGCAGCCGGATAATGCTACTAAACCTGGTGCGTGATTGAGCAATGATTCGTATTCTATATGGGGGCGCCCCCGTGCATTGGACTTACGTGCCAGCGTAATCAGGTGGCATAAATTCTTGTAGCCGGCTTCGCTTTCCACTAAAAGTGTCAGATGCGAGTCGTCTTGCAGGGTCAGCTCCGCTCCGATAATTGGTTGGAGAGAGACTTCTTTAGCGGCTTGCGAAAAACGCACGATGCCGCCCAGGTCGTCATGATCGGTCAAGGCGAGCGCGGCCAGACCGAGCTCGGCAGCTCTCGCTGCCAGCTCTTCCGGATTGGAAGCGCCGTCTAATAAAGAGAACGCTGAATGACAATGCAGCTCGGCGTATTGCATAGCTGTGAGTTTCAAATTGAAGAAGCGAGTGCATAAGCTTGTCTTGCTCTAATATTTGCAGACAGAGCTTCACTATGACCGGAGCGATTATGGCTCGGCCGGAAGAGATAATTCCCTACTGGTATTTAACCATACATTTGTATGGTCGATCAAGCCCTGATTTAAAACTTACACCGCCGGGCTCTATCGAAAGACCTTCTCTTCGCTTTCATCGACCTGCTTTTCGACAGCATTGTAGTCGGCTTGATAAGCAGCGGTAAGATCGTTTGATTTAGCCTGAGCAAAGGCGCCGGAGAGATCCTTTGCCATGCTTGCTCCTTCCGCCATGCGCCCGGTCTGCATATAAATGCTTACCAGCATGCCGGTGCCCATGTTTTTCTTCATAACGGCGGTCGGACTTTGCATGCTTCCGGCAACTGAGATGAGACGTTTACAAGCCGCTTCTGCCTGCGCGAAATCTTTGCCGGCTACGCAGCCGGAGCATAAGTATTGAAGAGTGTTGGATAAAAGCAAGTCACTTGCTCCGCATCTGTCTTCAATCGCAAGCGCACGCGACAACAATCGATTGGATTCCGCATAATCGCTCTTGCCTGTATAGAGAGTGGCCAGCCGCAGAAGATTTCTCGCCATGCCTAAAGTATCGGTCGCGGAGGCTTGTTCGCGCATTTCGATGCCTCTCTTGTAGAGAGCTTGAGCTTCCGCCGTCTCTTTGTTATAGAGATATTGGTCGGCAAGATGGACTAAAACGAAAGCGGCGCGCCCGTCTTTGGCTGTCGATTTTTCTGTTTCGCTCAGAGCCAGTTTCCAGTTGGCGATCGCCGTCTGCCGATCGCCTTTTGCCTCTGCATCTCGGGCGGTGGCGATGTACTTCTTGAACAAACTGGCCCCGGGCGCAGCGGTGCTTGCGCCTGTGCTCCCCGCTGTGGCGGCGGCGGTAGCATGCGCAAGCGTCACTTTCTCCTGGAGCTTCTTGGCCTCGTCCTTGCGATCCAGCTGTTCGAGAAGCGTTGCGTATTCGCTCATGGTATCCAAGACTAATTCATTTTTTGCTCCGAGTTTCGCTTCCCTCAGCTCGAGCGCCTTCTTGAACGAATCATCAGCCAAGCCCGGCACCCCTTCGGCGATCTGAGTTCTGCCAAGCGCCAAATAGCACCATGCTTGTTCGAGCGGATGAGCTTGACCGAGCTTGCCAACTAACTCCATGGCTTGATCCAACAACGTGCGTGCTTCGCCCACTGCTCCCTGCTTAGCCAGTAGGCTGCCTAACAGAGCCATCTGCTCGGCAGTCTGTGGACCGGTCTCACCAGACGTTTCACGCGCTAATTTCAAAGCCAGCCGCCGGTCGACTTGCTCTTGCTCGTAATTCTGCAGCTTGTCGTGGCAATCAGCCAGCAGATTCAAGCTTTCAATCATCAGCTGTTTGTCCTTGAGCTTCTCGGCGGTCGCTGAAGCTGCTTGCAGCTTTACTTCCGCTTCTGCAAGATTACCCGCCTTAAGCGCGGACCTTCCGGCTTGAGTAGACTTCTGCCAATCGGTTCTTTGGCTCGGGGCAATATTACCGGTTGGTTGGAGGTTCGCGGCGGATTTCGGCTTGGAGCCTGAGCCATCTGGGGCGGCTACAGACTTTAAGATCGCCGGGCCTGCACCGAGCAAAAATATCGACAGCAAGACTGAGCGCAGAACTCGTTTTTGATCTCGTGACAACAACTGTATATCCTCACCGCTCTCCACTTTGACTCCGATATAGATTATCCCGAATCGCTCCGGTAAGCATAGATCTCTTGTTTAGAGACCTAATCACGAACTATCGTAGTGCCGCTGTTGTGTTTTACTTCGACCAGGTTGCCGTCTTTGTCGGTAGCGGTCACATCGCCATAGTCGGATACCTTGATATCTGCTTGACCGAACTCTTTAATTTTGTTGCTGGCCTTATCTGTTTTCCGCAACGAAGTTTGGCGGGACTCAGTTGGATTTCAGCAGCTCTTATCGTTTGGCGTTCGAGGAGTTGCTGCTTTCAACGCGTGGCGGCAAGTCATCAATAGTGTCCGGCGGCTGGCTTACGTGCGGGCAGTCTGCGCTCATCGTCTGGATGAAACTGCTCAGTCCCGAATATGTGGCCGCTCCTGCTTGCCGGTAATCGCGATAGGGCTTGTGACCGTACACACCGAAAGTCCTGCGGCCGTCCGCATTCAGTCGCCACACATAAGTGAAGTTTGCCCAATATTGACCACCGACAAGATTTTTTGTCAGAGACTGCATATGAGCTTTTCCAAGCGTTCGTTCAATCTCCTTGAGCGAACCGTTTACCAGTCCGCTGGCAAGCAGCTTGTTCAAGCTCTCCGGTTTGACAACCGGACCGGCCGGGCAAAATATCCAGGTTTGACAGGGACCCTCGAACATCGCCGAGCTGACTTTATTGCTCGAGTCATAATCGATGCGAAGAGATTCTTTGTTTTTCGCTGACAGCATGTATTGATCTAGAAAGGTGCGATCTTTTGCCTGCGGACGATTCTCTGTCGAGAGCGTCGGCTCCCCGAGCAATTCAATAACGCGTTTGCGCTCCATCCCGACCGGCTTGAACTCTTTGTAGAAGTCGCGCGCTAATTCGACGCGCGACCAGTCGGAGCCGGGATTGACTGCTTGCCGCCAGGCGCTTGCCGAAAATTTCTGTTGTCCAGCCGGCTTGCTTCCGGCCGGCTCTGCTTTGACGGCAGCGACCGCATACCAGACCGGGGCGCTGATAAAGATCGAAGCAATCAGAGGAAGCAGCCGATTTTGTTTGCTTTTTCGCTTGAGACATGCTGGGCTTGAGTGCATATCGATTCTCCTGAGCATCCAACCGATTACAAAGCGATAGTATCATCGCAGATCTCTTGTTAGCTTGACTTGAGGTTGCGCGGAATTTTGAACCAAAATTCGCTGCCTTTTCCTTCTTCGCTTTCGACTCCAATCGTTCCGCCATGCTGCTCCACGATCGCTTTGCAAATTGGCAGTCCTAGCCCGGTGCCGCCCTTCTTGGTCGAGTCTGCGGCTTCTACTTGCTGAAATCGCTCGAAAATAGTATCACGATAGCGTTGGGGAATTCCGCGACCGCGATCCTTGACGCGAAACTCAATCGACTCGTCCTCTTCATTGATCACCACTCTTACCGCCGAGCCTTCTGGTGAAAATTTGATGGCGTTGGAAAGTAGATTCACGAGCACCTGCACCAAGCGGTCGGCGTCGGCGATGAGCTTGGTGTCGCTTGCGGGCAGGTCGATGAAGATGTCTTTCTTCTCCGCCACGCCTGCTACCGACTGATCGGACATCTCCAGGATGGTTGATACCGCTACTGGTGCCAGAGTCATTGAAAGTGTTCCGGATTCCAGCTTCTCGAGATCGAGCAGCTCGTTGACGAGAGCGATCAATCTCATAATGCTTCCTTCCGCCGCTCTTGCTTTGGGCTCCAGCTTTTCCGCCGGCAGCCTGCCGGTGCTGACCAGAGACAGGAATGCATGCACTCCGGTCAGCGGAGTTCTCAATTCATGACTGACCATCGCCACAAATGCCTGGCGCATTTTTTGGATTTCGTACCTTTCCGTGACATCAAGGATAATCGCTAACAGTCTGCTGCCATATGATAGGCTGAACTCCTTCAGCGAGAACTCGACTGCAAGCTCGTCGCCTGATTTCTTTTGAGCTTTGAATTCGCCCACCCGCCCGACATATCTTGGATAGATTGAGCTCATGTATTTTTCCGGCTCGAGCTCATTGATTAGCGGGAGCAACTTCATGATGTGAACTCCCACCAGCTCGGTCGAATCGTAGCCCAGCATCTCCTGCGTTCTCGAGTTGACTGAATCAATCAAGCCGTCGTGCTTGATTACAAGGACGCCGACCGGCATACTTTCGATCACTGCTCTCTCGTTGCGTGCTGCTTCATCCAGTGCGGCAGCCATTTCGTGGAATGTTCTGTCCAGCGAGGCGATTTCGTCGCTGCCCGAAATCGCAGGATTGAGCTGTTGTTTGGCTGCGAGTCTGCGCGTATTATCGACCAGAATGGCCAATCTGGTTGTGATGCCTTTCATAAAGAATAAGATCAGGACTACGGCAAACAAGATATTCAATCCGACCCCGACGTACAACAGCTGTGCCGTCTGCTCGCGAACCTGACGCTGCTTTTCCGGAATTTTGCTTTCGATCTCCTCTTCCTTTTGTCTGAGTTTCAAGAAGTCTGGCAGCAGCTGGTCGTGCAGAAGCGGGTCGAGGCGAAGGTTGGCTGCTTGAACGAGCGGAAGCATTTCCAGCAAGGGAGTCGTTTCGATCTTGTTGCGGATCAGCTGCATTACACGTCTGCCTTTCGACAGGTTCGTTTCTATTCTGTCCAGCAGAGCGACTTCTTCTTGCCCGACATTTTTTCTAAGCCAAGCTACGATCTCGGGAATTTTGGCAACCAGTCCGTCAAATTTCTGGAGCGCCGCCGGATCTCTGCTTCCGCCATACTGTTTGATGCATTCACCAGCGTCGTATACAACTGATGCGAGATCGGTTGTCTTTCGCACGATCTCCTTGACTTGCTGGTACCGGCGCGCTTCATCCTCGGCGGAGCGCAACAGCACGCCGAGAGATCCCACGAACAGCAGCTCGACGATCAGCAGCACAGAGACCAGAATAAGACCTTTGAGGCTTAGCGATAGTCTTGTCTGCATAACTGGTCAGGAATTTTCCAGGACGTACCCGACACCGTGCTCGGTGCGCAGGATGCTGCCGTCCGGATCGATTTTGGTTCTGAGCCGTTTCATAGTGGTGCGCAGCGCAGCTACTGTCGCTTCGGTGTCGGAAGGCCAGACATGCGAGAGCAGTGCCTCCGGTGTAAACACCTGGTTGGGGTGGCGCATCATGAATTCCAGCAAGGCAAACTCTTTGGGCAAAAGCGAGATCGCTTGACCGTCCTTGGTGACGCGGTGTTTATGCGGATCAAGTTTTAGGGTTCCTGTCTCCAAAATGGTGCCCATGTAGCTGGGCGGTCTGCGCAGCAATGCCCGTACGCGCGCGCTCAGCTCCTTGATGTGAAACGGCTTCGGCACGTAATCATCGGCACCGGAATCGAGACCGGTCGCTCGGTCGCTTACTTCGGTCTTGCCGGTAAGCATGATTACCGGCGATTTGCCTCCGCCGGTGCGGTAATTCTTGCAAACTTCCAAACCGGTGAGCGAGCCGGGAAGCCCCCAGTCGAGTATGAGCAGGTCGAAATCCGAACTCTTCAGCAGGTGCGAGGCTGTGTCGCCATCGTGGGCCAGTTCGACCGTATGGTGATCGAACAGGAGCGCTGTGCGCACTGTATCGGCCAGCTGTTCGTCATCTTCGACTAAGAGTATCTTTGCCATTGTCCGATTTGATAACCAAAAGCATCTTTCAGCTGTCGCAGTTGGGCTGAGCAACCTTGATTATCACCGGCGTCAAAGGTATTCGTCAAATTTTAGGCTGTAGCATCGTTTTTTCGCTGTTGTCAGGGAGGCTGTGTATGTTGGCGGCGATCTCTGCTTGTTGTCCGATAATAAGCGCGTGTCTTTTGCCGGTGAGTCGCTTCTTTGGCTAAGGTGTCTTTGGACCGGCAGTTTTCAATCAAAGAATCCTTCGATCTGCCAGCAGTCTAATTGATGGTCGTTAACCAGCAGCACCAGTGAGCGCGGGGTGTTGCTGCCCTGCCATTGTTCGCTTTGCTGCTCGATCATGGCGACATAAAATGACTTGCGAATGAATCGGTCCCACCAGAGTCCGGAGAGACATTCCGGTGTCGTAATCGCTTTGATCTGATGCCAGGTTCCGCGCAAGGTGACTGCCGATGGTGATGAGTCTTTGAGCTTGACTAGCACCGGGATTGGTTGCTCTGCTTTCCTTATGACTAGACCGCCGGCAAGAGCTTTGGGACCTGCGAAGTTTTGTATATGGTCAATGTCCACCGCTACGACCGCTTGTGCTCGATCGTTTTGAAGAACGGGAATCCAGGTTCCGGCGCTCTCCGGGAAATACTGATCGTTTGCCGCTGGATATACCACCGAGTCATCTCCCAGTCTGGTCTTGAAGCGTTGCAGCAACCAGATAAGCGATTCAGGCAAGGGTTTGTTCTTGAGCTGGAGTGATGACAGGGAATTATTTATGAGGCGGGTATATCCACCGGATCTGGCAAGCGGGGGGAGCTGCTTGTTTGCGGCCGGGCTTGTGGAATCGCTTAAATACATTTGCTCCCATGACTCTTCTGTAAATCTCGAGACTATCAAAGTCAGAGCGGTAAATTCGCGTGTCAACGCTTGCGCTTCCAGTGATAGTTTTACAACTTCCAGCAGAAATTTTGGATTGCTGGATGGTCTTATCAGTTTGATTGTGCGCTCGTGGAATCTGTCATTGTCGTTGTAAAAAATAATCTCCAGTTCTTCAGCCCACAGCGCTTCTTGCTTGAGGCGGGTGGTCAGGTGGTTTAGCATTGACTTGACGATAAATTGAGTTTGATTGAGTTGTTGAACTGGATAACCGAGATCGACATGGGAGTGAAATTCCACTGTCAGCGGAGGCAGCATTGGGCTGCGTGGATCTATACCTTGGGCCAGATTCCAGGCTAGAATGCCTTCGTTGCCGAAACGTTTCGATAGCGATGCTACCGGCAGCTGTGCCAGTTGTCCAAGCGTTTTGATACCCAGCAAGACTAGAGCCTCGTGCATCTCCCGGCTGAGTGGAAGATGCCGGAGCAGCAATGGGGCGAGGAACAAGGCGTCCTGTCCGGGCGGCACTATGCACCAGCGGCGATGCTTGAATCGTGTCGCTACGAGCGCTGTAAAGAATGAATCAGCTAAACCGGCATGGCAATTGACAAAGCCGCATTGGCTAGAAAGCGAAAGTAGATTCTTGCACAGTCTGTTCTCGCCGCCCAAATGGGTGCGACCGGTAGCGTCCAGAATAAAGACTCCCGGCTCTTCAGCGGTCACTTTTGGAGAGCAGGAGATAAGCGCTCGTAGCAATTTGCTTTGAGCGTCGATATATAGCTTCTCATCATACTCTCGCCATAATAAGTTTGAGCACAATGATCTGGCTTCTGCTAGTTTCATGCCTGGACGGATCTCTTTGTGCTCGGCTTCCGGCGAGCACATGAGGACGAAGTTTCGAGCGGCGCTGAAATCAGCAAAAGTCGGTGCTGTAATTCCTGAGTTCGCAGCGGTGTTTTTCTGTTGGGTGTCAATTCCTGGCAGGGCAGGTTTTGACGTTCGCCACAGGTCTTTCTGCCGTGAAACGATCTCCCTTCCGCTTTGATATGCAGTTAGATTGGCTTTGTTAGCCAGAATAACTAATGGTTTTCCTTTCAATTCCCGCTCATGTTTCTGGTGCACGGCGATCTGGAACTGTGGGATGCGTATACAAACGATTCGATACATGTATGCCAACAGTAGTCTCCAGGTTTTTGGATAATCCCTCCTTGCTGATTCTCAAATTAATTGATGGTGCGATTGCAGCGACACCGTTAATGCCCGATTCCAGCTGTGCTTTATCTGTCCAGCAAAAATTGAACTGGATATGGCAACCCCAGCCACCAATCGGTGCGGAAGAATGATCTCGCACTACAATGAGAGCTGCTTTGGAGCGAGCAAGCGATCTTTGTAAGCGCGCATAGATGCGATTGGATAATGTATTGCGATGACCCAGATCGAGAATGACTGCATCAAAGGCGTTGCACCGAATCAATTGATCCGCCGCGTAGAAAGTTGTATTTGAGTCCTCCTTTGGTGGTGCTCTGATTACCCATAAGCGGCCACGACCTTTCTCCACAAAGACCCAGTCTGCGGCCAACAGCTTGCAGCCTGTATCTATGTAAGCTACGTCAAATCCGGATGCGCACCAGTTAGCGATCATTGTGCGTAACAAAGTGGTTTTGCCGGAGGAGACAGCTCCTATCCATTCTGTTATCTGTTGGCGAGCAAGCCCGCGGGTTAAGCTGTTATCAATTACCGGCAAGCCGGTGAGCAGGGCTTTTGACTTCTCCTTCCCGGAAAGCCACTTACCCGGGAAAAGTTGCTCGAGATGCTGCCTTAAGGCAGATACCTGCGCCTGTATTGTCATCGACTTTTCTTTCTAGATGTAGTGCGTGAGCTCTCCTTCGCAGTTCTAGACTGCAAAGGTATGTGCCATTAACCAGCAGCGATACCACCGCTGGCGATGAAAAATCCGCATTCCTGAGTCAAATTTGATCAGGTCTTTGGAAGAAGGCGATATATTGTTCGGTTATCTATTATTAGAGCATACGTACGTATGTGTGTCAAGCGTTTTTCCACGGAATGGAAATTCCCGCTCTTGCTACCGGCCGGCTACTTTCGGAGGTACTTCCAGATAGCGCATGAGGAATCCGCAATTGAATCCGGGATGGCTCGCAGGCTGCAGCACCAGAAATACCGTCAATCCTTCCTTCTCGTGGGTCGCGCACAGCGATTGTTCGTTGCTTTGAGCATCTACGATCGTCCAGCCGTTTGATTCGGACGCAGACTTGTGCCGGTTAAGTACGGTTGCTCCAGTTCATTAGACCAGACACCGCAGGTGATAGCAGCGATCATTTTTTAGCGGTGTGCAAGCGCTCAGCTCCCGCTTCCAAGTTAACGGCAACCGCCGCCGGTCTTTACCGAGCGGGACTAGTACCGCTCGAGACAACTTGCCAACAAAAAGAAGGTAAACTGAACCGAGAGTTGCTTCGTCGTAGACTGGCAGGAGGATTTTTATGTACGGCAGGAGATTGTCCGCTGTTCTGGCAAGCGCGGTGCTGGCACTGACAGCGTTGAGCGCCTGGGCGGAAGGCGATGCTGGCGGTCCGCCTGCTGCGGCGCGCAGAGATCCGCTGGCCGGTTATCGTGCAGTTGGCATAGACAAGGAGCAAGAATCGAAGCTGACGGCAATTGCCAAAGAATTCGAAGGGGAGATGATTGCCAAGACCGGTCGCTTAATTGCTCTGATGAAAGAGATGCACGCCTTATCGTTGCAGCCGGATCCTGAACAGAATGCTGTCCTGGCGAAGCAGGATGAGATTAACAAAGCCAACGGCGATATCGCTCTTGCACGCGTCAGGCTGGTCCTGAAAATGCGAGGCGTACTGACCGCCGAACAGAAACAGAAATTCATTCAGCTGTTGGACAAGGGTGGTCGCAAAACTGATGCTCCGCAGGCCGGAGCAAGCCAGTCAGACTGAGCGGCGACCGCCGTTCGTGCTATTCCCAGTTAAAATGTGACGAGCCGGTATTGTTCGGCTAATATGCGAGAGCGCTGCCTGTTTGCAAGCGCATCAACTAAGGCTGGCGGCAGAGTCGGCCTTCAACTGGTTCTTGAGGAAGCAGGGAATGTGTATGCGACCAAAGATCTGGGTTTGGACCCTCTGTGCTCTTTTAGCCTTGCCAGGCAAGGCCCAATCACCATCCGACCAAACTCAGCCGGACGGTGCAGGACCGCAATACGCTCAATCCGCTCCGCTCGAACAACCGAATTCCGATCAGCAGCCATTGCCGCCTGGCTATCCTGCACCGGGTGCTTACGGACAGTCAAGCGCATACCCGGCTCAGCCGGGATATCCTCCACAAAGTTATCCGCAGCAGCCCGTCTATCAGCAACAGCAAGCGCCGCCGTTCGGCTACGGCCAAGCCGGATCGCCGCCGCCTCTTTACGGACAGGCGCAGCAATCTACATATATGCCGTCGGTTCAATCCCAGTATCCTTCCGGCCCGCCCGCCTCCTCCGGCCCAGGAGTAACCGGCAGCTCATCACTGCCGCCCGGACAATATACCTTGACCAATAATACGAGCGGGCAGTCCATGCAATTAACAGTCGACGCCAATGGGCAGATGCTCGCTCAGGACTCTGCCCAGCCCGCCGAGCAATCTACAGCCCAGAGCAAGCCGGCTGCTCAGCAGCAGGGACCTTCCAAGCTGAGCGTCGTCGGCGGCGCGCTCAAAGGAGCGCTCGGCATGTATTGGCAGTACAAGTATGGCGGAATGATGGGTGGCTATGGCTATCCAATGGGCTACTCGGCAGGCTATCCATCAACTGGCGGTGGACTGCTCGGCGGTCTCATTCCGTAACTTGTTAAAAACGCAGCCTTCCAAATCTAACCTTTGTAGTGGGAATCTTCCCATTGTTCAGCTTCCAATACGTAATTTCACCGCTGACAATAAACGCCAATTAGCGAATCATATTCCATGCCCGCGAGGTCGGACCGCGGAGACTCAATCAAAAGAAGCGTGCACATGTACGGCGAATTGACTTACAAAGAAACCAGAGATTTTGACTCCGGACAACTCGGACAAGATAAGGCGAGCAACAGCGCAATCCTTGAGGCTCTGAGCGTATTAGATCTCAGCTCCGGCAGGGCGCTGCAAACGCGTGCCGTCGAGCAGCAGCCTGTGCAGACCAAGGCGGACAATCCGGTCGCCACCGCCAATACTGCCGAGCATGGTCCGGATGGATCGACAATCATTCGTGGCAGTGATGGATCGACTATTTACAAGTATCCGGACGGTACCACTGTCTGGAAATATAGCAACGGGTCGCAAATCACTGAAAAGCCGGATCACACTTTCATCTGGCAATACTCTGATGGAACCTTCATTCAACAGAATCCCGACGGAACGTTTTATCGCCGCTATAGCGACGGAACCACCATTCAAAAGACGGCCGATGGTGTAGTAACCTGGGAAAAGCCTGACGGGACATTAATTAGGCAAAATCCTGACGGATCCTTTTACCGAAAGTATGCTGACGGAACGATCGTGCAGCGCACTGCCGACGGTACTACGTCGTTTCAAAAGCCCGATGGTACTCTAATTCAAAGGAATCCTGACGGCTCCATTTTTCAACGCAGTCCGGACGGTTCAACCGCTCAACAGAACGCTGACGGCAGCGCTATCTGGAGATACGCCAACGGTACGGTAATTAGACGCGAAGCCGACGGTTCCACCTCCCAAGAGAATCCGGACGGCAGCGGTGTCTGGCGTTATGCCAACGGCACAACCATCTGGAAAATGGCTGACGGCCGGATAATTCAGCAGAATCCGGACGGAACGGTCGTGCAGCGCAACGCAGACGGGTCAGTCTTTGCCCGAAATCAAGACGGCAGCGTCACGCGTCAGTATGCCGATGGTATGAGAGTAACTTCCTTCCAGGACGGTACCAAGCAAAGGAATTATGCCGATGGAACCACGACAGCAGTGGATGCCGCCGGCAAGGTGACCAGCGTCGACAACGGTCGAGGACATATCATGCGGGTTCACTACGATCAATCCGGGCAGGTTGATGGGATCAGCAGCGTCAACGGTTCTACCTGGACAAGGACCGGTCAATATTCATGGCGTAGCGATCGCGGTGCCCAATGGAACGGGCGCATACTAGGTGTTGATCAAAATGGTCATGCCTATTATCAACCGGTAAATGGTCGCACTTTCGCGTTCACTCGCCAGGCGCAAGTTCAGCCTGGATAAGCGGACTGGCTGGTATAGTTTAGTCAATTGATCCTCGGCTATGGAATCGGAGGCGTTCTCAAGCTGGACGTGCCCGGCGATGATATGATTTAAGTTCTTTGCGTTCAAATGCAGACTGCCGCCTGCTTAGGTGATCTAGTCTGCCTGACTTTTGCTACTGATACCGCTGATGATGCCTAGCGGCTGGAGACTATATGAGCGATCCCGCAATGTCGGAAAAGGGAAAGACGACCGAAGCTGAGGTCTTGAAACGAACTGAAGAATACGTTCGTTCGAAGTTGTCCGCCGACCCGACCGGTCATGATTGGTTTCACATCGAACGGGTAAGAAACAACGCTCTTCTGGTTGGACGAGGCGAAAGGGTGGATCTTTTCGTTGTCGAGTTGGCTGCTCTCCTTCACGACATTGCCGACTGGAAGTTTCACGGTGGAGATATTGAGGCCGGTCCACGCACTGCTCGTGCCTGGCTGGAAAGCCAGCAAGTTGATGAAGCCGTGATCGACCACGTAAGCGACATCATCAGAACTATCTCGTTCAAAGGGGCCGGTGTCGTTTCCGAAATGAAGACGACCGAAGGAATGGTCGTGCAGGACGGCGACCGCCTGGATGCGATTGGCGCAATTGGGATCGCCCGTACGTTTGCATATGGTGGCCACAAAGGTCGCCTGATGTACGATCCGGCTGTTGCTCCGGAACTTCATGCTACCTTCGAGCAATACAAGGCTAGTCAGGGCCATACAATCAATCATTTCTACGAGAAGTTGCTTCTGCTCAAGGACCGGTTGAATACGGATACTGCTAAGAGAATTGCCGCCAAACGCCATGAGTTCATGGAGCAGTTTCTTCAACAGTTTCTCGCTGAATGGAACGGCAAGGCTTAGTGCGCTTCGTGCGAGTTGAATCTCGGCAGGGGTGATGCCGAGAGTTAAAGAGCCGAATGAAAGGGGCGGCTCTGGCAGCCGCCCGGGCGAAAGATACTGGCGACCGACAGTCGTGCATTATGAAAGGACTGGGTTGAAGTTGAACGTAGGACAGGAAACGGCGATCGCTGTGAATCTCTGCTTGATCCGTAGTGTGAATAGGAGCGATCGAAAGTAAAGGGCATTCGGGCTGTTTCACGAAAACTCCACGAAAACTTCACGATTCTGTCACGATTCACTCACCAATTTTCTACAAATTGTATCTATAGTCTGCTAACCGGTTGAGGGCTAATCCGGTCAAGCGAGCGCCGCCGGTCTGTATTCAGAACGCTCCTTGCGAAGAGTACTATCCCTAGAGGAACTGATATGCAAGACGCAAGAAACGATAGCAATATCGAAAGTTCTGACTTTGGTGACAATACAGTCAACACTTCGGCTGGACTATATCCGAGTGACAGAGGCTCTGCAGATAGCATAAGAGCGATTCTGAAAAGTTCCCAAGACAGATCAGACAGTATCGTAAAGAGTGTTTTTGACAAAGGCACTGCATTTGGGCTCACTGATGGAAAGACCAGTAGTTCAAATAGCAGTTTCAAGAGCTTGGCTGATGGTATCGTTCATGGGGCAAGCGCCGACGTTGCAGCTGGAACAACCGAAAGGCAGAGTTCATCTGCAAAAGATGCCAAGAAAAATGAACATCAGTCCGACAAATCAGCTGATAGGCTGAAGAACAACCCTGGCAAACCGGACGACAAACCGGCAGACAAACAAAGCGACAAATCAGAAGACAAGCCGAAGAATCCTGACAAACCAGGCGATAAACCGGCCGACAAGCCGAACAATCCCGACAAACCAGGAGATCGGCCCGCTGACAAACCGGGACAAGGCGTTGAAGGCGGCAAGAAAACCGAACGTCTTAATCTGGATCAAGGCTCGATCAAGGACATGGCTCAGCCGGTGGGATTCAAGGCTGCCGATCAGAAGGCGTCAGATGATAATCCGCCCGATGATAACGTCAAGACAACAGTACTTCAGCATCAGGACAAGGACAAACAAGACGCGAAGCTCAGCATCACCAAGTTTGGGTATTACAATCAGCAGCCCGAAACCGTTAAGGGATTCAATGATTTCCTCGATAGCATTAAGAAGGAAGATCTCGGTAAAGAGATCCAATTGACCGACAAGCAAATGGATCAAGTTTATCCGGCATTGCCAAACGGAATCGATCCGCGCCCGCAGACCGATCATAAATTCCGAGTCGAGGAGATCGGCGGAAAGCGAGTACTTGTGACTGAAAGCAAGGTATCCGGTCCGGACGGCAAGCCGGAAGACGAGCGCATGAAAACCACGGTGTATGCCAATCCGGATGCGGCCAAATCAACAATCGACGTGATCTCTTTTGAAGCTTCGAATCAGGACAAGGACAAATCCCAGCCAGGGGTTTCGAACTATAGCCTGCTCAAGCCGGAGGCTATGAAAGCGATCAGCTCCCTAACCTGGAAGTAGCTCCGCCGGCAGTTACCGCCATCCTTTGAGGCCGCTCATACCAGGTTGACAGGTTCGTGGTAGAGTTTCGCTGTCAATCCTGACGGGACTACTCTATGATGCGCAATTTGCTCACGTTGATGGCAATCTTGACGGTTGCAAATGCTTCACCGGCTCTGGCTGAGCAGCAGTCACCGGCAGCTGAGGCCGCAGTGCAGGCTGAAGCGAAGGCCGAGCAGGCGGCAGGCGAAGCAACTAGGGCCGCTCAAATTGCGGCAAGAGCTGCCCAAGAAGCAGCCCAGGCTGCGGCCGCAGCAGTGAGAGAGGCAAAATCATCTCAGCCGAATGCCGGCAAGACTCAGGACGACTATACAATTATCCTTCCCCAATCAAACTCGACGCCGGCTTATTCGGCTCAGTCTGCGCGTAACAGCGCTCAAATGCAGGATTCTTACCGGATGATCCGCAAAACCGATCCCCTGCCGACGGTGCCTGCTGCGTCAGGAACTCAAGAGGTGGTAAACGGAGCCGATGTCGGTGATTTCCTCGGCTCCGGCGTGCAACTCGACAGACGGGCGATGGATGGCGTCATGGACAGAGAATACAACTCGCTGGTCAGGCTCGATCCGCTCAAGCCGGGAGAGGTTGCGCCCAGCGTCAATCCGGATGTGGAGAACGCGGCACTTGCACAAGCGAAACAGAATCAGCCGAAACAACATGGGTTTAAAGCGTTCATCCATGGCTGCGCCAACGCCGTCTCCGATGTCGGCGCGATGATCGGCTTTCCGATCGGTCCGGATGATGACGATGCTCGCATGGACAAGTTTGACGACATGTAGTTCGGTTGTCTGGTCGCCGTTTAACTCAAGTCGTGTAACTTCGCTTTGTCTGTTTCGGATTGGCCTGAATCTCCGTTCGGCTCTTGCTCGGGCAGTTCAGTGTCGAGCGGCTCCTGTCCAGGTGATAAGGACTCACCGGCGATGTCTTTCAACAGTTCTGGTCGCAGGTGATGTTCGTCTTCCGAACTCTGGAGAGGAAGATGGCCGATCAAAACATTGACCAGGCAGGCCACTGGCAGGGCGAAAATAATTCCGCAAATGCCATCAAGTCGCGCTCCGACCAAGATAGCGATGAAGATGATGATTGGATGCACGCCGATTACGTTACCGATGTATCTCGGAGCGATCACGTTGTCTTTCACCCACTGTAGGACGTTGAACACTGCGACAAGGATCAAGATCTGAACGGCGCGATTGCCTGGGCAGTGGTCCATGCCGTGCATCGCCACCGGGATGATTGCTGGATAAAAGCCGATTGGCGGGCCGATCACCGGCACTATCTCCCAGGCAGCCAGAAAGACGCTGAAAACGAGCGCATAAGGCACTCCCAAAGCCAGATAAACACCGAGCATCACGATTCCAGCCAGCAGTCCGAGCACTATTTGTCCGCGGAAAAACGCTTGCATATTGCGGTCCATGTCGCTAGCCAGGAGATGCAGCGAAGCTCGGAAGCGCCGGGGAAACAGTCTGATAATTGCATCGGCCATGCGATGGCCCTCGAGCAGAAAGTAGAAGGAAACTAAAAATACGCTGATACTGTAAAGCAGCCAGGTCATCGTAGACATCGCAACGTCTGTCACCCGAGCCAAAAGCGCACCGGGATCTGGCTTGGGCAGGTTGGCTGTGACACCGTTTAGAATGTCGATTGCTCTGAGATCAATTTGTGCTGCGTGCAGTCTGGCTTCGAGCGGGCTGCAGGCCTTGCCGAGCCATTGAATCAGGTCGGGAAATCTTTCCCAGACGGTCTCGACCAGCTGTGTAACCTGATACACCATCGCTGGTACCACAACAATTGCACCAACTACGGTGACAGCAACTAGGACTGCATAGACTATGAGTATGGCTGCTGCTCTAGAACGAAGATAGCGCTCGAGATAGTCGACCACATTGATGAGCAAGTAGGACAGTAGAACGGAAATGCCGAGGATGCGCAGCAGATCGGCGAAGTAGGCTCCGATCTGAAAGAGCAGGAAGCAGAAGAGCAGCGTAAGGACCGCTACTGTCAGCCTTCGCTGCCAGACCAACAACCTACGCTCTTCGCGGGTCTCCACTGATCTAGCGCACCTTCAGCACTTGTTTTAGATAATTGATCTTGTTTTGCAGATCGCCGACATCGGGAGTGTTTGGGGTAAACTCCAGCACCTTTTGATACTCGAGCAGCGCTTCGTCGTGTTTGCCCTGCTGAAGCAAGGTATCTCCCAGCAGTTTGTGATAGCGTGATTCACCCGGCCTCAATGTAATAGCAATTTTGATCTCCTGCTCGGAATCCTGAGGCTTCGACTGTTGCATAAGAATTTGGGCGAGACGATAATGAAAGTCGGGGTCCAGCGCATCCATTGTGACCGCCTGCCGAAATTCAGCTTCCGATTGCACTAGCTTGTTCTGCCGTTGCAGGATCAGCCCGAGATTGAAATGATAATCAGGGCGATTTGGTCGTTGCTTGAGCGCTAGCCGCTCTTCCTTTTCGGCTTCCTCCAGTTGATCCATGTCCTTGAGGACCAGGGCCAGGTTATTGTGATATCCGGCGCCGCTTGGGTTAAGTTGTATTGCCTTGCGGTACTCGTCCGCTGCCTGTGAGAGCTTGCCGCGAGCTTGCAAGGAGATGCCTTCGCGATTGTGCTCTTTTGCTGAGTCGGTGTGAGATTCGGTCGTGCCGCCGTAAGCTGCTGTAGACAGGGCGACTGCCAGGAATATTGTGATTGCAAGAGGCAGCTCTGAGCATCGTCTCATGTCAAAATCTTACTCTAATCGGAACGCACAGGTTATATTTTCCCTGTTTCGACACCGTCCTACCGGTAGAGTAGCAAAGGCCCAAACTATGTCACTAAACGCTGCCAATATATCGATTAGAACTATCAGCCGCTTCGCCGCGTTTGCCGGGATGGCTGCGCTTGCATTTTGCTGTTGGCAACCCTCGGCGGCTGAACCGTCGGCTGGCAAGCCGCATATTTCTGCGGTCATCCACCGTCCGCAGGTGATCTCTCATCGGGGCGGACGAAAGTGGGCTCCGGAAAATACAATCGTTGCCTTCAAGAAAAGTCTTGATGTTCATGCCGACGGGATCGAACTGGATATTCACCGTTGCAAGTCGGGCGAGCTGGTAGTGATTCATGACGAGAACGTCGGCCGCACCACCAATGGTACCGGTCTCGTCAAAGACCTTACTTATGCGGAATTGCGCAGATTGGGAGCTGGTGCTTGGTTTCATTCCGAGTTCAAGAGCGAGCATTTGCCTTTATTGTCGGAAGTGCTTGAATTGATAGACGGCAAGGCGCTCTTGAACATCGAGATAAAAAATGCTCCGGTAGGCTATCCTGGTATTGACGACGACCTGATTAAGCTGCTTGCCACCTACAAGCATGCGGACAAGATAGTGATTAGCTCTTTCGATCACGAGCTGCTGCAGCGTATACATAAAAAGGCCCCGCAATACAAAGTGGCAATTCTGGTTGATGGCTTGTTGGTCGATCTCGGCAAGTACGCCAGCATCGTTGGAGCCAAGTCATGGAATCCAGGATTTGAGCTGATTAGAGCCGACAATGTAGCGCAAGCTCATAAGGATGGACTGGAGGTAAACGTCTGGACAGTCAACAAGCCGGAGCAGTGGAAGGCTGCCGTGGAAATGGGAGTGGACGGCATTATTACAGACAATCCCAAGGGACTGCTGGAGTATCTCGATAAACGAGGCGCAACAGGTAAGTAAGAGGCCGGCGATAGATTCGCGCCCGCGCTTACAAAGGAAGCATTTGATGTCCAGTGAAGTTGTGCGCGTTACAGTGGATATAGTGGCATTCGCCATTCATCAAGGTGCGCTCGAAGTACTTTTGATCAAGCGCAAGTATGAGCCGTTCAAGTCTAGTTGGGCGCTGCCCGGCGGCTTCATTTCGGAGCAAGACGAATCGCTCGAGAGCGCGGCGAATCGGGAGTTGACAGAAGAGACCAATGTCTCCAACGTCTACTTGGAGCAGCTCTATACGTTTGGCGACCGCGGTCGAGATCCACGCGGCCGGGTGGCAACCGTGGCATACCTGGCACTTTTGCGAGAAGGTGAAGAAGTGGAATTGCGGGCAAGCTCTGATGCGTCAGGCGTTGCCTGGTGGCCGGTAAACAAGCTGCCTGAGCTTGCTTTCGACCATGAGCGCATCATTACTTATGCGCACCAGCGGCTGAAGTATAAGCTTGAGTATTCCCCGGCGGCCTTCAAGCTGCTGCCGTCTAAGTTTACGCTGCGAGACCTGCAAGACGTCTATGAAGCGGTCCTGGCAAAGATGGTCGACAATCGCAACTTTAGAAAGAAGTTTTTGGCTCGGGGAGTCTTGCAAGAGCTCGATGAGACGAGCCAGGAGTCCTCATTTAGACCAGCTCGTCTCTACGCCTTTTCGGAAGATGATTTCGAGCAGCTGCCGGACCGTCCGGTTTTCGTGTTTTAGTCGTCTCTGCTTTCATGCAAGGAGAATCGCATTGCTTCGTAAGTTGGCATTATTACTTGCCGGGCTGACCGCTTTGACGGTGAGCGCCGGCGTAAGCTCGGCGCAAAGCCAGAGTTGGCGGGTCGATGCCAGAACACATTCACAAGCGGCCACTTCGCGCGCACTAACCCAAATGGCGCATAATCAGGTCGATTCGGCAGTAAGTTCTCTGGTTGAAGCGACTAATGCCGACGCCTCTGATTCTCTGCCGTTTGCGGTGCTCGGGCTGGCTCTGGATGTGAAGGGGCGATACAACGAAGCGCTCGATGCGCTGCACAAATCCTGGGAGCTCAATTCGCACGACAGCGAGACGGCTCTCAGTATCGGTGTTACACACTACTTGATGCACAACTACGAAAAGGCGGTCAATGCATGGCAGAAGGCACTCGAGCTCAATCACAACCTCTGTCATATTCATGGTGACATCGGCTTCGCTTATATGCGCATGGCCGATCTGGGAAAGGCCGAAGATCACTTCCGGCGATTGATCTCTTGCTTTCCCAACTCGCAGTTCGGGTATCAGGGGCTGGCTACTATTCAGTATCTGTCGGGAGACTTTGAGGCTGCTCGACGATCGGCCGAGCATGCGCAGTCGATTTTGTCCTATCCGCCGGTTATCTTGCTGCTTGCCAAGCTAGACTTTCTGCAAGGCGATCGCGCTCGTGCCCTGAAACGAACAGCCGAGTATACGGTTGCTAGCAAGAAGCCAGGTTGGCAGCGCTCGATGACCGCGATTGGTTATCCGGCGCAGCATGATTTCAAGTGGGACCCGTTTCTGATTGACAATTACGACAACGCATATCTGTTGCAATCGCGGGCGCTCGACCTGCCGAAAGAGGCTTCGCGTCAGAAGTCTCTGCGTAAGCAAGGAAAGGCGGCCTCGATAGTCGCTCAGGTGAAAGCAGAACTCGGCAAGTCTGCTGGTGATTACTATCTGGTCCGCGAATTGGCTCTCGCTGAACTGGCAGGCGCTGATTATTCTGATGCTACCGAGCATTTCAAGCAGGTAGTCGACACCTGCCGCGGCTGTTTCGTTGACTGGCTGCATCTCGGCCGAGCGCTCAGTCTCGATGGCAAGGCTCCGGAAGCCTCACGGGCGGTTCGCCACTTCCAGCAGAAGAATCCAGCGCAACGCCTGGCCGGCGCATTTACTGCAATTGCCAGAGTAGATCCCGGTCTTGGTGCCGGCGCGGTTGCGCCGGCAGAACTCAAGCGGGATTCTGCCGGCGCTGGCTCCGAGAGCGGTGCTTCCGGCAAGGATGGGGGATTTTAGTGGTCGAATCATTCCGGCTGTGGCAACTTGAGGGGCAGTCGTGAGATACTTTTGTAGTCGGTCCGACCCGTTTGCAGTACCTGCGTAACGTCGAGCGGTCATGACAAGGTGAACAGGTTCGGCAACCGCTGTGACCTTCGGTCATTGCCGGGGGCGAAAATTTCAGCCGATCAGACTGGCACTGCCGGACTGCCAAGGACCGAAGGCGATGGAGCGTTAATCAATGATTTCAGAGATTCAACAACAGGGACAAGAACAAGATTCAATGCAAGGCGAAAACCAGACTCAGGTTGCCGAGCAACCGGTAGCCGAAACAACCTTGCCGATTCAAGAGCCGACGCAAAGCGAGGCTGGTTCTAACCAGTTGGCATCAGCTGACAACGAACCAACTGTAACCGAACCGGCTGAGTCGCCTGCCTTTACTGAATCACCAGCTGTCCCGGAGCGAGCGGCCAAGATTTCGGGCGCGCCTGAAAGGGCAGCCATAAAGGAGAGCGCGCCGGAGATCTCGCCTGAGGTCTTCATTCCTGAATTTGGAATATTCGATCTGGTTTATCTCGAGCCGAATCGCAGATATCAAGGACGAGTCTTCCGATTGAGTCAAGACCAAGTAAAGACGTTGTCTGAGACCTTCGGTTTTACCGCTCATTTCGATCATCCGAGTTTGCGATCGGCTTACATTGATGTCGTCAAGACTGAAGGGCATATCAATTTCGAGATCGAGCGCAACACCAAGCCGACAGATCTTGCTTTGCGATATTCGCGCGATCGTTGGAGCGCTGGTGATTCCGGCTCCAGGAGTACCGATGCTTTGCGCCCGTGGCTAAAGACTTCATACGACACCCGTTTTCTGCCTGAAAAGGTGACGCAGGTCATGGCTACGCAATTGAGGATGGACCCGGAAAAAATAGGCAACTTCTACGTTCGGATCAATCTCAAAGAGAAAACGGCCGGACTGATAGCCGAAGACAAGTTCGTCGACGTCTTTCCAACGCAGCCGTTTCAAGTCTTCGCGCTGCCGGAGGGGCAGATAGCCACCATTCCTTCCGTTGAGTTGACCGGTACCAGCGCTGCCGCTCCTAAATCGGCGGAACAACGGGCTGTCAGCCAGGATGCCGGCCCTAAGTATGCGACTTATTCCAAGAGTGAAATCGATCGCATTATGAAGATGCAGACTGAAAACATAACTGCTGCCCTGTCCGGCAAGATGTCTGGACAACAGCGTTCTTTCCTCGAAGCGGTCGAGGCTCAGGAGAAAACGTTTGCGAAAATTACCGAGCGCTATGTCACTGCCTTCGAGGAAGCTCGATTGAAACTCGAGTCACACACGAAGGTGGTGCATGAAGCTTCGCAGAAAGAATTAGAGCGTTTGAACGCCGAGCTCTCCAAAGAGTTGACCGAGTTTCGTGCTCACGTCAACAAGAACATCTTGCCGATCTCGAAGGCGATCGAAGAGAAGGTTAAGGAGATTCAGGTGGCCGCCGCCAAGCCGGTGTCAAAGCCGGATAACTTGCGCTCCCTGGTAATTACCTGCACTGGTGCGCTGGCGGCAGTGCTGGTGGCTTGCACCGCCTTCCTGTATGCCAACGTCGGTCAACTCACCGCAATCGGCGATATCAATTCAAAGCTGAGCCAGGTACTTGAAAAAGTAAACAAGTAAAGACAGCTGCCAACCTGCGTCGCAGCCGCGCCACCACTCTGGCCGCCAGCTGTCCTGAGCGGGCAGAAGACGGTGACGAAAGGACGTTTTGATGCGATTGTGCGTTGCTTGCAGGAATGTCTATGCCGACTTTTCCTTCTGGAGATAGTCGTACACCCAGGCGAGCAGATAGAAGCTAATGAAGCCTTCAACGAACGCCCAGAGCGCGCCGATCAATCCGCCGACGAAGCCGGCTTTATAGCCGATATACATCGAAGCAAGCGAGTCGACCAGCCCAGTTCCCCAGCCGGCGAAGGCGGAGCCCAGCGCTAACACGAATGCAAAAAGCGCTGAGATGATGCCTCCGGCAAGGCCGAATTTTAAGGTGTCAAGTTTCATATAAACCAGTCTCCTGCAGGATTCCCCATTTTTCCCCCGGGGTCAGGCGGCACGTTCCGCCGAAGAGCGGGGACTGTGGCTGATGCTGGAAGCCTGCATTCTTACTATATAACAAAATTGACTGGCTGGGTGCAGTGAAATCCGGCTGACTGTCAGTCTTTCGGTTTAGCTGACCTTTTTCCACTTGCCGCGGAAGTGAAGCTTTTGCCACTTGTCACCGTGTTTCACAAAGACATCGGTGGCGTGCACTACTTCCCGGTCGGGATGTGCGCCGCCCAGCTCCTTCACAGCCTTGAATGTTACAACTGCTACGTCTCCGGATACTTTGGCATAAGGCTCTTCGATCGTCAGCGTCAAGACCGGCTCTCTACCGTCCGGGGCTGCTGAATACAAGCGCTTCTTGAGGTCGGCGATTACGGCTTCCTTGCCGGCGATGAGCTTGTGTGTCTTCTCATCGAAGGTGGTGCAACCGTCAGCCAGGTATTCTGAGTAAGCCTCGAAATCGCCTTTGGCAAGCAGTGAAGCCATGTGCTTCAACGTGTCGATCACCCTTTCGGATTCGATGCAAGCCGGATGAGGGTTGACTACTGATATCTCACACTCGTGCGAATCAGAACCGGTCGGGCAAGCCTTCATGCTCTCGGACTCGGCGGACTTAACCGGAATGGCGCAAACAATGATAGCCAGCGACAGCGATAGTAAATTGGTCAGCTTGGTGGTTGGCATCCGGGTTACTCCTTTTCTAACGATATTGACCGAGTGCGGCGTCGATATCGCGCAAGTTTTTGTCGTTTTGGTCGAGATAGTTGTTGATTCTTGCCATTTTTTGCTGGAGCTGATCAAGCTGCTTGCTTGTTTCATCGGCTGAGCGCCGCAAATAGTCGCGCTGCTGAAGAAGAGCGTCACGAGTGCGCATGAGATTGTTGTAGACGCTCGAGTCGTAAGCTCCCGCCTGGTTGGAGATGAGCTGAAGCAGAGTAGCTGCTAGGACGGTGCCGAGCGCCGTAAACCAACCGATACGTGCAGTAGATCCTTGTTTCATTGTGAACTTTTAACCTCAACACATACTCTAATGGTAAAAAGACGCAACGGCACAATAATAAGCAACTGTTAATTTCGTCTACCGACTGGCAAACGAAGCCAGGGAGCCGGATTTCGGCTAATCTTGCCGGCGGCGGGGAGCGCCTCAGTAATGACCGTCCAATTAACAATCTCTTGGCTTCAAGTTTTCTGTCTTGACTACTGGAATCGGTCGCTTCTCCGAATCCCCGCATCTGATCGAATTCACTACCAAGATTCGCCGCTACTCCGAAAAGTTGGATTACGCTTGTATGGCTACTGGAAAATTTATCTGATTTATGATATAACGTCAATCAAACGATTACTTCGGTCTGTCACCAGCGTAACTTAGTTACATGCTCGACCATCCGGGGAGAAGATAATGATTACTCAACAGCTCAACCAAGGCGGCATCGTGTTTAGTAAGCCATGGCACAATCAAAAGATTCAGCCGGATGCAGTCAGTGAAGGGTTGATGGACACTGCCATCAACGTTGCACTGGCGGAAGACGTTGGTTCTGGTGATTGCACTTCTCAGGCGCTCGTGCCTGCAGATCTGTTTGTAGTGGCCAAGGTTGTCTATAAGCAAGCCTCGGTTATAGCTGGTTTGAACGTCCTGGCTCTTGTGTTTCAAAAGGTACATCCGCGCGTGCAGGTCTCGCCCTTTAAGAAAGAAGGCGAATTGAGCGGTGCCGAACACGAAGTTGTCGCGATCGTAAGAGGACCGGCCGCGGCGATACTCACCGGTGAACGCACGGCATTGAACTTTCTCCAGCGGATCTCTGGTATTGCCACTAATACCAGCCAGTATGTCACATTGGCCAAGCCTCATGGCATAGCGATTCTGGACACGCGTAAGACTACTCCAGGCCTGAGAGCATTCGAGAAGTATGCCGTAAGAGTCGGCGGCGGTTTCAATCATCGCTTCGGTCTCTACGATCAAATTTTGATCAAGGACAATCACATTCGATTGGCCGGATCGGTATCGGAGGCGATTAGACTGGCTCGACTCGCAGGCGGTAACGGCAAAATCGAAGTGGAGACCAGCACGATCGAAGAAGTCCTGGAAGCGGTCGAAGCTAGAGCTGACCACATTATGCTGGACAACATGAGTCCTGAAATGATTAGCCATGCTGTCGGCATCATTAGTGGACGGGCAATTGTAGAAGTCTCGGGGGGGGTCAGCCTGAGCAATATCGAACAGTATTTTATCCCGGGCGTCGATGCTATCTCGGTCGGTGCGCTGACGCATTCCGCTCCGAACATCGATATCAGCTTGGAGGTTGGAATATAGCCATGAGCGCAACTGGTGTCAATCAACAATCTTTGGAGATGCCCACGGCCAATCTCGTCGCTGAGATCAACCGCTTGCGTCGTAAGCACGATGCTGTAGTCTTAGCGCACAACTATCAGATAGCCGAGATCCAAGATCTCGCCGACTATGTTGGCGACTCGCTCGGTTTGTCTCAGCAGGCGGCTCGTACGAGCGCAAAGACGATCGTTTTCTGCGGTGTTCACTTTATGGCGGAGACTGCAGCGATTCTCTCTCCGGATAAGAAAGTCTGGATTCCGGATCTGGAGGCGGGCTGCTCGCTGGCCGCCTCGATCGATTTGGATCAACTGTTGGCGTGGAAAGCCGAGCACCCGGGTGCCGTGGTGGTTTCTTACGTCAACACCACGGCAGCCGTTAAGGCCGAGTCCGATTATTGTTGTACGTCCGGCAATGCTCTTCAAATAGTGCAATCAATACCTGAGGACAAGGAGATCTTGTTCCTGCCGGATGTATTCCTTGGTTCCTGGGTCCAGAAGGTTACCGGCCGCAAGAATATGCATATCTGGATGGGTGAGTGTCACGTGCATGCAGCCATCCCTCCGGCCAGAATCGAAGAAAAGTTGAACGAGCATCCGGCGGCCGAGCTCTTGATTCACCCGGAGTGTGGTTGCCTCACTCCCTATCTGGACCGGGTTGTCAGGCAAAACGGAAGCAGCCGGCTGAAGGTCACTTCAACGGAAGGGATGATTCGCCGGGCGCAGGAATCGACAGCAGGCGAGTTTGTCGTTGCCACTGAGATCGGTATTTTGCACCGCCTGCGTAAGGAGAATCCAGCCAAGACCTTTTACCCGATCGCCAACGAAATGAGCTGCCAGTTCATGAAGATGATTACACTCGAGAAGCTGTATCGATCTCTAAACGAGGAAGTCTTCGCCGTGACGGTTCCTGATTCGATCGCTCGCAAGGCTCGCAAAGCGATCGAGCGCATGATCTCCATCTACTGAGTTAACCGTCTGCATCGCCCTGGACTCCTGTCTCTACACCTGCGTTATTGAGGTGATTTAGCGATGAACAAACAAACCTCCCAAAAGACGGACGTATTGATCATCGGCTCCGGGCTGGCCGGGATGCTCCTGGCTGTCGAGCTGGCAAATGCACAGGTCAAGGTAACAATCGTCTCCAAGCGCACCCTTTCCGATTCAAATACAAATTTTGCTCAGGGGGGACTGGCGGCTGTCGTACCGGAGTCGATTGTTGATTCGCCCGAGTTGCACTTACAAGACACTGTCAAGGCTGGAGCCGGATTGACCGATTCGGCCGTCGCCGCTTTGATCATCAAAGAGGGAGCACAGTTAGTAAAGAAGCTGAGCGAACTCGGCGTTGGATTCGACTACAACGGTGACGGCACTTGCGCGCTTGCGCTTGAAGGTGGTCACTGCAGACCGCGTGTGCTGCATTCGAAAGACACCACCGGCAATGCAATCGCGCGTGCTTTAGTCGCGCAAGTCAGGTCGAGTGCTTATATCGCCGTGCGGGAGAATACTCTGGCTGTAGATTTGATTGTGAAGGACGGTATCTGCGTGGGAGCCTACCTGCTCGATGATTCGTCCCTGCAGGTAGTCTCAGCCGGCCGGGTTGTCCTGGCTACTGGTGGCACCGGCCAGATTTTTGAACGCACCACCAATCCAGCGGTTGCAACCGGCGATGGGATTGCGATTGCTTGGCGGGCGGGAGCGGTCTTGTCGGATCTCGAGTTCGTGCAGTTTCACCCGACCGCCTTGTACAAACCAGGAGCACCGGCATTCTTGATCTCAGAGGCGGTGCGCGGTGCCGGTGCGGTCTTGGTCGATGCCGACGGGCACCGTTTTATGAAGCGCTTTCACCCTGATGCCGAGCTAGCCACGCGCGACATCGTCGCGCGGGCGATTTACTCGACCATGACGGAGATGGAGCAACGCTCTGTCTGGCTGGACCTAAGACCAATCGGTGCTGACGAAATCGCCGAGCGCTTTCCAAACATTGTGACCAATTGTCAAAGCTGGGGAGTGGATCCTCTCAGTGAGCCGATTCCGGTCTGTCCTGCCGCCCACTATTTTATGGGTGGCATCTGGACCAACGCCAACGGTGCAACTACGCTTCCTTCTCTTTACGCCATTGGTGAATGTGCTTCGGTCGGACTGCATGGAGCCAACCGTTTGGCAAGTAACTCGTTGCTCGAAGCTGGAGTGATGGCGCTGCGCGTAGCGCGCCATATCTTGAGGACTGGGATCGATCCGATTCTTGGTCTTGCTTTGGCTGCTGATGATTATGCTTTCTCGTTTCAACTGCCGGTGAATCTTAGGGACTTTCGACGAGCGATGTATCGCTATGCTGGGCTCGAGCGAGATGAAGCAGGCTTGACCGAATTGTTCGACTATCTGTCTGAATCTACGGTAACCAGACAGATAGTCGGTGTCGCGGAGTGTGAAGCGGCAAACATGCTTCAGCTTGGGCAGTTGATTGCGCTTTCAGCCATGTCTAGAAGAGAATCGCGTGGTGCACACTGGCGCTCTGATTACCCGGAGCAAGACGACCGCCGGTTTGGCAGGCGACAATATATCGGGAGAAGTGACGTCGAGGAGATGGTGGGAAAGCCGTTTACACCTGATTCGCTCATGCTCTGCTTGCCTGCCGGCGAAACGATTTTGACCTGAACGGGCTGGACAGTGTCAGGAGTGTCTCTATTAATGATGAACCGAGATTATCTCCTCTTCCACGAAACTTTCACAACTGCTTCGTAGACTCTATGGCTCAGTCAGAAGTGCGAGTGATGCGGGCAAGTGTCAGCGCGCAACTGGAGATTACTAAGGCAGGGAACGGCGTAGTCGTTTCCGAAGTCAATTTGAAATTCTGTAGATGAGAGCAAGACCGATTCGGACCCTTGCTCTCGTTTTCGTTGCAAAAGCTTGCGGCTCAAGTGAGAGCAATCTGGATGTCACGGAAATTTCACAGCTATTTCCTAATCTAATGCGTGCCTGCGTCAATCGATTTCTCCAAGCTGTAAGGCCGACCTGTTTTCAGGCGCCACCATCCCTTCAGCTGCCCCTCGGTAATTACTAAATGTGGGAAGGTATTCATGGTACAAGAGCTACCCAGACAGCAAGAAAATGATGCCTCAGAAGTTCGCAACTTGAACTACACGCCGGAAGCGCCTCGCCCCGAGACACCAGCGTGGCCGGTAAATCGAAGCGAAGAAGACAATCGCCGGGACATCATGAGCCGGTATCCGACGCAAGATACTGCCAGTCCTTTTTTGCCGGCATTTCGTGGCAAGTTCGGCTCCGCTGATGCCAGATTCGAAGGGCTTCTCAAAGGTTCTCAGATGTTTACGGCTGAATCTCTAGGCTTGAGCAGTAATGTCGGTAAAGGGGGAGCGAGCGATAGTCCTGACGTTGCGAATTTGGGTGCTCGCCGTCTGCAGTCCTCGCAGCTCAGAGCATTGGCTAATGACGCGCCGCCTGCCCAATCGGCTAATCTCGGTTCGCTGGCTGACATGCTTTCTGAGATTCCCAGCGGGGCAGACAAGACAAAATCCCAGCCGGCAAAAGGTCAGGAGGGAGCCGAAGATCAGCTTCGCAACCTGTTTGACAAGATCAAGCCTGGAGCGGCAGATCCGAAAGAGAAGACTGACGAAACGAAGCCGAAGGCTGAAACCAAGGGCGATGTAACTGAATCTGACAACAAAACAGATAAGCCAGCTGCAGAGCCGAAAAATATTAAGCTTGACTATCCTGGCGGCAAGAAGTCACTCGATGCCAAAGTTGATAAGGATGGCAATCTCACTGAGTTCAATCTCAAGGATGAGCACGGTGAAGCCAACTTCTATAAAGACGACATGGGACGCTGGATCAAGACGGACCGATTCGGAGTCGAGTCGATAGTCAACGGTAAGTTCGACCTTCGCAACGGCAATGAGCTCGTCTACAAGAAGCCCAATGGCGAGGTGCAAGTCCATAAAGCCGATGGCAGCGTAGCCAAAGGCCGTGAACTGTCGGATGGCTCAACCGTCGATCTCGACGACAGCGGCAAGAAAGCGACCGCGCTCAATCGCAAGGACGGCTCGAAAGTAGAGGCCACTTACGACAAGAATGATCTGACTAAAGTTGTTGAGACCAGCAAAGATGGCAATCAACGTACCACCTGGAGCAAAGACAAAGAAGGGCTCTGGACCGGCAAGAGCGAGTCGAAAGATAAAGAGGGCAAATGGGCCGATGATGGCAAGGCTCCTAATGGAGAGCGCCGAAATCTCGAACTCAATGTCAACGGCAAGTACTCGTATGAGGACAAGCTAGAGTTCAAGCATGTAATTAACGGCGACGGTTCGGAGCGGATCGAGCCGAAATTGACGGCTAATAAAGATGGCACCAAGACGGTCGAGATTCAATATCCGGATGGTAAAGGATTCCGCACGCTCACGCTCGATAAGGACAACAAACTTACCAAGTTCACCGAGAAAGATGAAGACGGGAGCCGGTCTTACTTCAAAGACAAGCAAGGCGACTGGCACATGAAGGCCGGTCTGAAGAACGTCAAGGTCGGCGGTGATTTCAAACTGGAAAAGAATGGAGACTTCGTTTCGCGCGACGGCGACCGATATGATATCCAGCGGCTCGACGGCTCGGTGATTCACGAAAAGGTAAACGGCAACGGCTCTCGCATCCGCTTCAACGACGACAACTCGATCTCCAAAGTGTCCAGAAAGGATGGCTCGGTTGTTGATGTCAATTACGAAAATGGCGAGAAGAAGCAGGTCGTAGATACTAATAAAGATGAGTCGGCCCGCACCATCTGGAGTAAGAACGATAAAGGTACGTGGTCTTCGGAAGGTCAAGTCAAGGACAAAGACGGAAAGTGGGTAGGCGACGGCAAGCCGTCGACTGAGCGCAAGGACGTGGAGGTCAATCAGCAGGGATTGACGATCGCTACTGATGTCCGTGGCTTCAAGCATGTTACCGGCGCCGACGGCTCTAAAATGAATGAAGGGGCAAACGGCTCCAAATTCACCTTTGACGACAAGGGACGGATCGAGTCGATTACCTATGGTCCGGGAGCGAACCGTCAATTCAAGTTTCAATATGACGCCAGCGACAACATCAGCAAAGTCGATATCAACGATCGTACAGGCAAGCTGCTAGAAAGCCGCAGTCGCGTCGGCGAAGACAAATGGAAGGTAACCAAGGCCGACGGCAGTGATGGCGGAACCTGGGACGGCAAGATGAAGCTGTCTCCGGAAGGCAACTTCATGCAACAAGACTCCAAGAAAGACCGGGAGTCTGGCAACTGGCAAGTGATCACTCCCGGTTATGACAAGTACACCGAGCGCACCGACGGCAATCGAGTCACCCGAACTTACGCCGACAAGTCCGAAGTTCAGTCGGAAAAATTAGCCAATGGTGACGAAAGGGTCACTAAGATCACCCGCGGTAAGGAATCACGCGAATTTCGCTATGACGGCAACGGCAAGTTGAACGAAGTCGTCGATACCACCGCTAAGGGCACCAATTCCTGGAAGCCCGAAGGAGACAAGGTAAAGGTCTATCAAAATGGTGATGTCGCTTACGAAAAGAATGACGGCTCAGCCGTCATTAAGAAAGGCGATTTCTCGACGGTCGAGCTGGACAAGGATGGTGATGTCCGTAAGGTCACTACCAAGGATGGCAAGTCGCGCAGCTTCGAATACGACAATGTCAAAGACAAGAAAGAGTTAGTAAAGATAACCGATACCCGCCCGACCAAAGATGGCGAGAAATCCGAAGTCTGGACCCGCAAACTGAATGGCGACGGCAGCGTAAGCGATCAGTTCGTCTCGCCCGGAGTCGGCGGCAAGGAGAAAGTCAGGACCGGAGTTGAAGTACTTCAGGACGGAGATTACAAGTACAAAGGCAACGACGGCAAAGATCGTGTCTCTAAGGTCGGCAAAGACGGCACCGAGGGTGGTTTCTCCGCTTCGGTAGATGAAGCTAGAGATCGCTTGAAAGAAGCGATGGATACTCATCTCGACGATGCACGCAAGGCTCGTCTCGATAACTTCATGAAGACGCTCGAAAAGCGCGCTCAAGACAGGGTCGAGGCGATGACCGCTGCCGGCATCGACAAGGATAAGGCGACCGAGGGCTGGGAGCAGAAGCTCGCCAAGACCTACGATCACCTGGCCGAGATGATGGAGCAAAATCCGTCCGCTGCTACCTACGATCAAAAGACGAGGGCCAAACTCGTCGAGAACTTCATGTACATCGCCGCTGATACCACTCAGGGCAGCCAGGACGTCGGCAACTGTTGGGAAATGTGCAACAGAAACCTGATGGGCATGACTAAAAATCCGGATGCCATGGCTCGCATGCTGAAGGAGATTAGCTTGACCGGAGGCTTCAATGCGGTGCACGGCGGACTGAAGAGCAATAACGGTTTGGATCGCCGCAGCGGTGATCTGGACGCACCCAAGCGCTTTGATCTGCCCAAGAACATGCTCCAGCTCGATGCCGCCAATGCAAACTGGTCGCTCGACAAACCGAACGAGCCGCATTGGCAGGGTGGAACCGGAACTATGCCGAGCAGCCCGGTCGGATACATTCTGGACAATGCGATCGGTTTTATGGGCGGTCGTAACAGTCACAACGCGCTCAGTGGTGGCACCTGGGAGAGCTTCCCCTCTCCTTCCGGTAATGCCAAAGACGGCTGGTACTACGGTATCAACGAACTCATGTACATGGCTACCGGTGAGCAAACACCGGCTTGCGTCAGAGTTT
The DNA here is from genome assembly GCA_020050835.1 of Candidatus Obscuribacterales bacterium. Lineage (GTDB taxonomy): Bacteria > Cyanobacteriota > Vampirovibrionia > Obscuribacterales > Obscuribacteraceae > JAGVKB01. Next base: position 5,731 of record JAGVKB010000053.1, on the reverse strand, counting down.
CGGACAACAGCATCGCTCAAGGTGACATCAGCCGCCTAACCGACAAAGCGCTACAAAAGCAGTTGCTTGAAAATGGCGGAGCTCTGGTAGTTGGACCCGGTCACATGTTTGCCGTCAAGCTCGTTAAGAACGATGGACAATGGCAGATCGTCAGCGACAACCAGTGGGGTCCAAAGAATGACCAGGTTGTCGGCAAACTGACCGATCTCAAAGCCTGGGATGTGAAGCAAACCAGGGAGCAGTACAAGCCAGGCGGGCAGGTGCGAGTCAACAACGACACGCCGGTCGGTCCGGTCAATCCAAACGTTCCAGTCAGACCGAATGCTCCCAATGGTCCGGATCGTCCACGCCCATACAATCCATATCAGCCTCGGCAGTATGAGCCGGAGCCGCGACCGGTAAATCCGGTGAATCCACCCAAGCCGTATGATCCCGGCAAGATTGACGACATCAATCCGCCGAAACCACCGAAACCGCCGGAGCCGCCATCCAAGCCGCGCGACAATGACGAGGATGATATCGGCTCTCCCGGGCCGGGTGCCGGTTCAGCTGGACCATCGAGAGGCGGTCGCCGTCGCTTCTTTAGCGGAAGGTCTAGACGCTGGTAATCAGTCTCAGCCGGCACCGACTACAGGCTGTCGGTTTGGAACGCTCAGGCTCAATCTCAAATTAAGTTGGAGGTGTACACAAAAAACTCTCGGTTTCAACATTCTTGTAACAAATGTCTGTCAACATCTAGCTACACCGAAAGTGTAGAACAAGTTCAGTCAATCGCCTTGGAGAGGAACTCAAAAGTGGTTTATACAGATCGTGCACCATCCCATCCGATCGAAGAAAATGCTGTCCACCATCAAGGCGGCGCCGTCGCAGAACAAGAGAATTCGCGCCAGCGGCTGCTGCACGATGCGCTTGCAATAAGCGGAGATCGCGGTGTAAGGGCCGGTGAGCACGCCAGTAAAGATAGAAGTACCAATTCCGCCGATCGCACTCCGGACAAGAGTAAAGACAAGGAAGACGAAACCGATCGCCGGAGGCGGCCTCTGCTGGACAGATTGTTCAAGAAGGACAAGCCGGACGTCAAAAAAGATGATGGAAAAGATAAAGAAGACGATTCGGTCAAGGTCGAAAAGGAGGGTGGTGTCGAGCAGCTGAAGCTGCCGAAGGGTTTCACGAAAGGAGCCGCAGAAAAGGAAGACAATTACATGGAGTTTCCTTCCGGCGCCAATAAAGACTTGAAGGTCTGCTACTGGAAGCGCAACGATTATGCCGCTACAGATGACGACACAAAAAAAATCAATGACATCATGAAGAAGCCTCCGCACGAGCTGAAGGAGCAGGAGATTTTGGATCTCATTCCGACGATGGCTCCCGGCCGCTGGGCTGGTAACGGCAACTTCAAACAGTTGTCGCTACGCACCGAAGATGTCGGTGGTAAGCGGGTGATCGTCGGTGATTTTAAATTCAACGATCAAGACAAAAAAGTTCATGTAATGATCGCTAATCCCGACAAGGCCAAACAGCAGATCGAGTTGCTCTGGTTCGAGGGCCCAAATAAGGAATTCGATGCACAGAAAAAGGCGCTGACTGATTCATTTCACCAGATCAAATGGACCGATGTGCCATCGCCCCCGGCGATGAAGAAGAAGTAGCGTAACAAACTTCGCACTGGCTAAGTATATTGAGAAGATAACCGGCAACCGCCCTGGTAGCCGGTTGGTGCTTTGGAACGGTACCGCCAATGGTGCGGAATGCTACTTTCGTTCGATTGGCAAGCCGAGAATCTGGCTGGGTTTCAAGTATTTTTGCCGGACTTGCCAAGTGTCACAAAACTTTCACAAAGGCCTCGTAAACTCTAATTGCCTCAAAATAAAGTATTCAGATGGATTCCCCAATCCATTTGAAATTACTATCCCAATTCGCAAACTAAGGGCTGGCGGCTGGAGTGCTTACAAGCACGGGAGATCGCTCAAATTTAGTTGCCCCAATTTCGCCCCAGGATAGAATGGAAACAACTGTTCAGAATTCCGCACCGCAGCGTGCGGTAGATCAAGACGTCTCGGAATCGCCGGTGCGCTCGGTGCCGTTTACTGCTGAGAGCGTATCTCAACGATTGTTTGAGGCGTCATACAGCGGACTTCTGCCACAGCGTTTCGAAAAACCCGGCCCGGGACTGCCGAAAGATAAGGATGATGCATTTGCGGCGTTATTCCAGGCCAAAGAGTCTGCCGCCGAGAATTCGAAATCACAATCGAAAGATCAACCAAAAGAAAAACCAGGAGAGATATCTAGTGCTCCATCCTACTCATCTTCCGCCGCGGCGGCAGAGGAGCCGGCGGCTGTCACCAAGTATCTCGAAAAGTACAAGAAGGGACCGTCGGTGGCTCCCAAACCTGAGCCCGATTCACCGGCTCCGGTCAAGCCGGACGTACCGCCACCGCCGGCACCGGATGTGCCACCAGGTCCACGCCCGGGACCAAGACCAGGGCCAAGACCGAGACCGGGTCCGGACAATCCGCCCTTCCCGGGACCACGACCAGGACCAGGTCCTGGTCCAGACTATCCGGAGCCCAAGCCGGTTCAGCCGAAGCCAGCCGAACCAGGCAAGATCGACGACATCGATCCACCAAAGCCGCCACCGATTGAGCCGCCGCGACCAAATCCCAATCCCGATCGGCCGCCTCAGCCTGGACCAGGACCCGGTCCCAGACCGAGACCACCAGCTCCGGGACCGCGACCGTGTCCAGGACCTGGCTGAAGATAGTGCACACGAGCCGTGTTGCTTGTGAACGAACCAAAAAATAACCGCCCGATTTGATGTGAGAGCAGCCCATGGTAGAAGAAGTAGCAAAACAGAATAACCCGGACGTACCGGAGCCAAGAGCGATCGATTTCACTCCGGAAAGGACACCGGTCCGGACTGAGACGCCGCTGTGGCCAACCAGCCGGCAAGAAGAGGATACGCGCCGCGATCTGATGAGCAAGTATCCTTCGCAGGATACGGCCAGCGGTTATCTTCCGCAGTTTCGCGGATCGTTTTCCACCAACGATGCACGCTTCGAAAATCTCGCGAGAGGCTCCCGGCTGTTCACTGCCGAGTCGATTGGAGTTGCTCCCGGAGATGGTGGCAGCGAGCGTGGTGGCGCCCAGGCTTTTCGGCGATTCGAAGGGTCAGTGGCCGATCTGCGCGGGCTGTTCACTAAGGTCAACAGCAGAAATGAAGTTGACAGCGCTGGCGAACGACATACTATTTATGGTGGCTCGGCCCGTAGTGGCGCCGCTCGCGCTGAGACAGACAGCGCCGGCGGCAGGCATGTCATTTACGGTGGTGCCGGACCGAACCGAAGCGAGGTTGACAGCGCCGGCGAGCGGCATGCTATCTATGGACGCAGCGGTCCGAAATCCAACGAGATAGATATCTTCGCCCAATTCAACGACAAGACGGCCCAGAAAGTAGAATCCAAAACCGAAGCTAGAGCGGATGCCAAGGCTGATGCTAAGGATGATGCGCCGGAGAGTTTGCCCAAGGATGTGAAAGTTGATTATCCGGACGGCAAAGGCGGCTTGGAAGCTAAGCGCGACCAGGATGGAAAGCTTGTCGAGTTTACCCTCAAGGACAAGCAGGGTGAGATGAAGTTCCACAAGGACGAGGCGGGCCGTTGGATCAAGACGGACAGATTCGGAGTGGAGTCGATCGTCAACGGGCAGTTCGAGCTGAGTAAGAACAACGAGCTCAGCTACAAGAAGCCGAATGGCGAGGTGCACATTCACAAGACGGACGGCACCATTTCCAAAGGCAGAGTTCTGCCTGATGGTTCTACCGTTACGTTGGACGATAGCGGCAAAAGAGCTACCGTCCTCGACCGGAAAGATGGATCGAAGGTCGAAGCTGAGTATGACAAGAATGATCTCAGCAAGGTTGTAGAGACTGACAAATCCGGCAAGAATCGCACTACCTGGACGAAGGACGAGCAGGGTGTCTGGCACTCCAAAGGCGAGACCAAGGGCGAGGACGGTCAGTGGAAGGATGATGGAAAACCTTCTGCCGAGCGCCGAAATCTCGAGCTCAATGTCAATGGACGTTACAGCTATGAAGACAAACTTGCTTTCAAGCATGTTCTAAACGGCGATGGCACCGAACGCATCGAGCCAAAGGTGACAGTCAATAAGGACGGCACCAAGACCGTAGAGATTCAATATCCAGAAGGAAAGGGCTTCCGTACCATAACTCTGGACAAGGACAATAAGGTTACTAAGTTCTCAGAGCAGGACGAGGACGGCAAGCGATCTTATTTCCGAGACAAGGACGGGGAATGGCATCTCAAGGCCGGTTTGAAGAACGTCAAAGTAGGCGGCGACTTCAAATTGGAGAAAAATGGCGACTTCGTTTCAGTCGACAAGGATCGCTATGACATTCAAAAGCTGGATGGCAGTGTAATCCATGAGAAGGTAAACGCCAATGGCACCCGGCTAAGACTTAACGACGACAACACCGTCTCCAAGCTAACCAGAAAAGATGGTTCGATCGTTGAAATCGGTTATGAAAACGGTGAGAAAAAGCAGATTGTCGATACCAACAAGAACGAGACTCAACGAACTGTCTGGACTAAGAATGACAAAGGAGTTTGGGTCTCTGAAAGCCAGGGCAAGGATAAAGACGGGAAATGGGCTGCAGACGGAAAGCCGTCTGAGCAGCGCAAGGACATTGACGTCAACAGTCAGGGCTTGACGATCGCAACCGATGTACGAGGCTTCAAACACGTAATCGGTGCCGACGGCTCGAAACTTAATGAAGGTCCGGGCGGGTCGAAGTTTACCTTTGACCAGCAAGGAAGAATTGAATCAATCACTTACGGTCCGGGCGCCAATCGCCAGTTTAAATTCCAGTATGACGACAAAGACAACCTGACCAAGGTCGAAGTTCGAGACGGTAAAGGCAACCTGCAGCAGACCCGCACCAAGACTGGTGAAGGTGAATGGCGGGTAACAAAAGCGGACGGCTCCGATGGCGGTGCCTGGAAAGGCAACATGAAGCTGTCGCCTGAAGGCAACTTCCTGCAGCAGGATTCCAAGGACATTGCAGCTGGGCAGTGGCAGGTCATTACACCCGGCTATGACAAATACAACGAGAAGGTAAGTTCGGACGGTCGTAATATTACCCGGATTTATCCGGATAAATCCGAGGTTCAATCTCAGAAGGACGACAAGGGTGAAGAACGTGTCACCAAGATTACTCGCGGAAAGGAATCGAGAGAGTTTCGCTATGATGCCAGCGGAAAGCTTTCCGAAGTAGTCGACACGACCGACAAGGGTACCAAGAGCTGGAAGCCTGAAGGCGACAAAGTAAAGATCTACCCCAACGGCGACGTCGCCTACGAAAAGGGTGACGGATCGGCAGTTATCAAAAAGGGTAACTTCTCCACCGTCGAGCTGGATAAAGACGGAGACATCACCAGAGTTACCACCAAAGATGGCAAGACTCGCTCATTCTCTTACGAAGATGTGAAGGGCAAGAAGGAACTCGCGTCGATTACCGATGTGCGACCGACTAAGGATGGTGAAAAGACCGAAACCTGGACGCGCAAGAAGAACAGCGATGGTAGCGTCTCGGATCAATTCGTCTCGCCCGGAGCCGGCGGCAAGGAGAAAGTTCGCACCGGTGTAGAAGTTCTTCAAGATGGAGACTATAAGTACAAAGGCAGCGATGGCAAGGATCGCATCGCCAAGGTCGGCA
>JAGVKB010000042.1 GCA_020050835.1 Candidatus Obscuribacterales bacterium | reverse complement strand
TGTATATCGAGGAAAACTGTACGAGGACGGAATCAAAAAAGACTCAAAACTAAGTGAGGTAGCCGCCTGAGAGATTTACACACCTCTTGACGGAACCTCCGCCAGGCTGCACTTGCTGCCCTTGCGGGAGCGGCTCGGAACGACTTCGCTGACAGGCTAATTCAAACTGGTTTGATTGAGAAAGTCTCTCCACTCATTTACGATTGCATTTTTGACCTGGAGCTCAACGAACAGTTGGCGGAATTCAAGCTAAGTGACGCCGAAAGCCTGTTGGAAAGACTCAAGGTGGACTCTCGTCTCGCGCACCAGCGACATCTCGCTTTTGACGAGCTATTCACTCAGCTAATAGACTTGTTTGGAGCGTTGCGTAATCAAGCAGTCTGGATAAAGGGTCCGGTAGTTGCTCGTACTCTTTATGCTCAACCCTACCTTCGCTCCTCGACAGATTTTGATGTCTTACTAATGCCTGAAGCTGCTGAAGCGGCTATCGGTAAGCTGGAAGAGTCCGGTTTCGTTCCTTTGTGGAATCATCCTGGCGAGTGCAGTCAATTCGGCATCGGACCGGTCGGTTCGCTGGAAGCTCTTTCAATCAGTCCCAGCAAAGAGTTTCAGCAGTTTTTCAATATCGCCTTCATCAAGGATGGATGGCCGCTCGTGGAGCTCAAGTGCGATCCCTGGGATAAAGGGCTCAGGGCACAGGATTTGAAAGGTTTTTTTGAACGATGCCAGACATTTGAGTGGCGGAGGCGCCAACTGCTTATGCCTTGTGTCGTAGATCACTTGCTTCTCGAGCTCACACACTTTCACAAGCATTCTTTTGTTGGCTGGCATTGGCTCTATGATATTCACCTTCTAGTGTCGAAGCTATCAGAGCAACCTCAATCCTGGCAAGAGTTAGTGCGCCTCTGCAAGCAAGAAGACGAGCTTGCCGTAAGCGCTTGGGCCGGATTGGAAATAGCCTTTGACAGGCTGGGCTCTGCGGTACCCTCAGAAGTGCTTGACGAGTTGGCTCCGCGAGATTGCAACATTCTCGTTAGCTGCTTTACCCTGACTACTAATACCGCTTTTGTGTGGAACACGACTTCTCTGCCGATGCTTCTGCTTAATGCCTGCTTTCTGGGAGACCGCCGCAGAAAGTTGAAGGTTTTGCGAGAGTGCCTGCTGCCGTCCGGGGAATTCATGAGCAATTACTATTGTGGTGGCAAGCCGTTGAGCTGGTTAGCATACTTCACTTGCTTGTTACTGCATTGGCTTGTTCTTCTTTGTCCTGGTGGGCTTACCCGTCGCATCGTTGGTCCACTAATCTGGAGATCTCACTAAAGATGTAATGGTGGTGCATTATTGCTCCGGCTCTCGAGGGGAGTAATCTGGCGGCACCACTGGTGGGTCGAGCCCTGCAAGCAACCTTGCGTAGTGCAACGACATGGGTAGAGACAGACCTTTTTCCATCCATAACCATTGACCTTGAGCGTTGATCTCAAGAAAAATGTGTCTGCCATCACGATCTAAACACAGGTCTATTGCGCCGTAGTTTAGTCCCAACTTTCGCAGCAGTTGCAGGCAGTTGCCGGCAATATCGTCTGGCAAGACACAAGGCGCCATCGCAACCGAATAGTCGAGTCTGAAATCAACGCGCCCCTTGCCCTCTTGGGATTCGATTCTAACTGCAAATACTTTCTGCCCGATGACGGTTACTCGAATATCTGCAACTTTGTCGATGCGTCTTTGAAATAGATGCAGGCCCAGTGTAACTTGCTCCAGGTGTGCCAGGTCGCTCTCGCGGAAGGGAAGCGTAGGTAGACCTTTTGGAACTTCAAAATCAGGAAAGTAATCCCAACTCGATTCATCGATCAACTTGTAAATCATCTGCCGATCGCATGAGTGGTAGAAATCAGCAACAGCAGCCCGATCGTTGGTAACAAGAGTGACTGGAATTTCAAATCCGATTCGCCTTGCAATCTCGAGTTGACTCAACTTGAGTGATGCCTCAGCCTGAGCGGCAGGATGATTCACCCACAATCCGGCTACCAATCTAAAAAGCCCACTAAGAGCTCGACTCGACTCGTTTTCCATTAGTCTCGCCGCCCATGGCTCGGCGATCTGGTTTAGGTTCAGCCTACCGTACCCGCGAAGCCAGGTCGCCGTGACTGATTCAAGATCGACTTCAGTGGCAGATATTGAGCAGTCCGACAATTCATCCGGCGCTTCAAACCGAAATTTTGGCGCACTATCACCGAGCTTGAGTTTGAAGCCAGCTCCCTTGAGCAGTCGGCTCGGACACGTTTGATAGGTGCTTACTCCCAGCGCGGCAAGATGTTGGCGCACTACCTTCACATGGGCGTCCTTCGGTGATGCAAGAATTAGCACTGACATTGCTTAGTTCTCCAGAGCAGCAGCTGAGCAATCCTCAGTCATCAGACTGATCGTATGAGTAGTCCAGTCCGGACATCTGGCAGAGCGGATCGGCGTAAGTGGACCAGACTGGACCGGTAATGTAAGGCTCTTGCCGCCAGGCGAAATCTTTGCTCTCCTGAAATTCGCGCAACCACCAGGCACGAAGGAGGAAGGGCAATTGTTGTGCGCTACTTTTGCGGCTGCTAAGCTCTTTGGACTGATTCTGGACGTCAGAATCTTGGCTGGTTTCTGAGGCGTCACCAACAAACTCTTGATGCTTTAATTCGTCGTCGTCCATTAGATTCAACCTGCTAACTACTCCGATTCTTGTACTCGGACAGCTCATAGCCAACAGAAAGTAGTAGGTAGATATTGTCGCAGCTCTTTGATGGTTGTAACCGAATTCACCCAATTTTGTGTTTGTCAGAAATTCTTTGAATCGCTTGTTGCCAAGTCTCGGTAATGGTTGACTGGCTTAAGCCCTCATGTTACCCGTGGTAAGATTCCAATAGACAACTCGGGGGGCAAGAGGGGCATCATGACCTTTGATTTTGAGCGAGAAGATTGTAAGTCGCAGCAAGATGATGAATCTTGCGAGCCGACTATGACCAGAAAAGACTTCGTAGCCAAAGTTGTAAGACGTGCAACTATTGCCGGTGCCATACTTGCTGCGCCGGCTGTGATTGATAAATTTCTCGTGCCTCCCGGCATCGCTGCTATGATGTCTCCGACTGGCACGGGAGTAGAAACAGGTATGTCCGGAATGGAGCCCTGACGAATTTCCTCTCGAGTCAAACCGTACGAAAGCTAGAATCAGTCAATTGAACTCCTCTCCCAAAAGGCTGTTGATCACATGTTTGGAAGGATTCACCGCTCGTACGGCTGTGAGTCTCATTAACAGACTTCCTTCGTTAGAGAGAGTTTTACTATCGGGGCGGATTAAACCGCTTGTTCACAGTCCGCTTTCTTCATACCAGCCAGTTTGGGCCGAGATACTTTGGGGCAAGAGTTGGCACGAACTGGCAGCTCCAGGATACTCAAGCCCGAGAGGCTCGTTGAACCGATCGGAGCTGATACAAGAGAATACACTGCCAGCGCCGTGCCGTTTGTTGTCGACTGCAAGCAAGAGTATCGTCGTCAATGTTCCGATTCTGACACCAAAACCGGGTCGTCTCTGGCTGTCCGACGGCTCTCTTCCCGGTATCGGATTTGTCAGTCCCGCTGAAGCGGCGGAGAGTTTCTCGCTAAATGAATACAAGCCGCGCCCGTTTACTTGCGCACCACTTGCGACAGCCAGGCTCAACGAGTCGATTTCCCAGTGTCTGAAGACTGAAATAGTCCGGTTGGATTGTGCTGCTCGACTATTGCGGGGCTCGAAGTGGACGGTCGGCATCGTTCGGCTGACTGTCTTTGACTTGCTAGCACACTTGCTGGGACCGGATTTTCTCGATGAGACGGACAGGGTCGGCTACGGTGAAATCAATGAGTTCTTGACTCTTCTTGATGCTTGGCTCAAAGGTTTAATTGATCTATTCCCGGCTGACCATCTGTGTGTACTGTCTACGATTGGGCATATTCAGTGCCAGGCAAGGGTTAATCTCAATCAGCTGCTGCGAATGGGTGGGTATTGTAGATTATTGAAAGACGAGCAATCCGAGCAATCGGGTATGTTGGCCAGGCGGAAGGCAGCAACAATGCAAGTTCGGCGAGACGAAAGAATACAAGAGCCGGCGGTCACACCGCAGTGGTTATTCGACTTGCCCGCCACTGTGTGTGGATCCGTTGTGCAGGGAGCGATCCACCTCAATTTGAAAGGCCGCTACTCCGGCGGTATTGTAGAGAAAGAAGCGGCCGGAGGGCTCATTTCTGAAGTAAGAGGCTTCATCGTGGCGTCTTTGAAGCAGCAGCTTGGAATAGAACCGGAAGTCTGGCAGTGCGAAACGATCGGAGAGGTTGGTCCTGAGCTGATGATTTATATGCCGGGTGTTGAATTCCACAACTCGGTTGGATCAGAGCCGATCGATAAAATGGTCCGACCTCGGTCTTGCCATACAGCCGATGGTTTTGTCTTGCTTCCAGCCAATGTAGAACGACCTGCCGGAGCGCTTACTCCGCTCGAACTCCACGGCGTGCTCTGGGAGCTGTGCCAATGACCAAGTCCTCGAAAGTCTTGCGGCTTGGCAAGTGTCGCTTTCGTGTTGAGTCCGAGCAGTCCGAGCTGATCGAAGCGATTGAAGCTCTGTTTTCGGAGGACAGGCAGCCGGTGAATGGAAGTGTTGCGGTCGCCGATCAGCTGGAAGAAGAAGTTTTCGTCGAGCGGCTCGTCGATCTGGTAGACGGCGAGGGAATGAAAGAACCAGTGGATGGCTTGGAATGTCACTCACCAGTGATTGCTCTCGTCAATCGACTTTATGGTCGTCATGGCGATTGCATCTGGTTAGACGCGGCATCTCTACTTTCGCCGACTGGCCGGCTGGTCCTTTTAGCCGGACCCTCTCATTCAGGCAAGACGACACTCTCGCTGGGGTTAGCGCTGTCTAAATACTGGAGCATTCTTTCGGAAGACATTACGTTGATCGACCCCCAGCTCAAAGTAGTCTATTCTTGTCCGACGCCGAGCAAATTGCGTGCGGGGACTGCCGAGCGTCTGGCTGAAGTTTGCCCTACTTCGGTTGACAAGTTTCCTGAGTCCGCCTGGTTCTTCGATGAAAGTATGTATGCCGCTGAATCGCTGCCAGCCAAATTCGAGTTAGCACTTTATCTGGATGCGATTGGCGAAAATGACAGCAATGAGTTGTTGATTGAAAAGATAACTCCTGCTGAGCTATTGAAGCGAGTTCTTCCCATCTCGAACCTCCTCAAGCTCACTGGAAGAGCGGACCTGTTTTACGAGACAGTCGAAACAGCCTCCTGCCTCAGGATCTCCGGTGGTAAGCTAGGTGAGCGTATAGACTTGCTGGAAAGCATAGTCAAGAATATCGATTGACAATTAGGGGCAGCTCTGTGAGTAACCGATTGACGTCCGGGATATTTCTGGTTTCACTTGCTACCCTTGCCCTGGAATTGCTTCTCACCAGGGTTTGGAGTGTTCTGACTTTCTATCATTTTGCATTTGTAGCGGTGTCGCTCGCAATGTTCGGATTGACTGTCGGTGCCATTTTGGTTTACCGATTGCCTGGTTACTTTGCCAGGCGATCTACTGAATTCTATCTTTCGGCCAGCGCTCTGCTGTTCTCCGTGTCGCTTATTTTCAGCTTCATGACTGAGCTATGTGTGCCGTTTGTAGCCAGCAAGAGCATTGTCGGGCTGTATCTGGCAGGCTTTCTCTTTTGTGTGGCCTCGCTGCCATTTTGTTTCAGCGGAATTTGCATAGCACTTGCATTCACCTGCTTTTCGGCACACATAGGAAAGCTCTATGCGGCGGATCTCGCAGGCGCTGCAGTTGGCTGCTTGTTCTTTGCACTTGCATTGAGCGTAAGCGACGGACCGACTGCAATATTTTTGACAGCCGGCATAGCTGCTCTGGCAGCGTATCTGTTTGCCGAAGGCGCGGAGACTACGAGCTTGCGAAAGTGGGCGCTTATCCTGGCAGTTTCGGCTGGTGCGTTTGCATACGCGAATGCAGTTCTCGCTCACGGTCAAAAACCGCTTATAAGCTTCCTGTGGAGTCGAGGACAACGTTCAGAGCGGCCTGTCTACGAGAAGTGGAATCCGTTCAGCAGAGTTACGGTGATGGGTGATCTCGCTGAAGCAAGTGATCCACATGGGTGGGGCTTGAGTACTACATATAAGCCGGAAAAGAAGATCAAGCAACTCTGGCTTGAACTGGACTCGTTTTCTCAGACTCCAATCACCGAGTTTTCTGGTGACTTCAAGGACCTCGATTTCTTAAAATATGATGTCACCAACTTCGTATATCACTTAAAGCAGGCTCCGCGAGTCTTCATCGTGGGATTCGGTGGGGGCCGTGACTTACTTTCGGCGCTCTCATTCGGTGCCAGGTCCGTCACTGCGGCAGATATCAATCCCGATATCATCGGCACAGTCAACGGTCGATTCGGTGATTTCTCCGGTCATCTCGACCGGGACAAGCGGGTTAAATTTGCAGCTGAGGACGCTCGCTCATTCATCACCCGCTACCGAGAGCCGCTCGACATAATACAAATCAGCGTGATTGACACCGGTGTGGCCTCCGGCAGTGGAGCGCTGGCACTGACAGAAAACTCGCTTTACACAGTCGAGGCCTGGACCACCTTCTTGAAACGCCTCGCTCCTGACGGAATCATATCTTGCACGCGCTGGTATTCGTCAAAAGGACCAGGTGAAATCGAGCGACTTGTTGCTGTCGCACGTGCGGCTTTGTTGCGCCTCGGGGTTAAGGATCCCCGGCGCCATATAGTCGTAGTAAGTGCAAACGATTCAGATGGAAATGAGAATGCCAAACCAGCCACGGCTGTTCTGGTAAGTCCGCAGCCTCTTAGTGATGCGGTTCTGGATGCGGTATCGGAAAATGCTGACAGGTTCAAATTCGAAGTGCTTTTGAGTCCACGCAAGGCCGCGACCAAGGTGCTCGATGCTGTTGTTTCTGGAACCGCAAATGGTGGCAGAGCGGTCGGAACTTTCGTCAATCTAGAACCACCAACTGATGACAGCCCCTTTTTCTTTTATATGTTGCGCCCGCTGGACTTGCTTTTGCACCCGGATGAAACTCCAGCCACCAGCGGCAGCTACTTAAAAGCCGAGTTTATTCTTGCTCAGTTGCTGATTGTGGTCGCTACGTTAACCGGGTTGTGCATTTTTGTTCCGCTTTGGAGCGGAGGTGATAGGCAAATGCTCAAATCAGGCTGGTCTTATCTCTTGTACTTCTGCGCGATCGGATTTGGGTTTATATTCGTTGAGATATCCCAGATGCAGCGATTGATTATCTTCCTGGGGCACCCGACTTACAGCGTGACAGTGGTGCTGTTTACGCTCTTGCTTGCAAGCGGCATCGGCAGTTACCTCACGCAGAAAGTGCCGGACAGTCGATTGGAAAAATCGATGACGATAAGCCTGGCAATCTTGTTGGTTTTGATGGCGCTGTATTGGCTTGTGACGCCGGCAGTTTTGGAGAGATGCCAATTTTCGGAAGGTCTAATCAGGGTGTCTTGTGCTGCCGGTATTCTGTTTCCGCTTGGTGTATTAATGGGAATGGCTTTCCCGTTAGGGTTTCGGCTAGCAGGTCGGCGATTCGAACGACTCAAGCCTTGGTTCTGGGGGGTAAATGGAGCTGCATCCACCTGCGGCTCCGTGCTCTCGGTTGCGGTAGCTATTGGTGCCGGGCTGTCGGCTGCTTATACTCTGGGATTCGCTTGTTACCTGGTGGCGCTGGCTACTTTGCTTTGGTCTGGCAAGGCAGGCCGTTTGCCGTCGCAAACTTGCCTGCAAAATTCGCCGAATGGCTCTTAGGGGCGTGCTGCACGCGCCCGCGGGCGGATGCAATCCGCCCTACGGACGTTGAGGTTTCCAACGTTCTTGCTGCGACATCCGAACAGGCATGCTGTGTTTGACTGACTCAACCATTCATAGGCCCTGGTGAGGCTCTTGCGCATGAGCAATTTATCTGGGGATTTTCACTATTAAGTGGTTATTGCTATACTGATTTTGAACTCTTGGCAGCTTGGGCTCGTTATACATAATAAGAGGTGAGTATGGGAGTGCTGAGCATGGCTATAGACCGAGAACTCATTGAAACCCTTCGAAACGAAGTTCGAACAGGATTCGCGGACGTCACTCGTGCTGTGGGCGAAACCAACGCCCGGCTGGGCGAAACCAATGCCAGGTTGGACGAAACCAACGCCCGGCTGGACGAAACCAATGCCAGGTTGGACGAGACAAATGGGAGATTGTTGAGTTTTGAGAATGTTGTATCGAGCAAGCTGTCAGGAATAAGCAATCTGCTGCTCAAGTCGGAAAGCAATGTTGTGCGCCTCGATGAAAGACTGATGAGGCTGGAGAGACGAGTGGATAAGCTTGAGCGGCACGATCCAAAAACTGACAGTGCGTGAGACTTGGAGGCTAGTATTTCTATGTCTAATGACGAGAATGAGATAAAGCGTCGATTGATGCACGTGCGACAAGAAAAAGAGCGCGCAATTAGCGCACAGGAATTTCAGAGAGCGGCTGAGCTCAGAGAAGAAGAGACGATGCTGTCCGAGAGTTTACGAGCGGTTTCTGCGGTTAAGCGAGATTCAGTGTTGCGGGTTGGCATGCAGGAAGTTGATTTCATGGCAATTTTGACTGAATTACAGGCAAGTCTTAACAGACTCGAGATTCGGTTTGATAAGCTCGAGCGCCGCCTTTTGAGTGAATAAGCACAATGCCAATTTTGCGCTGTGTGTGTGATTGTTTTGGAGCCTATTAATGGCAAGGTACTTTTCAATCTCTCAGGGTCGGATTCCCCGCTGCTTGCGGCGCCTGTAGAAAGAAGACGGTCAGGGCCGATGCTCTGCGATACCCCGCTGCTTGCGGTGCTTATAGAAAGAAGACCCTCAGGTCCGATCCTCTGCGAGACCCCGATGCTTGCGGGGAGGGAGTTCATTCAGCTCTGCTGGTTGGCAAGTCCTTCTGTCTCTCTTGAGTAATTCCGGCTTGCTGCTAAACTTGGTGAACTCATAGAACCGGTGGGTAGAGACATCATTCGGCTGAAGGATGCTAGCTTTGCTTTAGTCGGCGCTGTCTTGATTGCACAGCAAAATTATTGCGCGGCTGTCGAGATGGAGCTGGCGCCGCAAGCGCCGGTAGAAGCGGCAGCTTCGGCTCGTCTAGCTCCGGTAGCGAGTCCCGCTGATATCGCTCCGGTGTTGAGGGCGATCGACTCCTTCCATCCTGACGGTTGGGTCTGGGGGGATACGCAGGTACAGTCGCTTGGCGCTGCCACTGTTGACCCGGCTGGATCGGATCAACTAATAGCACTTTTGAAAGAATACCGAGCAGTGCTCGGCGTTTCCCGTGTTTACCAGCGCGGCCAGCGGCGTGTCGTGATTAAGCTCTATCGATTCGAAAGCGCTCAAGGCGCATATGGAGCATATACGCTCTTGCGGGAAGGCGCCACAACTGTGATTCCTCGGGGAGATCAGTCAAGCGAAGACGATCAATGCATTTCGTTTTGGCAGGGCAACTATTTTGTTTCCATCACGACTACTGCTGAAGATGATGATGAGGCCAAAGGCATGATGAGCGAGCTGGCTCAAAAGGTTGCCTCTGGATTGGATTCGCACGCTCGACCGCCGGCAATCGTCGCTGACCTTCCTCATTTAGATCGATTGGCCGGAAGTGAAAAGCTTGTCATGGGACCGATCGGTGCCCGTCGAGTGATATCAGTTCCATTTACCTCGTCCTTGAGTCTCGACCAGGCAATGACAATAGTGAGCGCTGATTATCTATTTAGAGTGCCGACGCCGGAGCGATTGAAGTTGCTGCTCCTGGACTTTGGTGATCGCCAAATCGCTTCTCAAGCTTATAAGAAGTACTGTGTAGATCTGCAGGTGGATAACGATTCGAGCGGCTCTGAAACAACCGCAGTCTTCAAGTTGCAACGTTCCTATCTCATGTGTCAGTTGCGGGGACCGATGGTAGTGGTGATCGCCGGCGCTCGCCGTCGCGTCTCGCCAATGTTTCTCTCTCGACAGCTCGACTTGATTGTGCCGGTTGCTGAGGCTGCACATCCGGAGTCCAGGTAGAACGGTGTATTGATTGGATATAGATCTGGCGGCAAGCCGCGCGGCTTCGTTTGGGTGCTTATTTGAAATTTGCTCCTTAATATAACTATCTCTGTTGGGTCATGCCTGTTCGAATGGTGCACACGAAATCTGCCGAAGGGCTCGCAGGGGCGCGTTGTACGCGCCCGCTGGCGGAGGCAATCCCCCCTTCGTCCGTTGAGGTTTCCAACCTTCTTGATGCGACATCCGAACAGGCATGTGTTGGGTATTTTTGCCCAGTGCGATCTGTTGCAAGCGCATTTTGTTTGATTGTTCAAATCTCGTTGCATTGTTAGAACCGCTACGGCTTGGTGCTTTCAGCGATCGCGCCGCACTAATTAAGCGGGATTTACTGCGAAGACCAAAAGAGGGTGCTAGGATTTGTTTTAGTGGGATGCGAGTTCACTCCTCAGCTAGACCTCTGGTCAATAGTTAAGGGATGCTGAATTTCCCGGGTCTGCACCACGTTACACAGTAAGCTAAATAAACGGCTTGTGTAGCAAGGGCTCATTCGTGAGTCTAAGTGGAGCGTCATTGCAAGCGTCAACTGCGCGCAAAAGGCAGTTTTGATGCTTGTATATAAGTGGCGCTACATGCGGTTCCGGTGATTTGACACTCCGGAAGTGAATTGCTATCATTCCATGGAGCGCTGGTCTATAAAGTTGATTAGCGCATTATCGAACCCTGATAACTGAATAGCCATGAAAGGCGCCTGTCAAAATTTTGAGTAGGCAAACAGAACGTCTACAAACCTGTGTGTACTCCATGCAGGCTTTGACAACGGAGAGTTTGATCCTGGCTCAGGACGAACGCTGGCGGTGTGCTTCACACATGCAAGTCGAACGAGGTAGCAATACCTAGTGGCGGACGGGTG
>JAGVKB010000012.1 GCA_020050835.1 Candidatus Obscuribacterales bacterium | reverse complement strand
GTCAACAGCGCACGGTCAGCCTGGATTCGCGATCAGTTCGCGGCTGCTGCCAAGCCGCGATAATCTTCTCATTTAACAGTTCCGTGACACAGCTTCGCGCACGCGTTAACTTCGGCAAGTATTTTGTTGTTGTTAGACGCGCAGCGGGGACTTAAGGCATGGCGAAGACTGGCAAAGACATTAAGTTTGACAATGCGCTCTCAATAGAGAGTTTCGTGCATTGGCTTGCCGGTATCTCCAGGCTGGGAAACTCCGACCAACTTTCCATAAAGTTGCCCGAGTGCTGGAAGTCCGTTGACAGAACCCAATTCGGATCAGCCCGGGTTACTGTTCATCGAAGCAGCAATGTTGCCGTGGTTTTCGAGCATAGCCTCGGAAAGTTTGAGTGGGAATTTGCCGTCATTTCTAATTTTGCCGATTGAGAGGTAACACTTTCGTGGCACTGTTTCTCAGGTTGTTTAACTTCAAGATGTAACTTCATCTTGTGACAGCGAGGCAGCTCAAAAGTAAAGAGAGCTACGAACACATGACGAATGAAGGGAAATTGAGATGACGACAAGTGAAGATTTCAGTCCTGGCGAGACTAAGCCGACCGTACCAGGTGATACCAGCAGCACGGATACTAACCATGGACTGCCTGTGCTAAACCTGGTCTCAATCTCTCAAGAGTCGACTGTTGCCAGGCGTGACGAGACTCGCAAGGCTGATTCTACTGCCAGTACGGCTGCTGTCACTGATGCGGCGGAGAAGTCCAGGCCTTTTTGGAGTGTAGCCGGCGAAAACGGTCGTCGAACTCATGAGTTGACAGTGCCTGGAAGAGACGGTAGTCCCTTAAAAATTGGTTTGGAAATGGATCTGGCAGGCAAAGTCTCAATCAAGGTGCCGCCAGACGTTCGGACCTATGAGACGTTAGCAAGCTTGTTAAATCCAGACGGACGGTCCGCACCAAGACCGAATTCGAAAGTCGAATTCTCTGGTATTGAAGTCGGAAAAGACGGCGAGGTTACATTGTTCAAGCAAATGGATAACAACTGTGAGCTGAAGATATCCTTGCGGACATCCGAATCTGTCCCGGGTTCAGCGGTATTGACCAATGCCGACGGCTGTTCGGTTGAATACGATCAGCGTGGGCTGGCAGCAAAAGTCGTTGACCTGGACTCGCAATCCAATCGTATGCGGGTCTATACGCGCGACGAGCAAGGACAGTGGCATAGTGAGACCGATGGCAACGCTAGCGCCTTGCTCAAGAATTTTACGGTTTTCAATGGAGCTGAGCGCGGGCAATGGAAGCTCCAGTACGACTTGGATAGCGATCGCCAGACAACCAAAGCGCTAGGCGGTGAGGTTACTGTGCGCGATTTGCGGCAAGAACGTGAGGATGCTGAGCGTAAGACTAAAGAAGCAGCAGAATCGACCAGCTGGACTGATGCAGTTAAGAGCGAAAGTCCAGCCCAGTTAATAGCACGCTTGCTGAATGAGAATCTGACAGAGGACAAGGATCGATATGTCAGGAAGGTAATTGACGATCAGGTCTCCAGCGATTTGTACTGGCAGGGAGCTGAAAAGGTCAGGCTGCAGTTTAAGGAGATGACGGCGCTATACGCTAAGGAGGGCTGGATTGATAAGAATCAAGACGGTCAGTGGACCAGAGAGGAGATCGCTGCCGCTCAAACTGTTGGCGGACTAGATGGTAAGACCCACCAGATGCTCAAAGACATGGACCATTACTATAAACTGATGTCTAATGCGTGGGACGGTACTGATGGAATAAGCGGCAAAGATCTGGCGACTTTTGCCAGAGCTAAGGCTCCCGACGAGAACACTTACTTGCTTGGAATGCAAACGAAACTCAATACGCTGGTTGCAACGGCTGAAATCGGATTCTATCGAGGGCACGGTGAGCTGGTAGTTCGTGACCATAGCACCAAGAAGACAATCTCGATCAAGCTGAGCGGCCCAGCACAGTTTAAGTCCAGATGAGCTCTATTGGGTAATGGGCTGGAGATAGAAGACCTTCAGTTATAGTTCCGCTCAGTCCGGCCGAGGATGGATGGTTGCGCTGTTATAATGCAACCAAGCTGTTCGAGGACGTTGCTCACAGGGTCGCGTGTATGTTCTACGAAAATGTATTTTCAGCTTTGTCTCGCCACAAAGTGCGTTATGCAGTTGCCGGTGGAGTTGCTGTGAATCTCCACGGAATTCCTCGCATGACTGCTGATCTCGATCTGGTTGTGGACCTCGCAGTCGAAAATCTTGGTCGCTTTCTACTTGCCATGCAAGAGCTCGGATTTCGCCCTAGGTTACCGCTGCCAGCTGAAGATTTGCTTTGGCTAGAGAAGAGAAAGGACTGGATTGAAAATCGAAATCTGCATGCGTTTACATTTTGGAATCAGAACAAACCGTTTGAAGAAGTGGATGTGCTCTTGCAAGCATCCGAGATTCCAGGCATTATTGAGCGCTCAGTTGAGCTTCAGTTAGATTCAATCACAATCTATCTTGTCGAATTGAATGATCTGATGATAATGAAGAGAGCTGCGGGCCGAGAGCAAGACCGAGCAGATTTAGCGGCCCTCGAGAAGCTACAGGCGATGGAAAAGGACTAATGTTGTGGATAAGAGAGCGCGCCGTTTCGATAAGGGTTTTTATTATGTGGTTTCAGACGAGAAGATCAGATGGTGGCGGGCAGTCAGTCCTAAGCAAAAACTTGAGTGGCTTGAGGAAGCAAACAGCTTTTTGCGAAAGACTCTGAGCCCCAACAAGCAAAGGATAATGGCACTCTTTCGCAAGGGTGAAATTTGAACTAACTTGGATTCGAGCGGACCTTTTGTTTCAGGCGACTTCGAGATAACGGTTAAGGGCCGAACAGTAAGCCGCGGACTGGCTGGCAAAGTGGCTGCAGTTGCCGACTGGGTAAACATTTTGCCGAGTTAACAGGTTTGTGACACGGACTCCAACGACCGTTAACTTGAAACCGTAAATTAACCCTTGT
>JAGVKB010000032.1 GCA_020050835.1 Candidatus Obscuribacterales bacterium | reverse complement strand
TTCTCCAGCATCTCGCGGCCGGTCTCGGAATAATAAGCCTCACTCGGATCGATCACGCCGAAACTGCCAAGTCCGGGCAGAAAAAGCGCCAATGCAACCCCTGCTATGAAGAGCAGAAATTGCCAGTCTTTTTTTTCCCAACGCCGCGAGCTATTGAGCCGAACGGATCGGTAGGACCGCGAATCGGAAGTCACCGTCTCAAGCATGCTCTTGATGATCCCATACCTGAATGGCCCGTTATCAAGATTATCGACATATAAGCTGGGAAAGGCTCTTCGCGCGTTGGAGCTGCTCCAAGCAGCAATTCCCTAGAGTGGCGGTGCAAGGATGCGAGAGAAGGGCGATCGCTGATTTTGCGGTTGTAAAGCGATGCAAAAAATGTTACGAATACCAGCAACTGTCTACGATTCTAAGCGCTAGCGCCAGAAATAGCTCCAGCTATAGTTGAGATCAACTGTTTCCTTGCTGCCCAATGTTTGGTGCCAGGTGATCTTGCCGACACCATTAAATCGACTCCACCAACTTGGCCAGCTGTACCAATTCCACCATACCGGGTAGAGGCTTCCGCCTTCGGGAAGGAAGTCATAGTCCTCGAAAATATTGACCATTTCCGACTTGCCCTCGTGGTCGGCTTTTCCTGTTTTGCCAAGGACATAGCGAATTACTTCAACATCAGCCGGGCTGCTACCGTAATTAGTGGCAGAGATTGTTCCGTTTAAATCTACGCGTCCGTACTGGTCGCCCTGCCATGTCACCGCATTAGGTGCGCGCAAGACCTCCTTGTCCTGCTTCTTCACTTTGAGATCGACCGCAGTGGTAAGCGACAGATCGGTTTTGGCGCCAACAGCCGTGTAAGTCATCATTCCTTGAGCGATCACCTTGTCATTCTTCATAAGCAATGCCGGAGCAGTCGTCAAAGGATACTCCGACTTGTTAACCATCCGGATTTTGTGCATGAACTTGGGCGCCCGGAGCAGCTTATCAACTTCGCTTTGTTGATTCTGATTGAAGTGTTGCACAATGTCCGGTGGCGGGCTGAATGGCATTGTGAGAGTGTATACATCCTTGTATTTCAAGTCCGTCTCATAGACGGGAATTACCATTCTTTGTCCTCTGCGCAAGGTGACGTGCTTGACGGTGAAAACAAACAGATCTTCATTTTTCTCGGCTCCGCCCACAGTCGGGTGCGCAGCGGGTGCCGCTGTAGTCTCACTTTCATCCCTGTAATTGGCAATCTGGGTCATGATTGCATTGCTAAATCTGCTGTCCATTGACTGCATGCGATCCGCCACCGCCACTAGTGTCTTTTGTAGTGAGATTGGATCAAGCTGATCCTTGAAGGAAAATGTTGGTACTCCGACAACAAGATGACAGTTGACATCCTTTAGATCGGTCAGATCATTCATCAAAGTTGCTTGCAAGCTGACATGTGCGTTTCCGGCACCGTCGATGTTTACCTTGTATTCGGGAATCCAGCGAATTCCTTTTTGCAAGTAAACCATTCCGACTTCTGCATTCTTAGCCGGTGCCTTACTCCAATTCAATTTCAAGCTGAGCAGATTTCTGAACTCCTCACAAGCCAGCTTCGATTCGTAGTTGGACTTGAACGTGATGTATTGAATATTGCCGAGCGGAACCGTTGCGACACCGGTTGCAGTCTTCAATAGTACGCAGTCTCCAAATTCAGGCAGCTTTTCACCGGTATTGGGAGGCGAAGTCGCTTCCAGCTCTTCTGAACTGCGTACTGGAATTCCAACAATCTGCGCCTCATAGGTGACTGTGCTGGCAGTATTGCTTCCGGCATTCTTCAGTTCAGTCACCTCGACTTGTGCGCCGGGATTCGCTCTGATGAATTCCTGGACATGAAGCGCTGTTCGAGGAACAAGAACTTTATGTTGACTTGCTACTACTGAAGTCAATTTCGCATCTTTCTCAGCGGAGTAGGACCAAAACGTTCCTAAGACCGGCGTCGGCAAGTAGTCCATCACTACATCGCCTGCCGCGTCGGTTTGCATCTTGCCCTGGTGCAAAACGAATGCGTGCCCGTCCTTAAATACCGTCACCTCCTTCACTGGCATCTGAGCCAGCGCACTTAGAGGTTGTGGTTTTTCAGCAAGCGCTTGAATTGGGTTGATAATCACCAACAAGCCCAGCAAGAATACAGTCGGAATGAACCTTCGCAAGAGAAGCATAATTGTCGCGCCTCAAAACCCTCTGGCGAATCAGTTTAGCAAGCTTGATGCTTCCGCCGCTCTAGGGTTATCCCGCTTCTTTCTTAGTCGCTGTTCAAGAAGCCAGTTTCGATACAAACTTTTGAACTTCGTAGTAGCTGACTTCTGAAAAGGACATCGGCAGTTCAGAGTTGTCGAAACCTCGTGCCGGGAGCCAATCGAGACCGAATTCGGAACACATGGCGATGATAGTACTAAGCTGCGCTTTCGATTCAAATCTGACAGCGACATGCATCTTTGCAATTTCAGCTAGAGTCGACCGCCAAATCCAATAGCCGCTTTCTTGAAATGAATCGGCCGTTCGCAAATCGAAGCCGCTTAGCCTGTTCTGAATTCGAGCTAGAACGTCCTCTGAGGCGTCTTCGGCATTGATGATGATATAGGCGTTTGAAACAGGTGTTTTCATCGGACTGGGGCTCTCCTGGATTTCCATCACTGTACCATATGTTCGTATGGTGTGTCGAGGTAAAGCACATCTCAGCGGATGCTTGTGGCCGAATCGGTGCGTTAAAAGCAGCGGCGATCAGAAGCGCTTAATGGTTGAAATTAAAGTGGCGATAATTGTGCGGCTTGGCACCGTATATCTTTGTCAATTGTGCTGAGCAGCGAGCCTCAGGACGGCTCTTGCTCGGTGCCGGATGGTGGCAGATTGGCAGCGGTAAGGGCCAGGCTGACAGGAATTGCGTAAATCGCCATAGCAATATAGCTGAGTGAGGTAACTCCCCACATCATCGAAGAATATTCGAGGAACACACCGAGCACGCCGCCAACCAGATTGAATGCCAGTGCCTGGCTTGGTGCTTTGGCATCGCGAAAGAACAGAGCGAAAATCAAGGCGGCGAATGCCATCGGCAATAGGCACAATCCGGTTCCTACGCACATGCCACCGAGCGCTCCCAAAAATGTCAATTTGCTGGCTGGTATCAGAGCGGTCAAGAGCAATGAGGCGAAAAGCCCAACGGACAGCAAAGGAAGGTGTGATGTGCGCAGGCGATAGGCCAGCATGTTGGCAAGCAAGATCATCAGCATCACGCCGCCGATAATAACGCTGTTAGTCAACCAGGTCGAGCCGAACATGAGAGACATGTCCGCCATCGAACGCACTTCGAGCAGCATAAAGCCTGCGCCCATGAAGAACATCTGCCAGTTGAAACGGTTCTTCGCGCCGGCTGCAAATTGCGTAGATACAGGCAGCAGGCTGGTCAGAACAATCATCAGGATTGGCCAGACATAAACTGTCGGAAATTCCTTCTTCGCTAGAAATAGAAATGGCCAATCATCAGTTGCGACAGGAACATCTTCTTTCGGAAAGACCGGCTTGAGCTTAGGATCATTAACCGAAAGCATTCTGGGCCCGGAGAACAAGATACCGTTATTGAGATATGCGGCTAGTTTGGGACGAACTCCCAGCGGGCGCATGCCGGTGGCGTTCTTAAGCGCCTTGGCATGGCGATCCCACAGCCAGTCAGTCATGATTACGCAGCCAATTGCGATGTATCCGTCCGGTTTTAGCAATTTGGCGGCATCGTTCAATGCTTCCTGTGTAAAGACATAGTTGTCCATGCGCAGCGATGATAAGCACGAGAATGCAGCATGACTGTCCAGATAAGCAAACACAATCGCGTCATACTTCTCGTGGGTGTTTTTCAAGAAGGTTCGCGCGTCAGTAATGTGGACAGTCACTTTGGGTGAAAGGTAGGGGCGCTCGAACTCGTTACCGAGCCTAGCGATGCCGGGATCGATTTCAATTGCATCGATGTGATTGATGTTTGAACGCAGTGCGGCTGCGACATCCATTCCGGCACCGGCTCCCAGCACCAGCACTTTGCTGTCCGGTTTGTTGGCAACGAATTGAAACGGTTCGCTGTGATAAGCGATGCACGACGAGCGAAACTCCGGTGGATAGGATGCGAGCGTCTTGTCAGAGAGATCAATAATCGATTGGAAGCCATCGTAATTTGCGTAGAGCTCCGTACCGACTAGTGCTCCTTTCATCGGTCCGGAATCTAAACGATGACCTCTGAGATCGATTCGATAGTAAGGAGACCAAATAGTTCTTAAATGATCGCCGCCCCATGCTCGCTCGCAAATGTAGGAGCCGAGCCAGAATTGATAACAGATGCCGAAAAGTAAGATGCAGAGTGACAATGGTTTTGGGCGCAGCCAAAAAAAGAGCGCTCCGGCAACGATCAGCCATACTCCTGGCGAGGCGTAGCAGAAACTAAGCGCCGAAAATAACAAAGTACCGATCAGGCCGCCTAACACATTAATGGAATAGGCCTTCAAAGGCTCCAGTTTTTCAAACAGCCGGCCCATCTCTTGTCCTAGTCCAACAAAAGATGTTGCGGTCAGCACGAATGTAGCCAGCATGATTGCGACTGTTCCGAGGGTTGATGTAAGAGTGTGTTCCTTTACTGTTTCTGAGCCGAAGCCGAACAGCAGAAAACTAAGCGGGTCTACGAAAGTCAAAAAGGTAAGTCCGAGCCCCAAAGCGACCGATAAAAGCAGGCTGAGAAAGAGAAAGCATCCGGTTGACAGCGTCAGCAACGAACGCTTGTGTCCGGACCAAACGAAACCCAGCCCCATTCCCAGGAAAGCAGCCGTCAAAGGAAGGTTCTTAAAATAGGCGAATATGCGGATTTCGGTCGACAACCAGCGAATTACCAGCAGTTCGCAGAACAGCGCCAGGATGCTGAAGAGCAGGAGTTGCTTGCCAAGCGATTTCGTGTCTGCCGAAGCGGTAGCTGAATTCATTCCCGTCCAATTGCAGGAGCTCACTATTCAATTCTAAACTTAAACTGTGACGTGCGGTGGGGGAAACTTTACTGCTACGGCGGTGCCGTCTCCGCTCGGCCCGGAACTCAGAGTGACTTCCGCTTGGTGAGTTTGAGCAATTTCGCGAACGATCGCTAACCCGAGTCCGCTTCCGCTTACGCCGCTGCCCAGCACCCGATAGAAACGCTCGAATACACGCTCGCGCTCATCTTCTGGAATACCGGGGCCGTTGTCCTCTACCTTCAACTCGACCGGATTGGCGCTGGAGACGTTGACAGTCACTTTGCCGCCGGTCTGCGTGTATCTGACGGCGTTGTCGATTAAATTGCAGACGAGTTCGCGGACTGTCAACGCATCACCGCTGACGGTGGCTGGTCCGTTCGAGCCTTCGAAGCCGAGATCGATGCCCTTGCGTAAAGCCTGGGGAACCAGATCTCCGGTCGCTTCTTTGGCGATGAAATTGAGATCGATCTCTTTCAAGCGGGTGGACCGGAAGGCGCCGGGCTCTACTTTTGCCAGTGCCAGCAATTGGTTGACAAGGTGGGTCGCTCTGTCGGCGCTGGACTGCACCTGTGCCAGTGCGTGGCGCAAGTCTTCCGGCTCTGTCTGCCTGAGGGCAAACTCGGTTTGGGTTTTCAAGCCGGCCAACGGCGTTCGCAGCTGGTGCGCTGCATTGGCGACGAATCGCCGCTGCCCATCGATATCTTCTTTGATGCGAGCGAGCAGGTCGTTAATCGCCAGCACGAGCGGACGCACCTCCTGTGGTGCGCCTTCTTCCTGCAGGGCGCTCAAATCCCATCTTGTGCGACTCGCAACCGCCTGCTGAACGGATTTGAGCGGGGCCAAACCGCGTTTGACGCCGATGTAAACCGCAAGCGCTGCTAAGAAAATCAAGATGAGCTGTGGCACCACCACCCAGATTAAAATATCTTTGGTCAGCTCCTGCCGTCCTTTCAAAGTTTCGGCAATCTGGATCAGCACGCGTTGTCCCTTCTTTTGGGGCACCGGGACGCTGACCAGAGCAATCCGAACCGCTTCGTTGTCGATCTTCCCGTAGCGAAAGTACGGCTCCTCGTCAATGCCATCGAGATCATCGGCAGTCGGGTCGGGAATATTGGTATCACCAGCTCTCGTGATACCAGTCGGTCCTACGACCTCGTAGAAGAATTTGTCTTTCTGGCTCTCTTTGAAGATCGCTTGCGCTTCCGGTGAGAGGTCGACGTCGAAGTGATCGGGGTCGAAGCGCAGCCTGGCGATCAGCGTGCGCGCTGAATCGAGCAATGAGTTGTCGTACGCGTCGGTGGCGAAGTTAATCGCCATTACATACGTGAGGATCGCTCCGATCAGCCACAAGGTCATAATCGGGAGCAGAAGCCAGGCCAGAAGCTGGCGTCGAATGGAAGATGTAAGCGGCTTCATGCTGTTGTTTCTAGCAGATATCCGAGCCCGCGAATAGCCCGAATCGATACCCCTTCCGGGTCGAGCTTCTTGCGCAGGCGGTGTACATTGACTTCGATCGCATTGTGACTGACTTCTTCGTCCCAAGCGTAAAGATGCTCGATCAGCTGCTCTTTGCTCACCACCCGCCCGGCCCGCTGCAAAAGCATCTCCAATACCGCCAGCTCTTTGGCGGAGAGGTCGAGCGGTTGATCGTTGATAGTTACATACTTGCCTGTAGTATCAAACTTGAGCGGTCCGTAAACTATCTCCAGGTTGTTGCCTAGCTGACTTCGTCTGAGCAGCGCACGCACTCGAGCTTCGAGCTCGGGCAAGTCAAACGGCTTGGTTATGTAATCGTCGGCGCCGTGATCGAGACCGGCAACGCGGTCTTGCAACCCGTCGCGGGCGGTCAGAATCAAGACCGGCAAGCGGTCTCCGCGGCTGCGCAAGCGCTGAAGTACCTGCAGTCCGTCCAATCTCGGCAGCCCGAGATCCAATATAAGTAGGTCGAACGGTGCAGCCGTCAGGGCATGATCGGCATCTAACCCTGATTCGACGTGGTCGACGGCGTATCCGCACTGACGAAGTGCTTTGGATATACCGTCGGAAAGAACTTCATCGTCCTCGGCAAGTAGAACTCGCATCGGAATCAGCTCCGCTTAAACCGCTTTCAGGCTTCGCCGGATGGCGATTAGCAATCTCTTGGCGAAGTATACAAGAGTTGAGCGCATATTTTGTCTGTATAGATGGACTGAAAAGATTCAGCCGCTCGCATTTGTCAAGTGGTGCTAAATGCTGGTGAGTGTGGGCTGAAAGCGAATCTGGATGGCAGTCTATTTGGATTGTTTAACGATTTGATTGTAAGTTTCGTGCAAGCGATCTTGGGTAACCTCGTGCTGGGAATTGTCGACGACTGCGTTGTTAGCAGGAGAATAAAAAAGCGAGTTATGGATATAGCCAAGCCTCAAGGGAAGCAAGTCGGGCAGACGACAGCCGCCGCCGTGGATGTGTTAACAACCGATCAGCCGGTGCCGCTTCAGCCCGGTGCGGTGTCTGGCGAGATGGAGTTTCCCTCGTTGTCTGCGCTTTCCGATCCAGTGGAAGAGGCTTTGCTCGAATTGGAAAGCCGCGTGTGCTCGCACGGCGATACCGTTCACTATGCGAAGAATCCGAAGATCTTCGATACCTGCAACGGCAGTTATCTTTACGACCGGCAAAAAACGCCGTACTTGGACCTGCAAATGTGGTATTCGGCTGTCAATCTCGGCTATGCCAACGAGCGGGTAAATAATGCTCTCAAAATGCAGATCGATCAGCTGCCGCAGCTCGCTTGCCAGTATCTCCATAAAGAGAAGGTAGAGCTGGCTTCGATGATCGTTGAAAGTGTGGAAGACGGCTTCGGTGAAAAGGGCCGCGTTCACTTCAATGTCGGCGGTGCTCAGGCGATCGAAGATGCTTTAAAGCTGGTGCGTAAGACGACAGGCAAGAGCAGAATGCTGGCCTTTGAAGGCGGCTATCACGGACGTACGCTCGGCGCATCGGCAATCACATCTTCCTATCGGTACAGGGAAAACTACGGCGAATTCGGTGATCGCGCTGAATTCGTACCATTTCCTTATTGCTTCCGTTGCCCCTACGGCAAGAAGAAAGAAACATGCAACATGTTCTGCATCGAGCAAGTCGAACGCAAATTCGAGCATGAATACACCGGCTGGTGGAATCCGAAATCGCAAAAATCAGAATTCGGTGCTTTCTTCATAGAAGTGATTCAAGGTACCGGCGGTTATGTCGGAATGCCGGAAGGCTATCTCGAACGGCTGGCCAAGATATTGCGCGAGCGCGGCATCATGATAGTTGATGATGAAATTCAGATGGGATTCTTCCGGACCGGGACGCTCTGGGCGATGGAGCAATTCAAGGCAAACCCTGACATTCTGGTATTTGGCAAGGCTTTGACGAACGGTCTTAACCCGCTGTCAGGTATATGGGCTCGCGAAGATTTGATCAGCCCGGATAAATTCGGACCAGGCTCCACGCACTCTACCTTCTCCTCAAACAGCCTTGGTACGGCTACCGGGCTGGAGGTCATGAAAGTATTCGCTAAGGGAGACTACGGCACCACGGTAAAGGAAAAGGGTAAGTATTTCATCGATCTTCTCAAGGATTTGCAGAAGAAGCATCCTGAGATCGGCGATGTGGATGGATTGGGCTTGGCGTTGCGAATGGAGATGTGTCAAAAGGACGGCTACACACCCAGTCGTGAATTGGCTGACAAGATGTTCCAGCTCGGTTTGGAGGGCAACCTGAAAGTCAACGGTAAGAAACTAGGACTCATCCTTGATATAGGCGGATATTACAAGAACGTAGTGACGCTGGCGCCATCTCTGGAAATTACTTATCCGGAAATGGATCTTGCTCACGATCTCCTCGATTTAGTCATAACGAACTCAAAGAAAGGCTAATCAATGAATCCAGGCGTGGAAGTTTACTGCGACTTCGATGGCACGATTACACAAGGGGACACAATCGATGTACTGCTAGAGTCTCTTGGAGACCCGCAGTGGCGAGCGATTGAAGAGCGCTGGGAGCGCGGCGAGATTGGCTCCCGCGAGTGCATGGCGTTGCAGGTACCGTTGCTCAGGGGCGGTTGGAAAGCAGTGGAGCAAGTGCTGTCCAAGGTTAAGGTCGATCCGACCTTCGCTGAGTTCGCCGGTTGGTGCCGTCAATCTGGCATTCCGCTCAGAATCGTCTCTGATGGAATTGACAGAGTAATTCACCATCTCCTAAAGAGAGAAGGTGTGCGGGTGGATAAGGTTTGGGCCAATCACCTGAATGAATCCGAAACAGGTGAGCTGTCTCTCACATTTCCTTATGCGCCGACCATAAGCGGTTGTAGCTCAGGTCTTTGCAAGTGCAAGATCCTCGATGCTGCATTTAGAAAGACTCTTAAGGTGGTTGTCGGCGATGGTCGTAGCGACTTCTGCTGGTCCACTGAGGCGGACGTTTTGTTTGCCAAGTCCAAGCTTTTACAACATTGCAAAGATAACAATATTCCTTGTGTTCCGTTTGACAACTTTAGGGCTGTTCGGGTAGCTTTGGAGAAAGAAATCGGGGTCCAGGTCGGCTCGGTTTTACCGGCTATCCAGGCTGTTACGGCAGTCTCTCTGGCATAGCAGTAAAAGGAATCTCAAAGCAGGGGAAGCTGATTTATGGTGGTTGACCTGACGGCCAATATTGGCGCTCGTAAAGAGGCTGATCAGGCGAAATCTAAGATTGGAGTGCTGCTGCTCCATGGGCTTACCGGCATGCCGTCGGAGATGCGTCCGGTGGCTAAGCACTTGAAGCGCTTGGGCTACCGGGTCGAAACACCACTACTGCCCGGCCATGGCGGTACACACCAGGAGCTGTTAGCCACGACCTGGCGGGATTGGGTAAGTGGTGCAAAAGTGGCGCTTGACAAGCTGGCTGCTGATTGCGAGAAGGTTGTAGTGGGTGGTCTGTCTATGGGGTCTTCAGTATCCGTGATGCTGGCGGCAAGCGATCCACGCATATCCGGAATAATCATGATGTCCACGACGCTGCGCTATGATGCGCCTGGACATTCTCGGCTTTATCTGCTGTTGCCTTTGATTGACTTCTTTCCGCCGTTGGGCCGCTGGACGTATTGGACCGAGAAGCCTCCTTACGGACTGATGGATCAGCGCTTGCAGCGAATGATCACCAAATCGATTGAAGCAGCACAACGCGGGGAAAATACTGAATTCGGTTTGTTCAGAACTTATTCCGGCTCGCTCAGGCAGATGACTCATCTCGTCAAAGAGGTCAAGAAGTCAGCTTCGAAAGTTACTTGTCCAGCATTGATCTTGCACAGCCTCGACGATTCCTTGACGACAGTCAATAATGCCATTGATATCTACAAAATGCTTGGCTCCAAAGACAAGAATGTCATCCTGCTCAACGGTTGCGATCACGTGTTGACGCTGGATCTTCGTAAGAACGACGTGGCCAGTTTCATCGCCCAATTCGTAGCTAGAACTTGCGGCACTGCCAGCGCAGTCAATCAACCATCGGCGGTATCAATTCTGTAGGGCGCGCAGCGCGAGTGAAGCGAGCCC
>JAGVKB010000137.1 GCA_020050835.1 Candidatus Obscuribacterales bacterium | reverse complement strand
CTCTCATTGCTTCCAGGTTCGAGATGGGCTTTGAGCGCAGTCGGCTCACGGCTGAGGCAACGTTATCGAGACAAACTATGAAACGTTCGCGCAAGATTACTCAGCTCGGCTTGGCTTGGCTCTGCGCCCGAACTTCCTGAGAACCCTCAACAACCAGCTCCAGACGCCGGGCAAAGCCAAGACTGCCGCAAGCGAAACGGCGATACCAATCTGCAGGAAGCCCGATCGCTGCGGCTCATATCTGAGAGTTGCCTCCTTCGATCGCGGCAGCACGAAGATTCGCTCGGATGATCCTCTGTAAATCTCAGCATCACTGGAGAACCAGAACGGAAAATACGCATAGTTTACCCGCACGAAATGATTAGGCTGGAGATTACTTAATGTCATCGCTTGATAGTGATCCGACCACGACAGACTGGGTTTTCCTGCTGCATCCGAGTCAGGAAGCGTCAATTTGGATACTTCCGCAGCCAGATCGAAGTTATTGAAGAAGTAATCAACGTCACGACACATAGTCTCGTCCGCGGTGCGACGATAGTCCACGTTATAGTGATTGATGCTCCTTGCGTTTTGAAAGCAGATTCGCATGACGAATAGCCCTTTGGCAAACCCGTCGGCCGCTTGCTTACTTGCATGATAATCCTTTCCGATCGTGTCGTTCAGAAGAATGCCCGACAGTCCGGACGGCACCGTTCGTCCGGTCAGATCGATCAAATCAATTCTGGAGTTTACCTTTGGGTGAGCGCTCAAGTAGTACTCTACAAACTTGAAAGGAAGAGTACCGAGGCGATCGATATATCCGACTAACGCCTTGCGTGGCAGCTCGACCATCGAAACGGGCGGCACAGCGATCGGCACAATCGCATACGGCTCGAAATGCTCGATCGGCTGTACATGGTACGGCGCGAGATTGCGATAGAACCCTGTGCCTGAATTGCACACGACATGCGTAATGCCGAGCTCTCTAAGCTGCCGAACTATCTCCGAAACATTGCGATCGACGCTTTCGCATTCGTAAAGCGGGCAGCTCCAGGTGCGCGCACCGCCGCGCACGGCTACTTGAGAAATGATCTGATTCGCCGGCGAACTTTGAATAAAAAGCCCGCTGGTAGTCTCGAAACCGGCAGTCTTGAACAATACGGATTCAGCATACCTCGCTAACCGATATCTACTTCTCGCTGTCTCCTTGAACGACTCGAAGAAAACTCGGCCCTTGCTTGGCAGCGCTTTGAAGTAGTCGAGAACTTGTTGGTCCGCCTTCAGATCCGCACGGTCCGTGCTTCTATCCACGAGCTCCTTATGCGAATGAGGGAAGCTCCAAGTCGAGTAAACACCTCCTAAGAGTGCGATCGCGATCAATGCAGCCGGCGCAGGCCGGAACACCGAAGTTGGCGGGAGCCGGTCCGTCATCGCCTGGCAGCTCGCCAGCGGAACGACCGCCAGCAATCCGGTGAGATAGACAAACACATATCCGACGCCACGATAGTAATGAAAGGTAACTGGAATTGACGATGCCACGAAGTTGCTGGAAAGCAGAAAGGCACAGAACAAGACGATCAAGAATAGCGCCATCGCAAGCTCGGCTCTTCGGATACGCACCAAGCTTAGAAAGAGCAGGAAGAACACCCCCACCTCCAGCGTTCCCAAATCCAGAGCCTGAAATACCCCGCCATAAATCCCTTTGGCGTGCTCGGCAAGAGCCGCAAACGGATAGCGAAAGAACATTTCGAAAAAGTCGCCGCTAGGCCACTCAATGTGTGTAACTGCGTAGTCCCTACTGAGCGCCAAAGCCGGTACGTACCAGAATGCCGTCATGCCAAAGGCAACCAGATGAGTGCGCCAGAGCAACGCTCTATCCTTAGCTAACCAGATGCTCAGCAACAAGACGACCAAGAGCACAAAGAGCGCGGTGAGCGTATGAGTAAGCAAGAGAATGCTGAAAACTGCACACAAGAGCAGCTCATTCTTCTTGCTCGGCAACCGCAGCAACCGTGCCAGTGCGCCGCCATGCACAAGCAGCAAGTGCCAGGCGAAGATTTGCGAGTAAAGCCCGATGTAGAGGACGGCACCACCGCCGACACCGTGCCATTCATAATCATGATTGAGAAACCAAAAGGAGAGGAATCCGGCCGACATTGCCAACATTGACCGCTCGATCGTCGTTAATCGGTTGGTATCGCCGACTTTCTCGCCGAGCGGCAGCGCAAAGTAGTAGACCGAAAAAGGCAACGAAACGCAGCCGAACCAGAGAAGCGCCTGGCAACAGAGTCTCACCGGGTCCTCGCTCCAAGGAGCCACCACCAGGGACAAGATGGCCGTGAACGCATGCGCAAAAAAGGCATAAAACTGAAATGCCGGCCAGCCTGTAAACCAAGCGGGATCGTAGAAAAACAAACGGAGATGGATGAGCTGTGGATCCATTCGTTCAATGATTGCGATATGCCCGGGTAAGTCGATCGAAGCGATGTATCCGGAACTTAGATAGACCTTGAACCAATAGCCCAGCAGTACCGCAAAGGAACCCAAAATGATGAGCGGAATGCGCTCCACAGCAGCTCGCGGAAGCGCCGGACTGCCTGCCATCGCATTTGTCGTCGGCGACGAAGACTCTACGGACTGCTCGGAGTTAGCGACTATGGCTTTTCCCTCTTCCATGCCATAGTTTATTCCCCGCCAAGGAAGCAACTGAAAACTCTAGCATAACTGAATAAGGGCCTTGCCTCCGCCCAGTCGCGAAAGTCAGAGAAGGACACAAGCCAGCCAGCTCTACTTGTTAGCGGCCGAGGAAGCATGTTTGCGCTTGTATACATAGAGACAGTCGTAGAGTCCAGGCCATTGCGGTTGATGAATCTGACTTTCCAGCTGCCAATCTCCGGCTAGCAAATTCTGAAACGAATCTTGTCCGGCACCGGGAGCAAGCCCGGCAGTCTCTCCTACGTAAATCAGGCGGTTGCCCTTATATCCCTGCAGAGCGTTATAAGCAACTCGTGTTCGGCCGGGCGGGTAGCACATAAAGAGCGTGCTCTTCGGAAATAGAGACGACATCGATTCGTCGCCACGCAACACCTCAGTCCAACTCTTGGTTGCTTGCGGGTGCCAGGCATTCTTGCCGAGCGACAACGGATAGAGCTCATAAGCGGCGATCTTGGTGCCCGCCTTACGCAGCGATGCCGCCCAGTAACCGGTGCCGGCTCCGATCTCCAAGATCGGTTGAAATCTTTGGAAAACCGCCAATCCTTCGGCAGTAGGCACCGCATATGCGAACTTACTTACAAGCGCCGTCCGCTTGCTGAGGAAGTCTTCTCTAGATCTCAGTTTATTGAATTCCACCAGATAAGGATTGTCGAATGCGCGCCCATTGCCGGCTGCTTGCTTCACTGAGTACGGCGGATCGATCTGCCGGCTGGCCTTTTTTGACTGGCAGACGGCAACCAGAACCTGGTGCCGCAAACTCGGCTCTTCGCTTCCACCGGTATCCAGCTGCTTAGCAAGCAGGCTCAAGATGATGTCATAAAGTGTCTCCGATTCAAAATACTTTCCGGCTCGACAACAAGAGAAGGCCAGCTTCTCGGCCAAGGAGACCTTTTTCATTACATCGGCCGGCACTGCCACTTTATTGCGCTTCAAGACGGTACTGACAAATGCGGCGTGATTTGCAGCAGCCTTCTCTTCGGCGGCTACGGCTGATTCAGCAGCAAGTCTCCGCCAAATCGTATCGGCTTCTGCTATCGACTTTTTTGCCAGCTCTTCCTTCCCACCCTCAGTCAGAAAAGCGGCGTAATGCTCTAAGGTCTCTGCTGACAAATAGTCCATCAACAACACTTGTGACTCCAGACCCCGGATTACTCGAGCCTTCTTCCAGATCTCGAGCGCTTCCTTATACCGAGCTTCAGCCTCCTCCTTCTTCCCCAGGCGCTGAAAACAAACACCCAATCGATCCAAAACCGGGATCAGCATCGGCCACCGGCGCGAATCCTTCCAGACTCTCGAAATGTCCAGATACAATTCTGCTGCATCCTGCCATTTGTGCTGATAGTAATAAAGATCCGCCAGCTCGCAGTCATGGAGCGTCAAATAAAAGTAGGTCTTATCCCGATTATCACGCTTTAGCCGAATGAAGCGCTTCAGCACCGATATAGCCTTTTCGTACTCCGCAGTACGCGTATAAAATTGCGATTGTCCGTATAAGGCATCAGCGAGGTCCGCCTCGCTCCCACCCTTTTTACCTGCCGTCCGAACGGCATCCCACCATCGGCGGTCGGCTATCTCGAAGTCACCGCGGCACTCCGCCGCTCTGGCATCGGCACAAGCCAGCCTTGATTGATTGGACAGCAGCCGGGCCTCACTCTCCTTCCCGCCCGTCCCGTTTCCAGCCTCCACCCAATTGGAGCCAATTCCCCAGGAAACGAACAGAAGAGTAAGCAACGCAAGAATTGATTTTAAGTGCATTTTGAAGTGCTCGAGTTGCGTCCGCCCTACCCAGAAATCTCTCAATTCCATCTATCAAAACATCCCGGCAACCCGCTGTCTACTTCTTGTCGTCAGCCCATTTCGGTCGCACGAACTTCATGTCCGAGCAAAACACGCCATCATTGATCATCGAGTCTTGAGGCGCACCGGTATTGTTAACATAAGTAGCCTCCAATTCATAGCGATGACCCTTAAAGATTGGAATGCCTGCTTGCGAGCTGATGCTGTCTATGTGAGTTATCTCCAGCCCTTTTCGATTTTCCGTTCTGACTTTTGCCGTAAATACCTTTTTAGGCAACTTGCCGGTAACATCGACCAGCGACGAAGAAGTGCAAAGCGGATGCACGTGACACCAGACGGCGTGGATCTTGCGATCCTGAGCAGCAAAACTAGCCAAGCCAGGCTGTAAATCCAACTGCATTTTGTATGTATGCGTGCCCGGTGGCACCACCCAATGTCCAGCCTGCTTGCGTCCCAAGGCATCAAAGACGGTAGAGGCAGGAACACTGTTGGGAGCACGAGCTCCGGACGAAGTTGCCATGCAATCCAGATTGCGATTCTTGGTAGAACAAGATACTACTTCGCCCTTGTTTTGCAAAACGGCGACGTAGGGCATATACCAGTGCAAGGCCTTGAATTGGTAATGGGTGGCGTTATCCTTCACAAAATAGAAGGTACAACGATGCTTGACTCGACGATGCTGATCGGTCGTCCGATTGGCCGCCTGGAAGGAAAGGACCCAGTCCTCATCGCTAGCTACCGGCACGGCAAACCGTTTCGGAAAGAAGAATTGCGACAAACCCTGAGATAAAATCAACAGTCGCTCATTGCCTACCAGCTCAGCCTGAGGGAATGCCTCATGATTTCGAAAGTCCTTGTCCACAAAAACGATCAGATGGCAAAAAAACTCTGAACTCGGCAGCGGCTTATCTTGTTCATCCAATACTTCCACCTTCAGCCCCTTCAGCCAGTAAAGTTGCCTCTTCTGCCTGACCAATTTCACTAAACCGGCCGGTCTGCTCACAGAAACCGGTTGCTTATCCGGCAGAGACTTCGAACCGTTGTCTCTGCTGCCTTCTACAAACTTGATCATCGACTCCGGAATAACCACCTTCGACGCAGAGATAAGCTCGCCAACTCTCAGTTGCTGGCTAATATATGGTCCTTCCATGGACTTATACTTGCGGTGGAGATCGAACGGTCCAACTTCAACTGTAGCAGTAAGCACCGGACCTTCAACTATCTTGTTCAAATCCGCGCCGGCGCCGGTCTTGCCAGAGCTCGACTCGTGCATCGCCTGGGCAGAAGAACTGCACATTAGTACCAGAACAAGAAACAGGTGCGGAAACAGGCGCTCGAGAGATATTCGCCTACCGATGCCTTGCATCGCCACGACAATCAAGCTGTCAGTTAGAATTACGAGCTGCCGCAAAACAGCCGCGAGGGTAAAGTTCAACGTATCCCGCACGGTGCGCAGCATCACATCAACTATCAATTCACAGTTGAGAAATCCACTAATCTGATGAGCTCCCGGTGAGCTAAGGATGAAGGACAACCCAAAAATGAGCGAACCTTAACATGGTAGCATGTGCATGTCGCTCGCTAACAGGCTCTTACTACCGAGCTGTCAGGGATACAACTTCCCTAAGAGCCGCGAGCATGCTGCAATCATTGGCGGAGCTGATGGAAGCAGAAGCGCCGGATAAAGTAACATCAGCAACGGCAATCTCTGAGCCAGCGCTCGAGCCGCAAGCGTACCGGTTAACCGGTTACCGCTAGCATAGACAGTAAGCCCACTGCTTTCAGTCGTTGCACCTTCAACACGTCCGTCAACTTCCGGCTGGGCCAGCTTGAATAAATCCAATCTTCTGACTGTCTCAGCAATTCGGCAAGAAAGGTCAGAGCGCGGGTTAAACTCGACTTTGATCGGCTCGGCGCCCAGCTGACGAATCCAGCGCCTGCACGCGTAGGCAAATTTGGAGTAGGTGGTCGGCGACAAGAAAGCTATCAAACCGGCGATCATCACGAACTCGAACTGCGGGACCCATAGCGCCCAATCCATAGCCAGGTGAAAGATTGTTCCCAGCAAGATAAGCGGAAGGCGAAAGTCCTCAATCCAGATCAAAACCGCAAGCGCAAACTCAAGCAACATGGTCGACCAGGTCAGGAATTTCGACGTCCACAGATTGTCGGGAAGGAAAGGCAGCGGATATCGCACCAGCTCGTTGACATGCGTTACGTAATAGACGGCATTGCCGTTCATCCAATCAGCACCATGAAACTTGCGAGTGCAGCCGACCCACCAAACGAGCGCGAAGTGAACTTGAATCAGGCGTAACGCCCAGGGTTTGTACAACTGCACCGACGAACCGGGACATCTCTTGGAAAGCCAAACTGAAAGCAACCTTTTGACAGAAAGCGCATCTCCGGCATGCG
This sequence comes from Candidatus Obscuribacterales bacterium, assembly GCA_020050835.1. Classification (GTDB taxonomy): domain Bacteria; phylum Cyanobacteriota; class Vampirovibrionia; order Obscuribacterales; family Obscuribacteraceae; genus JAGVKB01. The sequence goes on along the minus strand of JAGVKB010000137.1, from coordinate 77,769 downwards.
AGAAAACAAGAAGGAACATAACTGTTCGCAAAATTGCATCAGAAGCGCCAAATACAAATGCATTTGTCGCATAGAAAGAGCTCATGATTATTAAAATCACCAGGGCGCAAGCACGCGTGCATAATCCGAGCGTCAGACCGATGGCACAAAGGAGCATTATTCCCAACAGTCCATCGAGATACCGGTCCTCATGCGGAAGATAATCCAGCAGGCTGAAGGCTGGGCTTCCCAACCAGGCATTATCGATCATTCTGGGGAGTACAGATTTCTCGCCCAACAACGGATGCAGCTCCGGCGCCAAGAGTACGACAAACTGAATCAACAAGAGACCAAAGGTGATTCGAGCAAACGCTGCCGGCACCGCCGACTCCGGAGTAAACCAGAACTGTCTCCACAATTGTTGCAGCGTATTCAGGCTCATCAAAGATCTCTTTCGCTCACAATATAATCTTCCAGTTCGGTTCGAACCGGCGCCTTCTCTTGGTTTTCACCCGGCAACAATATATCCTTTGACAGTAGATAAAGCTTAACCCGCTTAGGCGGGTTAGCTGGATTGTAATTCAAGCGAGCAGCTTGAATGGCGCATCCATATGAGAGCAACGGCCATTTTCGGCCGACACTTGTGTATGCCCGCCAGTACTGGTATCGCACCTTCACTTGCGGCAACCAAAAATCGCTCTTGTAGTCACTCAACTCTGGATAGCGCCAGCTCCTGGTAGTACCGTCGGCAAAAGTAATATCAGCCCAAATAGACCAGTTGGTCCGGGGAGGATCCGGTGAAAACATATTGAAACGCGGCAACAAACTGATGTAATCGAGCAGTGGACTAACTTTGGCCAAACAAGCATCGCGAAATGGAGAAGGCGGGTTGCAAACGATAAGTTCGAGTATGCAGCAAGCGGCGACAAAGAGGCTGATCCATGATTCGCTCGACCGCTCGAAGCATCGAACAACTCGAGAGAACCCGAGCGGAACAGCTTTGATTACCTCGAAACAAAACTGCATAGCCATTTCATACAGTGCTCAGGGCGCGGCCAGAGACCGGCAACAGCCGTTTCTCTTTGGATTGTACACGATTACACTTAGCGGCCCTCCGATTTGAGTATGCGCGCGACCGCCTCGGCAATGGCTGTGCAACACTTAAGTCCACCCGAATGCCGGAGATGCGCATAATCCCTGAAATCATCGTCAACATAAGGACCTGACTGGAGATTTAAAAAAGTCGCTCCGGCAAGCCGCGATTCTTCCGCTAGCATCGTCATGTACTGCGAGTAGAACTGCCGATCGAGGAGCTTACGATTGCATTCAGGCAAAGGCATATTGACGACCAGAACCGGAACTTTCCGGCTCTTACAAGAAGCAAGCATGACAACCAAGCAGTTGACCTGCTGCTTGTACCGCTTCCAGTCAATCGGGCTATAACGACGTATGTAGGCAGCTTCGTCTGCATACAATTCGAATTTTTCCAGGCGATTATCAATTGTCTTTGTGGAGATCATATCTTTCAGAGGATTCTCCCAGTGCTCGTAAAGTCCCCTGACGAATCGCTTAAAAAGGTAAGACAAATCGCCTCGTACTGCGTACAGCCGCAGGAGTTTGGAAACTACCTTCTCAGGACTTTCTTCATCAGTGGTATTTGCCTCATGCGCAAACAAGAGGTTGTCGATAAAGTCTCGCGGAGCTACCATAAAAATAATCAGCTTCGGATTGCCTTTAGCTAGCACCTCCGAAAGCAACTTAAGATCGTGAGAGATCAGATATCCGGGACAGGCATAGTTGAAATAGCTGAGCTCCAAGCCGGCTTGCTGTTTCAGAAATGCAGCTTCAGTATATGTTGTAAATTTCGCTGAAAAGAATGGCGGGAAAGGCTTTTGCCTAAACGAGTAGTCGGCAGTCGCAATTGCCGACATTGCCAGCGACGAACCCAAAATCAAGACATCCGGTGACTTAGTAAGTCTTTTCAGATCAGCGCTCTTGTTGCTATAAGAGTGTTGATCCAAAAACGGCCTTCCTTCTATGGCAACATAACGCAGCGGTCGCCAGCAATCGATGGCAAAATTTACAAGCAGATAAATCAGGAATGCAACCACCATTCTGCTTTGAGAAATAGATCGAACGGCCATAAAGTGATCACTCAATCCAAACATCGAGTCAACCAGCCGAAACATTTGCCGTTGCGTACAGGCGCTCCAGAATCGAGGCAGCCTTGGTTAAGACCGCCGAGCAGCCCGGCAACCAGAACAGTCCGCTAAACGGCACTATTAGCGGCAGCCTAAATGCAAGCTTGCGCGCTGCATGAGTTGAAGAAAGCCAGCACTCGTCTTTGCCAGTCGCGACAAAGATGCCCGGTTTGCCGCGAAATGCTGCACGGCTTGCATCCACTGAGCTGCGTATATCCTCCAGACAGACCAGTCGGAAGATATCGAGCCGCCTTACGGTTTCCGCCAGACGCACAGAGAGTCCCACTTGTCCATCATAAAAAGCCGGCAACGGCTTTCCAAATGTCCTTGACGCCAGCCTCCGAATCAAGTCCATAAAGCGTCCCAGATCGTCTGCATCAACGAAGCAGAGATAACAACTCAACATGATCGGCTGAAACAACGGAATCACCATTACCCAGTCGAGCCCAGCGTGGAAGACCACTCCAGCGAAAAGCAGCGGGTAGCGAAGCTCCTTCACCCATACCAGGAAGCACAAAGCAAATTCCAACAAGAGAGTGCCCCAAGTAAATAGCCGAGACGCCCAAAGCTGGTCGAGCAGAAAAGAGACGGGGAAGCGCTGGAACTGCTCCAGGTGTGCGGCGAAGTAAACTGCTGTGCCATCCATCCAGGTCTTGCCGTGCAACTTACTGGTGAATGCCCCCCAATAGACGATAGCCAGCTGAACCTGAACCAACCGCTGTCCAAAGAGGCTGCCATCGCTTGCCGGTCCGAACTCAGCATCCTTGACACGCCAGATCCGAGCCAGCCGTTTGATGGACAGAGCCTCTCCACAGCGTGAGAATACGAGATAAAGCAACATTTCGCACATGATCTTATCGCCGGTGTGAAGAACAAAGTGATTGCGGCTGTGCAGACTCAAGATCAGCAAGAAACAGATAAATGCATTAAGTCTGGAGAAAATACCGAGCATCAAGCATGTACCCGATACCGCCAACAGTATCAATACTCCGTACACCCAGCAGTCATCAGCAGGAAGAAAGGCTAAGAGGCAAAATTCGGGAGCATGCATCCATCGATCAGTAGTACCAGGTTGCACGATTGCATGCTGTCCAAAAAAAGTACCCGCCTCCGGAAAGAACAGGATAGAAAAGGCAAGCACCAGGGCTCCCATGGCAATTCTAAACAGCGCCACCGGCACCGGCGAGCCTGTGCCAAACCAGAACCCATTCCATGCTGACCAGAGGTACTTGAGACTCATCGAAGATCTTCGGGCTTGACTGAATACTCCATTATCTCTTCACTCACTTGCGGCAACGGCGGCAACGGTTTAGTTTCACTCACCGGCGGTACTATATCGGAGAAATCCCGAAAGATGGTCACGGCAACCGGAGGATTATCGGGACTCCGGTGCAGCCACGCTACGTACTTTGCAGCGTCTGTAACCAGGACTAAGTTATCTTTTGACCACAAAAAGTAATACTGCCACTCTTCCCATGCCAGCTTAAACTGCCTCTGGCAGTCATCATCTTTCCACTGCATCAGGTAGGGAAACATCCAGGTCTTTACTTTGCCATCCCGAAACTTCACCACCGCTCTAAAAATCTGATTGTACGATGCCGGATCGGGCGCAAACACACCGTAGCTGTTATACAGCCCCCAATAGTTTAGCGGTCCCTTGAAAGTCCGATCGCATGCTCGATGAAACGGCGAAGCTGGAGAAGCCGCTATTACCAAAACAGTAAAATAAACAAATAGCGCTACAGCTAAAACAATTCGTCGAGCTTGCTCGAAGTATGACTGGATATCGCTTCTAATCATGGCATCTAAGTCGCCAACCCTTCGAATAGTTTAACCCTTTGTAGGTTTGCGCTCGTACTCAAACATTACATCATAAGCTTCAGGCCACTGTGGCAACGGAGTAAGGCTCTTCAGATTCCATCGCTTAGAGAGAAGCTTGAAGAAGGACTCGTCAACACCAGATAATCCGGCCGGCTCCCCCACATAGATAACTGTACTTCCAGCATAATTCGACAAAGCATCAAACGCAATCGAACTACCAGCCGGCGGACAGCATATAAACAGGACGCGATCCGAGTTTTTCATGACCGTTTTGACAGCTGAAGAGCGGCGCTCATTTGCAACCGCGGTTGCGCTGCCACCGGCGCTTACTTTCAACTTCACTTCAGCGGCAATTGCATCTACCTTCAGCTTTCGCAGAATTGACATCCAGTAGTCGACACCATCGCCGATTACAATCAGCGGCTGGTGCTTTCTCAAAATCTCTATTGCATGATGAGTAGGAATTGCTGGAGCGAATCGCTGCACCAAGCGCGCTCTCTCTTCGAAACGATCCTGCCGGTGTTTGAGCGCTCTAAACTCTGTCAAGTATTGATTATCGAAAGCATACTCGGCAGTATCAACATTACCCTGTTTAGCTTTGTCAGATGATGAGGACAATGCCTCCGCCACCTTTGGCAATGCCTGATGACAAACGTGCCACTCCATATACAAAGTGGAGACAAACTCCCCACGATCAAGCTGCAAAACCCTATTGAATTCAGCAACCGTATTAAAAATCTCCATAATTCTGCCAAATAGCAGCTCCGCCTCGCCATACATGCCGGCATGACAGTAGTCATAGGCGAGTGTCTCGAGGGTTTTAACCAGCGTTGGTGCAGCGGCTTCAAAAAGGGTCGATTGATCTTTTGTCTTGCGAGCAGCACCTGAAAGTATCTCAGCCAGGCGCCCGGACGGCACCGGCGGACGTGCCGGGACTGTGCAGAACTCGGCCAATTTTTTCCAACGCTCGTCGGCCTCAACGGTATACTGCATCGCCAGATCATAATGATGCGTCTTGCGGCAGAGCTCTACGCGCTCTGCGGATATCTGTGCCAGCTGATCGAGCAGCATGTATGAATATGCCTCGAAGGCAGGATTCGATTTAGCGGCAGCGACAAACATTTCAGCTCTGTTATAAAGCGAGATTGCCTCCATGTCATCGTTGAGCCTCGCGCTTGCGCCAGCTTTCTTTCGCAGGCTCGATGCCAATCCGATCAACTGTCCGTCCTGCTCGTAAATCTCCGCCGACTGGCTGTAATACTCTAGTGCCTGTTTGTAATCGCCCAGCCAGTAGCAGGCATCACCCAACTCGGAGAGATTCCAGGCCAGGCTGCCATGCAGCGCCGACTGCTCGCGCTTCTTAATCTCAACCAACCTCAGGTACAGCTCCTTGGCTCTCTGATAATTGCCAAGACAAAACTCCAGTTGAGCCAGGCTGTGAAGCGTCCTGTTTAGCTGCGTGACGTCACCGCCTGCCGACTCTGATACTCTCAGCGCCCGTTGCCATATGTTCTCAGCTTCCTGAAGACTTCCTTTCTGCTGATACTTTTCCGCCTGCGCGGAAAGATCTTGCCAAGAACCATTACGGCTCGACAGCTCCGGCAAAGTGTCACAAGCTTGTAGCAGCGAAATGTTGCTTGCAAAGACAGCTGCGAAAACAATTGCCTTGCAACCGGACCATAGTCCAGGACCGGATGCCAGTACACGAGGAGCGCTTACAACCACTCGTAACAGTGATAGCACGAAACTGTTAATCGTACAACAAAAGCGCACAAGAGGCTCCGCTGGAGCGGACCGAGATGCAGCTCTCCAAGCGCAGCGGCGATGATGTACATCTTCCGGGCGTGACATCGCCGAGCCCGTACCGGTTTCGTCGTATTCCGGAATCTCAGCACCAGACCGTACAATCTGCCTGATTGTTCCCAACCGAAATGTCATAAGTCAGCGTTTTATCGCAGCAGGCTTAACCACCTCATCGTACCACCGACCGAAATGCGTTTCGTAGCTCTCGTCATTGACCGAATTCTTCGCTAAGTTCAAAAAATTTATGACTGCCATCCTGCCTTTGTTATTGAAGGCATCCAGAAGTCGCTCGGTTGAAGGGTCCAGAGCAACTCCAGACCTTCTCAACTCGCGCGCGACAACCAACTCGTGCACTATCGCGTCTGCTTCATCTTGCATGCCGAGCTCGACAAACTCCTGCCGGCCAATCTTGTTGGCTACCGGCTGAGCCGTGGGGTTGAGTAATGCATGAGCGTACTCATGCGCGATCGCGAGCAGCTTTCGACTGGCACTGCAGGATTTGGCAATCTTTATGGTTCGTTCCCTCTGGTCGAAATATGCTCGGCAGGGACCCTCCACAAATCGCACCTTGACACCACTGTCTAGCAAAGCGGACAGATCGTCAACGACTGTGGCAGACCGCTCTGCCGTATCGGCAAGCTCCACTCCCAGGATATTACGGCGCAGAGCCAGCCCCCTTTTACCGCCCGAATCCTTGCCAGATTGCGCTCTCAAATCGCGGGTAGCGGAGCCTTCACCGACAGCGGTGCTCGCCCGTTTACGCATGTAGACGAACAAGCCATCGTAAACTCCTGGCCACTGCGGAATTTCAATTTGTCCTACCAGATCCCAATCTCGCGCCAACAGACTGTGGAACTTGGCGGTACCGCTACAGCCGCCCGGCCCTTCACCAACATAAATGACGGTGTTGCCTTTAAATAGCCGTAAGGCGTTGTAAGCACACTGATTTACTTCCGGCGGCCAGCATAAGAATAGCGCCTGAGCCGAACTCCGCCGCACGGCAGTTTCATCTCCGGAGAGCACTGTCGCCCAGCTGCGACCGGCTCCGCTATGCCACTGGTTTCCCGACGACGGCACCGGGTTGAGATCATAGGCAGCGATCTTAACTCCAATTTGCCTTAAGAGATGAGCCCAATATCCTGTGCCGGCACCGATTTCGATAATCGGCTGATTCTGCCGAAGAGCCTCAAGCGCCGCTTGATTTGGCACAGCCCAGGCATACTTGTGACAAAGCTCCTGATGCCGATCGAAGCATTCTTGTTGACTGCGTATAGAATTGAACTCGGACAAGTAGGGATTCTCAGACCCAGCAATCTGCTGATTCGAAGGTCCCGCGACATCAGCATCGGCGCTAGTAAATTTTGAGTTTGCAGCCAGACATTTCTCCTTCGACCGATAAAGCTCTCGAACAAGCTCCGCTCTGGCTGCAGAATCAATTGATTGATTGGCAGCTAGCATGTTGGCGCGTAGATCGAACCACGTGTCGTAAACCTGCATTGCCTCTACCTTTCTACCCACCAGGCAAAAATGCTCGGCCAGCCGCTTAAGTATCTCAGCCTTGTCATCCAAGCTTAAGGCTAAACCTACCCCCAAAGCGCCCGCGTTGCCGATCACTGGCTGAGGCTTTTCGCCGACAGTGCCGAGATCACTTAACTGACGCCAAATTTTCTCTGCCGCTCCGCCTACCTCTGCTGAAGCTGATTTATCTCCACTTACTGCAAGGTATCGAGCAAAATCGTCCAACATGAGCGCCGCATCTACATCGAAGCGCCAGCGCCTCCCCCTTAGAGCCGGCATGAAAAGCATCTTTTCATACATCTTTCTAGCGCTTTCGAAGGCCGTCTTCGGATCGGCACCATCACCACTGTGCCAGTGACACAAGGCAACTTTGTGCAAAACGCCGATCGTCTCCGGTACTCTAGAGTACTTAAACCACTCTTCCAGAGCTTTATCATAATGAGCAGCAGCGGTCGACCACGCCCTGGACTTGAAATAGAGATCTCCCAGTTCGGCCTCATTCCAAGCTAAGGCTCGATACCGATCCTCTCTACGCTGTCCATCTTTCTCCTTCAGAAACTCCGTATAGTAAGGAATTGCCTTGTCATAGGCTCCCCGGTCGGCATACAACCTGGAAAGCCAGTATTGACAATGCTCAAGTAGTGCTGCGTCTTTTGACTCCATGGCACTTTTCTCGAGCTTAAGCCATAGCCTCTCGGAATCTGCAAACCGCCCGCGCTCCTGTTCAACCAGCGCCGACAAGACCTCAGGCTTACCGTCGATCAACTTGGGTGGAGGCGGAGGATTCGACCGGCAAGACGAAAGAGCCAACATCATCGAGCAAGAGACGATTCCGCTCCGCAAGCTTGCCTTTAACATCAAGTGCCCACCCTGCTGGCAGAGCCATCGGGTTGCCGCACCCACCCTTTGACGGTCCGCATCAACTTGTCATAAGTAGTGGGCTCGATGAAGCTAATGAGGCTCGCAATCATCACAAACTGAAATTGCGGAATTATGAGCGTGTAATCCAAAGCGAGGTGAAATGCGATGCCTATAAGAATAAGAGGCAAGCGTAGCTCCTTTATCCAGATCAAAACGGCCAGTGCAAACTCAACAACTAATGTAAACCAGGTCAGCAGCTGGCAGGTCCAGAGGTGGTCATAGACAAATGGTATAGCAAATTTGTTTTCTTCAATAATGTGCGTAACGTAGAAGACAGCCGATCCGTCTATCCAAGTATGTCCGTTAATCTTTGAAGAGAAAGCGGCCCAGTAACACAGCGCTATCTGCAGCTGAATTAGTCTAAGGGCCCAGGGGCTGCTGAGCGCTTCAGTTTCGAAGCGGGGACTCTTCCGGAGCCAAACTTTCAGCTGCCGATCAACTGAAAGGGCCGCTCCGCACTGGCTGAAGATGAGCAAGAAGGACTCGACTCGCAACAAGTTATCAGCACCGGTGAAAATGAAGGAGTTACGCGCATCGCAAGAGACGAGCGCAAGATACACAATCACAGCGCTGAATTTCGTAAAGAGCCCAACCGTCAAACAGGCCGCTGCAGCCATGAAGACCAGCCAAAACGCGGACACCGCAGCCTCAGTCTGTGGCAACCATGCAAATACGTTGATGCGCGGAGTTACATTGAAAACCTCGTTAGCCGCTTGAGAAACGAGCGCTTTCGGGCCCAGCATCCAGGGGAGCTCTCCGGACATAAACCAGCCAAACTGCAAAACCAGCAAGCCGAACAAAATGCGAAACACCGCCACCGGTATCGGCGACTCCGGTTTAAACCAAAAGATATTCCAGTAATCTGCTAATTTCGCCAGAGTTGTCACAGCTCTTCCACCTTGGGACGATAGTAATAGAACTGATCTCGCCCCTTCTCGCTAGTTCTGAGCACACCATCATCGCTGAAGTAAGGAGCCACAGTCTCGACGGTGTCTTTGTAAAGCACTACGAGCACTGGTGGGTTCTTGCCGTCAAAATTCATTCGAGCAGCATAGAGCGCTGCATCTTTTAGAATTTCCGGATAAGTTCTTGGCGAGAATAGATAATACTTCCACTGATAATAGCGATGTTTGCTCTGGTGCAAATAGAAGTTACTCTTGTAGTCCAGCAAACGAGGAAGCTCCCAGGTCTTGCGAGTACCATCTTTGAAAACGAGATCAGCATAAATGCGGATCGTATACACCTTTGGAGGGTCCGGCGCATACATCCAGAAATACTGATAGAGCCCCCAGAAGTTGAAAATCGGCTTTACAGCCGCCACCATCACATCTCGGCAAGCCGAAGGAGGGCAACACATGATGAAAGTACCCAGCGCATAAATACATATAAACAGATTCACTAGAGCCAGCTTGACAGAGCTCGCGCCGCTTCCGATTGGACTAGTCCAAGGCACCATTAGACCCTCACGAGCTTGGCTACAAAAATTCGGTTTCAACCGAACCCCAAATGGACATTGCACTAACATTATAACTAGCTAAACCGAGCGGAAAGCGGTACTTGAGATGACCGTTTTTGTGACCACCCAACGTGGCATCGAAGTACCGTCTGTTCCGGTAAGATTGTCCTGACTGATACGCTAGAACACTTTGGTGAGTTCGAGCAGGAGACATACCCGCATGCTTAACTATCGGACGGGCGCAATCGGGATTATGGTGGCGTTTTTTGCTGCCATATTTGCGACCGTGTTGTTGCCTGCATTCCTGTTCAATCCAGCGCCAACCGGTCGGGGCAACGAGTACGCTTGGAATCGCAAAGGCAATCCTGCCCGCGGTCGCCAAGTCTATGTCAGAGAAGGGTGCGTTTATTGTCATTCACAATATACGCGCTTGCAAGACCGCGGATTGGGACCGCTGGTCGAAGCCGGCGATTATGTCAACGAAACTCCGCATCAACTCGGCACAGCCCGCACCGGACCCGACCTCACCAACGAAGGTGGCAAACATCCACCTGGCTGGCAGAAAGCTCATCTCGTCAATCCAAGATTGTTGAAGCCGGGCTCAATCATGCCCAGCTTCAGCTATCTGTCAGATGAAGATCTCACCGACCTGGTTGCCTACATCGAAATACTCGGTCGCGCCCGTTCCGTGAGCAACTACGTCGAACCACCCAAGGAATACGACGCATATCTAGCCCGTAAGACGGTCGATACCAATTCACCAACCGTAGTTAACGTCGGACACGGTCTGTTTATTCAAAATTGCTCAACCTGTCACGGTCAAGAGGGCTACGGCAATGGTCCAAATTCAATCTCCATGGAAACCAAACCGTCAAATTTTTCCAGACCGTTCTACAAACAGTACAGCGACGAGTTTTGGTTTTATCGAGTAACTGAAGGGGTTCCTGGATCCCGCATGCCACGCTGGGGCGAGACGCTTTCCGAAACAGACCGCTGGTATCTAGTAGCCTATCTCAAAACGCTGCAACGTGACTGCGAAGTAGTCATTGACAACATCAGTCAACTAGACAACTCGGTAATCGAGATGGAGCACGTTCAACACGAATGGAATCCAGCAGTCACGGGCAGCCCCCCTCCGAAACCGGGAGACTAAGCTGTGCTTTGCCAAATCGCAACTCTATCCTGCGTTATAGCCTGCTATCTTCTGCTGTCTACCGGGTGCGCGAAGACAGCCACTTTCAAACAAGGCCCGCAACACCCGGTGCCGGCATCGACCATCGACACCGACCTCAAAAGTAAGCCCGTAACCTTTCCAGACATCAATCCGTCCGTCCCGGACGGCAAAACAGTTTGGGAGGAGCAGCAATGCGCCAAGTGCCATGGACAGTATGGAACAGGAACATTTCACGCGAACGATATGACCCACAGTCCAATCACCTTGGGCAGACCAATCGTCCTTTATCAGTTTCTGGCTTATGGCTTACCAAATTGGGACCATCCCGCCTTGAAAGGCCGCTTGACTGACAATGCGATTTGGGACCTGGTCTTTTTCTGTCGCTCCTTTGCCTCCCCCCCAGCGACACCAGAAGAGTTGCAAGACCTACAGCCAGTATTTGGAGCGAATTGCGCGGACTGTCATGGCGAGAAAGGCTTCGGAGACGGTCCACTGGCTCGGCATCTCAACCCACTTTCGGCCAATTTCCATCAATACAACCGCTTTTTCGACCGCGAAGACACTATGCTATACAATCACATATCGGAAGGACTCTATCCAACTGCAATGCCACCCTTCTTGGGACGTAGGGACCCACTTAACGGTGTGACATTTGACGATGCGCTCATAAACAAATTGGTCCGCTACGTAAGACATTTTCATGTGGATAATCAACCGACATACCTCAGCCCAGAACAGCGGGACAATGCTCTATCCAAGCCACCTTAAGGAGGATGTTTTGCCACTATTTCGCAATGCGAAAGTCGCTTGGGATTGGGACAGGTATAGCCGGACCAAGATTGCAGCGCTCGTCTTACTACAATTGTCGCTGATTAGCTTGCTGGGTTTACCAGCCACAGGAGAGTCATCAGAACTCGATCGGATTGAGCAGAGGATTGCCAACGGCACTGTCGCCAAGGACGATACAGACAAACTGACTGCCTTCTGTCAATCGCTCAAAGACGATCCGCGCCCCCATATACTACTGGGAAAACTCTACTCCGGTTACAACTTTGGCGAGCTGGCGTCGCAGGAGTTTGAAACAGCCCTCAGGCTCGACAACAGCCAACCTGAAGTTTGGATATTGCTGATCAACGAGAAGTATCGGCATACAAAACTCGCCGATGCGGAAAAGATACTAAGAGAGGCAGAGAAGATTCACCCAGCAAACCCGCGCCTACTGCTTGCCAAGGGCTCGCTGTTAAACCGCTTGAATCGAGCTGCCGATGCGGAAGCATGCTTACAAAAGGCTCGCTCTCTCAAACCGGCCGACCCACTTATATATTGCGCACTTTCAGAGGCACAATACAACCAAGCGCACTATGCCGAAGCGCTAAAGTCCGCCGAAAGAGCACTTGAGCTTAGCCCAGGCTATCCGGATGCATACCTTTGCAAGGCGGAAGCTTTATTGAAGCTGCGAAGAGACAAGGAGGCCTTGTCAGCTCTTTCAAGCGGTTATGTGCACGGCCCGTTTCACAAAGAGCTGATCACTCTCTATCTGTCCGAGTCCGAGCGGCAAGGCGATCACCTGGTCGCGCTTGAAGCCGCCCTCGGCAGAATGGGACTAGATGTCAACCTGGACCATCTCCTGGGGGACGATAAAGATAAAGTGATTGACATGATAGATTTTTGCCAATCCAAAGGAGTTGCCGAAGCCGAAATATTGCAAAAAATTAGAGACACCTCAGACAGATTACGTGGAACCGGACATCAGGGAAAGTTCCTTTTCTGCCTCGGGGATATATATGATGCATTTGGCAAGCCCGCACAAGCAATGGCTTTTTATCGAGAAGGCCTGCAGGTGGAACCCACATACGGCAGGGCCTGGCTGAGACTGGGCAAAGACCTCGAGCTAACACATCAAAACGAAGAGGCGCTGGAATGTTATTTAAAAGCATCGAAATACAGAAAGGAAGATCCTGAAGTTGTCCAGAGCCTGGCCAAGCTTAAGGCTCGCCGCAACGACTGGGCCTGGCAACTGAAAGAGATGCTCTGGAAGATATTCAACCAACAATCGACACTAATACCTGCGAGCTAAGTATTACGAGCCCGAAAGCTAGAAGACCGCCAACAACATTTACCGGATTTAATAATTCGCCCTTGGCGAATACGGAACGGGTGCTTGATGAATCAAATTTAAGCTGCTATACTTGCTAAGGTTACACGCATTTTATCTTTCTGTATATTCCTCGTTGGCAGCGGGAGAAAGTGCCTATATCGTTTTAGTCGCATGCAGGCACAGAGTTATCACGTTTAATTCCCAAAGGAAAGGAGACCGTCGCAATGACAAACAAGCGAAGCCAGTACGGTGGCTTACCGCTATCTGCGATATGCGCGATCGTAGTGGCCATAATTGGAGTAGCGGTATTTTTATACATGATGATTCTGGGTGGCGGTAAGGAATTTGCCAACGCATCCGATGCCGGGGCGTTAAACGTAGCAAAAGTTGCCTTACGAGCCCCCTTCCTTAAGCTCAACGAAGTGGCAGATGTTCAAGTAGGCGGCAAGACCTACTCTGCTGCCAAACTTTTCCGAGGCTTGGGTGACGGTGCCGCTAAAGACGAAATCAATCTGCGCAATATAAATGGAATATGGCGACACGCTTTAGTCGCCGGCTTGAACTATTCAGCGATGGCCAATCAAGCGGCTGCCACACCTGCTGCGCTCTCCAACGCGCAGGCGATGTGCCAGCTCGCTAGTGCTATGTCTACCACCTTAAGACAGCGGCTGACAAATGCTGACGGTCTTAAAACAGCTTTCACCGACTATTGCAAGCAAAACTCCACCCGAATGCTGGGTAATGATTCATCCAATGTTCAAATTATTGACGGCTGGCAGGTTGCTTATGTCGATCGCGGCGGAGCGAGCAACGTCCAGTTTGATCCAACACAAATACCGGAAGGGCTACCACAGACAGCTCTTAACGCTATCAACGGCGCTCGTGACGGCAACGGGTTTATTCGCGGCTATCAAGAAATAGTAGTCGACCCCACCAATAACCTGCGCTATTACTTCACTACTTTACCTGGCAACTCGAGACCACACCTGGTATCGCAAAGCACCTTCAATTCCAGCACCGGAATTCCGGAACAAGACTCACGACCATATGTGCCAAACACTTTCCAGGTTATGGCGCAGATGCTGATTAAAGAAGGAGCAAAAGACGGTAAGGAAGCCGAGGCGCGCATGACTAACGTCGCCAGTTTCGGACAGTCCGGACCGATGGATGTCTTAAAACCATCTCCATCTAGCTTCTTTATTAGAATCGCCAACAGGCCAGGACAAGGGACACCCGGAACTGACATTTCGCAAGCTGTCAAGCCAGCAAACTACGCACTCGACCAAGTTCCACCAAATGGCTACCACGCTATCGAATGGGCTAACGCACAGCTCCTGGGAGCTCGCTCTAATGGCGCTCCCCCCGCCAATTTGAACGACGGCGACTCATTCACTACAGCCATGAAGGACCCACCGTTTTTGATTAACGACCCGGATGTACCGGGCAAGTCGATGAGGAATTCCAACGACACCGCTTTCAGCTACGGCAACACTTCAGATATCACCGACACGTACGAGTCGGTGCTGCAGAAGGGAGCCATGCCGAGCGGACTGAAAGATAGTAATGGCGATTTCACGGCCGACTGCTTGATAGTCGGGCTTAATCACAATGATACGAGAATAGCTGCAGCCTTTCCGGACTCCGGCTCAAGCGGGTCCGGTAGTACCAGCAGCGTGCCTCGCAAGAAGCACCTCGCCTCCAAGCGTCATGCCGGGATCACTGCGCAACCGCACACTAGTACCACTGGTAGCAGCGGCACAAGCGGTACCACTGGTGACAGCGGCACCAGCGGAACTAGCGGCAGTGACTCAGAAGCAGCAGCTGCTGCTGAAGCAGCGGCTGCCAACCTGCTCAAACGCTTCTTCGAGGATGCGCAGGGCAATCTGTCCGGCAAGAAGATAGACACTGATACGATCAGTGAGACAAGTAAGACCGACCCGGTTGTTAAACAATGGGTGGGCGAAACCTATGGCAAAGGATACTTGCACCTCGATCAGATGGAATTCGGCAGCCGGTCTCACCCACACTTGTGGACAATGGCTCCTGGCATCAAAGCAGGTACGGTCTATCAAAATAATAAGGCGCTGCAGTTCGACGGAATTCAGTCCACATCTGGATACGAATCCGACGCCCACGAACTGTTCAAGTATGCTTTCTCGAACGGCTTAGGTATCGAGCTATTTTCCGGCATGGAGGAAGTCGGTCAGAACAGACCGCCAGAAAACAGCTCCAAGTCCGTACTCTTTGCCAAGAGCACAACTGTCAGAGTCATGCTCTACCCGGAAAACACTGGTGTAGCATATAGCCCAGCCGGCATCATGGCTGCCTACAGTTACCCGGAAGTCAATCAGAAGCTATTCGGAAACGGTAGTCTGGGCAACCCCGAAGCGAACAGCGAACTGGGCCTGCTCAAAGCGATCCGCGAGCGGATGGTGACACGCATCAAACAGATGGACCCCGACCAGTTCAAGACTTGGACTGATGCCGACTTGAGAAATTTCCTGACCGGAGTAAACAACCCGACTCTGCCCATGGGCGAGGACGCGTACATATTCCTCAACCAAGAAGGAAAACTGGTCTGCCGTGCGGCCAGTCAAGTGGCTACGGAGAATGCCGACATAGCAGCTTCAATCGTCGAGCTCGGCAACACCAAGAACGGTGTTGGATTACTGGTTGCCACTGATGGCAGGCCGATCGGCGAAAAAATCGACGCTACCTCAGTGCGGGCCAACAATCCGTTTGATAAAGATCGCAACACCATCGCCTATGTCGGGCCACGCTACCCGGCAAAAGATGGAATGTATCTGGTTGGCGGCGACTGGGGATACAACCCCGTGTTCACCAATAATGCCACCGGAGCTTCCGGGCTAGGCGACGGAGGCGCTACAGACGTCAGGCACTGGTACTTCTATGTGATGGCTCCCTGCAGCGGCTCCGGTGGTATGCTGGCAGAGTGTGTATTGGGAGAGTTCTTCAACCAGCCTGACACCTTGCGGGGCGCAGGCGGCGATCAAGATCCTCGCCTGCCGCCTCCTTGCGATTTGATTGCCGGTGTCAATCATGGTTGCAGACCGTTAGACTGTCCCTGTGAGTGCTATCCGGATATGGCACTGATTAACTCACTGGGCAGCAATTATGTGACTCCAGACAAATTCCAATCTGCAATTGCAGCAGGTACAAAGAAGATTGACCGGGCAGTCAGGCATGCGGGCATCAATGCTCAGCCCCACACCAATGTCACGGACACGAATACCGCCGCTACCTGCAAATCAAACTGCAGTCACAGCGGACCCTGCTAAGACCGATAATTGCAGGACCTGATTGAAGAGGGGCAGACTAAGTCTGCCCCTCTTCTTTACGGCGACTTTTTCACAAATTGTTTCTGTCAATTCAATCGGTGGCACATACTAGTGGAACGCTCACGGTAATAACTGGTAACGACTAGAAATTTCAACGTATACTTTTATCGCGGTTAGTCGAGCGGAGGAATTTGCAGTGTCTCTCTCAATACTTAATATGGCAACTCGTTCAAGATTCCTGGTCATTTCAACCATCAGCAGCGCTGCTCTCCTGCTTACTATCCCGTCTTCGGAAGCTCAGTCCAACACGCAGGACAAACGCGGTCCGCAAGGTCAAAGGAAGAACTCCAAAGTAGACCCGGCATACAAACCTTGGAAATGGAGAGCAGGCTCATATGCCGAGCTACACAAGCAGACCAACCAGCAACAACTATCATCTCCACCACCAGGATTTCCGATCGCCGTTTACGGAACTGCAAAGTTTCTCTCCGGAAATACCTCAACCGATGCCTTTGGCAAGAACACTACAATCAGGCTTCAAAGTGGAGACAACTACGTAAATGTGACGCAGTGGTATAAAGCAGCACTTAAGGGCGGCGGCTGGAAAATGACTGAGTCAGCGCCATTACCAGGCACTAAGTTTCAAACCCTCAGTGGATACAAACTGGGTAAATACTGCCGTGTGCAGGTCAGCCATAGAAACGAAGGTTCGGAAATTTACCTCTCCTTGAAGGAAAAACAATAGCTTCCTCTTGTTGAGTAAAACCACCTTGACCCACTAAAGCGCGGACAACTTGGCATCCGGCAAAAAAGGGGGAATAATGTAAATTAGATGCTTAGCATTTAGCGGGGGTAGCAAACAAAGATGAACAGCTCGTTCAGGGAGCCCTCCAATCAACGGAGAGCGCATGGTTCCAGTATCGCCGAATTCGGACCGGTGCTCTTCATTATTTTGGTGGTAGTGCTATTTCCGATGATCGATCTCGTCGCGCTCGGTCTTACCTACAATTGCGGCAATATGCTCAATGCCTGGCAATTGCGCGAGTCAGCAGTGACAAGAGCCACACTAGCCAGGAACAACACGGGACCAATCAAGAAAACAATCGTTGACAGCTGGAGAACCAAAGGCATCGGCGCATTTGCTAAAGTAGACCCAGCTTCGATCAGCACAAAGGTTAACTATGCTAGCGCCGGCGTCGGCAACGATATCAGTGTTGAAGTCGTGACGAAGATGACCGCGGATCCATTCTTGCCGGTACCGTTTTTTGTCAAGGTACCAGGCTTGAATGAATCTGTTCCATTTCAGTACAGCACCCAGCAACTTCTGGAAGACCCGCTTAGTTATGATCTAACTGACACTACCGACCCGACCAAGGCAGCCAACCTGCCGAACAAGGAGTAATGTAGAGATGTCTTGGCGCAGTGGAAGCAGGAGGGAATCAGGCCAACAACTCGCTGAAATGATGGGCGGGTTGCTCGTCTTAATTCCGATCGTGCTTTTTCTCTTGGACATGTCAGTTGTAGTTCTAAGCAATCAACTTGCCGATAAATATGCCAAGGCGGCGGCCCGAGCCGCCGCTAATCAAACCAACGCCACTGATGCAAAAACTGCGGCCGATAACGCGTTGAAATCTTTTGCGAAAAGCGGATTTGTTCAAGATCTAACCTTGAAAACATGTGATTACACAGCGATAGACCGAGACAATCCCAATGATCCGACGAAGGGGAAGGTTGTGGTCCAGCTCAAGATGGATGTAAAGCTGCCGGTACCGATTCCCTTCGTACCAACTGCAAACAGTACCCCGACATTTGTAACGCAGGCAGTAGAGCCGGTTGTGGCCTTGCCACCACTGCCAGCACCATAATGCAAAACAGTGGGTCTTGAACTGCACACCCGCTAAACACTGCCAGCAAGAACACCTGCTTACCCGAAATCTGTGATGTTACAATCCCAACTTGGATCGCTTCGAACCTACAGGCAGCGTCTGCCAGCGGGCAAGAAAAGTTTCAAGCGCTACAGTGAGGCTGGCAGTCAATCGCAATCGGATGACTGCCTCGAAGTTCACTTCTTAGTAAAAAGGGGAGTCCCACCGGCAGCAAGCTGGCAGGACTCCCCTTTTGGTAAACGCTGGGACCTTAGCTGAAGAGGTTCGCATCGCGGCAGGAAGCTACCAGCCAGTTGATCATACCGGGAGTAGCCAGACCACCTGTCACGCCGGCACAACCGAAGAGAACTCGCTTCATGGCATCTTGAGTGCCTGCCGCCATGTGCATAAAGCCCATGATCATCGTCGGTCCGCCCCAGGCGATTCCTAAAATCTCCATGCCGTTGGCGATGATGTTGAGTAGAGCCTCGAGATTCGCCAGGTTATTGACTCGAACCGTCGCGGCGGTGTTAATTCCGAAAACGGCAGTAGCATCACCATCTTTCGGACCGATCGTTCCATGCGATGCACCGGGCAGCATCGGCGCTTGACTGAGGTTTACGGTGTCGGTTTGACTGCCTGTGATCGCGCTGTATCGAAACGGCTGTCCGGGATCTCCTGCCGAGAAAACGTCGCCTTGAGCAAACGCCGGCGCGGCCATTGTAAGACCAGCCAATACAGCCGAAGCAACAGTAATTTTGGACACGATGTTAGTTAGAGAAGTACGCATGAGCAGCCTCCTAAATTTGATGATTGTTGGTTGTTAGTAAGTTAGTAGCCTGAAAGTCCGGACTGGACTCATCAACTTTGCTGGGCTCCGCCTTGTCTCGCCGTCGCCGTCCGATCCGATGCCGCAATAGTACGGATTTGCTCCCGGTGAGTCATCGACCGATGGTCATCAGTTGAGGATGACGATCGTCATCGCCGAACATGATTGACAGCTCGCACCAAGCCAGACCGCGCTACTTAATCTCACGTGTTTGCTTAAGCGATCTAAACTTACCTATTAATAAGTAGATGCTTCATTTATCAAAATAATGGGAATAACAAGAGATGGTTGGTCGGGCTCGAAGGCCGGGGAAGCTCGATAGTTACCAGGCAACAAGAATAAGAGAATCACTTCGCCAAATTTCCTGGATAGGCGGGGGGATTACTACCGAGACGCGGTTGTCGTCACTCCTCAAAGTGCTGCGCGGGGGAACGTAATAATGCTTGGCCTAATAAGCGCCCGAACCCGGGCCAAAAAGTCCTGCTTTGGCTGGACTGTCAATTTGCTGACTGCGCTACTTTGCATTCAGCTGATTGTGCCATTGCCAACCTGGGCTCAGACCGCCGGCGACAACGGTGGCTCCAACAGCGCGCCGGCACCGATCAATCTCGATCTCAATTCAACCGAGAGAGCGCTTACCGCCGAGCACCTCGTGCAATCGAATTCAGTCAATATTCAAGTCGGCGAGACAACCAAGGCAGTCAACGCCACGACTCTGCTCACGCCTGCCGAGCGTTTGGCGGTCTATCAAGTCGTATCCACCAATCAGCAGAGCATTCAATTGGGAGACTTGGGCAATGCGGTCGGCGGCAGCTTCACGATGGGTGCGAAGTTCAGCCAATTTGTAAGCAGCGTCGTCATTCCACAAGGCGTTAGCGCAGTCAGAGATTTTGCCACCGCCTCGACATTGAATCTAGCCGGCAACCTGACTAACCAGGGCAACTTCTATGCAGTGTCATCGAATCAGTCAGTTACCAATGCCATCATCAATGCCAATAACATAGCCAATCAATCGGGTGCTCTTCTCACCTCGGTTGTGCCGACAGCTGGCATCACCGGTCTGAACAATCTCGTCTCCAACCTCGATCTCACTTTGAATGCAATCGGCAATATCATGAACGCCGGCACAATTACAAGCGCCGGCAATCTCAATCTCAATGCCGGCGGCACCATCACCAACGCCTTGCCGTCCGGTGTCAGCGGCTCTTCGCCGGTGATGCAGGCGCTGGGAGCCGTCAACCTCATGTCCGGCGCCGGCAGTATCGTCAACAGCGGGGTTATATCTTCAGTTAACAGCAATGTCAATCTATCGAGCCTGATCACCAGCAATCTGTTAGTTAACAACACCGGTGGTCAGATTCAAGCGATGCTGGGAGCGATCAACGTTCGCGACGCGCTTTTCAAAGGCGCGGCTAACTCAAGCCTGGTAGGCGGCAACTGGTTTTCGCGCGACCTGAATCTCTATTCTGGGAAAGGAGCAGTCGACGCGTTGCTCGGGCAAGCGACTGGATTGGTGAACTCGTACGGCACCGCCGCGCATGTCTGGTCTGGCAGCGGCACTCTCAAACTAGGAAAGATCGATCTCTCCGGTGATCCAACCTTCGCAGCAGCCGGCAGGATAGAGATTTTCGGAGACATTCTAGTGGGAGAAAGCCTGGCCATCGTTGCCAGCAACGATATAGAAATATTAAATGGACTGACGATCGCCACTCAAAACGGCTCCGGGCAAGGGCACGACATTTACATCGTCGCCGGCGCCCAGATAGACACTCCAGGATTCCCCAGCCACCCAGATTTCCTCGACACCCAAGTGCTGCCGGAGGACACGAATCCGCAAAATCAAACGCACGTTCTCTCACCGATTCATATCAGCGGACCGTCAATAACCGGCGGCAATATCGAAGCAACTGGAGTTTTCCGCTCGCCGACGGTCTTTGATGCAAGCTCAACCGGGGCCAATCAATCCGGCGGAGACATTGTATTGGTGGCTCTGACCAATGACGGCAACTTTGTAGACGGTCGCCGCTCTCACGGCGGGCAGATCTTATTGCCAAACAACACTACCATTAACGCATCAGGCACCGGTCTTGGTGCCAACGGCAATATCACCCTGATCGCCCCGGCGGCCGGCGGCATCGCCCTTACAACCGGAGTCGTAGAATCAACGGGCGGCACCGGCGGCGGAGCCGTGACAATTACCACCAATCAACCGTCTGTTGACGCCACCTTCGATGAACACGGAAATTTCAGCACTTCCGGCACGGGTTTTTCCGGACCAGCCACCAGCACAGGTGGCGGCGCGGTAATCGTCAACGGCACCATCACCGCCGCTGGTCCTGTCTCCATCCGTGCCGAGTATCTCTCCTTACCCGAGATAGCCGAGCTCAGCATTCTCGGACTACCTGCTGCAAGCTCTATTACCTCCGATCAATCAATTACCATCGAGACTGACAATCTGTTGATACGAGACTTCAGCTCGTCCGGTGGAGGCGGCATCTTTGCTGACTCCAATCTAAACATCACTTCAGCCGGAACCGATAAAGACTTGAACATAATCAATGTCGGCGGCACCTTAGCCAGCACCACAGGTGATATTAACATCACCCACACCGGTGCCGGCAAGCTGTTTATTCTAAACGAGAACAGCTCGAGTCAACCTGGTTTGATCAGCTCCTCTGGCGGATCGGTCAACATTACTACAGACAACCAGTTAGTCTTGACCGGTCAAGGCGAGGTATCCGCTGACACTGCTATCAATCTGACCAGCACAGGCTCTTGGGTTGTCACCGAGCAAAGCCAAATGGGTAGCTTCGTAAACCTGAACTCGGCGGGAATGGCATTTTTATCCGCCATCTCACTGTTCAGTGTACAGATCAACTCTGCTTCTCCCCCGCCCGATGTAATTGACGGTTTGGGCTACAGCATCTATTTTGATAATGCAACGGCTGCCTTGCTTGACTCTAGCAATGTCATCGTCTTGTCCAGCGCCGCCTTCGGAACTCTGCCCACAGTCAGCTCGGGCGTTCTTACCGACTCGGACATCCAGGCAGACCGCATCATTTCAATCCGCGACGGCTCGTCCGTAACCGGCATCGCATCGTTCGCCACCAACGGCAACAGTGCCTATATAGAGAGCCTCGACCCAACTGTCGGTCTTGTCTTCAATGGCAGCGTGACAACCAGCCCAGCATCGGGAGATTCCGGCGGGCTATGGCTGTATTCGGCAGGCGGCATCACTGCCCTGGGCGGCTCGCTCAGCACCGAAGCAAACGCAGGCAGCGGAGGTGTGATCTTTGCCGCGGCCCAAAGCAATATACAAGTATCGAACCTTAACTCGAATGATCCGGTCGGTGTTGGCACGCCGAAAGCAGGCAATATTTCAGTTACAACCGTCACCGGAAGTCTTACGACATCTGGGATTACAGCCAGAACCGATCAATTGGGCGCGGCGGACGCAAATGGTGGCGACCTTTTATTTTCACTTGGCGGTCATCTGCAAACTACACCAACCGGCGTATTTGCGACCTCATTTGGCATCCAGAATATGGGCGCATTGGCTGGACGAGGCGGCAACGTCTTCATCGACGCCAATGGCGACATCACGATCGGCACCGACCTTGGGGTTGGTTTTGGGATAACCTCGTGGGGAGGACAAGGCACCGGAACCGGACTAGCCACCGGAGGTGGCGGCAACCATGTCATCATCTCCCAAGGAACAGTCACCAGCGGACAGTTAAACACCAGCGCCGGCGGGCTAAATGGTGGCACTCCCGGTTCTTTGAGTGGTGTCGGCAGCGCCGGTTGGATGAGCCTGAGAGCTCGCAACGGCATCAATCTCCTGGGGGCAGTGCAGGCGATCGGTGGCATCGATGGCGGAGACGGCGGATCCATAGATATGGAAGTAGGTAACCTAATTCACCAGGCGGGCAGCCTGTCAATCGCCAATTTCGTCTCTACACGGGGTAGCACTAATGGTAGCGGTGATGCCGGTACCATACAGCTGCGTGCTCCAGACAACATCTCTACCGCCGGAGCCATCACCATCAGCGGGGCGACCGGCGGCAACGGGCATGACATACGCTATGACGTAGCGACTGGAGCTATCAACATAACATTAGCGCAGAACATAGTTACCACCGCCTTGACCGGCGGTAGAACGGGCGACATCAAATTTTTCGCCAGTACCGGCATTACCACGCCGCTCGGCTCAGGCTTCAACGCCAATGGCGGCAGCGGAGTCTTTTCCGGCGATGCCGGCACGATTCAGCTGATCATTTTCCAGGGCGGTTTAACCACCGGCTTCCTCACCGCAGCAGCCCACACGCCGGCAGCTGCCGGACCAAATGGCAACGGAGGCGCGATTCTCATCCAATCAGAAAGTGATGTTAATATCGGCCCAAACACCAACCAACCCGGCATTGGACTGACAGGAACCGGCAACGGGCACGGCGGCGTCTTGCTGGTCGACGCCGACGGAGATTTTAACATTCACCTGCCAGTGGGCGTCACTAACGCCGGCATCTCTGCATGGGGCGGCATTGACGGCAGCGGTGGCGGATTTATTCTGGTTCAGACCTTCCTGGGCGGCAACATCAACGTCGGCCAAGTCGGCGCCACTGGCGATGGGTTTCGGTCCGGCGGTCCAGCTGGTCCACTGACCGGCACCGGACACGGCGGTCATATTGAATTGCGGGCTAACGGGAGCGTAACAGCTATCAGCCTCAACACCGAAGGTGGTCATGCCGGTGGCGCCGGCGGAGAGATATTTGTCAGAGCCCAGACCGGCTCAATCACAATCGACCGTTTCATCAGATCGAGCGCACTGGCTAGTGGCGGAGGCGGCCCGATCTGCTGCGATGGCGGAGATGTAACGCTCGACGCCAATACCGGCATTTCGGTCGGAGAGGAAATATTCTCGAAAGGCATCGGCACCGGCGACGGAGGCAAAGTAGACCTTTCCTCCGACTCCGGACTGGTCGAAGTGTTGGCAGCGATCGACAGCTCGGCCGCCGGAACTCGCGGCACCGGCGGCGACATACTGGTCAACGCACCGGACGGATTCCATGGCATATCGCTCAATGCCGTAGGCGGGCTCGGCACCGGCGGTGGTGGCGCGGTGACCGGCGGCGGCGGAGACGTGACTTTCCAACACGCCAACTTTATACACATCGAAGATTTCATCGACACCTCCGCTGCGCTCGCCCCATCACGGGGAGCCGCTCCCGATGCCAATGGTGATGCCGGAATCGTCACCTTGCTGGCCGATACGATTACGGTCGGCTCGGTTGGTGCCACCGGCGGCGCGCTCGGCGGCAACGGCGCCACCATCAGGCTAATTGCCGATGGTGGTGGCATTACTATGAACGGCACCTTCTACGACTCTTCTGCAGCCAATGGCATGCCAGGAGATATCGTCATTGTCGCTCGAAACAACGTCAGCTACAGCCATGCAGCCGGCACAAATATTCTGTCTCTGGCTCGAAGCGGCTCGGCTGGCTCCGACAGCGGCGGCAGCTTGCATATAGTCGCCGGTTTCAACTTCACCACCAACTCAGCAGCTACAAACTTTAGTTTCACTGGCAGGTCCACCGCCGGTGGAGATGTAGATCTGACCAACCTGTCGGTCGATTCCTCTTCGGCAAGCTCCAACGGCGGCCCGGTGACCATTGCCGCCAGCGATGGCTCCGGCACCAGCACCACCGGCAACATTACACTAGGAAACAGCATCAAAACCGCCTCTACGGCAGCCAGCGGAAGCGCGGGTGCCATTACATTATTAGCGACGAACACCATTTCCGGCGCCCCGACCGTTGATGCCACCGCCGAAACCGGCGCCGGCGGTACCTTCACCGCCATCGCCGGTTTCAGCGTAACGCCGACAATTGCACTTAATCAAACCTTTCCATCAATGCAGTTCTTCCTGGGCAGCCCGTCGACAGCCGGCGGCAGCGTACTTTTGTCCGGCTCGTCGATCTCCACCTCCGCCAATTGCAACTGTACCGGAGGACTCGTTTTCACAGCCGCTCGCTCCGATTCGTCCGGCGCCAGCGGCAGGATAACACTCTCCGACATCTTCACAAAATCTCGCGCCGGAACCGGAGGTCACGTAGTAGCCATCGCCGGAGGCGTAGACGGGTCTTTCCCCTTTGGTCCCTATACTATCGAATTGAACGGCATTGTCGACACCGGAGACCTGGCTCTCCCGGACGATCATACCGCCGGTAACGTATCTATCCTGGCCAGGCAACCACAATCAGTGGGAGGCAACTACTCATACACCAATGGAGCCTACGGCGGGCCAGGCTTCCTTACCTCCGGCGGGACTCCATTCCAATCTACAGTCAGGCAGACCGGCAGTATCTTGGCTCTGTCTGAGGGCGCCGGCAGCGGTGTTCCTTCAGTAACGCTGTCCGCCAACTACCAGACGATTGTCGATGGCGGGATAAGCACTTCCGGCACAATTGCGCTCTCGGCCCAACAGATGGTAGCCACCGGCCAATCCGGAGCAAATGTCATTTTTGCCGACGGTGCTATAACGATCGACGTAAACAACGACGTAGCCGGGACTGTGGCTGATATGGAACCCTACGCGATAATCGGGCATACACAGCTGATTTCCCGCTCGACTATCGACATCACCGTCAGCAACGCACTAGATACACTGTTCGCCACCGTGCCGACGATTGAGCTTCAATCGCATGCGAATATTCATGGGCATGGCGACGTCACAATGACAGTCTTGAACACAGGATCTTCCTCCAAACGACCGATTATTGAAGCGTTCGACCGGGTCAACGTCGAAGCCGGTGAGCTCGCCTTTCCGGCACCGCCAGCGGGAGTGCTCGCCGACCCGCTCAATCAAATCCCGTTCTCGGGCAATCTTACAATGATCTCCGGTTATGACATCGAGCTCCATTCAACTGTAGGGACGCCATCGAACTACACAGCCAACGGCGGCAACGTTCGAATGGAAGCGAGAGGATGGGATATCTACCTGTCTGGAGCGCTGGTAGTGCCGACTGACGGCGACCTTCATATCACCGCCAATGGCGGCAACGTAATACTTCTGGCCCTGAACGATGTCGAAGGCTCCGGAACCGACAACTCCATTTTGGCTCGGGCAGCCGGCACACTGGCCGGATTCGTCGGCGGTGCCATTGAAATCGGCGCCGGAATTACTAATTTCAGCGCTCCGCTCCTGGCCGATCAGCACTTCTTCAACAATCGCCAGGGATTAATCGATGCCGACAACGATAGCAAGACCATCCTTTTGAATAACGGCTTCGACCTGGACTCTCCCGGCAGCAACCTCTCTCTACCCAGCGGATCAGCGCTCTTCAAGCTAGTGAGCACAGGCAGTGGTCAGATCACCATCACAGGCAGCAATATCACGGTCGATGGCGGCGCGCTCATATTGCGTGACCCTCCGGATGTGGATCTGCAAAACTGGTCGATCTCCTCGTTTGCTCCACCACTACTCACTGCGCCACCACCGCCACCACCACCGCCACCACCACCACCACCACCACCACCGCCGCCCCCTCCTGTTCATTCGACGCCGATGAATCCGCCGACGCTCGTCTCGCCGCCACCACCGCCACCACCGCCACCACCGCCGCCGCCGCCACCACCACCACCGACCTTTGTACCCCCGACAGAGACGACTTCGCAACTGCCCGATCCGGTCGCTATTCCAACCGACAAGACCCCACCGGTAACTCCAGCTCCCCCGGTCCAGCAGCAAACTCAGATTCAAGATTTCAACACGATGCCGGCGCAGAACACGTCCTTTGTGGCGACTTCCGATTGCGGCGCTTACAACTTCGGCAAATTGCACGACACTTACGTGCAAGGTGCAGTTGGTTCGGTCTTCGAGGTGGACAGCAACAAGAACTTCGTGCTTACTGAAGGCCGAGTCTTCATCGGAGCAGGCAACAATGGTTTATCGATGGTAGTCGGAGACGAGACAGTGGACCTGGCACCACATACAGTTGCGCTCATCGACGGGCGCGAGCTCAAGCCGGTTCGAGTCACAATCCTCGACTCTCCTTCTGAGAATGCCGCCAAGATAAGCAAGAATGGCACGGAGCTGGCCAGCCTCAAGAGCGGCGAAGAAGCACTGGTGGCAAATCGAGACATCGCCGACGAAGAGCTGATTCCAATCGACGGAGTTGACCGTCAATACGTCGGTGGAGCGATTCAGAAGGTCGGCATGAACGTTCGCAAGGCCAGCAATGTGCCGGTCAAGAGGATTCTGGAGAAAGAGCCTTTGCTCAATTGCTGCATTCAGATCGGCAATAATCCGCCCTTGTGCCACATAAGTTGGCCATACAAGCAGCTCGTGAAAAAATACGGAGCTGTGGCCACCAACAACGAATCGACTGCGCCGAATACCAGACAAAAGGCCTATGAGGCACCGACCACCTCGAGCCAACCTGCCATCGGTCAGCTGCGAGGCGCACAGATACCGCTCGCCTCGCTTAAGCCGGCCGGTTGGCGGACGGACGCAGTGGCGACTACACCAGTCTCCTTAGGAGACCTGGCGACACCGGCAGTTTATCGCTGGCAGGATGACGGCAACCTTCAGCTCGTGGCTTATACGCCAGCAATCACCTCGTCCGATCTACGTGTGACAGCCGGAGCCAGCGTCCAGCAAATCGGAAGCAACCATTATCGGCTGACTCAAGGGCAGATTTTGCTTCAAAGTGACTCAGATGTGCGGGTCGATGCTCCAAATACCAGTGTGTTTGCCCAATCTGGCTCGGCGGCAGTGGTGTCTGTCGAAAAGGATTTGGTGCGCGTCCTTGACCTCTCTGACCATGCCTCCAACTCCATCCGAGTGGTCGTCGGCAAGAACAGCACGACGCTGAGACCCGGACAAGAAGTTGCAATCATGAGCTCTGGCATCAAAGCCGTACGCGAGTTAGTGACCGGCGATGGCATCGGCCGCAGGCGGATGCGGATCATACCGACCGGCAGCTTGAACCTGGTGGTCAACGACTTCTCGGTGATCGATGCGCTCGGCAAGCACCCGCTGCTCAAAGTCCTGCGTGCGTCACATGACAAGCGCGACAAGGACATCCTGTCCGATATCATGAAGGTGGCCGCGGCCCTTTCCTTGACGCTCGATCGCAGCCGCGGTCCCTACTCTTCGGCAGAATGAGAACGAGGGCGGTTGTCTTACGGGCGAGCTGGTTAAGCGCCGTTGTCCAAGGCTAATGGCACTTTTGTGCAGGATGTTAAAATATCGAAGCCGGTAAGAGCGGCTTCAGCAGCCACCCGAAAGCGATCACTAAAAAGGACGGGCGGCTGCCAGAGCCGCCCCTACACATAACAGATGAGCTTAATCTCAAAGTAGTAGTGGTGGAAGTGGAAATCTCCGAAAGCTGCAGGCAATATCAAATCAGGTTTGATGGCTCACACTATGCATGACCTGATTTTCCTTGCCAGTATTGCGGCAGTAGTAGCATCAGCGTTTTATCTGGCGTTGGTGAAGGTGAAAAAGAACAAGCAGCGACCGAAGAAGTAAGACTAAGGCTTCAAATGTACTGGGCAGTATTATTTACAATTGGACTCTCGGCGGCTGCGCTGACGATACGAGCGGTCAGATGCTGGCGCGGCGATCGCTATCTTTGCGATGATTGCCGCTTCAACGACCCAGCGCTCTGCCTGAAACCGGAGAGGCCATCAGCTGTAAGCTGCATGGCATATAAGAAATCCGAGTAAGTTCAGTCAAGTGAACCGAAAAGTTAATAGACGCAATCAAGCCCCTTTGCCGGTTCACCCACCGGGCCCAAAGGGGCTTGCTCCTATCGTACTCGCCGTCGCGAGAAACCGATTACGTTGTCCAAGGATCGTTGCCGCTCGACTCACTCGGTTATTGTGAGACTTTTTCGGGGTCCAACACCTGGTGGCCCGCTGAAAAAATGAGCTGTCGTACTCGGTCGATCTTCTTTTATTTTATCGGCCGCGAGCTAAGCTGAGAAGATCAAATCGGCAATTGTTAACAGATTGTTAAGAACCTTCGCGAAAGTACCAATCCTCCCGGGAAAACCTCTGAAGCAATGAGCAATTCGCCGGCAGCGCGATTAAACTCTAGCTTCTTTTTGCAGCAGCGCCAGAAACAACTTAACCAAGCGTGGATCCCATTCTTTGCCTGCCCCTTTCTTGATTTCATCGACCGCCTGCTCATGCGTAAGCGCTTTGCGATAAGGACGATTGGAAGTCATCGCTATGTAAGCATCCACAAGCGCGATAATGCGTGACTCCAGCGGGATATCCTCCCCTTTGAGACGTTTGGGGTAGCCGGAACCGTCGTAATGCTCGTGATACGCCTCGATCACCGCAGCCACGCGATGCAAATGCTTTGCCGGTTCAAGTATCTTGGCGCCGATGGCCGGACTCTGTTCGATAATCTTGCGCTCTTCGTCAGTGAGCGGCCCGGGCTTTTGAAGTATCTCTTGCGGCAGCGCTATTTTGCCCATGTTATGTAAAACTGCAGCCAAAGAGATGATAGTGACATGCTCCTTGGATAGATGGAGCGCGTGAGCAAGTTTGCTGGCAAACTCTGCCGCTTTCGGCGAGCGATGTTGGTCATAGGCATCTTTCGATTCGATGATCTTGACGATTGCACCCATGATGCCGAGGATGCCGTGCTCGGCTATCAGTTTGAGATCGACCGAGGCCGAATCCTGCGCTTTCGCCGCCATCATCTCTTGTTGAACCTCCAGAGCCTCCTGACCCTTCTTCTCCAAACTGGGTTTCAAATCCTCCGCCACCGAGCAGACCTGGTTCCGCCCGCGGTGCTTAGCCAAGTAAAGCGCTTGGTCGGCTAGCTCTGTCAGCGTATCACGATCCTGCGCATCGATCGGATAAGTGGAAGTGCCAACTGAGGCGGTAATAGTCCCGATGCCGGCCACCTCCTTTTCCCTGATCGCAGCACAAATCCGTTCAGCTGCCGCCCTTGCCGCTTTTGTATCGGTTACCGGCAAGAGAATAACGAACTCTTCGCCACCATAGCGAGCAGCCGTATCGACATCTCGCACCTGCTTTTTCAGCACCGCTGCAATATGCTTGATCGCTTCATCGCCGAACTGGTGCCCGAGCGTGTCATTGATTTTTTTCAAGTAATCCAGGTCAATAATAATGTACGAGAATGGGTGACCATGACGCTGGAAGCGATCTATTTCGCGCGAGAGCTGTTCGTTGAAATGTCGCCGGTTAAAGAGACCGGTCATCGGGTCTGTCACAGCCTGTTGTTCTACCTGCGCGTAGAGCTGGGCATGAGAGATTACCACCGCTACTCTCTCGGCGAGATCCGCCACCATATTCATGTCCTTTTCGGGATATGGCCTGACTCTGTCGGTTGATACCAGACATAGTGCGGCCTTAAACTGCTCCGCATGCACTAAAGGTACAAGTGTAGCCATTTTTACCGACTTGGGAATGACGATTCCCTTGTCCGCCAGCTTAGTGTTGATCTGCTCGGGAGTCAAAAAGACCGGTTTATCCTCCTTCAATTCGTCCAGCATTGTCAAAAACAGCTGTTCACCGAAATTCGGGGCCAAAGGATTCGAGATTTCGTCGAGATTCCCGGTGCTCTTAGTCTTGGTAAAATCCTGAGCTTGGCTGTCGAAGAGTGATACCACACAAAGGCCGAGCATGAAGTAATCCTGCAGCGCCTCAACCAGGGTTTCGAGCAGCTGGTCTACTTCTTTGAGTGAGCTCTTGATCTCAGTAGAAACTCTGTTGATTAGGGCGCCTCGCAGCTGATCGTCGCGCACTTGAGCGATCGCCTGGTCGGCTCTGATAAACACGGCTAACTGGCCGGCGATATTGAGCACGAGATCTTCGTCCTTCTGGCGCAACTCGGTTTGATTTGGCATGCGTTGCCAGAAGCCGAGCACTCCCAGGCGTTCACCTTCCGACACCAGGGGCACTACCAGTGCCATGTCATGCTTGAAAAACGGATCTCCCTTGCGGGTTGGCTCAAGATTGATCTTTCTGACTCGACCAACCTCATAAACAGCAACAAACGGATTTGTCTTGGCGGAAAAGTCGAGCGGCTCATGCCGGTCATCGGAGATTTGAGGCACGAGCTTCTCTTCTTCCTGGCTGTAAAGATAAATCTGCGAGTGTACGAACCCAAGGTGCTGAGCCACAAGCTTGACTGACTGGACAAGCACATCGTGACTACGTTGCCCCTTTGACTCCCG
The DNA here is from genome assembly GCA_020050835.1 of Candidatus Obscuribacterales bacterium. Lineage (GTDB taxonomy): Bacteria > Cyanobacteriota > Vampirovibrionia > Obscuribacterales > Obscuribacteraceae > JAGVKB01. Next base: position 46,590 of record JAGVKB010000137.1, on the reverse strand, counting down.
GAAAAGATTGGCAATCTCATTGATCAGCTTCATCTCCTGCGCATCGGATTCGATCATGTTTTGATCTATTTCGTGCTGCACCAGGACGGAAAGCATTTCAGCGACATTTTGCAGTACCTGAGCATCCTGCTCGCCCCAGCTCCTGGTCTGTCCGCACTGCTGCAGCTCCAGAAAGCCGGAGAATTTGCCGCGGCATTTCAGCTGCGCGACCATCCTTGCTCGCACATCGCCGAGTTCAATCAACGATGCAAGCGTTCGGCTCATCTTGTGCAGATTCGTATCCAGATGAGTATCCGGGACGCTAATTACACCGGAGTAAGACTCATCGGGAAATCTCGACAAGAACTCCAGAAGGATGCCGGTCGAATCGTGCGAATCAAGCTTGTTGCCTACGAAGCAGTTTTGTCCTGAGGTCGAATATTCTTGCGTCACCGCCAGTTCGCCATCAGCTACCTGCCAGATCAGTCCGCGATGGGCCTTTCCCATGATGGTTAGCTTTTCGATCGCCAGCTGCAGAATTGATGAGACGTCGTCTGAATGTCGTAAAAGCCCGATGATATCCCTGATGATTACTTGAGCGGCTTGCGGAATGAAGATTGCCGACTCCGAACTTTGAACGCTTTGGACGCTTTGCTGCTCTGACGGCGCATGGTGCTTTGCGGGCACAGTCAACTGCGTGTCGGCAACAGTATTGAGGCGGTTTGATTTATCAGCACCTTCTGCTCGGTGAAAGGGGAAGTCCGCCCCGCCATAGCGAGCATCTTGCTCTGGACCAGGCAACAGCGGTTCGGACAAACCAGTTGCCGGCTGCTGTCCAAGCTGCCCACCCGGACCAGCCGCTCCCGCCAAACCAGAAAGGATAGCGGCAGGCGGCATGAGCAATGGCATCTCTCTGGTCGGTACTTTCACCACCGGCCACTCCTGCCGGCAACGTTGCCCCATCAGAGGATTAGTGGCTGACTGCCCAATGTTCTTGAGTGCATCTTCTACTCGATTGCTTTCCGCCAGATCGGTAGACTGCCAGATCGGCAGCATCTTACTGTAAGCCTGCCGGACCACCGGCGCATCGAATGATCCGTTGCATTGAAACACCGGTCCGGCAGACATGTCTCCACTTTGCTGACCGTAGACAATCAAACACAGTTGCTGGCTCTCCACCAGAAAGCACCATTCATCCGGCGGCTCTCGCTTGTCCTCGGAAAATACGGAGACACAAAACGCGTCTCGCAATAATTCTCGATAGCGCTGTCCCTTCGGCAACAACCGCTTAGCCTGCTGGCTGGACCAGTAAACAATGATCGGATTGATTCTCTCATCGAGAATAAGCTGCTCGACACCTCTTAGAAATCCGAGAAATGTATCGGGAGACAAGTTGCTGAGCGGCAGCGAGCCGTTGCCGGCTTGTTGCAAGAGCATCATCTGCAATTGTGCTCGTCCCTGCTGCAAACTCGTCTCTCCCTGAGCTGTCCTATCGTGGGCGGGCCCCCATCAGAATGAATACCCGGCTCGATCGTAACTAAAACGAGGATTGAAAGCTCTCAGACCTTGTTAAACGAGCCTCTCCCTGGTAGAAAGGGACATAGTCTTGACGTCCTGCCAAAATTCACAAATAGCAGTCCACCCGATCCCATGACAAGCAACAATAACATTCAAACTGCTTCAGACCTAGACGCTTGGCTCAAGTCGGACGTGTACAGGGCCAATATCGAATTCTGGGAAAGAGCCTGGAACATGGTTAAAGTACCCTACACTCAGCTTCCCGACCTGCCCTACCTGGCAACAATACCCGAGAAATTGAGCGACTTCGGCGCCAGACGAGTGCTCGATCTCGGTTGCGGCAGCGGCTGGTTGTCAATCTTCCTGGCCCGACAAGGATTTTATGTCTCCGGAATGGATGTGGCCGCCCACGCAATCGAGTTGGCCCGGCAATGGGCCGAGCAAGAGGGGCATGAGATTCAACTGGATACCGGCGACATCGCTGATTTACCGTATCCGGACGGCTCCTTTGAAGCAGTTGTTGCCAACTCGATTTTCGAGCATCTTACCGCCGATTTGACCCGAACCACTCTGCATAGACTAAAGTCGATTCTCGTGCCAGGCGGAACATTTTTTGGTTGTTTTGACAAGGTCGGCACCGGACCAGGCGAATACTACAGCCTCAATGACGGCACTCACGTCTACACAGACAAAGGAAGACGCGGGATGCTCTTACGCTACTACAATGATGATGAGCTGTCCGAGCTGTTTTCGGATTGGAAAGTGATTGAGCTTACGACGCTGGAAAGTGGCAGTCGCATAGTTTGGGCCCAGAGCTGATCTAAAATAGCTAGACAAGAGCTCAATAGCCTGCTATCAACTGAGTCTCTGGTCCTGTGAAGTTCTGCCTCCAATCACACCGTTATCCCGCTTTCGCTCATCTGCTTTACTGTGATTTTTACTTATGCCCGTACTTATGCAGCCTGTTCTGTCCTGTTGGCGCTGACAGTGATCGCTACCCCGTTTTTGGTATCGCTCTTCGGTGTTCCCAATGCTCTTTTCAAAGAGATATTCATCACTGTCTTTCCAATCTGGTTTTTAGTCTCGCTGGTGTCATTGCCAGCATTCCGGCGAGAGGGACTTCCGCTTCTGGCTCCGGCGTCATTTATAGGACTTGCGATCGTCATGTTCGGCCTGACAATCCTGGTCGGAGAAGCAAATCCTGAAAGGCAGGTGCGAGAATTTTGGATACCGGCGTTTATGTGGCTGTTTATGTTTTACTGGGGAACAGTAAGTTGGCTCCTCTTTGCCGAAACACTGCAAACCCAATAGCTTATCTGCCTGCCAACTGCCCGGCCGCAACTGCTACCAACTATTCAGCAGCAATCTCCTTGTCGAGAGCATTGACTGCCACTCGCTCCGGGAGAAATCAGCCTGCTTTCACCGGACTGGCAGGCAAGATCGAAACTTGATTTGCCCCTACCGACACTGTCACTTCCTCTCCCAGTCTGAATGCCACTTGCGGGTAGTTGTTACAAGAGGCAGTCAGAAAGAAAGAGCCATCAACTTGCAGCCGATAACTGGTTGTCGCTCCTTGATAGTTGCAACTGGAGACAATGGCACGAAAGGAGTTTACTTGATTGCCGCCAGGCGGTCCCGCGGCATCCTGGAATGCCGATCCGCTGTTTAGTTTGAGCGCATCCGTTCGCATCCAGACCGTGACATCGCTGCCCCGGTCAAGAGCGGCTGTCTTGCCACCACTTCTGACCCATAGCTGAAACTTTCCAGCTGTTTGCACCCTCAAATAGTCACCGCTGCCATCTGCTTCGACAACATTGCCGTCCAAGAGATTCGTCTGTCCAATAAAATCAGCAACGAAGCTGCTCTCTGGTCGTTCATATATTTCGACCGGAGTACCGACTTGCTCCAGCCGCCCCTGACAAAAAACCGCGACTCTGTCGGAGAGCGCAAGCGCCTCTCCTTGATCATGCGTAACCATAACGAAGGTGATGCCCAGCTCTCGTTGCAAGCGGCTGAGCTCTTCCTGCATCTCCTGACGAATTCTCAAATCGAGCGCTGAGAGCGGCTCATCCAATAAAAGGACTCTCGGCTGATTAACGATCGCTCTTGCCAGCGCCGCTCGCTGGGCCTGACCACCGGAGACCTGCGCCGGAAAACGGTTGGCCATCGCCTGCAAGCGCACCAAATTCAGTGCCCACTCAACCCGCTCAGGAATCTGCTGCCGTGCAACCGTTCGGCTGGCGCGCAAGCCAAAAGCGACATTTTCAAAGATTGTCAGATGCGGAAAGAGCGCATAACTCTGAAAGACCATATTCACTGGGCGCTTGTGTGGTGGCACGCCGGCCACTTCGGCCCCATCGATCAAAATCCGCCCGGCACTGGGGTTCTCGAAGCCGGCGATCATCCTAAGCAGCGTGGTCTTTCCGCAACCAGAAGGACCCAACAGACTGAAAAATTCTCCCGGACGAATCTCCAAATTGATCTGATCCAGCGCGCACAAACTCGCAAAACGCTTCGTCACCGCTATCACTTCAACCGCCAGTCTTGTCAAGCCGGTGACTTCCCTTTCATATCTTTGATCATGAAGGCGATCTGCAAATTCAACAAAACTTCTTGCGAGTCGATATCGACTTTCAGGATATCGGCGATCTGTTCGAGCCTGTATCGGAGCGTATGACGGTGAATGAACAAGGCCCGCGCCGCCGAATTGAGATTTGCGCCCTCTTTTAGATAGACAGCCAGCGTCGGCACCAGTTCGCTTTCCCATTCTGCGTCATAACTTTCCAGCGGAGCGAGGTTCTCCTCGTAGAACCGATCTAGCTCGGGGTGATCGAAGACTAGATAGAGCAAGCGCTTGACTCCCAGATCGCCGTAGCTGACTGCGAATTCTTGATCACCGTGCACCATCGACCCAATAATGAGCGCCTGCCTGGCTTCGCGATAGGATTCCGGCAAGTCCAAAGTCGTTTCGGTAATCCGTCCGGCACCCAGTTGTACTTTCAATTCCGGCACGGTTTTCCTTAAAAGCCCAATCAGGTTTTCCGACTCCTGCTGCCAGGTGCGCCCGGACTTGCGATCGTAAGGAACGACGAAAACGCGCGTTCCTTCAATTTCAGTCGACACGCAGGGCTCGGTCGGCCACTGCACTCCTTTCGCCAATTGATTCTGTTCAGTGACTATCTGTACCGCAAACACCAGCAGTCCGTCGCAAAGATCAAAACTGAAATGTCTGTCCAATCTCTCCTGATCTGTGGCTGAAAGGCTTCGTCCAGACAAAAGATCTTTCAACAAACTCTGCTGGGTCGCGGTAAATGTCGAAACTTCCTTGCTACGCTGGCTGAAATCGACCATGCAGGCAAGCGCAGCCGGAATCATAAATTCTGAGATTATGTCGATATCGTCAGTCGGCCTGACCGTTGCCGAAAGATAACCGACTACTCCATCAGCATGAATGATTGGAAAGACCAGCCGCCGCCCGACCTTGAATGGACGCAAGGCCAAATCGGGCAGTCCGTACTCTTCCTGGGAGCGCAAAAGTCGGTTGATCTCCTCTGCCAGCTCCTCAGTCAACGCACGCTGTTGGCTTACCGGCGTCGGACCCATATTCTTGGAGGCGATTACTTTGAAATCAACAGTCTCGATCACCAGCGGGCGATTGACCCAGGTAAAGAGCTCCTCGATCAGTCCGGACATCCCAGCTGAAATTGCAAGCGATATTAAATGAGCATGCATCCGCGTTGCAGCCAATTTCAACTCACCTAAAAATGCCAACCGCACATCATCTGCCGATTGGCTAGCGTCGCCGAATCCAGGAATTACAATCAACGGGATTTCAGCTTCGAGGCACAATTTGGCCAAACGCTGGAGCTCGACATCCAGGCCGACTGAAGCAAGTGCGCTTGAGCCGAACAATCCATGTTGCGAAGGCATTCCGGCCGATTCTGCCGGCACCACATATGGCTTGATGACCGCCAGCCCAGCCAGTTGACTGATCTCCGCAGCTTCCAGATTGCCAAGCGCTCCGGCTTTCGCAACCACCAGACTGCCGGCCCGCGGTGCTGGAGAGAGCGAAGTAACCACCTGCATAACAGTTCGGTCCAAACGATCCTCTCCGGACACTACCAGCGCCTCCGAAAGAGCCTCGCTGCTCAGTAACCGCCGAAGAGTTGGCTGATGCGGGAATCCTGAATGAGCCATATACCGCTTTCGCTAATACTTTCATATCTATTGTAAGCGGTTTCAGCGGCACTGTCGTTTGACGCCGGCTTAGTCTCCGCGCCGTGGCGCAAGCAACTCTAAAACTGCGCTGTCTGGCAGCCTCCTTGATTCGAACGGTTTTGCTTCAACCAGCCGATCGTGACTGTCCGACCACGCAAGTCAGATTCTCTTGAAGCTTCCGTTTTTGGAAACCGAGTCAGCAGGCTTCACTTCTGCTGATAAATTCTTGACGGACGGACTTGATTGTCTTGTCTTAAGGAATTTGCAGTGGTAACATCCCCGACTTGGAGACCACATGCTGGTTTTTCATTAAGGAGGAAACGAAATGAACCGAGCTGAGCTTGTAAGCGATATCGCCGATATCACCGGGCAACCCAAGACCGTGGTCAGCGGGGCGGTCAACGCCATTCTTCACTCCATCACCGGGGCGCTTGCACGCGGTGAAAAGATTACTCTGGTCGGATTCGGCACCTTCGAACGCCGCACCCGGCAGGCAAGAACTGGCCGCAATCCAAGGACATTGGCTCCTTTGCGTATTCCTGCCAGCCGCGTCCCGGCCTTCCGCGCCGGACAAGAGCTCAAGGAAGTGGTAGACGGTCGTTCACGCCAGAAATCCTGGTCGGGAGCCACCAAACCGGCCGCAAAAAAGACCACCCAAAAGGCCGGCAAAGCCAAGCGTCGGTAAAAGAGACTGTTAGGACGTTTGAGAAAGAGAGGGTTCTTCCGAGAACTCTCTCTTTCTTTAGCAAAGTCTCCCCCAGATTAAATTCAGCGAGATTGCCAATTTTTTTGCGCAAAGGTATTGAGCTTGGCAACCCTTTGAGACAAAATTAATTCACCTTCTCTTTCAACTTGATTACTAGATCTCGAGCTCCCACGCTCGGCTCTGCTTTGCGCTAGAAAGGCCAATCTCATGACCAACTACATCCAAACGTTCGATGAAAGGCTTCGCATCCTCTTTCAGAGGAAGGCCGCCGAATTCTCAAAGTACGCCGAAGATGAGCCATCCACTGCTTGCGTCACTATTCAGTTAGCCGGTCTCTACCAAGACCTCGTAGACGCGATGAGGCATTAAGCACTGACCTAAAGCTCCTCCAGAACAACCAATACGGGTTTAGGCGTCGGTATTCACCGGCGCCTAAATCATTTTACTCAGCTCAAATGAACTAACGGATCGTCGTCGGTCTGCCCATCGCATAGGTCGCGCTGCCAGCAACGACTTTCTCCTTGCCGTTTTTCTTTTTGACCTCGATCGTCTTCAAGATCTCCGGCTCTTCATTGGGTAGTCCGTCATAAACACCCCAATAGACCGCTCCGACCTTTTCGGATTTCGCCTTTCCCCGACCGATCAAAAGATGAGGAAAGGCGATGAAAACGATCGTCGCGCCGCCAAGCAAGATAGTCGCTAAATTGAGCGCAAAGTCCAACTGTCGTCCTCTCAAGCAAGCGGTCAAAGGCTGTCGATCGTCAGCTCGCAAGCTGCGAGCGCTGCCGCTCCAGCATCCGATCGCGATCTCAAGCAGCAATAGGGTAAATCAGCTCGCAGCTGCTGTCGATGGGGAATTTACTAATAAACGCCAGAGCCGCTGACCAAGAATACTTCGCAAACAGCGGCGTTTGCCACCGCAGGCGATCGCTTAATGCCTGGCTGTTTTGGGAATGTACATGATGCGGTCCTACTGGCGTGGTGTCCTATAATGCCGTCCAAGAAAGCTTCACCTGACAACGAAGTCGATCAACCCGCTGAAGAAGGTCAACCGGCCCTCGATGATTTGGAAGCTCACATCTCGCAGCGCATCAATCAATTGCAATCCTCCGAAGAGATCTCGACCACTGACTTGTTGCTCGGGGCAACTGGAGTCGAAAAAGGCGACAGCGGAGTCATTCCTCACTTTGAACCGTTTGAAGGTTACGAATTCGCCACCCTTCATAGCACCGATCCAACTTTTAGCGGCGGTTATGAAAAGGTTCGCGACGTCTATCAAGAATCAGGAGAGGTAATCAAAACCATCCACAGCCTGACCGATCTTTTGACTGAATCGCTGGTCAACTTGAATGTCCGCCTTAACGACTTGGAAGGAAAGCTCAAAGACATCTCAGAGGTAAACAACGAAGAGCTGCGCAAGCTGAAGCTGCTGATTCGCGAGGTGCATAAATCGAATTCCGAATCAAACGCTCAAGCGAAAACAGACCGTGTCGCCGCTGAGGCAACTCATTCGATGCAGGACTATATGAACGAGCTTCAAAAGCAGGTCACCTTCCTCAAGGAGCGCATGGACCGCAATGTCGTCGATATGGGGTTGAAAATCGAAGAGCGTCAAACTGCCTTTTTGAATATGCTGGACACACGCGTAAAAGTGCTGGAGAAGATCTCAATTGGCTACAAAGACGCCGTCAGCAGAAACTTCTTCAATCTAGCCGTGCTACTTATCCTCATCGTTGTGATCGCCGGCACGGTCATTAGCATTAGCGTAGATCGCATGTCCTCGTACGTGTCTCAAGGGCTCGATGCCTTACGCACCGCTGTCCGCGAATCGCTGGAGACAGCTCATACGCCAAGCGGCATTCCCTAACTTACAAGTCGGCGCTATCCGCGTACGAGCTTACCAGATGTGAGCGTATCGACAGTAATCAGCCCGATGTCGCGCAACAACTGCACTTGAGCGTTGTTGTATTGAATGATAGCGCTTGCTTTGTTCACCAGCGCCTGCACCCAAACTTGTTGCGCCTGCAGAACGTCGATGTTCGTACCGACACCATTGGCTAACCGGACCCGAGCCAGACGCAGCTGCTCGGAGGAAGATACCACCGCTTTGGACGACACATCGATCAACCGCTCGGCGGTCTGGCTGTTCAAATAGGAAGTCCGCACCTGATTTTGAACGTTGAGCAACTGCTGATTAGCCTGCAAGGTAGTCTGTTTGGCCAGCGCGCGAGCCGACTCGATGTTGGCGACATTAGGAACCCCCAGACCGCTGAAACTCCAGTTGACCTGCCAACCCATCGTATAGGACAGGCGCATCTGCCGGGACTGAATTGAAGCTCGAGTAAGCGTCACACCAGCCGGATAAATCGGTACGGTTCCAGCCAACGGTGCTCCCGAAGTAAGAAGCACCGGCGGCGCCGGCAAGAGCGGACCCTCAACGGCCACTACCGTCGGCGAGCCTGAGACCACTCGCGTACTTCGACTGAAAGTCGCTCCATTGCCCTGCACACTTCCGAAAAACTGCATCTGCGGATAAAGTGGTGCCGCTTGCAACTGGATATTGCGTCGAGCAGCTATCTTGAGCTCTTTGAACTGTTGCAACTCAGGACGATTGAAAATAGCGATATTGATTAATCCGTTAATATCAAGCGCTGGGTCGATCAACCTGACCTTCTTGATCTCAATATCTGACGGCACGATATTGACCCCAAGATTCAGGTTCATGAGAGTAGCCAGGTTAATCGCCGACTTACGGAAATTCACCTGCTGAGTCAATAAGTTCTGCTCGTCCGAGGCCAATTGAGTCTCTGCTTGCAAGACGTTGAAACGAGTGCCGGTCCCGGCATGCTCGAGTTGCCGATTGAGCACCAACTGAGCGCGCGAAACATCGACGGCCCGAATCTGAATCTGCAGAAGCGCTTGATTGAGCAAAAGATTGTAATAGCCCAAGCCGACCGCCAACAGATTGTCATTGATTGTTCCGTGATAACCGGCTCGCGCCGCTCTAAACTGGTGCAAAGCTTGCAGAGAGCCAAACAGCACGCTGCCACCCTGAAACGGACTCCATTGCACTTGCGCTTGGGCCTGCGCATTGGGTGTGTGAAACGTGGTGGGAATGACACCGCCAATCAAAGAGGACCCGGAGAGAAGCTGATCGAGCGCATACATATTCATATTCGGTAGAAAGCCGCCAAATTTGCCAACGGCAAGCCATTTCGAAGAGGTCACGCCGGCGCTCGAAATGCGAATCGGCAGGTTGTGAAGGATTGCGTAGACCAGACAATCTCTCAGGTTTACCGGCTCATTGTAAATAGCCTCCAACCTGATTGGAGGCAACTTTCCGCCCAACGGAAGAAGCCGGTCGGGTCCGGGCAACTCGGTCGGAATGCTCTCCATCGAACCCATCGTGCCGGTCAGCGCCGGATCTCCGACCGGAGCCCGTTGATTGTTGAATTGAAACGGATTGTCTATCTCTTGTCGGGCAAATGGTGGAACCGTGCCACCGCCCGGTAGGCTCGGCTCTCCGTAACCGGCATATCCGCCGGCCGAGGGCGTAAAGCCAGGACCAGCGACCGAACCTGCTGCAGCCGGCTCAGGAGCTGGCGCAACCAGTCCACCCGGAGCGCTGTCCGGTGCACCACCAGCAGTATTACCGCCGGTCATCCCCGGAGCGGTCTGGGCCAGCGCCGAACTACCGCCGAAGGCGACAGCCAGAACGCAAGCGAGTGCAGCCAATCTTCTGCCCATTAGACTCGCATCCTCGCTGGCTGACTTGATCTTTGACACAAGCTGATTCGTCCGTGAAGGGATTCCGCAGGTAACAGGTTACTTGATTAGCCTTTGTACAGCCTTAAAATTATCCGTTCCTGATCTGCCCAACAGTTCGAATAGCGCCATTTCGACCGTCGATGGCAGCGCTCCGGAAAGCAGCATTTTTTCAATACCAACTTCTTTGTTCTTCGGATTTCGGCTTGAAACCGAATCAGCCACCAGATGAACGCAATACCCTTCATTGAGAAGATCATGTACCGTTTGATTTACACAAACATGCGCTTCTATTCCACAGACGATCACCTGCTTGCGTCCCGAGTCAGATAGCGCTTCAAGTAAGCCGTCGGCGCCCAGGCAACTAAAAGAATTTTTTTCGAAGTAACTGTGCTCGCCCAGACATGCAGTAATTTCAGAAACTGTCTTACCCAAGCCTTGCGGATACTGTTCGGTCAAGATCACCGGCAACTTGAGGATCTTGGCTGCTTCCACCAGAATGGCGATGTTGCGAGTAAGATTTGCCAGATCGGGGAGCACCTTCCGAAAGCTCTCTTGAACGTCGACGATCAAAAGCGATGCTTTTTGACTGTCAAGAATGCTTGCATGCACCATCAAATACCTCTTATGTTTCCTTCAGACGCCTGAGTGTACTCAGCATAACTTAAAAGAATGTTCGCGCAAACAAACTGCAAGCTAATTTCAACCCGGCTCAACTGAATGATGTGAGTGACGTTGTCAGAGAGCAATCGGAAAAGCAGCCCAAGCAAACACTTTGCCCTCCAACAGTTGCCAGTGTGTCGCCCAAGCCACCACACTACCCAGGACAAAAGACCAATGCTATCAGCGCCGTGTTCCCGTCCCCAGAATAGAAAGTTGTAATATTAGCCCGCAACAGCGTTAGCCTTCTTTTCAAGCGACTGCCCTACCGCTAGCACAGGCTTTGCCTAATGTATGATGGGTCTCTCCAAAATGAGGAAGTACTCTCGTGCCGCCGCTAATGTGCAATTACTACCTCACATATAAATGCAACTCGCGCTGCACTTACTGCGACATACCGGTAAAACCGGAGAACATCCCAATCAAAGAGTCGGCTCTCGATGCGGTTGTAGAAAACCTGCATGCCCTCAAACGGTTGGGCGTAAAAGTACTTGACCTCACCGGCGGGGAGCCGTTGATTTATCGCCAACTGCCGACAGTTCTCAAGACAGCCAAGGAGCTCGGATTCTTTACCAGCCTGGCAAATACCGGGACACTCTACGAGCGTTTCGCCCATGACATCCGCGGCTTGGTCGATGACCTCAAGTTTTCGCTTTCCACAACCGATGCCGAAGAATACCGGCTGGAGCGAGGAATAAACGGCTATCACAAGGTGATCGAAAGTATCAAACTGGCCAAATCGCTCGGGGAGAAGCCCTCAATCATCGCCACTGCTACACCGCAATCAATCTGGCAGATGGAAGGCGTTGTCAAGCTCGCCCAGGAGCTGGATGTAGTTGTGTTGCTCGGCCCGGTCTTCGATTACTGCGGTAACGATCTGCTGCAGGAAAAGGGGCTCAAGGAGCTGGACAGGCTATCCAAGATGGACAACGTCTGTGTCAATTGGGCTTTCCTGGAGTTTTTCAAAGACGGCGGCAACAATGTAAAAGAACCACGCTGCCGGGCGATTTCATCAACTATCGTGATCTCGCCGGACGATCACCTGCTTCTGCCTTGCTACCACATGCACGACGAGCGGTTGAAAATTACTCATGAAAATGGCCGTTCCAATTTAGACGAGCTCTGGAAGAGCATGCATGTTCAAGAAAAGCGCAAAATGGAAGGCACCTGGGATTTTTGCCAGGGCTGCACTATCTGGTGTTACTTCGAGACCTCTTTCCTCTGGCCGCCAGACAAGTACTTCTGGCTTAATCTGAAGAGCAAAGGGCACTGGGCCCTTGAGAAATTCAAACAGCACAGCCGCTCTTCCAGCATCAAGCCAGGCACACCAGCCGGCGAAGCGGCAGCAATTAAGAGCCGGGTGCCGACGCCGTAGCCGGAGCACGCAGATTGTGGTATAAAAGGACGATTATGGGGCGTTAGCGCAGTTGGTAGCGCGCTTCAATGGCATTGAAGAGGTCACCGGTTCGACCCCGGTACGCTCCAATTCTTCAAATTAACATGTTTCGGTTTTGAGCGAAGCTTAATGATTGTCCAGGTCTTCGGCGCTCAGCTTGGCTACGCCGACTTTGCCTATACCTTTTCCGTGCATGCTTACAATCCTGAAGATGAAGCCGTTCCAGACGAGCTCATCAGCGACTTCCGGAACTCTACCGAATTGATGCATGACAAAGCCGCCCAGCGTCTGAAAATGCGCTCTCTCTTCGTCCGGAAGCTTATGAACCTTGACGATATCTTTGAAACGGTCGATCGGCAGACGCCCATCTAAAAGCCACGTTCCATCCGTGCGCTCGACCGCGCGCAGAGAGGCTTTGCTGCCACCGATTGGCAGATCGCCGACGATCGCCTTCAACAGATCGGTCATCGTCGTTACCCCAATCGTTCCGCCAAACTCATCTAGAATCACCGCGAAATGAACGCCGCTTTTCTTGAACGTATCCAACACTTCCAGCGCTGATTTAGTCTCCGGCACATAGAGCGGTTTTTCCAGGCAGGCGGAGATATCCATCCGCCTGGATTGGGCCGGATGGGACAACACTTGCTTGACATTGACATAACCTTCGATGTTGTCGAGATTGCCGTCGGCGATTATGACCCGAGTCGGCACACAATTCACCAAAAGCTCAATCGTCTTTTCCTGCGGCGCATTGATATCGGCCCAGACGATATCGGTTCTCGGCGTCATCAAAGCGGTGATACTCTTCTCGCCCAGGCGCAGAACGCTTTTAACCAGATCGTGCTCGGAGGCAGCAAAAACTCCGGCTTGCGCTCCCTGGTCGATCATCATCTTGATTTCATCGCTAGTTACCATCTGCTCCTCCTCTCGTCTTGCACCAACCATCGTTAAAACGAATTCGGTCGACATGCTCAACAAACGAACCACCGGAGAGGCCATACGCGATAACCAGGTCATCGGACCGGCCACCAGGCAAGCGATCGATTCGGGATTGACCAGGGCCACCCGCTTCGGCACCAATTCACCCAAAATAAGCGACAGGTAAGTGGTGGCTATCACAACGCTGCCCATGCTCAACACCTTGCTATAGGGTGCAAGCGGTTGAACTCGGCTGATAACTGACTGTACGGCATCGGCAACCGTGGCACCACCGAAGACACCAGTTAAGATTGCCCCGGCCGAAATTCCGATCTGAATGGTGGCTAAAAAATTGCCAGGATGATTGGCCAGAGCCAAAGCCGCTTCAGCCTTCGGATTACCATCCTTCGCCCATTTCTCCAGTCTTGCCTTGCGAGATGAAACGATCGCAATCTCTGACATCGCAAAGACCCCATTTAAAAGGATCAAAACCAGGATGATTGCAACTTCAAAAACAGTTTCGTACATCAGTAACCTTTAGCGGCAATTTGCAGACCGTTAGGAAGTGCCGGCAGTCTGCTTACCGCCGTAACAATCTGCCCATCGCTTTGAAGTTCGAGCCAGCGGTAGCCCGGCGGAATCTCATCGACACCGAATTTTTCTTCATTTGGCTTGAACTGAACGCAGGTAGACGGAGTAGCCATTAACATCATCCCGTTTAGAGCATCGTCAAAAGCCTGATGGACATGCCCCCACAATACTGCCCGCACCTGCTTGAATCGACTCAAAACAGCTAGAAACTCGCCGGAGTTTTCAAGCGCAATTCTGTCTTGCCAATCCGAGCCTGCCGAAACCGGATTGTGGTGCAAACAGACCAACGCGTTGAGCTCAGAGCGCTGGCCGAGCAGCCGCTCCAACCTTTCGAGCTCCGGAGCGGCCAACAGCCCTTCGACCCGGCCCGGACGATGGGAATTCAGCATGATTACCTGCCAATTACCCGCTTCGAATTGGCTTTCACGGCAGATCATCGAACCGTTGCCCGGCAATATCTCCGCCATCAATTCCGGTACATCATGATTGCCAGGAAGATAAAAGGTCTTCACCCCGAGCCTGCCGACAAGCTTTCGCAATCGAGCATACGAATCAGCGGTCTCGTCTTGCGTAAGGTCTCCGGTTAAAAGCACGAAGTCCGGACGGCCTCGCTCTAATAATGCCAGGTCAATCACATCGGCCAGTGATTGATAGGTATCCACCCCGAGCAGCCGGCCTTCGTCCGTCCCGAACAGATGAGTGTCGGTCAGTTGCAGCACATTGATTGAAGCAGGAATTGACAGGTCCATCTAGTCTGCTCTGCACCGGCACGGTATTTGGTTGCTCAAGACAGTAATTTTAACAGCCGCTACCTAATACCTGCTCCGGCAATCTCGGCCGAGCTGAAAGTCAGATCAGATTGTACCGAGCACGAAACGTATAGGAAGCTGAATCGGGCGGCAAATGATTCCTGCAACTATTAGTCTCTCAGATAAAATGATGACCAGAGGAAAGCGACGCGAACTTCCGAGCCGTCTTTCCGAAAGCTCCAATCGAAGAGAAAAGCGCCTAATGCCAGATGCGAAGTCAAAGCTGTCTTGGAAAAGGAGCATCCTGCCGCTGACTTTACTTTTGCTTGGCGGAGCTTTCGCCTCGATTCAGCTTTTGTACAACGCCGGAAGCTACATGAAATCTCTATTCATAAGCGTTAATCATCCCAAAACATACAGCTTCGAGCTCTACGACCGGTTGCTCTTCGCGCATGTCAAGGAGGGATTGGTTGATTACGCCGAACTTGCCAAGCGCTCCGATCAGCTGTCTCAAGCCGTCGAGCAGCTCAGCCGCACCAGCCCAGACCAGCTTGCCACCGAGGAAGACACGCTCTGCTTCTGGGTCAACGCGCATAATCTGCTCGTCTTAAAGACAATCGTTGATCATTACCCGCTAAAAAGCGTCGAGAAGATTTCAGATCATTTCGGTTTGTCCGGATTCGTGGTCGGTGGAAAGACGTATACAGTCAGTCGCATCGAAGAACAGGAAATTCGCCCTCGACTAAACAACGGCGACGTTCGAGTGCTATTCACCATCTGCGGTGGCGCTCGCGGCGACCCGTTCCTGCAGAATCACGCCTTCACGCCCGCTCGCCTTAACGCTGACCTCGACCATTGCTGCCGGCAGTTCGTGTTGGACAGTAACAACGTCTACCTGGATCCTGATATAGACACCTTGTTCTTGTCGCCCTTATTCAAGTGGAACGAGCGCCTGCTCGAAAAGGACTTTGATTCACCATTCGATTTTGCCAATCACTACCTGCCGGTGGACAAGGCTGTAAATCTTGAGAGCATCCATATAAAAAAGGCCTACTTCACTAAATTCAATTGGTGGCTCAACGATACCGCGCTCGGTCCAATCGTACCGCGCAGACCGGCCGGTGAAGATTCGATTGATACGCATGGAGCACTGAATGCGCTACCGTAAGAACTGTAATCCAACGACAGCAAGCCTGGCGAAAAGAGCCTGCAAAACCGGCTGGTCGCTACTGGCACCGCTGCTATTGTCCTTTTCCGCCATCGCCTTAAGCTCACCGGCAGCAGTGGCAGCGGCCCCGGAAACCAAACAGCTGGCGGAGATACCTCCTGAAGCCGAACTGCCGGGCGGCATCATGCTGGTCTACCCGAAGACCGGCGCGCTGATTGCAGCGCCATCAACATTCTTAATCGGCTCTTGTCCAGCCGGCAGTACACTCTCCTGTCAGGGTAAACCGGTCAAACTGAGCTCGCAAGGCTACTTCGCTCATGTCATCGAGCTTAAACCCGGTCCTAATACGATTAACCTCCTGCGCAACAACGACCCGGCCCTTAAGCGGCAGCTCACCATCAATCGCGAGCTGCCACCGGTAGCGATCTCGGCCAGCCAGTTGACTTTCGCTAAGGATTCATTTGAGCCCAAAACAGATGTCGGGCTGACCGCCGGAGATCTTCTGCCGCTTGCCGTTCGAGCCACACCCGGCGGGCGAGTCGAAGTAGAGTTGGGGGCACGACGCATCGTGCTGGCGCAGCACGTGCCAGGGCGCAAGCGTAATCCGCAAGCAGCAACGGTCAATCTCGGTATGGATACCGCCTACGGCAAGGTATTTCAACGGCAGTCGGCTTCCAGACCAGATCTATACTACGGATTTTATCGAGTGCGACCCGACGATCATTGGCAGCGGATCAAACCCAAACTGACGTTGCGGGCCAACGGTCGCGCCCTCAACTGGACGGCGGCGACCAGCCTGAGCACTGTCGAACAACCAAAGCCAGCCCGCACCATTCATGACGAAACGACCGTCCGGCTCGGACCAGGGCAAGCTAGAACTACTCCTCTGCCCGAATCGGTCCGACTCTTAATCGACGGATTTCAAGGAGACGCGATGCGCTGCCTGCTGAGCGCCGGGCATCATTGCTGGATCTTGAAGGAGGATCTCGCTCTCGGCGACGAGTCTGGTCCGCCTCCAGCCACCACCGTCAGAGCAGTCAACCTGGAAGGAGACGGCACGGGCATTCAACTGCGCATCCCGCTTACGCAAAGACTGCCATTTCAGCTCGAGCAGCAGCTCAACCCGAATCGAATCATTCTCAAGATTTTTGGTGCGACATCGGATACAGACTGGATTATGCAAGCACCACCGGTAGTGAATAACGCGCTGATCGACCAAGTCAGCTGGAAGCAGCCGGCAGATCATCTTTACGAATTGGACGTGCAGCTGAAACCCGGTACACAATGGGGATTCTGGTGTGAATATAAAGAAACGACACTGCTCCTGCACATCAAGGGCCCACCGGCGCTCACGAATGAGAACGGGCCATTGAGCGGTGCTGTCATCTGCGTTGACCCCGGACATGGTGGCAGTGAAACCGGTTCGATCGGTCCAACCGGTATCAAGGAGTCGACCGTCAACCTGGCAATCGCAACCAAGCTGCGCGACCTTTTAGGCGCCGAAGGGGCACGGGTGATAATGACCAGGCAGAGCGACAGTCAATTCGTCTCCCTGGCAGACCGGGTCAAACTAGCCACAGATGGCCATGCCGATCTACTTATCTCGATTCACAACAACGCTTTGCCAGACGGGCAGGACCCCTGGAACCAGCACGGCACGTCGAGCTATTGGTATCATCCCCAAGCAACCGCGCTCGCCAGACTGCTCAAGTCCAGCCTTGTCAAAGACATCGGGCTGCCCGACTTTGGCACCAACTACCAGAACCTCGCTCTTTGCCGGCCGAGCGGGTTGGTGGCTGTTCTGGTAGAGGTGGCCTTCATGATCAACCCAGATGAATACGCGCAACTAGTGACCGCGGAGTTCCAACAGAAAGTGGCGCAATCACTGGCCGGCGGCATCCGCCACTATCTCCGCCCGGACAAAGCGGGATCAGAGGCTGAATTAAGGACTAAGGAGGTGTCTCGATGAAGTCCATTGATCTAATTGCAGTCGACCTTGGCAACAGCCGCATCAGCTGCGGGCTCTTTCGGCAGGGTATCTTGCTGGAGACCTGGCACCACGCCACGAACTCGCCGGCGGCGGCCGCCGCCGCTATCGCTGAAAAATCAGATAGTAAAGCTGTCGCAATCTCGTCGGTTGTACCGGAGACCGCCAAAGAACTCCGCGCTCATCTGACTGCAGCAGGAAAGTCACTGATTGACGTGCGCAGCGAAGCCCAGAGCATGGTGAAAGGAGTCTACGATACACTCGGAACAGATCGCTTGGCCAATGCCATCGCCGTCTGGAAGCTTTACGGCAAAAGTCAACCGGCGCTAGCGATTGACTTAGGCACAGCCACCACGCTGACCGCTATCTCAGCATCGGGAGAATTCCTGGGCGGGCTGATTACGCTGGGGCTGGGCCGAATCGTCACATCATTGCATGCACAAGCGGCTCAGCTGCCCGCCGTTAACTTTCCAGAAGCCGATGGACAGGCGCTAGGCTTTGCTTTCGATACACCATCATCGATCAGCAACGGCACAATCCTGGCACAAATCGGGCTGGTTGAACATTGGGTCAAAGTCGGCAGAAAGGCGCTGGGCAACTCGACCATAGCTGTGGCTACCGGCGGATGGTCGTCCTTACTTGCCAGTTATACGAGTGTGCTGGATTTCGTCGATCCGCATCTGACGCTTAAAGGGATCTATCTTATTGCCGAGCAGGCAATGGACCAAGCGGATCGAGATTGAAAGATCTCTCCAATTCTGCCCGATACTTCAAATTCGTCAGAGCTTCAAGCGAATACAGCTCGTCTTCCCAATAACTTTGCTCGCGTCCGATCAAATCCTGGATCCGCTTTGCCAAGTTGGCAGGCAGGCTATGTTCTTGCATCCGTCACTATCCGTTTCTAGTAAGAGTTTCTGTCGTCTATCGAGTGCTGATTTGAGAGTTGAGCGCCACCAGATATTTGTTACGGATCGAAGCGATAGCTCTCAGTGACACTTAACGTATTGCGGCTCTGCAAGCGGGCTTCCCGCGATCGCATACCAAGGTCAGTGTAATTCTTAATTGCAAAAGAGCAAGTATTGACTTTTTCTTCAGTGGTGCTCAAATCGACGCAGTCGTGAAAGACTCTTTGCTAAAACTTATGAAAGTTTTCCGACAGCCGACTACCGCTTTGCGAAACCAGCCTCCAAGCGGATCCCCCAGCGCAAATTTTATCGGCAACTGTCGCACCTTCTGGTTCATCTTGTCGCCCACCGCTTGACTATTTTTCAAACCGTCGACCAGCGGCGACTTTCGCTCAACTGCTAGTGCTAAAATCGAGTAGAGACGTTGTCGAGAGCTGAAACCATCTTGGAAACCAGAGCTAGCATTCGCCACTTAGCGAGGCCATCATGATTAACCTTAAGATGCGTTTGGAGAGGCTCTGTGATAAAAAATGCTGGGCAAAGCTTCATTTTACCGACGGCACGTCTCTTACAGGCAGAGTCTTACGAGTCGGTCATGACTACATAGAATTAGAGTGCTACGGTGAAACAGACCGTCCAATCTCCCGAGACTACTCCAAGCATCTCGTACCGCTGCACCTCGTCAAGTACATAACAGTCGACTCGACCGCCTTTGCCGATGCGGAGAGAAACCGCCTGACGTTTCTCTCCGCACTGGATTCCGGGCAGGAGTCGATGCCCGAGCTGGAGAAATAGGCGGACTCAACCCGAGCGCTTAACGCTCAGCCGGCAGGCGGCAGCAGATCTCGCTTGCCGGCGGCAAGCTGGCAATTATTTCAACGCTTTCTCAACCCGCTGTCTTTTATTGTCGGCCCAGCCGGTCTTGTTCTCCTGGCGAGCCCGTCCCACAGCTAACGCCCCGGGCGGCACATCCTTTGTGACAACCGTACCGGCCGCTACGCTCGCGCCTGAACCGATAGTCACCGGTGCCACCAGCACGGAATTGCTGCCGGTAGAAACATCATCAGCGATCACCGTTCTCTCTTTAGATTTCGTCACGTGATCATAGTTTGCCGTGATCGTACCAGCCCCAACATTTGTCCTGGAGCCAATTTCAGCATCACCAATGTAACTCAAATGAGAGACATTGGTCTCCGCACCGACTTCACTTTTCTTGACCTCCACAAAATTACCCACTCGCACAGAGTCAGAAAGTCGAGTGCCTTCGCGCAAATGCGCAAACGGCCCGACTCGACACCGGGAGCCAATCTCCGAGTCGACCACGAGCGACTGCATGACTGTCGTATGATCTCCCACTTTGACCGGCCCAAACATGGTGGTCTGGGGTCCGATCGTGCAGCCTTCACCGATCGAGACATCACCGGTCAGCAAACAGCCGGGATAAACAATACTGTCGGCACCGATCGACACCTCCGGTGCAATCCAGGTGTTGTCCGGGTCAAGCACGGTTACACCGTCTGAAAGCAAGAGCCGCTTGACTGTTCTTTCGCGAAGCAGCCGATTGACCTCGGCTAAATCCACCCTGGAATTGACTCCTGAAACCTCACGCCAGTCCTCTGCAATTACCGCCGAGACATCTCTCTTGAGTCCGGTCGCCCAACCGATCAAATCAGTCAGGTAATACTCCTTTTGTTCATTGTCGTTTGTCAGGCTCATAAGCCCCTCTTGAACAGCCGGCCATTCCAGGCAATAAATCGCCGTATTAATCTCTAGAATCGCCTTTTGAGCAGCAGTGGCATCCTTGTCTTCGACTATCCTCTCAACTTTGTTGTGACTATCTCGCACTATCCGGCCATAACTTTTCGCATCAGCAACGACCGTCGAAAGCAAGGTCGCGACAGCAGACTCATGTTGATGCGTTTCGATTAACTTGCTTAACGTCTCAGCCGTCAAAAGCGGGGTATCAGCCACCGAAACGAGCAGCGTACCTTCGAATTCCAGCAGCTGATTTGCTACTTGCTGCACCGCATGGCCAGTGCCCAGCTGTGGTTCTTGCAAATGAGCTGACCACGGCGTTGCCGGTGGATTGTTCTCGAGAAAGCGGCGGACGTCTTCTGCTCCATGGCCAACGACGACATATACGTGCTCCAATCCCAGCCGATCCAAGGCATCGAGAACGCGAGAAAGGATAGCTCGACCTAAAACTTGATGAAGCACCTTCGGAAGAGACGACTTCATTCTCTTTCCTTGCCCGGCGGCAAGGAGTATCGCCCTAAGCGACCGGTTCGCCCCTGTTGACATTTGCCACCCGCTAGTTACCACACTGGAAAAGGATCATTATATAAGGCGAAGCGCGCACCACCGCCAATCAGCTCGGTTGTGCCTAAAAACAAAAACGGCGGGACTACCCGCCGCGTTTACGAATTGACCGCAGGGTTGGTGCTGCCCCAACGGGCTCGATCCCTCAAGCCCCTCTACTGGAGATACTGCGAAGCGCCATCGAAACGGCGTATGATATTTGTATCCGGAAACTCAAGCCAACAGCGAACCTTTAACCATTCGTTTATAAAGATGTATCGAAATTCGGCTGTTTATGCCCTCTTGATTTTGTTTGTGCTCCGCTCGAATTCCGGAAGCTAAAGCAGATTTACCATTTGAGCTTAAGAGTATTTTCAAAGAGGCTCACTCATAGTCAAGACACAGTCCAGCAGCGTCTTTTCATCAGTTGAGATACCAACTGTTAGGGTTGTGGTAGAAAGGGGATAGCCAATTAGCATTAAACGAAAGGTTTCCGGGCCCATGTCCAAAGAAAAAATCAGGCAAGCACGCTCGGGCAAGACATTGAGTGACAATCTGATTTGTCAATTTCCTGGACTACTCTCACGCTCGCTGGCTGCTTGCTTGCTGGTTGCGTTGACTCTGCCGCCTGATTGTCTCGCCCAGTCCGGTCGCCAGCTGGCAGTCAAGCAAGCGCGACCAGCTGCTGCTGCCGGCGGAGTCTATCCGGAGTATCGAAGCAGAATGGGCAATGTTCGCTGGATCAAAGAGCAGATGCCGCTCAAGGTATATATTTCGCATGGCGCCGCAATCGACGGCTTCATCGACGAAGAAGTCGGCGCGCCAATCGCTAATACCAGCAATGTCGCCGGCTGGCCGAAATTGGTCGCCAGTATCTTGAGCACTCCCGGGCAATTTGAAGCGCTGCCAATCGCCCAAGGTTTTGACGAACAGCACTATAATGCCGCCTTACAAGGAATCGGCATGTGGAAACAATTCGAGAAGGAAGGATTGTTCACCTTCCAGCTGACCACTGAGCCGGATGCGGACATCTTTGTATTCTGGGTCAACCATTTCGTCGACAAAACCGGCATGGCATTGTTTGCCGGCGATATCAGAGGTTACACTTCCAAAGATATATTTCCCTACCGAGCAATCCTGGCTGGCGGCAAGGCGGATTTCAAACCGGTCGTAATCATGCTGCGCACCACGGATACAAACGGCGTTGCCATGCCGTTTCAGAAGATGCGAGCGGCAGCAGCTCACGAGTTCGGTCATGCGCTCGGGATCGATGGGCACAGTCGAAACCCAATTGATTTGATGAGTTTGTATTATGGCAACGGTACTATCTCGGCCAACGATGCTTCTACAATTCGCTATCTTTATCACTCGCCACCGGACTTAATCCCATAAGGCTGTCCCGATGACCCGTTCAATCAGACCTCTAAATCAAGATCAACTGCCACCGGACCTGCCAGACCAAACTCGGGGTGGATTGCCACTGATCCGGTCGCTCGTGTATGCCTCGATTATCGTCGCCCTCGGCATACTGGCAATGGGGTGGATTACCA
The DNA here is from genome assembly GCA_020050835.1 of Candidatus Obscuribacterales bacterium. GTDB lineage: Bacteria > Cyanobacteriota > Vampirovibrionia > Obscuribacterales > Obscuribacteraceae > JAGVKB01. The sequence goes on along the minus strand of JAGVKB010000137.1, from coordinate 24,182 downwards.
GCGATTACAGCGGCGAGTATGTCACCCAGGATGCCAAACTAGGTCACGTCACATTAGAGCTTTCCCGCCACCCCACCAGTGTCGGCGGCAATATTTCGATCGGGCCCAACGTGGTACTCGATATTATCGATGGGCACGTCAGCAACGGCAATCATCTAGAACTTTCTTTCTCACCTAAAAGCGATTCGGATGACAGCCAACGATTTATCACCGGCTCCTTTCAAGGAGAGATCGATCCGCACCAAGAGGAGCAAGGGTCAGTCTCAATCTCATTCGATCAAGTGCTGGCCCCCTATCAGACCGAGCCGGCTAAACCGGCGAACACAGCCGTCACCATGCCGAGAATTTCTGTTCAGCAGAAGGTAATTGCCGGCGTGCTTACTTACAACGGCATCAGCTATCCGCTTGCCTTCAGCCGAGACTCGCTCTCCTCCCTCTTTCGACAGCTGAAATCACACTGGCCAGGGGCATCTTAACCTGTTGCTACGGCTCGCCAGCTCCGCCAGCGGGTTGATGATGGGCAACCTCGATCACCGTCGCCGCTGGCGGGCAGAACAAGCGAATGTTGGAGCGTGGATCGGCCCCCAAGCCACGAGAGATATGGAAAGCCGTCTTGCCGCGGAAGAACAATCCGGAGGCCTCATGCCTGGGCAACTCGGAGTCCGTGATAATCGCTCCGTATCCCGGCAAGCGCACCTGCCCACCGTGCGTATGCCCACCAACCGCTAGGTGCGCTCCCGCTGTTCGAATGCGATCGAGAAAGACAGGCACGTGAAAGAGCACCAGCTTAAACTGATCGTCAGAAGCCTCCGACATGAGCTCACGCAAGTGCACATGCTCGATGGTGGGATAGTCGATGCCAACCATGAAGATACCGTTCTCTTTTAGATTAACACTGCTGTTTCTAAGAACCGTAAAGCCCCCTCTTTCGAGCGCTCTGACAAACGGCTCGACATCACGCTTTAGAGGCGGATGCCGAAATCTCCGGTACAATCTCCCGAAAGTTTTGTGAAAAAGCGTGTAATTGTAATAGTCATGATTGCCCAAAACCGCATAAGCTCCGAGTTTCGGCTGGCGAGAGAGGATTTCCAGAGCATAAGGCAGCCCGGTGAAATTTTCAAACACATCGCCGGTCAACAAAACCAGATCGTATTGCGCTTGCGTGATCTTCCTTAGAAAGTCGATCTTCTCCCGCTCAGGATGGCATAGATGGAGATCTGACAGATGCAAGATGCGCCAGAATGATTTCGGGCAATCGCCACCGCCAGTGGTTACACGCACGGTCTCGAGCCGAAACTGACGCGCCTCAATTTGATTGGCATAATACAAAGTACCCAAGCCGGTTAAACAAGCAGAGCCTGCGACCAGCTGTGCAACCTGCTTCACAGTCAGACTCATCGGTCCCCCTTCACTCAGACAAGGTCCAGGTCTTCAATCCGCTGAGAGTGACGAGGTCTGGGGTTCATATCCGGAGCAGTCAAGGTCCCGACCAGCCAGCGAAATGGAAATCCAAGTCCGATCAAGACGATTGAGAATAAGAGATCATAAGGGAGCGGATACCAGGTTAAATTGCGCGCCTCCTCAAATACCCATGGTCTCCACTGGGGAAATCTCGGCGTGCCATCAACGAAGATAGAGACAACGCAGCTGCCCATTAGATATGCCAGCCCCATAAGATGTGCAGCCGTAAGCCCGCTCACTAGCGCAAGCAACTGCCTGAAGCTCGTCCGGCGCTTACAGGTTGCTCGACCGCTCATCCAGGCAGCAACCACTACGCCTAAGAGATATCCAAATCCGGGCTGCCCCCAGTAAGACAGCCCGCCGCCGGCCGCAAACGGATAGATGCCTATTAGCGGCAAGGCCAGCCCAATTGCCAGATAAAGAACAGCCGCAAACAACCCGAGCGTATCGCCTAAAACATAACCAAGAAAGACAGCCGTCGGAATTATCGGTACATAGAGGCTGTAACGAACATCGTTGGCTGGGCGCAACAACACCGGGAAGCGCTCGATCGCTCTCTCCTTTAGAGACGCCGGCAGCATGTAAGTGACGGCCAATTCTTGATTGTGAATGAAGGCACCAAGATTCCTTTCGGTTGCCGTCGGCAGAGATAGCGCGATGAAGGAGCTGAAAAAAAGCAGCTGCACGCCGATCAGAACCACAACTATCTGCCCGACCACGGATCTCCGCTTCAGTTCATCGATTTTCTCGACTAGGGCGAAACGCAAGTTACACCTCCATCTGCGGCTTTGTGCCGTCGGCACGAGCCGCTTCCGTTCTGCCAAGCTCCATCTCAGTGCTATCTAGCTGTGCCTTGGTTTTGTCTGGCAATTTGCTCTCGAGATCGAGGCGTCTTTGGTCGACCAACTTCTTGAACTCGGGCGACCGGATATTTTCAGTCCAGAGGACAAGAGCATCCTCACTATTGTCCTGGTAGTACTTTGGCCGAAAACCTAGGCTCTTGAAGCCGAACTTGTAATAGAGGTGCTGCGCCATCTCATTGGATACTCGTACTTCAAGCGTCATCCAATTAGCGCCTACCTTTTGCGCCTGATCGATATCGTGGATGAGCAGCCGCTCGCCGATATATTGGCGGCGAACTTCCGGTTGGACAGCCAGTGTCGTAATATGCGCCTCCTCGCCGATCAGCCAAAAACCGCTGTAGCCGAGCAGCCTTCCTCCCGAAGGGGCCCTCGCCGCGAAATAGTGTCCGCTCGGATTGCTCAACTCGTTGATAAAGGAATTGCGCGACCAATGATGGCTGCCGAAAGCCACCGGCTCTATCTCCATAACCTCGTCGAGGTCACTCAACATCATTGGCCTGATACGAATCTCCAACCTTACCTCTTTACGGTTACGGAAGGTCCGCGGAGATAAAGCGGCTCAATCCGACTCCAGTGATACTCCTCGGTCAGGGCCGGTTGGTCGGCGTTGCCAGGACCACCAAGCACTCTCAAAGATAACCGATCCCAGGCAATTTGGGCTTGTATAACGGCGATATTCTTTATCTCAGGCAGCCGGTCAAAGGCCGCTGCTGCGCCATTTCCTTCAGCAGCGAAACGCAAATTAATAAGCGCGTCCTCGTCTGCGAGCCAACGCTCGCTTAAATCGAGCTTTAACTGCAGCGCTTCGACCGACAGGTAAGCCGGCTCCAAAAGCGGACTCAACTGTCCGTCTGCACCGCTTTCGAAAGCGGCCGCGAAACAAAATTGCGGTCCGCAAGACAAGGCGATCCCAACCGGCAGCGCAACGAGACTGGCCAGCGCTTCAAAGCCGGAGACGCTCATCAGCGGAAGCGCCAGCGCATGCGCCAGCGTTCTGGCCGTGACCAGACCGGTTCTGATCCCGGTAAAACTACCCGGACCGACTCCGACTACCAGCGCTGTCAAATCTTCTTTCCGCCAGCCAGCTTGCTCCAGCAAGCCGGCGATGCTGGGGACGAGCATCGCCGCAGCCTGCTGCCGATTGGCTTGAGCCGGCTCGACGACTTCGTCAGCCACGACCTGCCCTTCCTCAAAAAGGCAAAGCTGCAAACGAGCGGTACTGGTGTCAAAGGATAACAGTCGCACAGCGCACTAAGTCACCACAGAATCGTCCGAGCCGACCTTCTGTCCGGCCGTTTCAATCTCATCCCGCTGCCCGTCAGGCTCGACAAAAGACTCGTCCTCGGCACCGGCATCCAGTACGTCCGGATGAATCAGCTCCTCAAGCTCTTCGAGATCGAGCATGACCGGCTGAGCGCGGAAAAGTAGCTGCAGAGACTCCGCCTGAATCGAACGCAAGAGCGAGTTGAACATTTCGAAGGCCTCGCGTTTGTACTCCTGCAGCGGATCGCGTTGTCCGTAACCACGAAGATGAATGCCTTCGCGCAAGATATCGATATTGTGCAGGTAATCGACCCATTTGCTGTCAATCGTCCTTAACAGAACCTGTCTCTCCAATTCGCGCATGTTTTCCGGGCCGATATGCTGCTCTCGCACTTCATAAGCGAGCTTGACCGCATCGAGCAGCTTCTCTCTCAGCTCATCGTACGCAAGCCCGGTCAGCTCATCGACCTTGATCTCCTCAAGCATCGGCACATCGCTGCGCAAGGTAGCGAGCACTTCAGGAACTCCGGTTTCTTCCCATGTTTCCGGCGGATCTTCCGAATTGATATAACTGTGCAGCACGATATCCAGATGCTCTTCGAGCATATCCAGAATGCCGGATTTCAGGTCGGCCTTTTCGAGTATTCTCCGCCGCTCTCGATAAATCACTTCGCGTTGCGTATTGAGCACATCATCATATTGCAGAACGTGTTTGCGCATGTCGAAGTGGTGCGCTTCGACCTTCTTTTGCGCACCTTCGATCGATTTTGTCACCATCCCCGATTCAATCGGCATCTCCTCGTCGACTTTGATGAACTCCATCAACTTAGCAATCTTGTCGCCACCGAAGATGCGCATGAGATTATCCTCCAGCGACAGGAAGAACCGGGTGGTGCCGGGATCTCCTTGACGCCCGGCTCGACCGCGCAGCTGATTGTCAATTCGCCTCGATTCGTGCCGCTCCGTGCCGATGATATGCAATCCACCCAGCGCGACTACTTCATCATGCTCGCTATCGGTTTCAACCTTGAACTTTACGCTCAGCTCCTTGACCTTCTCGTCGTAACCTTCCTGCTCGGGAACAGCACCATCCTTCTTGAGTTTCTCCTTGGCGAGATACTCCGGATTACCGCCAAGCAAGATGTCGGTACCGCGTCCGGCCATATTGGTGGCGACCGTGACGCCACCTTTTCTGCCCGCCTGCGCCACGATCATCGCTTCTTTCTCGTGATACTTGGCGTTCAAAACGCTGTGATTGATTCCCTTGCGGATAGCCGCTATGACGGCTGCGGTACGCTGAATCGAGAAACACTTCTCGACAAACTCATCGGCCTTGGGGAAATCCTTTTCGACTTGCCGGCACAACTCAAGGAATTTGTCCGCATCGATCAAGCCCGGTCGTTCGAAAACCTTCTTCAAGCCATCAATAGCCGGTCCTTCAAGCTTTTGGCGCTTAATCATGTCGACCGCCTTGAGCAGCTTACGGTTCAAATACTCGCCCATCTTATGCGGTTTACTCAGCAGCTCGTCAATCAACTCGGACTTCTCGATGCTCGTCGTGCCTACCAGTACCGGGCGGCCCTGCTTGTGCATTTCGACTATCTCTTCGACCACCGAATAGTATTTCTGCGCTTCGGTCTTATATATCACGTCGGCATTGTCGATCCGGATATTGGCCCGGTTTGTGGGAATAGCCATCACATCGAGGTTGTAAATCTTCTGAAACTCCGGAGCTTCGGTCATCGCCGTGCCGGTCATGCCGGAGAGTTTGGGATATAGCCGGAAAAGGTTTTGATAGGTAATCGAGGCATAGGTCATTGTCTCTTCCTGAATCGGAACACGCTCCTTGGCCTCAATCGCTTGGTGAAGACCATCGCTCCAACGGCGCCCGATCATCATCCGTCCGGTAAACTCGTCGACGATCACGATCTCCGGCTTGCCTTCTTCATTTGGGCGAATGACGTAATCGGTATCGACTTTATAGAGCTCCTTAGCTCTGAGCGCCTGAGTCAAATGATGCGCGAGATTCCATTTGACATCATAGAGATCGCTTGTCCCCAGGATTTTCTCAGCATTGTCAATCCCTCTTTCGGTCAAGAGAACATTGCGAGATTTCTCGTCGACCCAGTAGTCGCAATCTTCGTCGTCCTTGTCTTTGCCACGTTCGAGCATCGGAGCGACAGCCGCCATGTGCTGATACAGCTCGACATAAGATTCAGTCGGAAATCCGGAGATAATGAGCGGAGTTCTCGCTTCGTCAATCAAGATGTTGTCGACTTCATCGACGATTGCAAAGTAATATGGCCGCTGGACAAGTTGGTCGAGCGATGTTCGCATATTATCTCGCAAGTAATCGAAGCCGAACTCGTGGTTGGTACCATATGCGATATCAGCTCGATAAGAGGCATGCTTCTCGGCGTCCGGTTGATGAGAATAAATCAGCCCGACTGAAAGCCCAAGGAAACGATAGATCTGCCCCATCCACTCAGCATCTCGCCGGGCCAGATAGTCGTTGACTGTGACGACGTGGACACCCCTTCCGGATAGAGCATTCAAGTAAGCGGGAAGCGTGGCCACCAGCGTCTTACCTTCACCGGTGCGCATTTCAGCAATCTTGTTAAAGTGCAGCGCGGCACCACCTAACAACTGCACGTCGAAGTGTCGCATTCCAAGCGTCCGCTTGCCGGCTTCGCGACAAACTGCAAAAGCCTCCGGCAGCATTTTCTCTAACACCTGGCCGAGCACTTTGTCCTTTTGAGTGCGCAGCTGGCCAGGCATCTTGGGCGCATCTGGGGGAATGAGCTGAATGTCCTCGACACCGGCCAGGACGTTATCAATCTTCTGGCGGAACTCAGCCGTCTTTCCTCGGAGCTCATCGTCGCTTAGCTTGGACAGCTCTGGCTCGAACGCGTTTGTACGCTCCACATATGTGTGCAGCGCCTTCAGACGTTTTTCGTTGGTGTCGCCGAAGAGCCCTTTGAGCCACTGGCGTGCTTTATCATCCCAGCTATCAGACATCTAAAATATCTCTCCAGCGCTCAGAATCATAATGTTTTCTGAACACTTTAATTGTGTGTATTCTTACGACCAGCGCTCAATTCTAACATGTGCAATGCTGACATCCTGAGAGGAAAGAAAGTGTCGAGCAAGCGGTTGCCAGCGCCGATTGAAGCAGTTTAACCGGGGCAAAGCTTGGCTTGTCGGCCAGGCAAAAGTTAATCGCCCGGAGCGATTTGCGATTACAAAGCTAGTTTTGCTCCTTGATATTATGGAAAGAGCTTTTTTTCAGGCTCGAGCCGGCGACGATTCAGACCTCCACGATGCAAGAAGACGATAAATTCGCCCTTTCGGGCAAGAGCCTAGCGGAGTTGACCGACTTCTGCCGAGAGCTCGGGCTGCCTGCCTTTCGCGCTCGCCAGATTCACAGCTGGATTTACTCGAAGTGGGTCAGCTCGACCGATCAGATGACCGACCTGTCTCAGGCTATCAGAGACAAACTTAAGCAAGTAGCGACCATCTCCAAACTGAAGATCGCCCATCTGCAAATCAGCAAGGACGGGACACGTAAGTATCTTTTCGAGCTCCCAGACGGCAAGCTGGTCGAGTCTGTCTTAATGTCATTTCATGACCGCCCGACACTTTCAGCTTGCGTCTCCAGCCAGGTCGGCTGCGCCGTCGGTTGCACCTTTTGCGCGACTGGTTATATGGGCTTCATTCGCAATCTTTCCGCCGCCGAAATTGTCGACCAGGTGATGTGCATTCAACGCGAATCGGGCAAGCGTGTGGCCAATATCGTCTACATGGGGCAAGGCGAGCCTCTCCTAAACGTCGAGCCGGTAATTGAATCGCTGGCAATCATGGGCGAGTCAGTCGGAATAGGCGCCCGCCACATCACTGTGTCGACCTCCGGCATTGTGCCTGGGATCAGGCGCCTCGCGCAAGAAAAGCTCCAGATAACGCTCGCCCTTTCGCTGCATGCCCCAGATATAGAAACCCGTCAAGAGATAGTCCCGATTACAAAGAAATGGGGATTGCCGGAATTAATGAATTCACTCAGAGATTATGCCGAAACGACAGGACGGCGCGTAACAATTGAATACGTCATGCTGGCCGGTAAAACCGACAGCCCCGAACAGGCCAAGATGCTGGCTGATCTTACTGCCGATATCCACTGCAATATCAACCTCATTCCTTACAATCCAACCCGCAACCCTGAGGGTCAACTCCTTTACGAACGTCCTTCCCTGGCAGCCCAACAACGTTTTAAGGAGCTCGCCTCCCGCTCCGGCAAAACCGTTACTGTCCGGCTCGAACGCGGCACCGATATCGATGCCGCCTGCGGACAGCTTCACAATGTTTTCGACCAGGCTAGAAAAGACTGAGCAATCGGCTTAACTAGAGGCAAGCGTAGCGCTCCGACAAGGTACGCGCCGGTAAGGGCAGGAAATTGAACTTCCCGTCGCTGTCGACTTCAACCATCCCCCAGGGCACCGCCGGCTCGTGATCGAACACCACCAACCAGCGCTCCTTAGTGGCGCGAGCCAACCATTGCGATTTGACGTCACAGCTTTCCAGCGGGAAGTGGTCATAGCCCATCACCCAGGGCGGCGAAACGTGACACTTCGTCGGCATGAGATCAGCAAAGTAAACACCGGATTTACCTTGCGATTCGAACCAAACCACCTGATGATGGCTGGTATGTCCGCCGGTCACCTTCGCCCAGACACCGGGAACAATCTCTGTGTCACCATCAATCAACTCCAAACAGCCATGCTGCATAAGCGGCTCAAAATCATCAGACCGGTAGCTCGCTCTCGCCCTTAAGTTGGCGTTGTGCGCCAGCTCCCACTCACCGCGCTGGACATAATACTTGGCCTTGGGATAGGTCGGCACCAACTGCCCGTCGACCAGTCTGGTGGCGCCACCGGCATGATCAAAATGCAGATGCGAGATCACAACAGCATCGATCTCCTGATTGGATAATCCGAGCTGTTTGAGAGCATTCGAGTGATCAATCAGCGTCTTTACTTCGTAGCGCTCCTTCTCCTTTTCACTCCAGCGATCACCCATGCCGGTCTCAACCAGCACCCTGGCGTTCGGCGTCTCGATCAAAAGCAGGTTGCAGGCAAGCAACACTCGATTCAATTCATCGGCAGCGCTTTGCCGGCTCCAAAGTGTTTTTGGAACCACCCCGAACATCGCGCCGCCGTCTAACTTGAAAGTGCATTCCCGAACAATTGACAGCTCGAACTCTCCAAACTTCAATTCAGCTTCCTCCATTCGTCTGCTTTGATCTTAGTTCATAGTACAACTGCCGCGCGCTCAGCCTGACTAATGAGAAAGCCTGTCAAGCACCTCAATCGCCTTCGCCGCATCGCCATCACGCTTGGAAAGTTCACGCAATTTCGGTGTAATCTCGGCTTGCCTGGGACTGAGCTCCAGACAATGAGTAAGCGCTTCGACCGCAGACTTCACCTTGCCAGATCCAAGCAGCTCTTGAGCATTGCCATTCAGGTCTTCATTGACTGGATTGGCGATTTCAAATGAGCGGTCCCAGAGATATGCGGCGAATTCTCCGTGCCCTTCCTCGAGCATCAAACAACCCAAGACTCTTCTGGCCATAATCGAATCCGGACAGATAGCAAGCAATCGCTTCAGGTCAGCTGCAGCCGATTCTCTCCGTCCCAGCTGATATTCAGCCTGACCGAGCAGATAAAGCAGCTCCGGATGCTGATTGGTGAAACTGCTGTTTTTAGCCAGTGGAACAAGCAGCCGCTCAACCTCTTGCGGGTCTTGATCCTTGGCAAACGACTGAAAGAACTCCAGCGGCCGATGGTCCGGCAGTTGAAAGCTTTGCGAAGGTGAATAAGTTTCGGCCAGGTGAAAGCGGGCCGGTTCATAGGCCGGTGCCAACTCAACGGCTCTGCGCAGATCTGCTCTGGCGGCATCCACCTGCTGGTCTCGCCATTCCGCCACACCTCTGGCGACCAGAACGTAAGGCCAGGTCGGTTCGAGCTGCAACGCTTGCTGCCACATCGCGCGCGCCTCCGCCCGTCGTCTTTCGTGCCAGAGCGCAATTCCGGCTATCCGAAAGCCTTCGGAAGTTGGTGCCACCGCCAGTGATTCCCCTACCCAGGCCAGGCCAAGCTCCGGACTGTTGTCCAAATAGGCTTGCCTGCCAATCTCCGAGAAGAGCAGAGCTCTCTCGAGATCGCTGTAATGGCGAAATGTCAAAAGCTTCCAGGGAGACCCGCTGTGGCTTGACCGCAATTCCTTATTCTGTCCGTAGAAGCGAACATTCTCATATGTCAAGCCGACTTCGTACTCCAGCCTGTTCGTATCGTCCACATTGAAAGTCGCTCCAGCAGTGAGTTCACTGACTGCATCGGGAGCAATCTCGATCAATGAGGCCAGCTTCTCCGGAGAGCTTATGTCAACCTTCTTCAACTCATCGGCGACCGGACCCGGCTTGAAGGCCGCCACCAGCGACGAGTAATCAGCGCTCAAAGCGCTCTGCGAAGCCATTAGCGCTAAATTGCTTGAATTCAGGCGAAAGGCCGCCACATACGGAAAGGCGCTCTTAAGACTGGCCAGAATTCCTCGCACATTATCCGGCGGCACCTCCGCCGTCTGCAGCCATAAAGAGAGAATCCCACCGGGCTTGAGTCTTTCCTGGCAATTCTGAAAGTACTCTCGCGTAAACAGATTGCAGACGCCGGCCTGCCACGGATTGGAAGGCTCGGAGATGATCACGTCGAACTTCTTGTCGGTCAAGAGCAGATAATTGCGGCCATCATTGATCTCCAGGTGAACGCGGGGGTCCTTCTCCGGACGATGGTTGATGTGATGAAAGAAAGTCGAGGCGGCGACCACCGCCGGTTCGAGTTCAATTGCGGTAATAGAGGAGACCGGAAACAATGTTGCTACTCCGACGCTCATCCCCGAGCCCCAGCCGACCACTGCAACATCTTTCGCCTCAGGCTTCCAGATTAAAGGTAAGCAGGCAATCAAGGCTTGGGTCGTCTTGTCGGCACCGTCGCTGGCATCGACATGCCCGTTGGTGACAAGCGAGCTGCCACCACTGGCAGTCCAATGCAATACTCCTACCGTCGAGCACGGTCCATCACTCCAGAAAGCAACCTCATTGCGTTTCGCAAGCCCCTCTTTCCAAGCGGCGAATGAATTGTACTGCCGGATCTCGCGAATCAATCTTCTCCTTTCGGCCTGCCCCATCAGCATGACTCTCCTGTCCCACAAAAGAAGCGGTTGCCAGGAAAGGTAAAGCACAGGCAGGGTCAGGCTTACGAATAACGCCTTGGACAGGATGCTGATCTCCTTCAGGGCAACCAGCAAAGCTACTCCCAGCAAAAGGTTGATCACCGCCGCAATGGTGAGCATGCGCTCTACACCCAGAAGCGGTACGAGAATGAATCCGGCCGCCAACGCACCCACGATTGCTCCCAGTGTATTGACCGAGTAAAGCATTCCCACCGACTTGCCGACAGCCTCAAGTTCGCCGGTGCACGACTTCACAACCGCCGGAAAGGATGCTCCCAAACAGAGCGTAAGCGGCATGAGGATACTTGCCGACAACAGCAGCCGAGCCGAAACACTCATAACAGGACTCTCAGGCCAGAAGGAATTGATCTGTAGATTCCACCAGGGCAGGTAGTTGAAATTCACCAACGAAAGGATTCCAAACAGGCAAAGCCCAATCTCGAGGACGGCAAACCAAGCCACCGGATTCTTCGCGCGGTCGATTTGCCTGGAGCAGACGAAGCTGCCGACGAAAATTCCCACCAAAAATGAACAGAGCATTACAGTAAACGCATAAGTGCTCGAGCCGATTACCATCAAGAGCGCCCGGGTCCAGCCGACCTCGTAAACCATCGCCACCGCACCGGAGACGCCGAAAGACAGGACGACAAAAACGGTTAAACCGGAAAGCCTTTTGTCTGCTTGCTTGCTGCCAGACCGGCTTACGGTCAGCCGGTCTGGCGAAGCTTCGCTTTCGCGTTCGACTGCAGCAGACAACGCCAGTACAGCCAGACACAGAAAGATGTTGACAGAAGCTGCCACCAGTGTCGTCATCGACAACCCGAAAGTCGGAATCAGCCAAAATCCAGCCGAGGCTGCACCAGCTACCGCGCCCAAAGTATTGAGCGAATAAAGCAGTCCCACTCTGCGCCCGACTATGTCGAGGCTGTTGGTGACGAATTTGGAGATTACCGGCAAAGTCGCCCCCATGCAGGCCGTCGGCAAGATCAGGATCACTAAGACCATCAGCGCGCGCAGCAAGCTAAATACCAGCAAGTCAGGATGAAACTCGCGCCAGAGAATTTGGAACAACGGCGCCGCCGCCGGAAAGAGCAACGGCACAAGCAGCGCCCACAGCCCAATTACACCTTCCAGCAAGCCATAACACAAGAATGGGCGTTTAACCCTGTCAGACAGCTTCCCGCCCACATAGCTGCCGAGCGCAAGCCCACCCATGAAGATTGCTAAGACGGTCGACGTGGCGAAAGTCGTCGACCCGAAAACCAACACCAGCATTCTGGTCCAGACAACTTGATAGATCAGGCTGCTCAATCCAGAAGCAAGAAAGAGTGCAGCAGTTAGATAGAAGCTGCTGCTATTTCTGGTTGGTTTCATCGGCGTGGTAACCCAACCTCATTAGTTCGGTCACTTTTTCTGCCGCCTCCTTGCTCTGTTTGGACAACGAGCCGAGCATGAGATAGACCTGCTGATCATCTGGACAGAGCTCGAGGCAATTGATCAGCAAGCGCACCGCATCGGTCTGCCGGCCGGCCTTGAGCTCCTCGTTTGCCATGCGCCAAAGTTTGGACTGGGCTTGCTTGGCATAGTGAATCGAGCGATACCAGCGTCCGGCCGCTTCAATTGTGAACCCTCTTCGTTCAGCCAGACAACCCAACAATCGCTGTCCGGCTACCGATTCGGGATCGAAAACAACGAACCGTCTCAGCAAAGCCTCCGAGCGATCAATCTGCCCGAGCTGATAGTCGGCTTGACCCAATAGAAGCAACGTCTCGGGATGATTGTTGACGAATTTAGGATCGCCTGCCAGCGGCTCGAGATATTTCACTACTGTCTCGGGCGATTGGTCTTTCACGACCGAGCGCAAGAAGAGCAAACTCTTCTGATTGGGAGCTGGGGCTTGCTGCAATGATGAAAAGGTCTGAGCCATATGAAGTTGAGCCGGCTTATTTTCAGGCTCAATCGCCAAAACCTTAGCGAAATCAGCTCGGGCAGCTCCAATTTGACCGCTCTCCAGACAGGCGACGCCTCGCGTCTGGAGAGTGTCGATATTTTTGGGATCGATCTCGAGCGCCTTGGCCCAGAGCTTCTGAGCCTCACCTTCTTCACCCTCCTGCATAGCGGCAATTCCCGCCACCCGGTAAGCTTCAGCGCTCGGCTCCACCCGGACCGAGGCCTGAGCCCAGAGCGCTCCGTGAATGTTGGCGCCAATCAACAGCGCTTGCCGGCCAATCTCCGCAAGACTTGCCGCCTTTTGTTTGGCAGTCATCGCGCCGAACGAGATGTCCTGCCAGGGATTGCCGCAAAAATCGACGAAGAGCTGCCTGTCCTCATTCATAAAAAAGCGATTTTCATAAGTCCGTCCGACCGCGAATTCGAGCCGATTGGTATCATCGACGTTCGGTCTGAACCCCCTGGTCATCTCCTCGATACCGTCTGATGCCGCCGCCACTCGGGCTAACAGCGCTTCCGGTGAATTGATGTCCACTTCAGCTAAGTCTTTGGCCAGCGCTTTACTCTTGAATGCCGCCTTCAGCCGATCGAAGTCCAGCTTCAACGGTTGATCCGAAGCGAGCACCACCACATTAGTGCGGTCCGAGTTTAGCCCAAATGTATAAGGAAACACGCTGCGCAGCGCCGACAAGATCTCCCGGAGATTTTCTGGCGGAATCTCCACGGTCTGCAACCAGAATGCAAAAATCCCACCGGAATTGAGCCGTTGTCGGCAAACCTGAAAGTACTCCTTGGTAAACAAATTACATACGCCGGCCTGCCAGGGATTGGAGGGTTCGGACAAAATGGCGTCGAACTTCTTGTCGGTAGCCAACATATAGTTGCGACCGTCATTAACCTCCAAATGCACCAGCGGATTTTTCTCGGGATAATGATTGAGGCGATGAAAGAACTTGGAGGCCTCGATTACTGCCGGCTCCAATTCAATTGCCGTAATAGATTTGACTGGAAACAGGGAGGCAGTGCCAAGCGTCATGCCGGAACCCCAACCGATGACTGCGACATCCTTTGCATCAGGCTTCCAGAGCAAGGGATAAGCGCTCAGGAGGATCTGAGTATTCTTGTCCATCCCGTCCGAGGCATCCACATGCCCGTTGGTAACCAGGGAATGGCTGCCGGTATCTTTCCAGCGCATAATGCCGACGGTTGAAGAGGCGCCATCTTTCCAGAACAGATAATCCATATTGCTCTCAACTTGAGTGCGCCACTTATCAAAAGTTTGATAAGTAAGAGCCGACCGCACCATCCGTCTTCTCTCCGATTGCGCCATCAGCATGATTGAACGATTCCAGATATCGGGCATCCCCAGGCACCAGTAGAGCACCGGCAGCGAGACGATTGCCATGGCGATCCGCACGTACTTTGGAATCGACTCTAAGCAAAGGCACAGCCCGACCCCTAAAACCAGATTGACGACCGAGGCAACGATTAGAGTTCGCTCCACCCCGAGCCAAGGCACCAAAATGAATCCGGCCGTAAAGGCGCCGATGATCGCTCCCAACGTATTGATGGAGTAAAGCGTGCCGACCGACTTACCAACCGCCTCGAGCTCCTTGGTGGAGGCTTTGACGATCGTCGGAAAGATTGCGCCCAAGCAAAAGGTCAACGGCGAAAGAATCAACGAGGCAAGGACGAAACGGGCACAGATACTGGCCGTCGGATCGGCCGGCAGGATGGCATTCAATTGGAGATTCCACCAGGGCAGATAATTGAAGAGCGCCATCGACATAAAACCGAAGAAGAAGACGCCGATCTCCAACTTAGCGAACCACGCAAGCGGATCGCGCGCGCGGTCGACGATGCGAGCGCAGACAAAGCTGCCCAGGAAGATGCCGATCAAGAAAGTCGAGAGCATGATGGTAAAGGCATAATTGCTGGATCCAATCACCATCAACAAGGTACGAGTCCAACCGACTTCGTAGATCATCGCGGCAGCGCCGGAGATTCCAAAGGAGATAATAGCCAGCCGCGTCACCCTTGAAAGCGGCGCAGCCGCCGGCTTATCCTCCGGCTGTTGCCCGGCAGCCGACGAATCTGCCGACGCCGCCAGTCCTCGGTGTTCAAGCATCGGGGCAAGCCAGATCACCAGACCGCAAATCAAGAAATTAATCAGCGCCGCAATCAAAGTGGTGGCGGACAAACCTAGAGCAGGCAGCAACCCAAATCCGGCCAACATCGCTCCGGCTACCGCACCCAAAGTATTGACGGAGTAAAGCGTGCCTACCCTTTCACCGACATAGTCGAGACTGGCTGTCACGAATCTCGACAGCAGAGGCAACGTCGCCCCCATGCAGGCCGTGGGCAGGATTAAGATCACAGCGGCCATCATGAAACGCAGCAAGCTGAACGGCAGGACGGTCGGATGCAGCCCCTGCCAGACCACCTGATAAAGCGGTACGGCCGCAGCGAAAAGGAAGGGAACCAGCAAGGCCCACAAACCAATCACGCCCTCGAGCACTCCATAGTAAAAAAACGGTCTCTTGATTTTGTCGCTCACTCGCCCGGCCACAAAACTTCCCAAGGCCAGCCCGCCCATAAAAACGGCCAGCACTGTCGATGTGGCAAAAGTCGTCGAACCGAAGACCAGAACCAGCATACGAGTCCAAACGACTTGATAAATCAAGCTGCTGAAGCCTGAAGCGACGAAGAGCACCGCTGTCAGCGCAAATCCCCACCCGGCAAATGTCCGGGTTTTCTCCACGGTAGCTATCACTTCTTCTCCTCTTGGATTACTTCGACGCCCAACAACTTGAGCTCGGCGACTGCTCGCTCCCGAGCAGCCTGGCTTGGAACCGTACGATAGATGGTCAACCAGAGCTCTTGCAATTTTGCAGCGGCTTCGCGCTTGACTAACAGATCGTCGCTTGAATTGTAGATGCTAGCCCAAGTATTGACCTGCTTCAGCAAGGTCGGCATGCGGGCCTCTAAGATATCGGCCTCTCGGGACAGCCATTTAGGAGCGTTGGGATAGCGAGCGGCTGCCCGGTAATACTTGGCGGCAGCGCGGTCATTATGCGCGAAAAGGTACAGATTGACCCCGGCTATAAACGGCAGATACCAGTCGTCTTGATTGGAGCGGACGCCACGATCTATTATCTTTTCAGCGAGGTCCGGCCGCTTGCCTTCAGATCCGACCGCAAAGGCCGAAAACCAATACGGCAATGTAAATCGGGGATCGAGCTGCGTGATCAGATCCAGGTAGTTGTACGCTAGGCGACAGTGATCCTTTTCGCGCGCCTTGCTATTTCCGTAGTACTGGACAAATGCCAACCACCAGCAATCAGCAATCAATTGATCGTAGCCAAGCGTAAACGGCTTGATCACCGCAGCTTGCGGAATCAGTCCGCCACTATCGGCAGTGCCGGCCTGCCGATTGGCAAGCAGCGCCAGCATTCGTACATGGCTAAAATGAATGACAGCGGCCAGAACGAGCCAAATGCTGATTAAAACAGCGGTTGATTTTATGGTTTGCCCAGTCAGCAGCCGGCCCATAGACCTCTTCAACCTTCACCCATCGCCCGGATTCTGTGTCAAACTCTACACCAGTTGAGTAATCTTTGCTTACCCTTGAAGACAGAAAGATAGCTTAGACGCGCCCAACGGCGTGGAGAGCTAACCTATCCATCCTTCCAAAAGCTTCGGATTGCCAGCGGCATGACGGAAACCGCCAGCGCTTAGCAACCCGATACTTTCTAGAATTTGCTCAAACCGAGCGCCGATTCATTGATTGGACAGCATCCAAGACGCAGGGATGATTGGACCTTCCTTGGATTAACGGAGAATTCCGCAAGCTCTTTCGAGTTGCGGAACCCACCATCATTCCCAATATGCAAGTAGCTGTTATCAACACAACCACCGCCGCCTCATTTCTCTTCCCGGAGGGAAAGGAGTCAAGTCTTTTCAGACAAATTGCTCCCGCTGTCCATCCCGCGCTTGCATATAACTGGTCCGTGTGTACGAATCTACTGGTTGGAGAGCACCAAGCTGGTACCCGGTGCGCTGCCAGATAACGCGTTCTTAGCTGAGTCCACCCCTTCAATCGCGTACGATACCGCGTTGGTGCCACTAGCAGCAGTACCAATACCGCCGTACCCGATCTGTCCTTGCGCGCTGCCGGCAACCGCAGCCGATCCAGGCGCTTTCAAACGCTCTGTCGGTACGTTGCTGACGCTGATTGACACGAAGTCCGTCCAGGCCGCCGCGTTGGTGAATGGATTGACCGGTGCGTTGCCGACCGTCGTTCCACCGGAGCTGCCACCCGGGAAGTAGCTCGAGAATGTATTACTGCCATCAGGCTTAGCTGGAGGATATGTGCCACCATTATCAGTGGCGAACGATTCAGCAGAGATCTGCGTGGTGCGCATGTTGGCTTTGACCGATGCTGCCCGAGCCTTATCTTGTACGCCGATAAAGTTTGGTAGCGCGATCGCAGCTAGAATCCCGATAATGATCACAACGACAAGGAGCTCAATGAGCGTGAAACCCTTGCTACCTCTGAGCGTTCTCAATTTTCCTATCATGATTTACCTTCCTTGCATTTTCCATGGCGAGCTTCGTATGTACCGCTCACATCGAATTACTCGTCTGAATACCACCGCGCATATTCCATTTCCGAAGAGCCACCGCCGCATCTGATTTCTCGAGAGTTCACTACTAAAGTGACACCGACCGGCTCGAGTTCCCTCGCGCCGACTAATTCAAGAGTTGCTGAAATCCAAGCTCGTGTTATTTCCAGACTTGCCAAAGCAAGTTCCGGTGGTTGGACACCACCATCAATTCCCGAGAAATCCACACAAAGGGAGTTTGCCCAACACCACTTGGAAAATAACGCCGCTTAATCTTACCAAGTGCAAATTCCCCTCTCCCATTTTTTACCTTCAACCTTTCCAAGCGGCAGCAGATCAGTGTTTACCTCACTCAAAGCAGTCCCGAATGTAGCTTAGCTTGGTCTTAAAATCACCCTGTCAGGGGAGCAATTGCTGAACTTATTTTCAAGCTATCATTAGACTTGCTCAATCTTTTGCGAATTATAGGCTACTGACTACCAGCGTTGCGAGCAAGCTGTTTATTCCAAACTGGCGATTGAATGCCCGCTACTTGATTGCAATCAATTGCCATCAAATGAATACGGTATCTTTATCAGCAGCAATAGAGGACTAGCGAAAAACAGGACCGCCCGCGTTCGGGAGGTCCTGCGAAATTTTTGGCTGCCGCCAAACGAACTAGACGGTCACAAGCTCGCGCTCGGGGCTTCCAGCACGGTGGCGATCGTGAGCGACTTTACGCGGACGGCGCAGGTGCTCCATGAAACGACGATGCGCGAGCGTATCAATCTGCACTTGGGGCGTTTTATCAGGCACCGATAATACAAACTCGCCGGCCTCCTGAACCTTTGGACGATTGCTGTAACGTCCGACCAGGTATAGATAACCGCCCCGAGTTGCATATACGTAATGGATCATGTTGCCTGCCTTTTTACGCCAAAATACTGAAACACTCTACACTACAGCATCCTAGTGGTCAAAGGGATAAATTGCAAACAAAATAATATTGTCTGAAGATTTCCGCCCGCACTCGTAACGAAAACTTCCCCAATCTGCGTGCCATTCAGGCTGGCAAGCTATTTTGCCGCTGAGTACTGGTCGACCAACGGCACAAGATCGTCGCCGGCCACAATTGTGACCGCGCTTTGTATATCACCCACCGAGGCAACAACCAGTTCGCCTCGATTGCCGAGATCGATTTGAAGCATCTCTGCATCTTCCGGATTAGCCCGCTGGGCAATAATCCTGGTCTGGTCTCGCCTTGCCGTCTCCGAATCCGCCGGGCGCCTGACTGCCACCACGTCGTAGCCACGCGCGCGCAAGATACGCGAAAGCTTCTGGCCGAGATCGGCATGGCTACTAGCATTTTCGATGGTGACATGCACCTCTGTCTTATTGGCTTGCGGCCAGCTTGACCCGACCATCCGCGCAGCAATCTGCCTGACGTCTTGAGCATCTACCAGCCAGTCGCCGGTTCCGGAGAAACGGCCGGGCATCATAACCAGCATCTGTTGCGCCTTCGGCACAGCCTTGACGAAAGTGGCGATACTTACCAGTTGAGCGTCGCTAAGATCAGATAAAACGTAACTCCGGCCTATTTCAATCAGGCGCGGAATATGGCTCCAGGATTCTGGTTTTAGCGCCTTATCCATCACCGCCCGCATGAAAATTTCCTGGCGCTGAATCCGGCCGATATCACCCAGAGCGTCGTGCCGGAAGCGGACGAACCCCATTGATTGATTACCAGTCAGCGTATGAAAGCCCGGCTGAAGATCGATCTTGAGCTTGGCTGTCCAATCCATATACTTCATCCGTTTGGGGATTTCGACCGTGATACCGCCCAATTCGTTGACCAGCTCCACCAGCCCGTGCACGTTGAGAATTATGTAGTGGTCGACAGGCACGCCCAGGAGTCCGCCGATTACCTCTCTGGCAAGCGCCGGTCCACCGAGCGCATTAGCAGCATTTATTTTTTGAGTGCCGTGACCGGCAATATGAACTTGCGTATCGCGCGGAATCGACAGAATCATCACTTTATTGCGAATCGGATCCAGGCGAGCGACCAAAATGGTATCGGATCGTCCGTTAAAAGCTGCCGGATCAGCCTTGATTCGCCTGCCGTCATGCGTATATGTAACATCCACCCCCAGGAACATCACAGTAGTAGGCTGCGTCAAGCTGCCCCAACGCAGAGCCGGAGGCAAGAGCGTAGGCCGCACCAGGAGCGTTACGATGTAGCCGACTCCGACGCCAAGAACAGCAGCGAAAATAAAAAGAAAAAACCAGTTAGTAGACTTCAATGTTCTGTGTACTCCTGGGATATTATACGTCGAGGTCGGAATTCCTGCCGGACGAGCACACATGAATCGGCTGCAACCAAGAAGAACTAAGCTGCTTGCTATAAACTTCGGCGGAATCGGAGACGAGGTGCTTTTCCTTCCGACGCTGGAGACCATCCGCGCCCGGCATCGCGACTGGCATATCACCCTTTTGCTTGAGCCGCGCTCAAAATCAATTGCACAAGTCACCACTCTGCTCGATGCCACCATCACTTTTGATATCAAGCAAAGACCGTTATCGGCAGCGGGACTGCTTGAACTGCTCGGCTTGCTGAAAGAAGGCGGCTATGACCTGGTATTGTCTTCGGGCAGTTCGCCGCTGGTATCACTTCTGCTCTTTTTGTCCGGCATCCCGATACGCGTCGGATACGACTCCGGATGGCTTGCCAGGACGCTGCTTACCAACCCGATAAGGTTAAACCGGAATCAATACGCCGCAGATATGTATCACGATCTGGTATCGGGACTGAATATTCACGAACGAGCCAAGCCACCGGCCATTACCGCCGCAGCTGAGACACGAGCAGCGATGAGCGAGCTACTTTCGACCCTCGGAGTTGATACCACTTACAGTGCCAGCCCAAACCAGCAGTCGCAACAGTCGGCAAGCGCCAAGCGCTGCCCCCGCAAGAAACTGATCTTGGTTCATCCCGGCACCAGCCGCCTGGCAATCGAAAAGGGCATTATCAAAACCTGGAGCACGGACAGCTGGGCTGACCTGATCAGTCGTCTTTGCGAGCGAGACGACCTTCAGCCTATCCTGGCAGGCGGTCCCGACGACAGAGAGATCATCACCGATCTCGAGCAACGCACAGCCGGCACCAGACTGGTATCGGTCGCCGGAAAGACCAAGAACCTTTCAGATTTAGGCGGAATAATTTCGCTTTGCGATCTGATGATCTGCGTCGATTCAGCGCCGATGCATCTGGCCGTCGCGCTCAGAACCCCGATTGTCGCGTTGTTTGGACCAACCGACGAGCACAAACTGCTACCACCCGACCAGCGATTTTGCGCTCTGCGCGGACAACCGCTCAGCTCTTTGTCCCTTCCTCGGCAGCCGCAATCTCCTGCCTTTTCTCCAGCTCAGCCAGGCGAGAAAGGCGTTCTGATTCAGCCTGATACTGTCTTCCAATCTGCAATGGATCTATTGCATTCAACTTCAGCCCGAGAAAACTCTCCGGAATCCCGCCTTTGAGATTATCTCCACCTTCACCGACAGTCGACAGGAGCGCCTCAACCATTTTGCCATCGAACTGTGTGCCAGCATTCTTGCGCAGTTCTACCACCGCCTTTTCATGCCCGATCGCCTTGCGATACGGCCGGTCGCTGGTCATTGCATCATAAGCATCGGCTACCAGGAGTATCCTGGAGCCTACCGGGATCTTTTCACCGATCAGCCGATGCGGATAGCCTGAGCCGTCCATATACTCGTGGTGGTGCATCACCCAGAGCTTGGCCCGACTTAAGATCGGTATATCACCGATTATTTGCGCGCTCCGAACCGGATGCTGCGCCATAATCGCTTGCTCTTCAGGCGTCAGGCGTGCCGGTTTCCACAAGATTGATTCCGGCACACCGATCTTTCCGACATCATGAAGGATGCCTGCCAGTTCAAGATCCTTCAACTCAGCATCGTTCAATTCGCAAACCTTTCCGATTGCAACAGCATACCGGCTAACTCTCAGACTATGTCCGGACGTATAGTCGCACTTTGCATCGAGCGCGTCGGCCAGAGCCGTTATGGTTCCCATCGAAAGATCTTCAAGCTGGACCAGCGCTTGCTTGAGGTCATTGAGTAGAACTTCATTTCGCTTCTTGAGTTCGAACGTCTCGAGCGCGCGCTTGACCGTAAGCTTGAGCTCATCGGCGTCCCACGGCTTAGGAATGTATTTATACACGTGTCCGGAATTGATCGCGTCAATCAAAGACTGCACATCCGTATAGCCGGTAAGCAAGATCTTGATTGCCTCCGGACAGATAGTCAAAGAGTGTTCGAGCAGCTGCACGCCGCTCATTACCGGCATCCGCTGATCCGTGATAATCAAACTTACTTCATTGTCTTTCAGCAGCTCAAGCGCCTCGGCGCCGCCGCCGGCCGACAGCACATCATAGTCCTGTCCGAGCACCCGCTGTAAAAGCCTGAGATTGGCGGGCTCGTCGTCTACGACCAGGATCTTATGGTGGAATTCCATGCTCGCTTGCCCCTTGCTTCCCGCCGCCTAACCCAAACATCCATCACTGCTCGTCAGCCATCACCTTCAGCGGCTCCTGCGGTCTGGCCCTGAGCGGAAGCCTCACCTTGAATGCGGTCCCTTCACCCGCGCCGGTCTCGAACCAGATCTGCCCGCCATGCCGTTCAATAATAGAGTGGCAGATGGACAACCCCAGACCGGTGCCTTGACCGACCGGTTTAGTCGTGAAAAAGGGCTCAAAGATTTTACTCTGATCCGGGTCCTTTATGCCAGGCCCATTGTCGCTCACCGTCACCAGAACCCATTCGTCCTTAAGCTCGGCATTGATAGTTACCCGGGGTGAATCGGTCGAGTTGACTGCCTCGGCGGCATTTGACAGCAAGTTCATCCAAACTTGGTTGAGTTGGCCGGGATAGCAGGTGACCGGTGGCATCTCACCAAAATGCAACTCGACCGGAATTTTGTCCCGGCCGTAATACTGATTCAAAATTTTGAGACTCGACTCAATGCCCTCAGCAATGGAAGCTTCCTTCAGCTCGGCCTCATCGAGCCGACTGAAACTGCGCAAATTCCTGATAATTTGACGAATTCGCTCAGCACCCTCGGCTAAATCAGCAATGATGTGATCGAGATCCGTCACCAGAAAGTCGTATTTCAACTCATTCTTTAGCTTGACCAACTGCTCGCGATGCTCGACGGCAAGGCTGTCTCCAACCGCTACTATTCGCTTCAGATCTTCAAAATACTCTTTCAAGTAAGGTAAGTTGCCGTGAACGAAGTTGATCGGATTGTTCAGCTCGTGAGCGATGCCAGCTACCATCCGCCCCAGCGATGCCATTTTCTCTTGATGTATGAGTTGAGACTGCGTGCTGCGCAGCTCGAGATTCTTGGTATCTAGCTGCAAGTTCTTCTGTAGTAGATCCCGGTTCTTTCGAGAAAGCTGATCCATCAGCCGGGCATGCTCAATTGCAATAGCCACCTGTCCGGCCACACTCTTGATCAGCTCCAACTCGGAGGAAGTCCAACGCCTACGCCGTTCACATTCGGCGATCAGCAAAACCCCCTTGGATTCTATCCCGTACATGATCGGCTGCACAACCAAGGAGCGAAATGACAGCCGGCTCAAATCATCCCGGACCTCACGGAACGCCCATTCTCTAATCGGTTCATCGAAAACGAACGTCTTCTTGATACTGCCATCTTCAACCTTGCCTTCATAGCTGGATTTCCTTTCCAGCACGAACTGGCAGAAGTCCTGACTGAATCTCTCATGGCTGTGCCCCTGATGGGAGGCATGGCTGGTCTCCCAGATTAGCGGCGTGTCGTCTTGACCATCCGCCGGACAGACAATCGCACACCGCGATGCATTCAGCGCAGAACTGAGCTGAGTGATAGTGGTCGTCAAAATTTGGTTGAGATCGAGCGTACTTCTGATTGCTGAGCTGATGGTGTTGATCAAGTGCTCGCGAGCAGCCTGCGCGCGCGACTCTGTCACTAGCTTGCGATTGGCACTGAGCTGCTCTCGCAAGCGGTTGGCTCCATGTTCTCTCACTTGCGAAATGTGATCGCAAAATGCGCCCCAGATATAAGAGACCGTTACAAGAATGGCGCTGCGAGAGAGAATTCGCACCCAGATGCGCTCAGCGTATGGACCGGTCAATCCTTCTGCGCGCACAAATAGATAAGGGAGGTAATCGCAATTCTCTATCAACAAGATTCCCACGTAAGAGAGAGACACGCAGGTGGCTGCAATGTAGATTCCTTTGCGACCAAAAGTATGACTCGCCAAAAGAATCGGCAAGAGGTAAAGCAGGTAAAGATCTGAATCGATGCCCCGCGTCAGGTGCACCAGCGTGGTGAGCGATAGAATGTCCAGTCCGACAAATGCTGTGTTGAGCTTAATCAAGCCAGGCTCGCTGGTTACTCTTTCGCGCTTGAGCAGGTCGAGCCCGAGCAGGGAATAAATGGCTACTACAAAGATCAGGATGACAACTAGAGCTAGGTCAAATTCGGCCCGCGCGAAATAGCCAACAAGCAAAGAGACACCAAGACTGGCTAAGGAAAAGGTTAGCCTGAAGTAGAGCAATTGCTCCGTCTTCAAATAGAGCTCGCTTGGCTCGAGGTCTACATTTAAGCGCTCCGTGCTCGTGCCGCTCGCACTCCGCGCCTCCATCCGCTTCGCTTCGGACGTCTCCTCGCCGTCCTCCGCTGCGCTATCCTCCCTGTCAATTT
>JAGVKB010000097.1 GCA_020050835.1 Candidatus Obscuribacterales bacterium | reverse complement strand
AGCGAGATGAACGGGCAGCTAGAGTGTCGAAGTAAAGCGAAGCGAAGGATTCCGAGGAGGAATCCGGAGCGAAGCGTCTTGACACACGGAGCGAGCGAGGAACGAGCGAGCGGAGTGTCTATATAATGTTCGACTATCAAGCCGGTGAAAGATATAAATTGACCCTCATTATGGTGGGGCTGGCCGGGCTCATGGCTGGCATGTTTTTTGCTGTCTTGTTGATGCCCACTCCCGAACCAACTCGGCGGCGACCAGTTCCTGCCTACATGCGCGATCCCGATATCACCGGCAAGAGAGCGGCCGGCAATCCTGGAGCTCCCGGTGCTGCTCAAGCGATGGCACCACAGGCGGCGCCGGGTTCTTTGACTGATCCGGTGGCTGCCAAAGCTCTGGTAGAGCGATGGCTCCCGCTGGCCTGGGATTTGAGCGCAGGCTCGGCGAAGGGCAACCAGGAGCTGGCGATGCAATACATGACTGCTGATTGTGCAGCCGCTTATCAGCGAAATATCTGGACGCCTGATCTCGCTAAGCAGATCGATGAATCAGGCTTGCAGAGCGCCTTTCGTCCCGACCGGGTAGCGGTGGGTGAGCCGTTGACCGACGGTTCGGTCGTGGTCTATGTCGACGGCACGCAAACCTTGACTGTGCCGGGCAAGGGCTCTACGGCTCGTCAAGTCAAGCTCGAGTACATGGTCAAAATGACCGCCGATCAGATGCTGAGAATCGCCGGCATCAGTGAAGGCGGAAAGAGTATGTAGGACTCAGTAACAATATGAATGCGCAGTTGAGTGATCGTTGTATAGTTGAGCGAAGGCTTCCGAAGAGGAATCCGGAGCGCGAGGTTGTTTGGCGTGGAGCGTTGGCGGTAAAGCTGTGCGCTTACCGACTCGCAACGGGCGCTTGTATGAGGAACGGCTAAATGAGCTGGAGAGCACAAATTGATGACCGCGGCGTAATCGCCAGGTACAAGGATCTTGAGTCCGGCGAAGTGATAAGCGCCAAGGAATACGAGCGCCGCATGCAGATGCAGCAGGGCCAGTACCTGATGGCGCCGAGCTCCGGTGTACCGCAGATGACGGCGATGCCGCCCGGCTCTGGCTACGTAATGGCGCAGCCTCATGAAGGCGGTGGCATGTCTCCGCACGGCGGAATGATGTCTCCGTCCGGCCTTGTGCCTCCTCCGCCTCCGATGCATCCTTCCGGTATGATGCTTGGCGGCAACGGGATCGCTCCAGGTAATATGGCATCGGGCGGAATGGCACCAGGCGGCGGCATGATGCCTTCCGGTATGATGCCTTCCAGCATGGCACCGTCTGGCATGGCGCAGCCAGGAATGGCACCGCCGGGAATGGCTCCGGGTGGAGCGCCGATGCAGAGCGGCTCCGGACAAAGTCCGTTGATTCAATCAGGCGCCCAGATGCTTAACGGGCAGACGCCATTGGCGCCGGGCTCGACGCCTGATACGCAGGCGCCGTCAAATCCGGCGACCGGGCAACCCCCGACTGCCGGCCAGTCCATCCAGGGCAAGAACTTGCGGATGGAAGGTGTGCCCGGACACATCAACAGCAATTCACACGGATACAAAGCGCATGGCTTCCTCGATGCAACTTCAATCGCCATCCTGCTTCCGACGCTCGTTCTTTTGGCTTTGATTATTGCTGCCGCTCACAAGAAGCGCTTGTTCCCGTGGCAGACTTTGCGTACCTTCTCTCCGCCATCCGGTCTGCTCTCACCGCGCGAATACGAGCGCTCTTTCTTATGCCCGCCAAACTTGCGGCGGCACGGACGGATCGGCAAGCGCAATCCCAACGCTTCCTGGGTCGAGCAGGACGGCATCGTGATTCCATTTGGATTCTTGGCCCGAACGCACCTGCCGGTAACCATTCCGCTCGGTCGTTTACCGAACAAGAACATGTTCATGGTTGCTCCGTCTGGTTCTGGTAAAACGACCTTGATGAGGGCTGTCATCAAGGCGATGCTTGCCAAGCCTTGCGTGATCATCGCTCTGGAAGCCAAAGCCAACGATCCCAACCTTGATGAAAAGCGCGAAGGTTTCAAGTACACAGTGTTGCCTGAAGCTCAAGCAGCCGGATTCAAGACGCTCTACTTCAATCCGTTGGACAGCGAATCTATTCACTGGAATCCGCTCGATTTAGACCCGATTACATTTGCATCGTCGATCGTGCAGGATGTCAACTCACTGCCGCCGGAAGAGCAGCACTGGGCTGAGCGCGATCATGGATACATCTCCGGGTTGGTCACGCTCCTCAAATGGGGCGCAGTGATGGTCGCCGGTGAGGACGAGAACGGTCAGGCCAATGACTTTCAGCCGCTGCCGTGTAATCCGCGAGGATTGATGCGATTGGTCAATAATCGCCGCAACATCGTCGAATCGTTGCGCCGGCTCAAGAGCAACCAGAGCGTAGATGCGGCCGATCTCAATGAATTGACTCAGATGCTGTCTTCGATCATCCGGACCGATCAGGAATGGGACAAGAACATTCAGGGTATCCGCGGGCGGCTCCGGATGTTCAAGAATCCCAATGTTCTGCGCGTTACAGATCGATCGAACATCGACATGCGCTCATCCATGCACGAGCCGACTGTGCTGATATTTGGTGCTCCGGCTTCCTTGGGACCTGATGCCGAGTCATTGGCTGCCTGCTTTGTCTACCAGTTGCAGCAGGCGTTGCACACCAGATATGGTACTGCCTCGGTATTACCGTTGTTCGCCTTCTTTGATGAGTATCAAACGTTGAACATGGACATTGCCGGCCGATTGTCCGCAATCGTGCGTGGAGCTAACGGCGGTTTGGCAGTCATCTTGCAGAACATCAGCCAGATAACCGGCAAAGCTGCTACCGGAGATCCGACATCTTCAGGCGGATCAGAGTTAAAGACCATCTTCTCGAACTCGGCCGTTCGTATCTGTCTTCACAACGCAGATGAATCGACCGCTCGATTCTTTTCGGAAGAAATCGGAAAGCATGCTGTAATCATCCCTGGTATCTCGGACCACTACGAAGCGAAGGGATTCGGAATCTTTCCAAGCACTTGGAATCGCATCCACTCGCAACAGGTTGTGCCGCGGGTAGATCCAGACTCTATCAAGAGAATGGAGAAGCATCATGCGCTGGTTTACCTGTCACCGGCAGGCGATGCGGAGTTCGGCGAAACGAAACCGTTGATGGTTGACCTAAGAGGGATCGAAGAGATCGCCAGGCTGCACTTACTGCATAATGTTACCGGCCGCAATCTACCGCCTTCCGGGCCAAATCCAGGCTTTCCGCCAGGTGGTGGTGGACCATCTGCGCCAGCCGGCCCGGCACCGCTTCCGCCTGGAGTAATGGGCGGCATCGGTTCTGTGCTTGGTCAACCGGTGGTGGCAGCAGCCGTAGCCTCGGCAGTTGCCCAAGAAGGCGTACCGGCTCAAGCTCCGGCTGCGGTTCGCGCGGATCGTATGTGTCCTCACTGCGGCCAGGCTGCCGGAAAAGGACGCTTCTGTATCGAGTGCGGCAAGCCAATTGGATTGCCTGGTGTGACGCCGGCTGCTATTACCGGTGGTGGCGACCTGGCAGCGTCCAGCACGGCGATTACGACTCCATCTTTTGTGACTGCTCAAGTGACCGGTACTGTTCTTCCGGCTGCCGGCGTTCCGGTTGGGACTGCAGCCGCGGCCGAACCGGCTTATGCGGCACCGGTTTACAACGCGGTAGCGCCGCTCAGTCAGGTTGGGGCGAAGGGAATGCAACAGCAAGCACTGCAACCGCATCCCTCATATCAGACCGGACTGGCTTCGCAGGTTAACGCTCCCGCTAACGGAGCGCCGACTACTCCGCTGACAAGCACCGGTACGCCTGCGGCGACAGCGGCTGCCGGCATGTCCAGCCCGGAAGCGCAGGCGAAACCGGCCCAGCGTCTGCCTGTTACAAGCATGAATCCGGACCTGTCCAAACTTGGGTTGCCGCAACCGCCATCGCAGCAGCCGACCCGCCCGGGCCAGCTGCCCGGTCATGGCAGCCATCCCGGACAGCGCCAAGGCAAGTCTGCCTCTGGAGTCGAGTTCTAAGTCGTCGCACAACAACTAGGGATCATGCCGTGCATGACACGGCCCGGACTATGCATGGCATCCGCCCCTACAGCCGAATCTCATCGCCCTTTCTGCCGGCGAACGGATTGCTGTATGGGCAAACAGAGCGGGTATGATGATATGGATATGGGCGAAGGAGAAATTCCAAGCAACCTGGCTGTACCGGTCGTGCCAAGCACGGTCCGGCTGATGCCGCTGGCGGTGGAATGGACCACGTAAAACAGGCAAGAAACACAATTCAGTGCGATTGAATTCCATAATTTCAATTTTCTGCCTTTTTGCCATCATCGCTGAGATCGGCATTGCCGGTGCTCTTGTTCAGACCTTTCAAGAGATGAGAGCAGCAGATCTACAGATCTGCAGAATTCAAGATCAAGTCAGGCAGCGCGAAATACTCTACATGCGCGATTTGACTCGCTTCAGTCTGGAAGCGCAGCAATGGGTTGAGCATAAACAGGCACCAAGAGCTGAGTCTGTCGACCAACTAATATCGTGGTTCGAGTCCGACCTGTCCGAACTGCGCACAGTGTTGAGCTACAATCCTGACGCTAAGAAGTATCTGAAATCGCTCGATGACGGCTGGTGGATTTATCGACAGTGCTTGAAAGAGCTCTTGCTTGCACTGAAAGAAGGTAATGAGACCAGCGTTGTACCGGCTTACGAAAAGCTGATGTACTCTTCACAAGCGCTCTCAGTCAGGCTTAACAGTGAAGATGCCGGGTTGTATAATCCGCAGCTGGTTGGCGGCGAGGTTCTGGCAAAGCAGCTTAAGCTGAGCAACCAGTTCGAAAGTCTGCTTTTGGGGGCGCTGGCGTATCACATAGTACTGGCCCTGGTGCTGGCTTGTTTCTGCAAATGGGGACCGCCGCAGCTGCTTGCTGCACTTAACGATCGCACTACGCTCGTGCAGAAATTCCTGCTTCTGGTTTGGGTGCCGACGGTCTTCGAATTGGTCTTTCTTGGGTTGCTGGCAATCATGTTCTATCACGGCAACGAATCGCTCATGAAAGTCGAGCGCTTTAGAACGCTCGAGCGTATCCATCACCGGCTGTATCAGGATGTGGTTACACTGGTTTCGCAGGGCGCTGCTGCGAAGCCGGAGCTCACGGCAGACTCCAAAAGGATGATAGCCGAGCTGAGGCGACTGCTTAAGGACAGGCAGCAACAGATTTTTGGATTGGATGTAATTGAATCCGGAATCGAGCGAATCATTGCTCTCAGGCAGGATGCAATCCGGAGCCGCAATCAGTCTGATAGCCAGAGGTCCCAGCTCGACGAGCAGTTAATCGGGCAGATCTTCGAGCGCGTAATCATTTACATCCGTTATGGGTTTCCTGATGTCGGCCAACAGACGGTCTTGAAGGTTAAGCAGCAGATGATGGGTAAGGAAGTTGAGACGGCCAAACGGCTCGAACAATTCATGTTGCTGGGAGTGCTGTTCAACTTCATGCTGTCGCTGTTGTTGGCAGCCTATTTCAATCGAGCTGCAAGCATGAGATTGGCAGTGATTACTGAGAATATATTGCGCTTCTCCAGGCATGAACCGTTACAACCGGAGTTGAGTGGTGCCGATGAAATAGCCCGCCTGGACGGATTTTTCCACGAGATGGCGCAAGTAGTCGATGCTACCGCCCGCCGCGAGCGGGCCACGATCGAGAGTGCAACAGATGTTATCTGCACGCTCGACGGGGAAGCCAGGTTCGTCTTTGTAAATCCTGTCGCGAAAGAGGTATGGGGTCATTCGCCGGAAGAGCTCGTGGGAAACTCCGTCTCCGTTATTATCAAAAGTGAAGATTGCACGGACTTTCTAGCATCAATCAAACAGTTGATCGACAGTCGGGAATCCCGGGCGATTGAGTGTCGAGTCAGGCGTGCGGATGGGACCTTTATCGATATGGCCTGGTCCGCCCAGTGGTCGCAGACGGAGAGATTGGTCTTCTGCGTATTGCAAGATATTACTCAGCGAATGCAGCTCGAACGTCTGAAACAAGAGTTCGTGGCGATTGTCAGCCACGACCTGCGAACGCCATTGACTACAGCCATCGCCTACCTGGAGCTACTCACCAGCGGAGTTTATGGGGAAGTTACGGAGAGCGGCGGTGCCGAGATAGAGCGTGTATTGAAGAAAGCTACCGGGCTTTCCGGCTTGATTGTGGACCTGCTGGATATGGAGAAGTTGCATGCCGGAAAGCTCGAGCTGTCCATGCAGAAGGTGAGACTGAAAGACCTGTTTCTCAACGCTGACGACAACATCGATTCTTATGCGAGAGAGCATCGAGTCCGGATAGAAATCGAGTCGACTGATGAAACCGTCTGGGCCGACGGTGAGAGAATCACCCAGGTGCTCTGCAATCTCATCGCCTGTGCCATCAAGCTGTCACCGGCCAGAAGCGTCGTGCGAGTTTCGGCGGGTCGTGTCGATGAATTTGTTGAGGTGAAGGTTTTAGCCTCTGCGGCGAACTCGGGACTTAATTCGGAGATGATCTTTGAGCCATATAAGAGCGTGGATTTGCCGGACCTTTCGGATGCGGGCGGCAGTCGTTTGGGACTGCCGTTGTGCCGATCGATCGTCAGCAGGCATGGCGGGCGGATCGGGATGGTACCTCGCGCTGAAAGCGGCTGTGGTTTTTGGTTTTGCTTGCCGACGGCGCCTGAAGTAATCGAGCTTCGCTCGACTGTCGACAGCCCTGTGACTCTATAGGTGGTGAAAATCGTTTCTTCGCTAAAACTATCTCACAAAGCGATGCTGCTCGTAGGAGTGCCGCTTCTGCTCGAAGTCCTGTTGATGGCGGCATTACTTTCGATCGTCGTGCCATTCGAGAATACTCTCAAGCGCGCGGCGAAGGATTATTCAGTTACGCTTTCCCTCAACAATTTGCGTAATGATGTAGTGCTCTTGGAAGGGGTAATGAGCAGCTCGCTGAAGAGCAAGAGTTATGCTGCGCCAGATTGGATTTTGAAGTGGACGAAAGATCGCAGTCAAACCGATCGCCCGTCAATGATCCAGAGGCGAGGTGTACCGGAATCGCTGGTGAGGGAATCATGGAATCTGGCCAGTGAACAGCCGCAACAGCTTCTCGGGTTGCCTGTCCAAGAGTTCCGCCACTGGAGCGGACAGGCAGCGGAGCACATAAAGGATTTGCGAGCCGCCGCCAAAGGCGATCCATCTTATGTGGAACGAGTCGATCACTTCGGACGACTCCTTAAGCATTTGACGGAGACCGTGGCTGACGGGCGTCGTTTCCTTCGGCAGAAGGATTTATCCAGGGCGATTTACTATACCGCCGAAGCGCAGCTTACGGTTCGGCAACTTGAGATGGCTGTCGACGAGCATTTGCGAACGGATGCGCTCAGGCAGGAAAGGCTCAGGCATTCTGAAAACGGATTGGATGAAGAAAAGCTAACGATGCGTGGAGCTGTATTTGCGCGAGTTCTTTTGGTCGGACTGGTGATGAATCTTCTGGCTGCCGTCTCACTGGCTCTCTTGTTTGGACGGGAAACCAAAGCACGACTTGCTTGCGTCATGGATAACATGACGCGCTTGTCTAAAGGTGTCGCGCTCAGACCGGCTCTGACCGGAAATGACGAGCTTGCGGCGCTGGATGCCTCCTTCCAGGACATGGCGGCTGTCCTGTCGACAGCCAAGCAGAAGGAACGAGCAATAGTTGATAATGCCACAGACATCATATGCGGGCTCGATCTTGAGGATCGCCTGATTCAAGTCAACCCCGCATCCGCGAAGATTTGGGGTGTCAGCCCAGAGCAATTGATGAATCGAGACGTTACATCAATGATTCACGCTGATCACCGCGACTCGATGAAAGCAAAATTGAAGGAGCTGAAAGAGAGCGGTCGACCGATGTCATTTGAGAATAATGCGGTCAGGAGCGACGGCTCGCTCGTCTGTATGCAGTGGTCTGCTCGCTGGTCGGATAAGGATGGTTTGATGTTGTGCATCGCTCGCGATCTCTCCAAACAGAAGGAGGTCGAGCGTATGAAGGAGGCCTTCATCGGGATGATCAGCAGCGATTTACGCAATCCATTGTCGGTTCTGCAGGGCTTTCTGAGAGAGCTCTCGAGCGGACAGTACGGCAATTTGAACGAACGCGGCAAGGATAAGACCGGTCAATGCAGCCGCAGCAATTCGCGGCTGCTATCTTTGGTCAACGATCTGCTTGATGTCGAGCGGCTGGGCAGCGGGAAGATGGAACTTAAATTGGCGGAGCAATCGAGCGCCGAGTTGATCAAGCGTTCTGTCGATTCAGTACAGGGTTTTGCAGAGCAGAAAGGCGTGAAACTTCTTCAAGCTGGTGCAGATCATATCCTTGATGCCGATGGTGACCGCCTGGTACAGGTGCTCGTCAACTTGATCGGCAATGCTGTGAAATTCTAACCCCAAGGCAGTTCAATCACCAGCTCGGCTGAGTTGCTCTCCGATTGGGTCGAGTTCAAAGTAAGGGATGAAGGACGCGGGATACCGGCGGAGCTTTGCAACAGCATCTTCGAGCGCTTCGAACAGGTGAGCCGCACCGACGCCACCGAGAAGGGTGGAACAGGCTTGGGATTAGCTATCTGCAAGACGATCGTGGCGAACCACCGCGGTGAGATCGGGGTGGTAAGTCAGGAAGGCAAGGGGAGTACTTTCTGGTTTCGAATTCCGTTACGGGGCGGGCAGCCGGAGACCGCAGACTCACCTGGTTAACCTCAGTGCCCAGTCACGCAACGCGAGAGCGCTCGTAGCGCCGAGGCAGCGTGGTCCGAGTTGTAAGTGGTGCCTCTGAGATGACCGGAGATCTTTCCTGATGGCATAGCCAGCTGGATGCCGTGCTGGTAATCACCGGTTTCAAGACTGAGGAACGCCCAATAGGGACCATAGGAGCCCGTAACACTGATGCCGACTCTTTGCAGTATCCGCTCGAGCGCCTGCCCGACAAGGTTGAAATCACCGGGCGTCCCTTTGAATGAAGTGAGAATGCGCTTGAGATAGCCGAGATCTTGTCCGGCGATTGCAATCAGGAGTGACTGGATAGTCTGACATTGAAAGTCGTTAAGGGTAAGCCCAAGTTTCTTTATCTCCGTAATCAATGAGTCGTCGACTTCATCCTTCCCAACCGCGTTATTGAGAGCGTTTTGTTCCGGCCTTGAAGTCGCAATGGAAAAATCATCAAGCTTCACTTCAACTGCTCTTTCGACTGGAAGCTCTGTCAAAACTTCAATTAGCCGGGTTGCCGCTGCCAGTTTGTGCTTCGTGAAATGCTCGAACTGTCTGAGCTTTTCCAGCTCAAGATCCGGAATCCCGAGAGCTTCTACAAACTTGTCCAGGTCGATATCGCTTGACTGTATTGCCTTCAACCAACTGCGCGCGTCGCTTTGAACCTTTGTCCAGAACTGCGATCGGGGAGCCGAATCCGAACGCAGCGAGATCGTGCTTCTAAGACTGGCTGGTAGTTTGAGAAGCTGTCTCAGGTACTTCTCTTCGCGCAAATTTCGTTCGTTGGATAAAAATTGGGTCGAACTCCGTAACTGATCGGCATAACCGTGAAGCCAACTTGTCCCTTTCGATGCGGCTACCTGCGCAAATCCGGAGCACAATAATTCGCTATGAAATCTGTCGGTAAGTTCGATCGAGAACTCGATTGCTTCGCTGAACTCGTTGTTGTCTATCAATTGCTCTACGTGTGCAAACGAACTCTCTAGAAGTCCGTTCAAGGCAAGTCGCTGTTTCTCTGGATTAATCTCTTTGCTTGGAATCCCAGAGCGATCAGCGGTCTGCTCAGCGGCTACTTCTGCTGTCGTATCACAATCATTTGCGGTGAATTGATCGAACCGATCGAATTCCTGACTGCTCTCCAGTCGTGGCGGTTCACCACGGGCGATGTCACTGATTGCATCGATTACGAAGCGCATTACATTCTTGGTCTGGGCTGGTGGCGATAAATGAGCGTTGGAAGCGATCGGATCGTTTAGGCGGTGCGCCACAGTGTCTCCTTCCCGAGCGATTCAATTTTTGGTGCAAGTGTATAGATCAAATTCTATAGATCAAATTTGATTAGTAATGACCAACGAGTTATCTAAGTAGTCGCGCCGTCAATGTTTGATAAAATCTTGCCGGCTGGCAACACTCGCGATCTGCTCTTAGCCTATCAATCTAACCAACACATATGGAATTTTCGTGAAACGTTACAGGCTGACCGGCTTCGACACTGCCGGTGGTGAATTCTGTAAGTGAGCCAAGGGTTGCTCGGGACACCGGGCATAAATATTACTGGGGTAGGCAGCTAGCCAGAAAATCAGGCAAAGAACTCAAGCGCTGATAATTCTGTGAGATCTAGTATTTTTAAGACATGCCAATGACTGACAGATGCTCTACAATCTTATTTAAGGGGTAGTAATTCCGACAGTTGGTGACCAGGTCCAAATTTATATGATTGAAAAGCCTGCCAAGAGCAAGCCAAAAAAGAAGAGTCTGGTGTTAATGCAGAGAGACATCTGGGCTCTAGTCCAGCTCTATCTCCATCGAACCGTTAGCTCCAGCCAGCTGGCTCGCTTATGCTTCCCGGATATCAGCTATGAAACTGCACGCAAGCGTCTGCGTCGACTGCAACAAGCTGGATTTACCGGTTCATCGTCAAGCGGCCGCATGGAAGGGCGCGGCCGGCCGGAATTGATTTACTTTCTGACAACTGCCGGAGCGAAAGCGCTCGAGCAGCATCGCGGGATCTCCTGGGAGACTATTCCAACCGGCCCTCCACATACTTATCACAAGGAGCATTTTCTGCGCCTGGTTGATGTTCGTCTGGCGATGGAAGAGGCGGAGAAGAGTAATACAATTTTGGACCTTGAATGGATTACCGGTCGTGAGTTTTGGAAGGAGCTGTCCGGTGATCTCACGAATGTGGAAGAGCAGGCCGATGCCACTATCTCCTTCCGCTATCCTGGTACCGACCCGATTAAGGTGTTGCTCGAAATCGACACCGGTAACTTTCGCCAAACCAGGCATTGGGAGCCAAAGATTCGCGCCTTCCTCAAGAGCGGTTATCCGATTTGGGTAGTCACCGGCAGTTCCACGCGGATTGTTACGCTTCGAAAATGGACGTCCCCGCTCCTAGACGAGGTTGGTGTCGGACCGGGTAAATGCGTTTTCTCCGTTTACGGCGAGATAATCGACAAAGGCATATTCGGCGCAACCTGGAATCGCACTGATGGATCGTTTACAGATCTAAAACCGAAGGTAGCCGAGCCCACTAAGATTCAACCGCAATAAACGTTGCCCGAGCCGGCGCCGCCTTTTCAGCTTCTTAATATTGCGCTGTAATTGAAATTCATCGAAATCACGTTTGGTGACCGGCGCAAAATGGAACAAAACAGGCAGTTGCGCCTTATGGATAGTGACGGGTTTGTTATCCAAAGTTCTAAATACCGCTTGGGGGATTTTTTCATGCCGCGAGACCTACCGATTGGCAATGGCCGGGTCCTGATCAATTTCGATAAAGATTATGGACTGAGAGATATCTACTATCCCCACGTGGGGCAAGAGAATCAAACTCTTGGGCACCTGTCGCGATTTGGGGTATGGGCAGATGGAGATTTCGCCTGGGTGGGTTCCGAATGGAGCATCGAGCGCAAGTATCTGAAAGAGACGCTGGTCACCGATGTCGTGCTTAAGCATGAGCGGCTGAAACTGGAGCTGCGGGTGCATGATACCGTCGATTATGTCTACGACCTCTATGTCCGAGAAGTGCATGTTTTCGATCGCTCCGGTCAGGAACGCCAGGTTAGGCTGTTCTTTCACCATGACTTTCATATTTATGAAAACGAGGTGGGTGACACCGCCTACTACGATCCCAAGACTGAATCGGTCATTCATTACAAGAAGAATCGCTGGTTCCTCACCAGTGCAGCTGGTCCACGAAAGTTCGGAGTCGAGCAATGGGCGGCCGGCAACAAGGAGATTAACGGTTGCGAAGGAACCTGGCGCGATGCCGAAGACGGCGAGCTGGGTTGCAACGGAATTTCGCAAGGTTCGGTCGATTCTACAATCAGGACTTCTTTGACTGTAGCAGCCAACGGTGAAGCAGTCGCGCATTACTGGATTTGTTTTGGCAACTGCTACGAGCAGGTGGCGACAATTCACGACCGAGTGCGGGAGCGGACGCCGGCCTATTATATTCCTCGCAATCAGAATTATTGGCGGCTCTGGGTAAATCCGGAACATATCGACTTTCAGAATTTACCGCAGAAAGTGATTGATCTCTATAAGCGAAGTCTCCTGATTATTCGAACTCAAATAGATGAAGGCGGAGCGATTATCGCCGCAAACGATTTTGATATCGCGCGCTTTGCTCGTGACACCTATTCATATATGTGGCCGCGAGACGGTGCGCTCGTCGCAAACGCCTTAACCAGGGCCGGTTACCGAGATCTCGCCGAGCGTTTCTTCAAGTTTTGCGGTGATGTGATCAAAGAAGAAGGTTATTTGCTGCACAAATACAATCCGGATCGCTCGTTAGCTTCGAGCTGGCATCCCTGGATTAAGGATGGCAAGCCCGATCTGCCGATTCAAGAAGACGAGACGGCCCTTGTGCTCTGGTCGATCTGGGAGACCTTCAAGCGATTTCGTAACGTTGAGTTCATGCGTCCGTTGTTCAAGAAGCTGCTGCGCCATGGCGCTCAATTCCTCGTTTCTCACAGTGATCCCGAGACTAAGTTGCCACTTCCGTCCTACGATCTCTGGGAGGAGCGCTATGGCGTACATCTCTTTACTGTCGCCAGCGTGATTGGTGGCTTGAGAGCTGCTGCCGGATTCGCTCATGCTTTAGGAGAGGTGGATAATTACAAGACATATCTCGATACGGCCGATGAGATTCACCAGGCGATGGTCAAGTATATGTGGAGCGAAAAGGATAAGCGCTTCTGCCGGATGGCGACTCGCACTGCCGATGGTTACAACCTTGACATGACGATCGACTCAGCCATGTACGGATTGTTTGCCTTTGCGGGCATGTCGCCGCACGACGAGAAGGTAAAGGCGACGATGGATGCTGTTCAAGATCGGCTATGGATAAAGACCGATGTCGGGGGAGTGGCTCGCTACGAGAACGATTACTATCACCAGGTGTCCAATGACGTCGGCAACGTTGCCGGCAATCCTTGGTTTATCTGCACGCTCTGGCTGGCTCGTTACAATATCTCCTCGGCCCGGACTGGTGGCAATCTCAAGGAGGCGGTCAAACTTCTAGAGTGGGTGGCGAATCATGCACTTCCATCCGGAGTGCTGGCCGAGCAAGTGAATCCATACACCAACGAGCCGATGTCGGTGTCGCCATTGACCTGGAGTCATGCTGATTTCGTGACGACCGTGCACGAATATCTGCAGAAAAATCGCCAGTTGATGGCCGAAGCGGTCTTCGAGCATACCATCACGCCGGTATAGGTCCTCGAAATCAGATCGTTTAAGCCATTAGTCCGGGCTCGACCCGGGCTAAGCCTGTGTTCGCTGATTTAAGGTAAAGCTGGCGCCGACTCCAAGCTCAATCAATTGTGAGCGCGTTGGCTCCGACGGCGAGAGTCTGCAAGTTGATCGCATGCGTAATCGGTGTTACGAATAAGATACCGTCGCCATCTTGATGTGTGTTGACAGCATTGGTGATGAGCGCGCAGATAGTGTCGACCGTTTCGTCATTAACGGCGATCTCTACCTTTATCCGTGGTTGCAGGTACTCAGGCGTATTGGCAAGATCTCTGCCCGAGCCGCTCACCGGCGTTACCGTATAGCCGGTGACCTTCTGCTTCCTGAGCTGGCGGGCCAGGCGTTCCATCATGAAGGGTTGAATGATAGCTGTAATTAACTGCATTTACTTACTCCGACCGTTCATTGACTGAGCCGTTCCAGCGATTGCCCAAGAAGTTGGAGGCTGCCCTGGACCACGACTGTATCCTTGGGGTGCAATCCGCTCAGTATCTCGACATATCCGCCTATGTTGCGACCGGTTTTCACCTTGCGTTCGATGAATTGATTGTCCGGTTTTACAAGATACACGAGATAAGTTTCACCAACCTTTTGGACGGCAGCCTCCGGTACCATTAAAGAAGTGGCTGTATCGACAGTTACCGAAAGTCGGGTAAACATTCCTGGTTTTAGACGCAGATGCGGATTGTCGATCGTTGCGCGCACTGCCAGCGTTCTGGTTTGAGAGTCGATGTGCGAGTCGATGAAATCCAACACTCCGGGAAAGCTTTCACCAGGAAGGCTGTCGACATGCACTTTTACTTTCAGTCCCTTGCGCATGAAGCGCTCGTCACTTTCCAGCACGTTAGCCACCAGCCAAACTTTCGAGAGATCGGAGACGGAGAACAGCGCTTTCCCTGACTCGACCAGCTCTCCCGGGTCGGCGTCGCGCTGGGTGATGATACCGATGCGCGGCGAAGTGATGTCGAAAAGGAGCTCGATGGTGCGCGATTGGAGAACCCTGTCAACCAGCTCGGACGAAATACCGAAAAGCTGGAGCCTCTCTTTGGTTGAGATAACCAGCGCCTGCTCCTTCTCCTCGGCTGCTGCAGCCAGTGCGTTTGCTTGCTGCAGTTCGCTCTCCGCCTGTTCGAAATCAGCTCTGGCGGCAATTCTTTCATCCAGCAGTCGCTTCTGACGGTCGTAAACTTTCTGCGCCAAAGCGATCTTGAGCGCAGCTTGCCGCTTCTCGGACTGCAACTCCAGCATGTGCGTCAACATCTCCGCTTCAATCTGTCCGACTTCATCAGAGCGAATGCTGGCTAGCTCCTGAGCTTTCTTGACCTCATCGCCGTGCTGGACTTTTACCTCTTCGACCCGGCCGGGTACCAGTGAGATAACCGGAGTTGTTAAGTTCGGATTGGCCCGCACCGTTCCGGTCGCTTCGACCAGGACAGGCAGTGTTCTTACTACGATTTTGTCGGTGGAAAGCCCGATCTTGATTCTTTCCTGTTCAGTCAAGCTCAATGGATCCGTTGGTGCTGCTACGTGCGGCGGCGGTGCGGCCGGTTGGCTGGCGGTGCAACCGGCCAGCACGAGAGGAAGCAAGGATGCCAATAACTTTCGACTCATGCTCGGCTAGCCTCCACGTTGCCGGTGGAGACGGCCGGTTGCCTGCTGCCTTTACCTGGACTGGGGCTGAAGCGCATGTAGAGCGCGGGCAGAACATATAAGGTCAGCAAGGTACAGGAGATCAAACCCCCAATGATTACGATTGCAAACGGTTTCTGAGTTTGCGATCCGATTTCATTGGAAAGGGCGGCGGGAAGTAGTCCCATGGCGGCTATCGTTGCGGTCATCAGCACCGGCCGCATGCGCGTGAGCGAACCTCGATAAACCGCGTCTTGCACAGACAAGCCCTCATGTCTTAGCTCGTTGACGAACGAAACTAGAAGAATACCATTCTTGACGGCCAGCCCGAAAAGCGCAATCAGACCGACGCCGGCTGAAATTGAAAAGTATGTGCCGGTGAGATTGAGCGCGAGCGCTGCTCCGATCGCTGCAAGCGGAACAACCGAAAACATGATTACCGCTCCGCCGAGAGTACCGCATGCCAGATACAGAATTGTAATGATAATCACCAGTGTAACCGGTAGCACGACTGCCAGCTGGTGAGAGGCTTCCCGCTGGCGCTGGAATTCGCCGGTCCAATGCACCCGGTAGCCGGGTGGAAGCTTTACCTCTGAAGTGACGCGGCGCTGAGCCTCTTCTACCGCCGTGGCGAGATCGCGTCCTCTCACATTTGCTCTGATTGTGGCCATGCGAAATCCAGCATCGCGCCAGATTTGAGTGGCGCCGTTTACTTCTTTGAGTGTGGCTAACTGCTTGAGCGAAACGGTCGCTCCGCTGGGTGTCGATACCAGCACGTTTTGCAATGCCTCCTCGGTCGAGCGGAATTTAGGCGCGAGCCTGACCATGACTTGAAATCGTCGTTCGCCGTCGATCAAAGTTGTTGCTGGCGAGCCGCCGATTGCAGTCTCGACCAGCTCTTGCAGGTCGGATTCGTTCAAGCCGTAACGAGCAGCTTCTCTTCGATTGATCTCAATTACAAATTGAGGCTGCCCGAGAAGCGGGTCGACAATCACATCCACAATACCGGGTGTTTGAGACATGATCTTTCCGACTTGATGCCCGTAAGCTTCGAGCTGGGCCAGATCGGGACCGGCAATCTTGGCTACCAGCGAGCCTTGTACTCCGGAGAGAGCTTCGTCGAGAGTGGTTTGAATGTATTGAGTGAAGTAGTATCCAACGCCTGGTATGAGCTCCAAATCCTTGCGCATCGCTGCCACCAGCTGATCTTTCTTCTCGTGAAACTCCGGCCGCCATTCTTTGGGGGCTTTGAGATCGATGTAATACTCTTGATCGGCAAATCGGGCTGGGTCTGTACCATCGTCCGGTCCGCCAGCTTGAGACAGCACCTGTTTAACTTCGGGATAGGTGAGCAATGTCTGCCTGATCTGTCTGGCCGCTTTGACTGATTCTGTTAGAGTGACGCTGCCTGGCTTGACTGTCGCTCTGAGCCAGATATTGCCTTCTTCGAGATGAGGCAGGAATTCACTGCCGATCTGCATGAACAGGAATCCGGCCCAGATTATTCCTGCCAGCGCTACGAAAATTACCGGAAAAGGATGTCTCAAGGACAAGCGGAGAGTCGGAGCATAAAGAGCGCGTGCGCAGACCACTGGCGGGCTGGGGCGCTCCTTGATCGGTTTGTTCACGAGCAGGAAGGAGCAGAGGACAGGCACCACCGCTAGTGCCAGCAGTCCGGCGCCAATCAAAGCGGAAACCATCGTGGTGGCCAGCGGCCGGAACAGTTTTCCTTCCACGCCGCCAAAGGTGAAAATCGGCAGAAAGGTCGCGATGATTACGATAATCCCGAACACAATCGGTCCGCCCACTTCACGCGATGATTCTCTCAAAAGAATGAGCCGCTCGGCCGGTGTCATCTCCTGACCTTCTTCGGAAAGGCGCCGAATGATGTTTTCGGTCATTACAACTGCGCTGTCCACCAATATTCCGAAGTCGATCGCTCCCAAGCTGAGCAGATTTGCCGGCACTCCGAACAGGCAGAGCGTTATGAACGCCACCAGCATAGAAAGCGGGATAACGCAGGCTGTAATCAATGCCGATTTGATATCGACCAGGAAGATGGCCAGCAGCACCAGGACTAAGGTGATACCAATCGCCACATTGGTGCCTACCGTGCTTAATGTCTGTTTGATCAGCCATTCTCGATCGTACAGCGGCTGCAATGTCACGCCTGGTGGCAGGCGGGCGATAATTTCCGGCAAGCGCTCTTTAACCGCGCGCAGCACCGCTGATGGATTTTCGCCTCGTCTCAACAGGACAATTCCTTCGACGATATCGTCCTGGTCGTCTTTTCCTACTTGCCCGCGCCGGACCATCTGACCGATGGAGACGTCGGCTACATCCTTGACTCTAATCGGTATGCCGTTCTTCCCGGTGCTGACCATTACCTCCTTTAAATCGTCCACACTCCTGAGCAGACCGAGCTGGCGCACGATCAGAGCATTCCCGTAATGCTCGAGAAAGCCGCCGCCGGTAGAAGCATTGGATTTTTGAACGGCCTCGAAGACCTGTTTCAAGGTGATCTCGCGCGCTCTCAGTTTGAACGGGTCGACATTGACCTGATAAGTCTTGGTTTGACCGCCTTCGCTGATGATGCCAATTACTCCCGGTATCTGACGAAACAGCTTTTCGAGCTCCCATTGCTGAATTGCACGCAGCCCCATCGACGAATAGTAAGGGCTGGAAAGCGAATAACGATAAATCTCTCTGAGAGACCCCACGTCCGGCTCCAATTCGGGTTGGACATCGTCTGGCAGATCGGCCTTCTGGATGCGCTCTAATACTTGTTGTCTGGCCAGAGTCGATTGAGTTGAGTCGGTGAAAGTCGAAATGATTACTGACAGCCCGTATAGAGAAAGCGAACGCAAAGCGGTTTGACCGGGAATGCCATTCAGCTCCTTTTCGAGCGGGACTGTCACCAGTCGCTCGATCTCCTCGGCACCCTTGCCGGGAACGAGCGTGATAATTCTTACTTGCGGATTGGCCAGCTCCGGATAAGCTTCGATCGGCAAAATCTGCCAGGCCACTACGCCGGCTATCACCAGGAGCAATACGGAAAGTAGCGTCAGGTAGCGTCCCTTCAGCGATGCTGTAATGAATCGATCGATCAGTCCGTACATAGAAAGTGTGCTTACTTTGCCAGCATGCTCCGGAAACTTCTCTGAAGGCTACCTGTGTTGTGCTTCTTGCCGCTAGTGAGCTCCTCCAATCTCCGCTTGGTGTCTGCCAGGCGAGGGCTACCAGGCGCAAGCGACCCTTCCTGAATTCGCAATGCGCTTTGATACAAAGTCTTAGCTTGCTCCACCTGCCCGGTCTCTTCGCATAAGGACCCGATACATAAATAGCTGTCGGCGATAGTCGGACTGTCAGCCGGCAATTTCTTCTGGCGGATCTCCAGAGCTTGCTTGTACAAGTCGAGCGCTTTGCCGAAACTGCGTTTGAGCTGGTAGGCCTGGGCCAGATCATTGCAAGCATTTGCCACATCCAGGCTTTCTTTGCCTTGAGTGACTTCGCGAATTTCAAGCGCTCGTGTCAGCCGAGTGATTGCGTCGTCGGCCTTGCCCTGACGCAGATCGACATCAGCCAGCGCTGAGAGGGTATCGGCCACCGTAAGGTCGCTATTGCCGAGCAAGCCTTGTCTTGTCGAAAGCGCTTGTTCCAAGACAATTCTTGCTTGCGAGTAATCTTTGGTTGCAGCCCAGCTTCGGCCGAGCATCGTTTTGACGGCGGCGACTTCCACTGATTTGTCGCCGTAAGCTAGTTGCGCATAGCGCAAGCATGATTTCAAATAGGCGGCAGCATCATCGTACTGACCTTGGGCATAGTTGATTGCGCCCAGAAGATTTGCGCAAGCGACAACTTGCTTCTCGCTGTGGGGGAAGGTCTTGGTCATCTTCATCGCTTCGACAGCGTAACTTTCGGACTGATTGTAATTGCCTTTGTCGAACAAAGCTTGAGCAGCTTTGAGATTTACATCGAACTGCATCTCTTCCTGTGTTTTTGCGCCAGCGGTAGCCGGTGCCGTTACTGTCGCAACATTCTTGGCTTGATCCTTGCCGGTCGACTCCAGAGTCGAGGCCGATTTCTGCGACTGATTGATCATAAACCAGGCTCCCGCAATGCCGAGCACCGCACCGATGCCGGCGCGAATTAGCCAGCGCTTGTTCAAGAAGCCGCCTGCCGGTGGCGGATCTAGGGTCGGTCCGGGAATCTCCGTTGTCGACAGACTAACAGGGGGACTAACTGCGGCCTTGTCGTTACTGGCGGCTGCTGCTTGGGAATTGTCGACAGACGTTGTTTCCAGCTTGCCGGTCGAACCTGTGATAGCGACCTTGTCTACAGAAACTACCGGTTGCTCGGTTGTTTGTCTGACCGGTGAGACTGTCGTCATCGTTTTGAAATCCGGCAAGAATGCCTCCAGGGCCTGTCTGACTTCGGACATTGTCTGATAACGAGAGTCGGGAGCTTTCTCGAGCATCTTAAACACGACCGCTTCAAGCTCTTCGGATATGAAAAGGTCCGGACAAACCTCTGTGAAAGAGCCAGGTCGTTCGTTGACCTGCTTGAACATGCACTCAAGCTGGTCGTGTCCGATAAAGGGGGACAGTCCGGTAAGCGCTCGGTAAATCACGCAGCCCAGCGAATAAATATCAGTGCGCAAATCCAATTGTTGGCCCCGGCATTGCTCGGGGCTCATGTACATCGGGCTGCCGAAGACCTCACCGGTTCGCGTCAACGGTTCGGCCTCAGTTGGGTCCAGCGACATCATTTTGGCAATGCCGAAGTCTACGATTTTGACGAAATCAGGATTCTCGTCCAGGTTGACGAGCATGAGATTGCTTGGCTTCAAATCTCTGTGCACAACCCCTTTCGAGTGGGCATGTGCGAGACCAGCTGCCGCTTGATAAAAGATGCGCAAGCAACGATCCACTTCGAGATTTCCTTCTTCCTGCAAGACGTCAGCGAGGCTGATCCCTTCCAGAAAGTCCATCACCAGGTATGGCTGACCATCGTCGGTCAAACCGAAATCATAGACGGTCAAAATGTTTGGATGACTGAGTGTGCTGGTGGCTTGGGCTTCTTGTTGAAAACGCTTCAAGGTCGAGGAGGTTGACACCAGGTTGGGATAAAGCATTTTAATCGCCACTATTCGCTTCATCAAACGGTGGCGTGCTTTGTAAACTCGTCCCATACCGCCTTTGCCAACGATGCCCAGGATCTCATAGCGGTCGCCGATAACCGAGCCGATGTCTCGGTCGTGAGCGAGCACGGTTAGTGGCGTGTTGTCCTCAGGGCAGACTGTCAAGTTGCCGGCGAATTCTCGTCCGCAGGAGATACAGGCTCTCTTGACGGTTACTTCTTGCGTGCCTTCTGAGTCCACCATGTTGCCCTATGTCTTTCGCAATTAAGAGTGTGCCTCAAGTAGCCAACTTTGAAACTGTTGTTGGCAGGCTCCACCAATACTATTGTAGTTTGCTTATCGGCTTGGCCCTAACCGGCAGCTGTTGAATTAAG
Source organism: Candidatus Obscuribacterales bacterium (assembly GCA_020050835.1). GTDB lineage: Bacteria > Cyanobacteriota > Vampirovibrionia > Obscuribacterales > Obscuribacteraceae > JAGVKB01. The sequence goes on along the minus strand of JAGVKB010000097.1, from coordinate 93,601 downwards.
CGCGGCCGGCAGCAATGATTCCGCGAAGTGACAAGCCGAGTAATGCCCGGGCACTACTTCACGGAACTCCGGCACTTCCACTTTGCAGCGCTCTTGCACGAGCGGGCATCTCGTATTAAACGGGCAGCCCGCTGGCGGATTGGCTGGGCTGGGCAGATCTCCTTGCAAGATTATGCGTCTGCTTCGGTCGAAGGTTGGATCAGGTATCGGCGCGGCCGAGATGAGCGCTTGCGCGTATGGATGTAACGGCGTCGAGTAAACCGCTTCGCAACTGCCCAACTCCACTATTCGGCCCAGATACATAACTGCTATCCGATCGCTTATATAGCGAACAACGTCTAGGTTGTGGGCGATAAACAGATAGGTCAGCTTGAATTCTTTACGCAGGTCGATCAAGAGATTGAGAATTTGAGCCTGGACGCTGACATCCAGGGCTGAAACCGGCTCGTCGGCTACGATGAATTGCGGGCGAAGAGCCAATGCTCGAGCGATGCCGATCCGCTGGCGCTGCCCGCCTGAAAACTCGTGCGGATAGCGATCGCTCATTTCGGCCGATAGCTCGGCCAATTCCATCAGGCTGGCAACACGCCCTTTCAGCTCCGCTCCGCTGGCAACTTTATGGACTTCCAGCGGTTCGGCGATGATCTGGCCGACCGTCATGCGCGGATCGAGACTTGCATACGGATTCTGAAAGATGATCTGCATCTGCCTGCGCAAACCTTTCAGGGTTTGTGAATCGCAAGCCAAAACATCAGTGCCGCTGAATGACACTTGCCCAGCCGTGGCCGGCAATAGCCGCAAGATCACCCGGCCCAAAGTCGATTTACCGCAACCTGATTCACCGACCAAGCCAAGAGTTTCGCCGGCGAACACCTGGAGATTGATCCCATCCAAGGCCCGAACGGCGCCAACCTGGCGACTGAAAAAGCCTTTGCGGATGGGGAAGTGCTTCTTGATTTCCTTGATGTCGACCAGCAATCGCTGTGGCTCTGCCTCTGCGTTCTCTTTCGATAAGACCTGATCGTTAGTCAATGTATTCTCCGCAGTTCTTTTACGAGCTCTCAGACCAGTCTATCCGGCGCAATCTCGCAAGTAGATTTTAGCTCAGTCCGAGCGCGCATACTGGCGGTCTTGTCACGTAATAGATCTGCTGCAGTTACAGATTGATTGGCTCAGCCGCCGTTGCTAATTCGTTTTGACATTGAGAGCGTCCAGAGTTCGGTCGAACATCATAAATACGCGATTGAACAAGGTTGGTGCGGCGCCGGCGCTCTCGGTCGATTCTGGTAGGCAGTCAGCGGCAGCATGCTTGAGTGGAAATCTCTTCAGCATGGTCCGGCGATAACGCAGCGTATTAGCTCTTTCGACCGGAGCTCCGCCATTGTATTGCACGCTGTCGGGATAAGATTCTTGATCGCCCGGCGATTGCCACCACTTTACCGTTTCCAGTTGAGAACGTGCGGTGCACAGCAGAGTCGGATCGACACTACCGGTGGTGTAACCTGACTGGCCGTACCTTCCCCAGAGCGGACCCTTTACTTTGTAAGGCTTGGGATCCTTAACGTATACGTACCAAAACACTGTATAAAGGATAGCGAGCTCCGCGGCAATAATGAGGTAAATCAACATATCCGCCTCCTGGCCGGTTGGCCGATCGCTATTCAGGTGGACAGTCATTTCTTATGAATGCTTAAGCTAAGCTGTATTCTAACGAAACGTTACGAAAAAGCTATCGGTTTCTTCATAATGTGATGTTGTCAAGCGATTAATTCTCCTTTGCTAAAAGTCCTGTCAATACAGTGTTCTCGGATTTTGTTCGAACTCGACAACAAGGGATAACGCCAATTGTCTTTAAAATGTAAAGTGGGCAACGAATTGTAATTTGTACAAATCTCTAATCGGGCAAACAAAGAGGTGAATGCAGTATATGCAAATCGGCAAGGTCGGGATAGTAGGAGCCGGAACGATGGGAGCGTCGATCGCTGTCGCTTTGATCGGTAGAGGTTATCCAGTTGTATTGAAGGATGTGGACGAGCAAGCAGTGAGAAGCGGGATGGGCCGAATCGACCGCTTGCTGGATTCTCGCGTCAAGAGAGGGCTGCCGGTCGACGAGGCTGAGGCGATGCGAGCGCTGGTTCAGCCGGCCACCGATTACTCGGCCTTTCCGGATCTGGACCTGGTAATCGAAGCCGTAGGCGAGAAGGTCGATCTAAAAAAGGCGGTTTTCGAGCAATTGGATGATTGCTGCAATATCCACGCAATCCTGGCAACCAATACGTCCAGCCTCCCTGTCACTCAGATTGCCTCCTTTACGCGGCGTCCCGATCAAGTGGTTGGAATGCATTTTTTTAATCCGGCTCACCTGATGAAGCTGGTGGAGGTGATTCCGGGGCTCGAGACATCTGCCGATACAGTTCGAACAGCAATTGAGTTTGGTCAGAAGCTTGGTAAGTTTGCCGTCAGAGTGGAGGAATGCGCCTCATTCCTGGTCAACAGGCTTTTGGGCCGATATATGAATGAGGCGCTCTGGTGCTTGCAGGAAGGTGCTTCGCTGGAGGAGATCGACCAAGCTGCCTGCGATTTTGCCGCGCCAGTCGGACCGCTTGCTCTGCGCGACATGAATGGAGCGGACATCGGCCTGGCGGTAGCAAGGTTCAACTATCAAGAGTACGGAGAGCGTTTCCGTCCACCGGAGATTCTGGAGAGGATGGTAGAACAGAATCTCCTGGGACAAAAGACCGGCTCCGGTTTCTATCTCTATAACTCCGAGACCAAGAAGAGAAGCGGACCAAACCCCAGGGTTGAGGATTTGCTGAAAGATCTCAAAGCCAAGCCAGAGGGTGACGCGCAGTTCTCGGTGGAGCGTTTGTTCTTGCCGATGATCAATGAGTCGTTTCTAGTGCTTCAAGAAAAGGTCTGCGCAGCAGAGGATCTCGATCCCGCGCTGATGGCTGGCCTTGGACTAAAAAAGGGGCCGCTGGCGATGGCTGCTGAGATCGGTCTCAGCCAATGCCTGAAGGAAATTGAATCTCTGTTCAGGACCAAGGGTGAACGCTTCCGGCCGGCCCCGCTTTTGAAGCGTTATGTCTGGGCTAACCGCATGGCGGTGATCGCCTGAGTTGCAAGCGAGATGTTCTACAATTTGGTCGCAAAATCCCGGAACCTGAGAGCGATACTCGACGTCGTTGGGCATATCAATCTTGAGCCTGCCTGACAGCGGCTGAGCGATTTGGGTGGTCTTAGGGACAGTTCGGGACAGAGGGATCCAAGATGCGGGTCTTTAGCGGTAAGGTAAATTCAGTCATATGCTTTGTGCAGGTTGCGGCATTGATCTTGTCGCCGACAGCGATAGCGGCTGAGCCTCTCAATCTCAAGCCGCTCGTTCCCAAGCTCGACACGTCGCGAAGCTCTACGGCAACCAGGAAATCCAAATCGACTTTGCCAGAGCCGAGTCCACCGCCGGTTGCGCCTTCTTATGGAAGCAGTGAAGATCGGCACAACTACAACTCGAGCACCAGCGACTCCGGCAGCAGCCAGCAATCAGATCGAGTGAAGGATTTGCTGCGTCAAGCTATCTCGCAATACGGCTCCGGTAATGCGGCGGAGGCTGAGAAGTCTTTCAATCTGGTCCTGAAGATGGACAGAGAAAATGCTGATGCTCATTTCAGTCTGGGCGCGATCGCTGAAAGCCGAGGAGATCTCGAGGGCGCAGCCGGACACTATAGAATTTCCCAGCGCGCGAATCCTGCCGATGCTGATGTTCAGAAGGCTGTGGTTGCAGTCGAAAATAAGCTTCGCGATCGGCAGTCGACGCAGCGCCGGCAGATCGAAGGGCAGAAGCAGATCGCTCAACAGGAAAGACAGCGAGCGCAGCTCAAGAAGCTGAGCGAGGATGCGGCAGCTGCCTATAGCAGTGGCAAGTATGATCTGGCTGTTCGCAATCTGGAACAGGTGGCTCAACAAGCTCCCAACGATCCCGATGTGCAGTATGCTCTCGCGCAAGCCTATCGCGGCAAAGGTGACTTTGGTCGAGCGCGCGAGCAGATCGAAAAGGCAGTTGCGCAGGATCCCAACAATCAAATGTACCGTTCGGTGCAGAGCGGCATAAGTCAGGAATCATCAGGACAGCCAGCGGTTGCCAATGATCCCGCGACCAATCGCCAGCCCGGCTGGACTGCGCCGATACAGACGGCAGACAACGAGCCCAGCGGTCAAATTACGCCGATTCAGCCCGATCCCAACAGCCCCTCTCGTCGCACCGAATATGGTTATGCTTCGTCCGCACCGGGATTCTCACTCGGCGGACTCAGCGGACTCGGCAGCTTGCTGCCAGCTGTCGCTGGGATGGGCCTCGGCATGGGTATGGGCGGCGGACAGTATCGCAGCGGGGGTAGCTCGACTCGCATCAAGAGAGCAGTGACCGGCAGCCTGACCGGCGCGGCCGCCGGTGCAGCGATGGCAGCAATGACTAACCGCCAGCCGGGAAGCATCAAGCAAGGTGCTGTTCGTGGCGCGCTTTGGGGCGGAATGGCTGGTTTGATTTTCGGCGGTTTCTAAAATGTGGTGGGCGAGAGGTCCAGGAGTCATGAGCGTTAGTGAGTTGAAGTTAAACGAAAGGCTTTTATCAGGCAAGTGTCGCCTTTTAAGCGCAATACTGGTGCTGCTCGCAAATGTGCCATGGCTGATTTCACTGCCTGTTCAATCCGAGGTGCTTCAGGGTCGCATCGAACATGAGCACGAGATCCTTCGCCTGGCGCCGCCGCAAGCGGGTCCGCCCGGGCAGCCGGGTACACCGGCTGGCAATCAAGGTCATTCGCTTAGAATTTCGCGAGAGGCTCTCGCTCCTTTGCTTAACTCGCAGTCTCCAATGGTAGACCCGACTGCTTTCTCACAGCCGTTGGCGGGGCGGGCCGATCAGAATGATGTGCGGCTGGGCGTATTGAAGCCGAATCAGTTCGCACTTCCCCCGCAAAACAAATTCGATATCGGCGCAGAGCGTGGATCTCGCGAGATGATGATCGCCTGGGAGCGTTGGCACCATCAGCTTTCAGAAGCGATCTACCAGCGTTGGAGCGAGCGCGCTCAGAGACCTGGACGGGCTACGCTGAGAATCACCGTCACTCGCGATCGCCATATCATTCCCAAGCTGGTCGGTTCGGCCGCAACGCCTGAGTTCAACGACGTTTTGATCGGTGCGATCATGAGCCTCGACCACAACCCCGGTCTGGCATTTCCCTCGAAATCGGTGCGCCAAGAGGTTTCGTTCGAAGCGGACTATATCGCCTCACACGATGTCAATCCCGGCTTCTCATGGGTGAAGAACGACTACGAGAAGATTCATCAGCAGTACTAGACGAGTGGCATTGCTGGCAGCGTCGCTTAAGTCGAGTCGGCTTCTGGTGCGCAAGCGCCGACTCTAGGAATTGACCCGAGCCACCGGTGCTTTGCCACCATATCGGCTCAGGATGTCCTTGACGAATCGATCGGCCAGGTAAGCTTGGAGCGGCGATCCGATCTGTTCTTCCAGCCAGGTGGCATTTGGCTTGTCTAAATTAGTTATGACCAACCGTTCTCCGGCGGCGGTTGGTGTCAAATATGGTGCAGGAAGCTGCTTGTGAAGCAAGGCGTAAATTACATAGCGGGCGAAGTCCGCGGCTGAGATCGTCGGAATCAAGCATCGCTTGCTCAGACCGGTTTGATCCTCGATCCAGCCACGCAGCTGCGGCTGAAGTACAGGCGCTGGACTGGGAGAGTCTATGACTTTATCGATTACGAAATCGTCGATCTGTTGTTCGAGCGAGGCCAGCTCACTTTGGGCAAGCGCTAGGCGGTCGGCGTACTCCAGCCAGAGCTGGTCAATCCTGCCACCGCTCGATAGCGCCGAAGCCAGCCGAGCTGTACTTTCGGAGTCCGCTGGAATTGTCGGCTCCAACAAAGTGATCTTATGTGTGCAGCAGAGCCTAGCCAGTCCGGCGAGGTAATCCTTTTCAGCTTGACTGAATGAAAGAATTGGCAGCGCTTTGAGGTCTCCGACTTGAAAGTTGACAGTTGGATTCAAAAGCTTGGCGGTGGCGCTGATGAAGGATGAATTTAAGTACGCAAGCAAGAAATCGAGTTCTTCTTGACCGGCGAAAATAGCTGAGCCTCCGACATCGAAGATGCAGCCCGGCGGTAGCCTTCTGACTGCTAATCCGCGCGTACCGACGTATGAGAAGGTCAAACCTTCTCGAAAGTAAAACTGTTCATTCTTAACGACCCAGGCCGTCTTTCCTTTTAAGTAAGGGTATGATTCGGCGACTGCTTCCTTAATGGCCGAGCCGCCGTTCTGCCAGTCGACAACGCAGTCGATCGGTGCCCACCAGCGTTGCGATCCTGCTCCCTTGGCGTAGGGAAACCAGCGATGTCCAAGCTCTTCGGCCGGAACTTCCCATCTGTAACGAATGAAGCGCTTGTTGTCCGATGTCGCCAAGCCCTGACGAAGATCGGCAAAATCACCTAAATGCGCGCATTCAGCAAGAATTGCCGGAATGAAAGACGGGCATTTATAGTTGAATGCTGACTTGCGATGTTTCCTGAATGAACTCTGTGACTTACGGTAGATACAGTTTGTTTCTGGCTGGTCGCTGCCTGATACCAGCACTTTCAGGCGTGCTGACTTGTCGGTTGAATTTTGGAGATCAAGAAATATTGCTTCCGGCTGACCGGTGTCCGACGGCTTGCCAGATTGCACGACGAAGAGCGTGCTGTTTACTTTCTCTCCTCCCTGCAGCGGAAATACACCCGGACCGGCTTCGACAATTGTCACAAGCTTCGTTTCGTCGATCAAATGCTCGCGAAAGCTGCTGTAACTGGGTAGGTACATTAATGAAGATTGACCAATCAGACCGAGCCGTCCGTCTGGAAGAAGCAGCTCCAATCCACGCCGCATGAACGCAGCACAGAGATCTTGGTGGCAGTCGCGATAACTCTCCTTTAGAGCTGATTTTAAACTGCGATCGAGCAACTTTCGACCGATGTAAGGCGGGTTGGTTACGACGGCGTGATACTTGCGGCCGAGCAAATGATCGCCCGATTGACGCCAGTGCGGAGAGAGGCTACCCAATAAGCTGCTCGCCTTGGAATCGGATTGAGCACAGGCAAGATTTACCCGGACCCGAAATTCTGTGCCACCATAGCGAAGCGTTTTGAGCATCAAGGAAAATGCTGCTATCCAGAGTGCTGCCGGATCGATATCGGCGCCGGCTAAATTATTCTGAAAAATCGACTCGACAGCCTCATTAGTAGACCAGCCTTCCATTTTGTACAACTCAACTAACAAGTCGAACGCTCGCAGCAAGAAATGACCGGAGCCGCAGGCGGGATCTATCAATTTCAAGCTTGAAGCTTCGGCTAGACGCTGTCGCTCAGCAGCTGCTAGCAGGAGGTCGAACTTGCCTTTGCTTGTCTTCCCGGACCATTGAGGCAACACAGTGTTCTGCAGAAGGAAGTCCACTACCCAGTCCGGAGTGTAGAGCTGCGTGAAGGTTATCAATTGGCGCAGTGTCAACTGCTTATTGGCTGACTGCAGGCTCGATTGCGATTCGCGCCTAAGCGGAGTGGAGAAAAACTGATAGACGAATCCCAGCGATGATTCATCCGACCAGTGAGCCGAGATGCGCGCATCACCAAGCTGATCCCAGGTCGGATGCCAGTTGAGGTCTTTTATTAATGCCGGTTCTGGCAGAGCTCCGAAGAGCTCGGGTGGACAAAAGAGGCGAAACCTGTCGTGCAGATCGACTGCTAGCGGCAGCAGGTCGGACGAATCAATCCCTTCGTTTTTGTCTGGTTTGAATTGAGCGTCTTTCGAGTACAGCTGGCTGAGTGTGCCGTTGGTCTGCAAGATCCGAAGCGCTGAAAGGTATGTCAGTAGAGCCAGCTGACCTGATTCGTTGGGGGTCAGGCAGAGGACTGCGCCGGCGTTCGACTGCTCCTGCGGCGGCTGCCGGCCCAGCCGGGTGCTCTCGCAGAGCATGCTTGATGCCTTGAGTACAGCTGTTCTCAGTCCAGAGTAGTTAAGTCGCTGCACTTTCATCTTCCACCGAATCGAAGTACTTTAATCGATTTATTAGAAGCTTGTCCAAAAATTCCCTAATGCCGGTAGATACATTTGTGGCCTACCCTAGAGGCCGAGCACGCACTGGCTGTCATCAATATTGAAATGAACAAGTTTGAATCGGAAATACCAAATATAGGAGCTCCAGAGTCTAATCTGGAATCGGCCCTCTATCTTCAATTCTCGGCAATGGATGAGGCTCGCCGGCAGCGAGAGATCGTGCGCAATGTTTTTCTGACGAGAAAAGACTCAGAGCCAACCCCGGGACCGTACGACTCGATTGCGCTTTCATCGGGAAACACTAAAGAGGTAAATTCGGCAATCTTGTTCGGTGCCCAACCGCGTAGCTACTATGATGGGCGTCAAAACACGCTCTTTTGCAACACCAGAGTCGAGCGTTCGAAGAGCTAAGATATAATTTCTTGACAGTGCCCACCAGCGGGCATAGCGAAGGGCGAGTACTTAGCCCTACCCGCTCTGCTCGACCTTTTAGCTCGCTATACTCGAGCCTGACAAATCCTGGTGATAAAGTCTAACGACAGCCGCCAGGCGTCTTCGGCTGCCTCCGCGCGATAATGCTCGCGGCTGTCGTTGAAGAACGCATGTGGCGCATTTTCATAAACTTTCAGCGTAAGGTGCTTGCCTTGCGATTCAATCTGTTCGGCCAGTAGCTGTCGATCGGCCGGTGGAATCAACTCGTCGATACCGGAGAAGAGTCCAAGCACCGGGCATTTTAGTCCAGCGGTGTAGTCAACCGGATGCTTGGGCTTTTTGTCCGAGAGTAGCGGGTATCTTATCCGCCCGTAAAAGTCGATAATCCAGCTTACTCTCGGCTCGCTACAGCCGAACATGTAAGCGATTGCGCCGCCCATGCAGAATCCCAGCGTTCCAATCTGATTTGTTTTCACTTCCTTGGAAGCCAGGGCAAATTCAAGCACAGCCTTCAAGTCGTCAATTAGCTCGGAGTCGGGGAGTTCGGACCAGACTTTGCGCATGGCGTCCAAATTGTGGCGATCTTCTGGCAGACCGTTAGCTGCGGCGAAAAGATCCGGTGCGTACACTCTCAATGATTGCCTGGCAAAGCGTCTGGCGACATCCTTGATGTGTTCGTTAAGCCCGAATATCTCGTGGATCAAAATCAAGCCAGGATAGGATTTAGAGTCGTCTGGACCAGCTATGTAGACCGGAAGCTGTCGGCCCGGTCTGGACAGGTTTATCAGTCGGTCAGACAGAGCTGTTGTGCCTTCGATGCCGGTTTCGCTGCTCATCGGTTTTCCGCTCGCTCAGTGAAAGAGTGCACAGCAGTGCTGCGTCCCCCTGTCGGGTTAGGCGGCAGGCGGTAGCTTAGCACGGATGGGAGTGGCACAGCGCCACCTTTAACGAAGTAAAGCGACATCGTACTATCGCTCTTGATCACTGGGTACAATCGAAATTGGGAGAGCTTTCTCGCTGTCCGAAGCGGCGAGACAAAGGATGGACAGGCATGAGGTATTCACAAAAGCTAGATCGGCGTCTCCTAGCTTTTGTAACAGCGGCTCTATGTCTTTGCGCGCCGGTTTGGGGGCAGATCGAACAAGGCTCTATCCGTGATGTTCTTCGCCAAACGGTTGAAGAGAGTACAGAAGACAGCCCGTTTGAAGCAGCCAAGGATTCCGGCTCAATCTATGTCTTTGGTGAGTTTAAGCCGGTGTCCAAAGGCTCCAATCTGGTGGCGGTGCCGGTGCTGCTTCCGGGGCGAAACGCGTGGGTATCAGTGCTTTCCAGCAGCGGTCACCCGGTGGCAAATGTCTCGGTATTAGTGGAAGGAGTGCCGTTTACTACCGATGCCAGCGGCATCGCCGCGCTTCAAATTCCAAAGGTGCAGAGCTTGACGCTGGCGATTGTCGATGCGGCTAAAAAAGCGGTGGATCAGCGCAAGTACGGCATAACATCCAGTGGCATGCTGGTGTGCGAACCTTGCTCGGTCGATATCTATGGCCGACTGTTAGAGCTCGCTCCCCAGCGAGCAAAAGGTCCCGTGATCGCCTATGCTCCGCTGGCGGTGCAAGCCCGTGAGCCGATTCTCGTCGTGGGCCGTAATTTCGCCGCATCACCCAGCGATGATGAAATGATCGTCGACGGTCTCGACGCTCCAATCTTGTCCGGTTCTCCGGTTGCATTGCTGGCGACCGGGCCGGCCAGAGTAAGTGTCGGTCCGGTGCGTGAGTTGTTTGTGCGTGCCGGCGAGGAGTCTTCGCCTGTTCGCGAGGTAGATGTGTGCCGGGTGGAGTTCGGCTGTCGAGAACGCAATCTTCAACCGGGACAGAGATACCGAGCCAAGGTTCAGGTGATCGGCTCCAATCTTCCTTGTATTGTTGATCTGTACAATCGAACAGCAAATTCAGTGCATCTCTTCGACGCCGAATCGAAATTGCTTCCGGCGAAAGTCAGAATCGTGACTCCCGGCGGCGAAAACAATCTCGTTCGCTACTCTCTTTCGGTTGATAACACCGAGGAGCTCGCGATTGAAACGCACCTGCAACCTGATGTGGTTCCGGGCGCTCCCGGGGCTGAGGAGCTCATGTCGGACGACGATTTCAGAATGAGCGTTTTAGAAGCTACGAGCGGTGACATCACGCGGTTGCAGAGAAGGTTGATTTCGGCAGAGAATCGGCTCTTGCTCGTGAAACAGAGCCGCGACGCGCACGGGCAAGAAGCATCGCTGGCAGCTGATGAGCTTGACCGGGCTAATGCGGAGATCAAACTGTTGACAAACAGGCAGTCAAGACTAGTGTCGATGATCAGTAGCCGGCGGGTGATACTGGAGTCATTGGGCGGAACGGAGGAAGCTTATCGAAAGGCGGTCGAGCTCGCATCGACATCGTCCTCTGCCGTTGTTGTGCCTCAAAACAAGGAGCATCCGATTACCGCGCCGCCGGCGAATCAGACCGGTCCCGACGGCTCTGGAAAGGCGCTGCCGGAGGCATCGTCAGGCAATGCGCAGATCAATCGATCGGCCGGCGAGAAAACCGCTGGAGCTCAGCCTGATGCATCGAAAACAGATGCGAGTAAAACCGGTAGTAGTACTGCTGCTGGTGGCAAGTCCGAACTGCAGAAGACAATTTTTCAGCATTCCTCTACGGTACCCAAGATCATCGAGAACTCGTCGATGGAGACCGATGCCGGAAAAGAATAAGAAGAATACTGGTCACAACGGCAGCGCGAATGTGATGTTCGCGCTGCAGCTGAACTGGAGATGGCTGAGAAGTCCGCCAAGAAATCTCTCGAAGGCAAGTAAGCAGCGGGAGCTGGAGACCGGTCACTTTCCGGCTGAATTTTACTTGACATTCAATCTGAAGAGTCTATAATCTTCCCATCAAACGGCCGGCATCCGTTCTGCAGCGTACCTCTGTGCGTACATTTTGCTGAACAGCTTCGGAGCCTTATCCAATGACATACGTCAGTGCCGTTGAGCTACATAACTTAGAGAGTCGTCCAGTCGTTCCAGATGCTGTAAAGCCACAGCCTGCAGAGCGGTTTCAGCCCGACATGTTCCAGCTGTTTCAGGGAGCAGTCTCGGCTTGCAAGGAGTTTCTCAACGGAGCTTCGCTCGAGAAGCAGGGAGTGATTCCCTCTGTGTCGCTGACTCCTAAGACCAGAGAGGATGTGCTGACGGATCCGTCTGCCTCGGCCGAAGACCGGCTGCGGGCGGTCGAAGCGCTCGCTCAAAGCGGCGTTAGCCAAATTACCTTAAAAGAGCCCGACGGGAGAGAGCGCGTCTGCCGGCTGGAGGTGGAAGAGGCTTCGGGTGGTCGTTCGATGGTTCATCTCTTTACAGTCGATCAAGCTGGCCGGGAGCGTGTTGTTCTGCGTGGTATCAAGAGTGCCGACGGGACTGTCGAGCGCGAGCGAGATGGACAAGGGCGGCCGGTTGATTTTGTGGGCTCGTGGTGGCTATCGAAGGTCGGCAAGAATTCGGCGCTGACGCCGCCGGAAAGTCAATTTATCGATATGGGCGAGAGTTCTTATCCCGAAGTTGAGAGTCGTCGAGAGAGACCAGCTGGACGCGCAAGAAGACGGGAGAGCGATGGTCATTGCCCGCCTGTCTTCAGCGAGAGCAATCTTCGGGCCGGAGATGCCATGTTCGATCCCCGGGTGGTTTCTGCCAACACTGCCCGTGGCACCGGTTATTATCCAAGTTGGGACGGTCAAGAGGGTGGATATCATGACCGAAAGGGTGAGAGGCTTTACACCCTGCAGGATTATCTGGCGGGGCAAGCTCCCTATGTGAGTGTCGCTATGGACGTACCGGCTGCTCGTTACGGTACCTTGTTGCGCATTCCGGAATTGGAAGCCAAATATGGACAGCAGATCCCATTTCGTGTCGTCGATACCGGTGGCGACTTCGAAGGTACGGGGCGATCGCGCATTGATATCTGCACGGCCAACCGGCGCGCCTCCCACGATAAAGTCATAAACGGCAGTTTGACTTTGCTCTTCATGTCCTAGCAACCTTGCTGGCAACGGTAAGCAGAGCTTTGGCGATCAGCAATATGGCCGGCTTAGACTTTGGCTTTGGCCGGCTCGAAAGTAATGGAGTGTTTGGCCATGCGATCGAACGCTTCTTTCAGCCGCTCTTTTCCGGTGCAAAGAGAGATGCGGAAGTATCCCTCGCCGCAGGATGGACCGTAGGCGGTTCCCGGCGGCACAAGGATGCCGGCTTCATCCAACATTCTGTTGCAAAAGTCGTTTGAGTTTGTACCTTTGGGAACCGGAATCCACATGTAAAATGTCGCCTTATTCGGCTTCAAATGCCAGCCCAGCTTCGTGAGCTCCGCGATTGCCAGGTCGCGACGCTCCTCATAAAGTTTGTTGCATCGGAGAATATCGTCTACCGGTCCTTTGAACGCGGCGATTGCTGCTGCTTGAACGGCGCCGAACACGTCTGTGTCGATATTTCCTTTGATCTGCGCCAGCGCTTTTACGGCCATCGGGTTGCCGATTGCAAAGCCGACGCGCCAGCCGGTCATGTTGTAGGTTTTAGACAGGCTGTGAAGCTCGATTGCGATCTCCTTGGCGCCCGGTATCTCAAAGATAGACGGAGCCTTGTAGCCGTCAAATGTCATTTCCGAATAGGCAAGGTCATGGCAAAGCAAGATGTCGTGCTTCTTTGCGAAGGCCACCGCTTGCTCGAAAAATGCCAGGTCTGCCACTCCGGCTGTCGGATTGTTCGGGTAGTTGAGGAACATGATTGTCGCTTTGTCTGCCACCGCCGGTGGTATGGCGTCGAGATCGGGGATGAAGTCCCGTTCGGGCGTAAGCGGCATGAAATGAGGCGTACCTCCGGCCAAGATCGTCGAAGTTCTGTAAACCGGATAGGCTGGATCCGGAATCAAGCAGACGTCTCCTTGATCGACAAAGGCCATGATGAGGTTGTGAATGCCTTCTTTCGAGCCGATCAGCGATGTAACTTCGTTGTTTGGATCTAAGCTATAGCCAAAACGAGTCTGGCACCATTCGGCTACGGCTTTCCGGAATTCGGGTGTCCCGCCGAAAGGGGGATATTTATGATTGACCGGGTTGTTGACCGCCTCGTGCATGGCATCAACGATGTGCTTCGGTGTCGGCTGGTCGGGCGCCCCGATCCCGAGATCGATCACGTCGACTCCACGGGCGATTGCCGCTTGTCGTTTCTTCCCAATCTCAGCGAAAACGTAGGGTGGGATTGACTTTAGTCGTTTTGAAATTTCCATCTCTCTCAATGCCCCAAAGGAAACGTGCCTTACCGAACAGAACATTATGATAGCTTCACATTGAATGCCGCTACCAGGCTAGCATTGAACATTTACTTAACGAAATGATCTTGCAAGCCTAGGGATTGTGAAGCAGTATAGTCGCGCAGTACGCTCAGCGCCTTAATCAATCAGCCATGAAAGCATCATCTGCGCCGGTTAACAACAGTGGCTCTTCCGACGTTCGTGGGAAGCAGCCTGATTTGTCGGTTAACAACGGTGAGATCTGGCGCCAGATTGTGCCATTCTCGCTGATCTTTCTGCTTGCCTGCTGCGTCTTTTTCTTAGACCTCGGCAAATTGCCGCTGTTTAACCCTGACGAAGGGTTGTTCGCCGAGCCGGCCAGAGAGATCCTTGACACCGGCGAATGGGTGACCAGTCTGCTCAATTACGTCGTGCGGTATACCAAGCCGCCGCTGGCGATGTGGGCAATGGCGCTTTCCTTTCAGGTATTTGGAGTCAATGAGTTCGCCGCTCGATTCTTCGGAGCAGTCTGTGCTTCTTTGATAGTAGCCATCACTTATTGTTTCCTGGCGCGATATTCGGGGACACGCTCCGCATTAATTGGCAGCTCCACACTCTTGATGGCGCCGCTATTTGTGGCCACGGCGCGCATGGCTATTACCGATCTGCCGTTGTCGCTGTTCTTCGTCAGCAGTCTAGTCTGCTTCTTCCGGGCCTTCGTCGAACAGGATGGCAGGCTAAGGTGGTTGGGTTACGGGCTGGTTGGATTGGCTGTCATGACCAAAGGTCCGGTGGCGCTTGTACTGCCGGCGGCCATCTTGTTTGTTTATCATCTGCTCAAAGGAGAGCTGCGGGCCGCCTGGATGTTTTACAAGCCGCTTAAGGGAGCGCTTCTGGTTGGAGTAATCGCTCTGCCCTGGTTTGCCGCCGAGATTGCAATTACAAAAGGCGCATACTTTCAATCGTTCATATTAAGAGAAAACTTTCAGCGCTTCAGCAGCGTGGTAGATTCGCACAAAGGTGGCTGGTGGTATCATCTCGCGGCGATGGCGGCCGGCTACTTCCCCTGGTCGGCTTTCCTGCCGCAGTCCGTTCACTCGGCATTCTTTCCTTCCGTGCCATCCCGACCCGACGCTAAGACAGGACTTTCCGCCTGGATTACTGGCTTCCGGAATCTGTCTGTTGAGCAGAGCGCGCTTCTTTTCGCCGCGGTTTGGGCGCTGGTCACGCTCGTCTTTTTCAGTGCCAGCGTATCGAAGCTCCTAACCTATACTTTGCCGGCATTTCCGGCTCTGGCTATTCTGGTTGGCATCGAGCTGTCGAAGGCGCTTCAATCAAAGTCTGTAGTAAGGCTGACGGTGCCATTTGCATTGCTTGCCATCATATATGGTGCAGCTGGATTGTTGGTTCCCGCGCTGATTGGGCGCCTTCGCGATTGCCCGCCCGAGCTGGTTCGGCTCGCCACAAACCTGATCTCGATGCAATGCGTCATTGCAATTTTGACTTTGTTGCTTGCGCTATTGAGACGTCCCGGCCTTGCCGTGCTGACGTTTTCTTTGCTGACCTTGGCTGCTTCGGCCAGTCTCGGACGGCAGGCTGCTCAGTCCGTATCCCAGCGCTGGGAAGGAGCACTGCCCGATTTCGCCCGCTATGCGGCTTGCTCTGGCGATCAGATCTTTCTGTTCGATTTGAGGAAGCCGGGAGCGGTGTTCTACACGCGCAGGCAAGTGATCCAGCCGGGAAGTAAGGCGGCGCTCGAAGCCAGGTTGACTGGCTTCGAGCGTGCATACATCTTGACCAAGGCTGTCGACAGGAGCTATTTTCAAAGTTTGTCCGGCTGTCGAATCGTGGCGCAAGACGGGTATGCTCTGCTGGTGAGCTGGCGTCGTCCGCCTGGAGTTCTCTCGGCTAACGACCGGTCGAATCCGGAGCCGGCCTCGGATCTGTCTCTGGCTAACTGAGTTGGGTAGGCTTAAGCAGGCTTGTCTTCTCCGGCTTTGTCTTCCGTGTCACAAAACTTAGCTCGCCCTTGAAGTCAAGTGGTCGTTTCGAGCCTACACGTGATGGTTTTGATTTGGTCAGCAAAGTTTCATGCACTAGAAATTACTTTCCCTTTTATTGACTTGATCTAGGCTATATGAAAAGCTAGGTGGCTGTCGGATAGGCCAGCGCTGACCCGCTGGGACGCTTCCTAAGCTCCCGAGTCGGCCTTCGAGTTGGCCGGGCGGAGTAAATCTGCCATCCCGTAACCGACTTGCCGGCAGCCTTTCAGGGGCGCGTTGAACCACAGATAGAGAAAGATGACTGGCACATTGAGCTCCGGGCATTCTGAAACCACAAAAGCGCTCGAGCTGCCGGCGCTACTCGAGCCAGTGACCGCTGAAATGCAATTGGTCGAGCAGTGGCTGCAGAGCAACCTGGTCGATGACAGTGCGTTCGTGGCGACGCTTCTGACTCAAGTCTTTCAATCCGGTGGCAAGCGGATTCGTCCTGGTCTGGTTCTTTTGACGTCGCGCGCAAGCGCTCCGGGCTTTGGTGAGCTCAGCCCCAGGCATATCATCCTGGCGGTGCTGACCGAACTGATTCACACTGCCAGCCTCGTTCATGACGATGTAATCGACCGGGCTGCACTGAGACGAGGGCAGGAAACCGTCAATCGCAAATGGAGCGACAAGCTTGCGGTGTTGGTCGGAGATTTACTTTTCGCTCAGGCGTCCATCTGTTTGGCTCGCTTGATGAATCCAGCGATTGTGGGAATCTACGGCCAAGTTCTGGGCGACCTTTGTGCTGGTGAAATCAAGCAGATGAATCAGCAGTTCGCCTGTCAGGTCGATTGGGATGGCTATCTTCGCAAATCAGTTTGTAAGACTGCATCGCTTTTTTCGGCGGGCTGTCACAGCGGACCGATCTTGAACGGCTGCGGCGATGAAGTGGTGGCGGCCATGAAGAGTTATGGGACGAATCTCGGCATCTGCTTTCAGATCGTCGATGATCTGCTGGATGTAACTGCCACCAGCGAGGAGCTCGGTAAGCCGGCCGGAGGCGACCTCGCCCAAGGAATCATTACTGCGCCTGCGCTATTCATTCTCGAGCGAAAGGACGAAGTGGCAAGCAGTTTCGAACGGCTGATCAAGGAACGCGCAGTCTGTCAGCCCGAAGGCATTGCCGAGGCGCTGCAGATTATGAAGTCTCAAGGTGGAGTCGAGCAAACGGTCAAACTTGCGCGAGATTATGCCAAAAAGAGTAAGGACGAATTGCGCTGTTTGAAACCATCTCAGTTTCGTGATTCGCTGGAATCAATAGTCGACTATCTGCTGCTCCGCACACGATGAGGGTTGCCGGGCAGCCTTTACGGCCAAGCGACGAAGAAATGACAGCAAGCGTGGCATCTCCAGTTAAGAACTCTCCTCCTGCTAAGCGCAGCAAGCTGGCAATCTTTGCTTCGGTCAAAATGACGGTTACCTTGCTGATTCTGATTGCCGCAACTGTTCTGGTCGGAGCCTGGTGCCCGCAGGAATCGCAGGTTGGGTTCCAAAAGGTAATCGAGATGTTCGGCGAGCAGACTGCTGTCAAATTAAGCGAGCTCGGCATAACCGACATCTTCCACAGCGTCTGGTTCTTGGTGTTAATTGGGCTTCTGACGATTAACATGGTTGCTTGCAGCGTTCAAAGGGTCTTTCCAAAGATTCGCACGCTCAAACAGCCGATGCCTTTCTTCACGAATCGGGAGATCTCGAAGTTGCCCGTCAACAGAGAGCTTTCACTGCCGGTGTCAAGTGAGCTTGGATTGGAGAAATTGAGTACCAAGCTCAGGCAGAGCGGTTACAAGGTAGTAGAAAACGGTCACAGTCTTTCGGCTGAATGGGGCAAATTTGGCCGGCTGGCGCCCACCATCACTCATATCGGCTTGCTCAGTCTACTGGCTGGGGTGACTATCTCATCATGGACCGGATTCTCCGGCTTTAAGCCGACGCCGCTCGCCAGTGCGATGAGTTTTGGCTCCTCCGAGCATAGCAAGCTCTGGATCGGCAAGCTGCCTGAATGGCGCGTCAGAGTCGATGGCACCAGACGCGAAGATTACCCGACCGGTGAGCCGAAGCAATGGTACAGCGACCTGACTGTCATTGATTCGCAGGGACATGAGCTCAAGAAGCAGCAGATTTCAGTAAACAATCCGCTCTCTTACGATGGCGTCGATATTTATCAATCGAGCTGGGGGCTCGATCAGATTGTTCTTCAGTTCAACGGTCATGAAAGACGTCTTGATTTGAGGCAAATGGGCAAAGTATACGCCGCCTTTCTGCCGCTGGAGGAAGGGATGATTCTGATCTTTTCAGTGCGCAATCAAGTGCAGCCGGTCAGGGTTTTTGCCAAGACTCCACAATGGGAGGCGCCGCGCCTTCTCAGTGAGATTCCGCTGGGTAAGAGCGTTCGCCTTGGCTCGGTAAATCTGGAGTATAAAGAGCTAATTCCAATCACCGGCTTGCAGTACAAATCAGATCCTGGTTACGGTGTTACGCTGGTGGCATTCTGTTTCATAATGGCCGGTGTAATGCTCGCTGCCGTGCCGCACAGGCAGGTTTGGGCCCATGTCAGAACGGAGGCCGAACCGGCAAATGAAGAGACGACTGCCGAGCAAGATCTCTGTATTCTATCTGTTGGAGGGCGGTCTGTAAAAGCAAAGACTGCCTTCGAGAAGAGCCTCTACTCAATACTTACTCGACTAGAGCAAGAATTCGCCGCGACGGGAGCAAAAGCCTGATGTCCGAACTACAACTGGCCATGACAAATACAGCTGGTCTTACATCAGTTATGTCCTTCTGGGTGTTTGTCGGTTCAAACATCTCTAAGCGCTGGCGCGAGCTTATGCTCAAGGTGGCGCTGGCTGTGATGGTTGTCGGATTCGTGGCGCTGACAGTAGCGATCGTGACACGCGGTATCGACGCAGGCAGATTTCCTCTGGCAAATCTCTATGAGTCATTGCTCTGGTTTGCGTGGGCCACGATGGGTGGCTACCTGCTCATGCAGAAACTTTATTCAATTCAACATCTCGGTTGGCTGGCGAGTCTGACAGCTGCCACCATGTTTCTCTACGGTAGTTGGCTGCCGGCCAGCCAGCATGAGATTACGCCGCTCGTGCCCGCTCTGGTTAGTTACTGGCGGCAGATTCACGTTCCGCCTTTGATCTGTTCCTATGCCATGTTCTTCATTTCGGGGCTATCAGGGTTGGTTCAATTGTGGCAGTCGGGACGGTTACGCGCTTTGGCATTTGCTGTGGGCGCGCTCGTATTTGCAATCAGTGCGATCGGGTTGGGTACCTTTACCAGCCTCGATACTTTTTTGTTGCAGGGACTGTTCGTAGGAGGCAGCATCGCCGGTTTGAGCGCTGCCTGGCTGAGCCTGAACAAGATTTCGTCCGGCCGGGTCAATCAAGAGCGGGCGGAGTTGTACGATGAAGTCGGCTATCGCGGCATCATGATTGGATTTCCGCTTTTGACGATCGGAATCATCACAGGCGGATTGTGGGCGAATCATGCCTGGGGCAATTACTGGTCGTGGGATCCCAAAGAGTCCATGGCCCTGGTCACCTGGCTAAGTTATGCCGCATACATTCACTTGCGAATTCACCGCGAGTGCTCGGCTGAGAAGCTGTCGCTGGTAACAGTTGCCGGTATGATTCTGACGCTTTTGACCTATCTCGGTTTCAACTCGCTTGGTTTCGGTGGATTGCACAGCTA
This sequence comes from Candidatus Obscuribacterales bacterium, assembly GCA_020050835.1. Taxonomy (GTDB): domain Bacteria; phylum Cyanobacteriota; class Vampirovibrionia; order Obscuribacterales; family Obscuribacteraceae; genus JAGVKB01. The sequence goes on along the minus strand of JAGVKB010000097.1, from coordinate 74,036 downwards.
CGGGCGATTCAAGTAGAAAGTCCAATGCCTGTGGGCGTTCCAGGGGTGCCTGTCCAAAAATTCTTAGAGCGGGTGGAACAACCAGGCTCGAGCGTTTACCGGCTCCAACAAAAAATCTGACTGTGTGCGTGGCAGCAATTATGCATCAGTCAGAGTTTTTATGTCCTAATTCTGCACTCGAAGTGTGAGAGATTTGGAAGCACGACTCTGATATCACATTCCGGAATTGGGACTGTCTCATTTTATGGTGGTAGATATTGTCTTGAAAAAGGTCATGAACTCTTCTAGGGTCATCTTGCATGTCCCATCGTCGATACCGTCGAGTGGCTCTTTCGCCTTGTTTAGCAGGGGGTCCCCTTTTCCCCACGGATTGCGTACCAAGACCATACTCGCTGCCGGATCACTTGGGCAGGGAATGTAGTCCAGAACTGCGTAGGCATGTGCTCCAGTGCCAGCAGTGATTGGACTCCTTGACTTTCCGCAGTATCGCCATCTTAGTACAGCATCGATTTTTGTAGCGTTCTCGTTCTTGAGCTCGAGATCTATTGCCCAATCGTTGAGAAGAAGGTGAAGCTCACGAGTGACTGTGTCGGTGCCATTTCCGCCCTCCTCCGGTACGACAGTGCCACCGCGAAGCTGCCCGTAAGCTTTCTGCAATATTGCAGGCCAGATCCCATATTTTGTGCCTCCCCTATACAGAGCCAGCTCAGCATCCGTCGGAGGCTCAATATTTACTTTGGTCGGTCCATCCGCCCCGGTCAAACTACCCTTGAATGAGACAGTATATGTACCATCAGGCTCAGCATTGATCATGTCGGCGATCGCATCTGGCTGGGTCGCCGCCAGCGACGTCAACGCAGCGAGAAACCCGCAGTTGCCGGTTGCTCCTTGCTCCACAGCAGATGGTCGAATGCTGTCGAGCTTGTTGTCGCTTGCAAAAGGTTTCTTGACAGATCGGACGATAAACTCGGAATGCCTAGTTTGTTCTTCTAAGGACTTTTGATGTTCAAAGAGTTTAGGACGATTGTGTCCCTTGAGGAGCGCAATGATTTCAGGAGACTTAAAGATTCCGAACTGGGGGATCTCCTTTTCCGATAGAGTGCCATCTTTTGCCGTGTTCCACAAAGTTCCCTTCTGTGCGGTATCCAGAGATTCGAAGTAGCGTCCGGCAAAACTCACGGCCTTTAGCTTCCGTATGCTGGTCTCCGAACGCTTTTCGAAGACGTCAGCTGACCGGTCCACAAGTTGATTGTATTCACTGCGCAAATAGCGATCGAGTTCTAGCAGCTGTTGACAGTTTTTGCCCGAAAGTAGCGCTAATATCTTGGGTTCGTTAAAGCCACGGCTTCGGAGTTCCTTCTCAGATAGAATGCCGTCCTTTGCTGTACTGAACGGAAAGCCGGTTTGGTCGATTGAGTTAAAAGTATTGATCGCCTTGTCGACGGCCTTTATCTGCGAGGTCAGGATGCTCAGCTTTTGATCTTTTGGGGTGGCTATACTTTCTTTCAAATAGGCGATTTGTGCGGCGCTTTCAGCTGTGATAGACCGGTCCACGACCATGCGGTCGATCTCCCTTTCACTCAAAAAACCCGAATGATTGCTATCGGTTCGATCGAGCAGGAATCGCGGTAAAGCTTCGGCTAGTGACCCTGAGTAAGGACGTTCATAAGCAATGGCCAGCACTTCGTTTCCGTTGACGACGGCGACTGAGTTTAAGAGTTCGTCTCCAGCGAAAGATTCAGTCCGCAGGCTGATTACGGGAGCGCCCGGCAAAGTACCGCTCTTACTCAGTGCCTCCATTTCTTTTGCCACGGTCAGTCGGGTCTTGTCGTCCAGCCGGTTTAGCTCGCGAGCCAGCAGGGCGAACTCATACGAGGACACCAGCTTCATTAATTCAGCAACTCTCAATTGTTCTGGAGTATCGTAGCGATCGAGTTTTTCCTTTCCAAATTTGATGTCTTCCAAGTCTTCATGGTTGCTGGTGAAAGTCACCTTAAGTGGAGGAAGGCTCTCGCTGCCAGCAGTGTTAGTCTTGCTGTTGTAGGTGGCTTGCAGCTTTCTACCCACCTCTGCTCTGTCGGAGGGTGAGAGCTGGTGCAGTATGTGCATCACAAGCTCTTTGTTATGTCCATGCTCCAGTTCAGAACATAATTTCTGCGTTACGCTTTCAATCTCCTTGCCGTCCATCAACTTTTCCTCCCAATCCTTCCAATTTCCGTTGTACTTAGAGTCGCGGGCTGTCTCTCATTTGAGTAGCAGGACAGTGGGACTAAGTCGTCTCTAAGACGACCTGCTACTGCTTGAGATGGCGCCATCGGCAATTTACTGTACGGTCCGACTGTTACTTGGCCGTAACACGGCTGAGCCGGACGGCGAAAAGCCAAGAGAGCGTGAAAGGTGATTTGGGTGCGGCGCTTTAGAAGCCGTCAGCCAAGAGGATTTGGTATGCATACTTTCAAGCTAGACGGTGGTCTAGGCTCAATAACTTCGATGCGATCAATAGCGTTGCTGTACACGGTGCAGCGTAAACGCCTTAATGAAGGGCGAACAAACCATGCTTCGCATTGTTCATGCCTGAGCTAGTGATGGCTCTTTGGCTTCCTATGACGGCCGGTGCTGTCTCTTTTGGATCAAGTCGACCGCCGGAAGCACTTGGTTCATGTTAGAAACGCGGTTGAGCAAGGATTCCAGACCGGTTGCTGCTTCCGTTCCGTGTCGTCTAGCTTCGGAGAGTTCCGGCAGGGCCCGACCAGCTAGTTTGGCGAAATGTTCGATCGCCCGGAGCTGGGGATCACTCTTCCGCCTTTCGTCATATTGGACAGATGATACCGAGCGGCGCTTGGTTGCTGCTCCGGAGACAGCCTCGTCTCCATGCTCTTGTACAGTTTGTGCTTTACGTTCGCGGTCTTGCTTGAACAGCTCGATCACATCAAGCTCGTTTGCGGACCCGCCGCCGGCCTGCATCTTATCCAGTTGATTGTGCTGTTCAACGCCACGATTTGCAGTCATGTTAGAAGCTCCTGTGCTCGTGTTTCTTTAGCTAGCTGAATGAAGCCGCTGACGAGAAGGGATGCGAGCGTGTGTATTAATTTGCAAAGGGAGAAAGGGATGATTGAAGGGGATTGATTGAATACTATTGATGTTGCGTGGAAATACCGTGAAATTGGTGACGGCGAAAGTGGAAAGTTTCGACTGGTTGCTCAGTTGCAGGCTGGAATTGCGCCGGTATCGTTAGTGTGCAATTCGGTAGCTTTTCGAATTGACCAGCGACAAGGCCGCGCCGGCGGTCAAAACGGCAATCACCGAAACTTCGATTAACAGGACGGTCAAGTCGATTTCGACGGCGGTCGAGGATTCCACCCACATGCTGGAAGGATTGCTTTCGACCGTTTGAAATACTTCAAGCGCCCTTTTTAGCTCCGTTCTTGCACTGTATTCGGCAACCAGAGCGCCTTCCAGCGAAAAACCACCAAGCCGGCCCCGCTCGAGTTCTTGCGGTGAGTTTCGCAAGTTTGTTAGCGCCTTGCGAGCTTGTTGTACTTTCGCACTGGCTGCACTGAGCGCTGCTTCTTTGCGTCTAAGCCCAAGTGCTCGCTTGTTTTTGAGATCAGTTTGATAGGGAGAGGTCCAGAGCCAGCTGTAACCAGCTGATTGACCTGAGATTGGTTCTTTCCAGGGAGGCAATGCGCAAGCCAGCATGATGGCTAACAATCCGAGCCACAGCGCTGCCTTGACTTTCCAATTAGTGGACAGTTCGCTTAACACTGAATCAGCCGTAACTTGCCAGCACTGCGATAAGGAGTCAAACCTTCCAATCTCTCGTGGCGGGTGATTAGAGTTGTGAAAGTCTCTCTGGCTTCGGTTGAGGTGGTTGGTGTAATGCATCTGATTAAACCATCAGACAGAACATTGAGAACAAGGATTGTTCCGTACGCGCACTCAATGTGGTTAGTAAAAAGCTTGAACTAAGATCGCCGCTGAGAGTAACTTACGAGTTTTTCGTGGAAAAGTCGTGGAAATGGCAATGGCTGGTGCAAACCGGCAATTCGTACTATCGTCGACAAGGCGAAGACGGGCATGAATAGCTGAAGTTGGCACATTCGGCTGAAGCGAATGCGAACCGAGAAGTTTTCTTAGTGTAAGGACTTGCGACTTATTTGCGTAAACAGTACGTAAAATCGGCCGAAAGTCTGTCCGAATATTTCACTGTTTTTTAGCTCTAGCGCGTACCCACGTAGATGTTCAGGGTTAATCCCATTATTGAAATGGGTTTGGAACATTTTAATAGTAAGGGGCGTCTGCCGAATTGAATCGAAAAGTTCAATCCAGCGCTAAGTGCGTTGGTGGCTTTGATTCGTCATTAACTAGATGGAAATCCGGCTTGAAAGGAGCCACTATAAAGATCATGCAGAGAAGAAATGTACAGACTATAGATGAATTGAACCTCGATGAGGAGCTGCTGCATGGTTATACCGGGCTGGCGTTTCCCACTGAGGATGTTGCTTTCGCTGCCGAGGAGGACGATCTCTCCGGTGAAGAGGTGGTCCGAGCTGAGCCTCGCAAACTGCCTGGTGAAGATTCTGTTCAAATCTACCTGCGGGCAATCGGGCGCATTAAGCTCCTGAGCGCCAAGGAGGAGATTGAGCTGGCTCGCCGGATCGGCAGAGGAGACAAGGTGGCGAAAAAGAGGCTGATCCAGGCCAATCTTCGCTTGGTCGTCAGCGTCGCCAAAAAGTATCAGGGTAGAGGATTGCCGTTCCTCGATCTGATCCAGGAGGGCAATTTGGGCTTGATCCGGGCAGCTGAGAAGTACGATCCCGAGCGTGGCTACAAGTTCTCCACTTATGCTACCTGGTGGATCAGGCAAGGGATCACCCGTGCTCTGGCCGACAAGTCACGAACGATTCGCGTGCCGGTGCATATGGTCGAGACCATCAACAATCTGCGCAAGGCAATGCGCAAGATGGCTCAGGACCTTGGTCGAAGACCGACGCTCGAGGAGCTCTCCAAGGCTCTGGGCGTTACGCTCACGAAGGTCAAGGAGATTCTGGCGGCCAATCGGCTTCCGCTCTCGCTCGACACTCCGTTCGGCGAAGATGACGACAACTCGCTGGCCGAGTTGGTTGAGGATGAAAGCACAACTCCACCCGAGGTCTGCGCCGAAACGATTCTGATGTCTCGAGACATCAGAGGCGTTCTTTCCACCTTGACCCCGCGCGAAAGGGACATCCTGGTTCTGCGCTTTGGGCTCAATGATGGGCAACAGAGGACGCTGGAGCAGGTTGGAAAGATTGTCGGGTTGACCCGTGAGCGGACCAGGCAGATCGAGCTCAAAGCGCTCAGATCGCTCAGACAGTCGAGTGTCACCTCCAGGTTGAAGGATTATCTCGAGGCTTGAGACTGTGCCAAACAGTTTCTAGTCGCTGCTCCTTCATGCTGGAATGCACCACGCGGAAAGCCAACGCTGCGGAATCCGAAAGGAATCTGCAGCGTTGCCGCTTGATCTGATAGCTTGATTTAAAGCGCTGAGATTCTAGACGCGAATCTCTTGGATGACGCCGTCTTTGACCAATATTTCTCCACCTTCCAGCCGTTGGAAGATGTTTTCTCCAATCCGGACGTCGACTGGATTCTCCACCGTAAACTGTGTGACGACACTGCCCAACGGCAGCTCGGCGAGTGCCTGGCTTTGTCCTTGCATCTCTTCGCGCAATTGGAGCAGGCGAAGTTTTTCGGCTTCTACCTGATTGCGGATCGTCTCGATTTGCACTCTCGTCTCGGCAGCCATCGGTTGCGGACTGCGTTTTTCGATGTCCGCAATCGCCCGCTTACCTTTGAATTCGAGCTGCTGCAGCTCAGCGTCGATCTGCTGGAGGTTGCGCTGGATTTCGGCGCCCACTTGGTTCTTGAAGTTCTCAGTGACAATTGCTTTGACCGCAATTTGTCTAATGAGTTGAATCGATTCGACCATGTAGTCCTCCGTATCTACTACTCGACCAGCAATAAGCCATCCAGCGATTTTAACTAAGATAGTTTATCAGAAGGTAACTACTGGCAACTCTTGTAGTCTCCATCGTCATTTGGCAACGTAACGTCTGGCTGGGGATTTGAATTGCAGCCCACAGTGAGGGGTGGCAACGATTCGCGCGAAAATGGGCCATTTCGCTCTTTGCAATAGCGATTGGCGAATATTCAAAGCGGAAGACTAGCGAGTCTTAAACGATCAGGAATGGAAAGTTTCCGTAAACGCCTTTCTGTCGGGGGTTTCGAGCTTAGCACTTTTCGTTCCCTTACTACTGAAACCCCTACAACTATGCTTCAAACAAGGTTTCAATATCCCTTGCACCATGCGAGATTCTAACGATTTCAATGCCATCTTCAATCTGGCGATAAAAGATCAAGTAATTCCCTTCCGTGACGCTGCGCAGGTCTTGACGTAGTTCGGGGCGTCTGCGTCCAGTGCCAGGATTTTCGGCCGCCCCACGCCAGCGCTTTTGTAGCCTGGCTTGCAGGCGTTCTGCTGCCTCGATGTTGTCCAGGGCGATGTAATCATAAATCTCTTCGAGGTCTTGGGTAGCGGCTTCGGTGAACCTGATGCGACTCACTTCTTTCTGTCTTTCTTGGCTAATGCCTGATCATGCCGTACTTTCAGACGCTGTAGCACTTCCTCTTCAGAAAGTACTTCGCCTCTATCTGCCTGGTCAATCCCGACCTGAATTTGGCGGCGTAATTCATCGAGCTTCATTTGCTTGAGTTGGTCACGTTCTACGAGCAACCGCAGAGCCTCACGCACTACCTCGCTGGCAGAGTTGTACATGCCGCTTTTTACCCGCTGATCGATCAGCTGCTCCAGCTCAGGTGTTAGCGATATGTTCATCATGCAACCTCGGGAACGCTGAGAGACTCAGAAATATGATAGCAAAAAATAGCAAACTTTGCTATCCGGTTCGGGGAGGCGTCCTATAGTGAACGATTATGTTTCGTCTTTCGCGAGGAAAATCCGGAATCCCTCTTTGACAAAGGATCTCCAGACTTAACTAAAATTACTTATCAAGCAGCTCGCTCTCAACAAAGCGCTTTTGGGGTAGGCATTTCCAGCCCATCTCGCTCAAATATCTCCCCTGATTTCCATATTTATAGATGAACAGGCACCATTTATGGTGCTACTTGCGCGCGCCGGGAGGAAGCTGACGGTGCAAACTGCAATAGCCCGCCCGCACAGCACCTGTGTCAATGACGAAGTCTCCTTGTGAATTCCCAGGCCTTTCGGTTGCTAAGAGTCGCTGCGGTTTAGAACTTTTCGCTCACTACCTTTGCTTGGGTGAACAGGAGCAGATAATCGGTGCCACCACCTTTAGAGTCGGTTCCGCTCATATTGAAACCGCCGAATGGGTGTACGCCTACGAGCGCTCCGGTGCACTTGCGGTTGAGGTAAAGATTGCCGACATGAAACTCTTTGCGTGCTTGTTCCAGGTGTGTGCGGCTCTTGGAATAGGCAGCGCCGGTCAAACCAAACTCGGTGTTGTTGGCGATCTCCAGAGCATGATCCCAGCTGTCTGCTTTGAGCATTGCCAGTACCGGACCAAAGATCTCTTCCTGCGCTATACGGGCGGTAGGACTGACGTCGGCGATTACCGTCGGCTTAATAAAGAAGCCGCCTTCCGGCGTGGGATCCGGTTCGCCGCCGCAGATCAGCCGGCCTTCCTTTTTGCCGATCTCGATGTATTGCAAAATGCTGCCATAGGCTGATTTGGAGGCGACCGGACCCATGAAGCTCTTTTGATCTTCGGCCGGTCCAACCGTCAATTTCTTGGTTCTTTCACCAACTTTTTCGACGACCTTGTCATAGATATCTTTGTGAATGATCGCCCGCGAACAGGCCGAGCACTTCTGACCTTGAAATCCGAAGGCGCTGGCAACAATGCCGTCGGCCGCGAGGTCGGCATCGACATCCTTATCGATTACAATCGAGTCCTTGCCACCCATTTCGGCGACGACTCGCTTGATCCAGAGCTGTCCCTTTTGAGGTTTAGCAGCCAATTCGTTGATCCTCAGACCAACCTCCTTGGAGCCGGTGAAGGCGACGTATCTGGTCTTGGGATGACCGACCAGGAAATCTCCGACTTCGGCGCCCGGACCAGGAAGAAAGTTGAGGACGCCTGCCGGCAAGCCGGCTTCTTCCATGATCGACATGAATTGATAGCCGATCGCCGGTGTTTCGCTTGAGGGTTTTAGAATAACCGTGTTGCCGGTAACGATGCTGGCTGTCGTCATGCCGACCAGGATTGCCAGAGGGAAATTCCAGGGCGGAATGACAATGCCTACTCCCAGCGGGATGTAAGAAACTTCGTTCTCCTCACCGGCGTAAGGTGTGAGCGGATGGGGCTGACTGAGCCGAATCATTTCGCGCCCGTAATATTCGCAAAAGTCGATCGCTTCGGCGACGTCGCCGTCGGCTTCAGCCCAGTTCTTCCCAATCTCCAGCACCATCCAGGCACTCAGTTCATGCTTGCGGGACCGCATTAGAGCCGCTGCTTTCAATAAATAGCGCGCGCGCTCGTGCCCGGGCACATGTTTCCATTCTTCGAAAGCCTTTAACGCGGCTTGCATAGCCTTTTCGGCCTGCTCGCTGCCGGCTTTGGCGAACTTGCCGATTACTTGATCCGGAGCGCTGGGATTAGTTGAAACTATCCAGCTGCCAGTCGTTACCTTCTCGCCGCCGATCACAAGTGGGTACTCTTTGCCAAATTGCTCCTTGACTTGTGCAATGGCAGCTTTCATGGCTTCCTGATTCTTTGGACAAGAGAAGTCGGTGAATGGCTCATTACGAAATTCGGGAAGCATCGGCATTTTCTCCAGATGTAAGCAACATCGCTCATTATGACGAAACAAGAGCTGCGCGCTGCCCTCCTTTATAGTTTTTCAATCAGTACAGGCCAGGACCGTTTTCAAGGTCCATGTTCCTTTGCTGTCGGAATTGCTGGTGGTGATAATGAAAAATGAATTCCGCCGTGTGAAGATATAAAATTGCGCCTACAATTCGGATGGGAGGACAAATGAAGCAGTATCTGGATCTCATTCGATATATCTTGGATAGCGGCGAGCGACGGGACGACCGGACCGGGGTCGGCACCATATCTGTTTTTGGTATGCAAGCGAAGTACGATTTGCGCAACGGCTTTCCGCTGTTGACCACCAAGAAGGTGCTCTTTTCAGCGGTTGTACGAGAGCTGCTCTGGTTCTTGAAGGGGTCAACCAACGTCAATGACGATCTCACTCAGCACACGCCGATCTGGGATGCATGGGCTGATGAAAACGGTGACCTCGGGCCGATTTATGGATTTCAATGGCGCAATTGGCCAAGTTTTGTCCCAGAGGAAAACAGCGGCTTGTATCGTAAGGAGCATATAGATCAGATCGGGAATCTGATCGAGTCGATCAAGTCAGATCCTCAATCCAGGCGGTTGATTGTCTCGGCTTGGAACGTGGCGGATTTGAGCAAGATGCGTTTGCCGCCATGCCATCTGCTTTTTCAGTTCTACGTAATTAACGGGCGTCTGGATTGTCAGCTTTACCAGCGCTCGGCCGATATGGCTCTTGGCGTGCCGTTCAATATTGCCAGCTATGCGCTCTTGATGATGATGATTGCGAAGGAGTGTTCATTGACCGCCGGTATTTTTACTCACACCATGGGCGATGCTCATATCTATTTAAATCACATAGATGGGCTCAAGAAGCAGCTCGAGAGAATACCGGGACCGTTGCCGCAGGTAGAGATTGCCGAAAAGCCGATCTTTGACCTCACTTTCGATGATTTTTCGCTGGTAAATTACAATCCGCAAGCATTCATAAAGTTTCCAGTGGCGGTGTAAATGGTCTCCGACTTTGATGTAGTAGTAGCGATGGATCTCAAGCAAGGTATCGGTAAAGCCGGTCAACTGCCGTGGAAGCTGTCCGGCGACATGAAATTCTTCAAGGAGCTCACTTCTAAAGTCGAGTCGCCTGGTAAGAAGAACGCGGTCGTCATGGGGCGCAAGACCTGGGAATCCATTCCATCGAAGCGACGTCCTCTGCCGGATCGGATCAATGTAGTAATTACAAGGGATACGTCCTTTGCGGTTCCGCCGGGCGTGATCAAGGCAACCTCTCTCGATGAGGCACTTAGTTCATTAGAGCAGTCTTTGGTGGAGCGCTGCTTTGTGATTGGCGGTGGCGAAATCTATCGATTGGCGGTTGCTCATCCAGGGTGCCGGAGGCTTTATCTGACAGAAGTGAAATCTGAGTTTGATTGCGATGTGTTCTTTCCGCAATTCGACCAGAGCTATTCCTTGCTTTCACCGTCCGCATTGCAAGAAGACAATGGGATCGAATATGCTTTTAAGGAATATGTACGAGAGCAAGAGTCAGGAATATTTCCCGAGGAGGCTGAATGAATCGCACCGCCGCAGCTTGCGCCACCGTCATTGGTATCGTTGTCTCGGTTGGATTGCAAGCCGCTGAGGCTGGAACTACCGGTGATGCCAAGAAGGGCGCGAAGCTGTTTGAAAAAGCTAATTGCGCCGGTTGCCATCCCGGAGGCGGCAATGCGATCGATCCGCAACATCCGCTGAAGGGAAGCAAGTTTGCTTCAGCGTTTAAGGACGATGCGAAGATTGAAAGCCTGGTGCGCTCGGGCGTGAAAGGAACAGCGATGCCGGCATTCTCTAAAGCCAAGCTAAGCGACAGCGACTTGAAAGACATCATCGCTTACATTCGGACCTTGACGCCGAAAACCAGCCGGTAGATGGAAGCTGCGTTTACTCCGGATCTGATTGTGAAAGCCTATACCATGGGGGTCTTCCCGATGGGGGGCGATGACGGCATCCGCTGGTACTCGCCTGATCCTCGCTGCATTCTCGATTTCGATGACTTTCATGCCTCCGGCCGGTTGATGAGAAAGTATCGCCAGAACGTTTTCGAAATGCGCGTTAACTCAGCTTGGGATGATGTTCTCAAAGAATGCGCTCGTCGAGAGACTACTTGGATTACGGACGAAATTTTCGAGGCGTACACAAAGTTGCATCGAATCGGGCTGGCGCATTCGGTCGAAGCCTATCAAGATGGCGAGCTTGCGGGCGGGCTCTATGGTGTGTCGCTCGGCGGGGCGTTCATGGGAGAGTCCATGTTTCACTGCCGGACCGATGCTTCGAAGGTATCTTTGGTTTATTTGATTGAACGGCTCAAGGAGCGCGGATTCGTCTTGTTGGATTGTCAGTACATGACTGATCACCTGCGCCGATTCAATGCCAAATTGATTTCGCGGCAAGATTATCTGTTGCGGCTCAGGGGCGCGCTTAAGCTTAATTGCCGTTTTGACTGAGCAATTAGTTACTTGATCTAATGGGAATCAGCTCGAACTCTTGCGGTGAGGGCTGTTAGATTTTCTGTTGTTTTTCTAACAGATTTGGCTCGATCGAAGGACCGGCGGGCATTGCTTGGGATTGCCAAGGGGCGATGTCGTCAAGGCGAGATTAACGCGGTTTAAGCTTTTCGCTTTGAACTCTTTTGGAAATGCTGCCGTCTTAACCATTAGAGGTTGGAGAAGAAAACAGATCCACCCGCCCGATCGAACGTTAATTGAGAAAGGATAAGATGATGAACTTAACAAGGATCAACTGGCGTCAAATGCTCATGTTGCTCGGAGCTGTCGGAGTAATGGCTACCCCTGGCGCCATGGCAAAACGCATCAATCCGCCTGGCCCGGTAGGTGGTGTCGGACATGGACCTAATTGGCACCATAATCCGGCTGGACCGCGTGGTGGCGCCGGCCGGGGCTGGAATTACAATCCGCCTGGTCCCGGACGTGTTTCATACAAAGCTCCTCGCCGTGCCAATCCGCCCGGCCCGGTTGGCGGTCCCGGAAAGGGGCCATACTGGCACAACAATCCGCCCGGTCCGGCAGGCGGTGCCGGTCGCGGTTGGATATACAATCCACCAGGTCCAGGTCGTACCTACTTCCCCCGCTACTAGTTTCAGTTCTCGAAACTCCTGCTTGACCAAAAGTGGTCAGGCGACAAAGTAGTTACAACGTAGTTACAGCGCGCCTCGGAAGGCGTAAGCCGTAGGCGATTCGAAGCAGTATCAGAGAGTGTTTGTACGAATGCGTGCGCTCTTTGATACTGCTCGTGGTATCACTACTTTTGCGCGATTCCTGAGAACTGGAAAGCTTGCTTGTGCTTTGTGCTCTGTACGGTAAGGGCATTCATCCCTTAACTGGGATTGTAGTTGTGGCTCCAATAGCCGATGTGAATGCCATATACGTTGACATATGGCGATGCGAAGTATACACTTGACTATATGCGCCAAGGGAGATTGCGGATGGAACGTACGGCTAAAGTGTTTTTCAGCAATCGTAGTCAGGCAGTGCGCTTGCCCAAGGAATTTCAGTTCGCAGTGCCGGAGGTCTTTATCTATCGGGATGGCGAGAGAGTTATCCTGTCCCCTCGTCCATCGAGTTGGGATGAGTATCTCGCCCATGGTCCGGTGGCGCCGGATGATTTCATGACTGAGATAGAAGACCTGCCGCTGCAAGAGCGTGATTACTGATGCTGTACATGCTCGACACGGACATCTGTTCTTACATCATGAAACGTTCTCATTCTCAGCTTTTGGAGAAGCTCAAGTCCGTTGAGATTGAAAGTATTGCAATCTCGGTTGTCACTGAGGCGGAGCTCTTATACGGAGTTAAACTGAGCTGCAAGCCCAAGCTTGCGCAGTCCGCAGTCGAGGGCTTTATCAGGCATGTGCGTGTGCTCGACTGGAGCCGTGAGGCAGCTTTACATTACGCGGACATCCGAGCCGTTTTGCATAAGCGTGGAGAGATGATTGGAGCCAACGACTTGATGATTGCAGCACACGGGCGCAGCCTTGAAGCAACTGTCGTGACAAACAACCTACGTGAATTCAGTAAAGTAAAGAGCCTTTCCGTCGAAAATTGGGCTCGGTGAGGATCGGCTATCCAGTTTTAAGGGACGACTTGTTTGAAGTTTCAGCTCTGAATGGGCATTAATCTCGATTACCTATCGGATGAGTGGGTAGCATGTCGGCCGGCGTGGGATTTACCGCCTGCATTTGTAAAGTGCGATGCAGATCAACCAACATCGTCGATGTTAGAATACGCGCTCGACCTTAGGCTAATCAAGTTGCGGTCGGCAGCCGCTGGAAGACTGCATTAATCCATTGAGTTTTGCTCGATTGGGCTGTACAGAGTCGGTCATTGACGAGGTGTCGGTAGATGCGAATTGCAAAAGATGTAACTGAGCTGGTCGGCAATACACCGCTGGTCAAACTGAATCGGCTAGGGGATGGACTTTATGCAACTGTGGCGGTGAAGCTGGAGTCGCTCAATCCGCTGGGCTCGGTTAAGGATCGGATCGGTGTTTCGATGATCAATGAGGCTGAAAAGCAGCGATTGATCGTCGCCGGAGAGACGACCATCATCGAGCCGACCTCGGGCAATACCGGAATTGCACTAGCATTTGTCGCTGCCGCGCGTGGCTACAAGTTGATCTTAACTATGCCAGAGACAATGTCGATTGAAAGGCGCAAGACTCTATCGGCGCTTGGTGCGCAATTAGTTCTAACGCCGGGAAGTCAGGGCATGAAAGGAGCGATCGCGCAGGCTGAGCAGATCTTGAGTAGTACCGCCAACGCTTATATGCCGCAACAATTTCAAAATCCCGCTAATCCTAAGATTCACCGGGAGACGACGGCTGAAGAGATCTGGCGTGACTCGGCGGCCAGAGTGGATATTTTCGTGGCCGGAGTGGGAACCGGCGGTACTCTGACTGGAGTTGGACAGGTTCTGAAGATGCGCAAGCCTTCTGTGAAGATAGTAGCTGTAGAGCCGGTCGACAGCCCTGTCCTAACGCAAGAGCTAACCGGTCAAGCTGCAAGCCCTGGCCCGCACAAGATTCAAGGAATTGGAGCTGGATTCATCCCGGCGGTGCTCGACCTGTCGATCATCGATGCGGTGCAAAAGGTAAGCAATGATCAAGCATTCTCTTGGGCCAGAAAGATGCACATGCAAGAAGGACTCTTTGTCGGGATCAGCAGTGGTGCGGCAGTGTGCGCCGCAATCGAGTTGGCAAAACTTCCTGAGAATAAAGGAAAGCTCATCGTGGCGATCGCACCGAGCACTGGCGAACGCTATCTGTCGACACCATTGTTTGCCGATATTGCAGTCGAGAGGGAATCGAATCAGTTCGTTGGCGGAGCCGTTCAGGCAACCACTGTGTCGATCTGACGGATTCTGGCTGCATGTGGTTTAGGGCTGAGCTGAGAACAAATTTCCAGCCGGCTGACGTCTTTTGTGACGGAGGCGGTAAGTTTGGGCATACCTTCCCTGGGGAATGCGCTCCGATTAAATCTGCTTGACAACCGGGAATCCCCATCTACAATAAGACTTGGCTCATTATGGGTTGGTATCCTTGGCGGCGACTTAGGATATGCGGAAAAAATCCGAACTTACTATCCTGTTCATCGTATTGTTGCTCTCAATGGCAGTGGGCTCCGCCTGCGCGTCTGATGCTGATTCTCAGGCAGAGGAAGGCGCTTCGAAAGCAGCTGTTTTAACAGCCGCTCCGCTGGCGACGTTGCCCACGGCCAAAGGTCTGACTGCGAGTTACAGGCTGCACAGTACGCGCCGAGTGTTCATCGCCAATCGCTTGAACTATTTGTGGTACTGGGAGAAGGAAGTCGACGCAGAACGAGGGCGGTGTGGGCGAGCTGGCGACATGGCATCAGTGATTAGATTGGAGCGCGATCTGCTGGCGATTCGCGACGAGATTGAATTGATGCTCGGAGAGCTTTCACGGGTCAATAAAGTAATTAGTTTGATCGACGAGCAGTTGGAGCTGGAGTAATCAACTGTCGATTGGTAGCTTAAGCCGAGATCGACTAGGAGAAGATCAGACTTTTCACAACAACCGGCAAAGCGTTACCGTTGGAAATTGGCTTTCCAATGTCGATGTAATCGCCATTGGTCGAATCGATGCCGTCCAGGATAACCAGCTGTTGGTCCGGCAGATGCGTTCTCAATAACTGTCCGAATGCCATTGCAATGTCGTCTCTGGTCAATAAGATGAGCGGAGGGGATCCCTTGAGCGCGATAAACGCCTCAGACAGTGCGCCGGCCCAGCGCTGGAGGGACGCGAAGTCGGTCTCAGGCAGCTTTCCCATGACGATTGCCACGGCATTGGTCGACCAGTCCAAATCAAGCCGGTCGAAACAGTTGCGCAGGAGTGAGTTTACATCCACACCGGCATCCATTGAGTCGATACTCTGAAACGGTCTTACAATCGGCACGTTTCTTAAGGGCAGGTTGCTGCTTTGGACGGCGATTGTCGAGCCGCTCAACTGGGCGCTGTGCATTGCTGCACCAATGACAGTGGCACGGATCGGCTCGTCCGGGATATGAAAGGGCAGAGAACGCTCGTCGAGCGATCCTTTGATTCCTTGAGCGATATAAGAGCCGATATCGCCATATAGCAAGGGATCGGCCGGTGGTCTTTTGATCAACTCGGCGACACCGCCAGACAGCCAGAATTGATCGATCTTGTGACTTCGCCGCAAGGAGTCCGAGACTAACAGTCGCTCGGCAATCTGTGGCGGGCGCCTTTTTACGATGTATTGAATCAGTGCTTCGGCAATGAGATTTCCGATCAGCTCGAGCATCTCTTGTGATACCACCGAGCCAATTGGAATGTTCTTGTTGGTTGCATCGAGCAGAAGCTCGCCCGAATCTGACAATCCGGTCAAAAGCCCATCGGGGGCCAGTGTCATCAGCCTGCCACCGACAGCCAGGCAGGCCACATCGACCGGCTCGCCGTCCGCGAAGACGGCGATGTTGGCTGTTCCTCCACCGACATCAATATTGCAGATAGTGCGTCCGGTAGCGGCTGACGCATCGGCGGCCCCTGAGCCACGTCCAGCCAGGATGCCTTCGAGATTAGGACCGGCGCTTGCCACCACGAAGCTGCCCGCCATCTCTGCCAGGGCATGTGTGACCGAGGGAGCATTGCGCAGCTTGGCGGTTTCACCGGTAATGATGACAGCGCCTGTCTCGATGTTTTCCGGATTGATTCCGGCTGCATGATATTCGCTCTCGACAATCTCGCGGACGGCTTGGGCGTCAATCGCTCCCTGCGTCACGGGGGTGAAATGAATCGCGCTGCGGTAAACGATTCGTCGCTCCGAAATTGCCAGTCGCGGTGCTTGATTGGGCCGCGAGCAATTGGAAAGGAAGAGATGACTGACTGTCAGGTGAGTAGAAGTAGTTCCGACATCGATGCCGACGCTCACGAGCTTGCCATCGTCCACGCGGTTCGGCATGCCTATCCGAGTTGTTGCAGGCGCACGCCGGAGACTCCGGTCTCTAGAATCCGCTTGGAAAGCTGAACGATGTATGCTCCCGCTTCGGCGGCCGGAGTGCCGCCGCTGTGAATGTTGGAGACAACCGTTCGGTCAGAGCTAATTGTCTGCGGTCCGGGATTGAACGTCAGATAGGCAGAAAGCGCTTGCGCTGACGATAGTCCGGGTCGTTCTCCAATCAGGTTGATTGCTAACTTTGCCGAAAGTGCAAAGCCGATCTGATCGGCAACAGCTACCCGGCCGAAGCGAGTGATGATTGGCCGTCCATATGTAATTCCTTCTAAGGCGAACCCGTGCTCCAACATCGGAAGCAAGTCGGCTATGTTGCTCTCGACTGCTTGAGCGGAAAGACCGTCGCTGATTACAATTTGTACATCGCAGCCAGACGGACAATTCTCCTTTAATTCCTCCAAATCAGCTGCAGAGACTTGCTTGCCTTTGGGTGGGTTCAGTACGAAATCTCGCCGATTGATGGCGGTGCTCTGCACAATCGGCAAGCTACGCTTGGCGGCAAAATTGTCCAGAAAGTCTTGCGTTAACTCACTGTGAACCGCATCGCGAGCCTGGGCATGGTCCTGCCGAAATTTGAGCCAAGTTGCGGTGAGCGGTCTGGAGCCGGCCCGCCAAACTCCGAGCCTGGCTGGTGTGCTGTCTAAGAGATGACGGAGATGCTCCGGATGACTCGGTGCTGGAATGTTGTGGTCCATGCTCATTTTCGATCGCTCAATTCGGACGACCGGCCAATGCAGTGCTTCTATGAAAGCTTACTCGGAAAGATAGGTTACACTATGTGGCGTTCTCTTTCAAAGAAGTAAAAAGTCGCAAATCATGACTCTTTCCCACACTGTAGGCGGACAAAAGTATGTCTTTCAGTCGCTGAAAGAAGTATTGGCCAAAGCCAACGAGGAGAAGTCGGGAGACCAGTTGGCAGGCATTGCTGCTGATTCGGAGTTGGAACGAATCGCAGCCAAGCATGTATTAAGTAGCGTTACTTTGAAAGATTTGAGGGAGCATCCGGTCGCGCCTTACGATTCTTGCGAAGTGACACGATTTGTGGACAGTCAGCTGGATCAGGCTATCTCTGCCAGGATCGCTTCCTGGACGGTTGCCGAGTTGCGTGAGTTTCTTCTCTCCTCACAAACTACCTTGTCCGACGTCGAAGCAATTAGGTCAGCGCTAAACGGTGAGATGGCTGCTGCCGTAGCCAAGTTGATGTCTAATTTGGATCTGATTAGAGCCGCCGAGAAGTGTCGAGTGGTATCGCGGGCGAACACCACACTTGGTCTGCCGCAGGTACTGGGAGGACGTCTACAGCCTAATCATCCGTCCGATTCGGTCGAAGGTGTAATGGCTTCCATTTACGAAGGTGTCTCCTACGGTATCGGCGACGCGGTGATTGGAATCAATCCGGTCTACGATACTGCCGAAACCGTAGCTCGCTTGCTCGAGGCGACCGATGATCTGATCGATCAGCTGGCTTTGCCGACTCAGAACTGCGTCCTCAGCCACGTTACAACTCAGATGAAAGCGATTGAGCGCGGAGCACCGGCTGGGTTAATCTTCCAGAGCATAGCCGGGTCGGAGCTTGGTAATACCGCTTTTGGTATCAATCTGGAAACGCTGAGGCAGGCGCATCAACTGGGCATGCAAAAGTGCAAGAACAAAGGCGGCCAGGTGATGTACTTCGAGACTGGACAAGGTTCGGAGCTCTCCTCTCGCTCGCATCATGGAGCGGATCAGCTCACCCTGGAAGCGCGATGCTATGCTCTGGCCAGGTACTTCAATCCATTTCTGGTCAATGATGTGGTTGGTTTCATCGGACCAGAGTACCTCGCCGACGGACGGCAAATGATTCGGGCCGGACTTGAAGATCACTTCATGGGAAAGCTGCTCGGTCTACCGATGGGGGTAGATGCTTGTTACACCAATCATATGGAAGCCGACCAAAACGATCTGGAAAACTTGACCGTTCTCCTGGTTGCTGCCGGTGTCAATTATTTTATGGGTGTTCCGATGGGAGACGACGTGATGCTCTCTTATCAGTCCACCAGCTTTCATGATGTTGCTAGTCTGCGAGAGCTTACAGGTTGCCGCCCTGCTCCGGAATTCGAGCGCTGGTTGGAAGCATGCGGGCTGATGCGTGCCGGCAAACTGACTGACTGTGCCGGTGATCCGACCTTTGTGGTTGGATTGAAACGAGCGCGCCTCTAATATTTCAATTCAGCAGACGTGACAACCACACAAAGCAAGCCGTTTTCAGCGACACCAGCCCGACTGGGTTAGGCAGCCATCGAGATGCGTGTTCTTGCCTGAGCCCTGATGAACTGATCGTTGTCGCTGGCTAGCTTGAAAAGCACCGTGGCTGGAACCAGTGGATTGAACACCAGCTCGTTGCGCACGGCGCTGTTTGTGTCATTGCTCAAATCCAGCAACATCGATGCTGGTGTTTCCGGATTCCTTGCCAGCGCCAGTTTATGGGCTTCGGTCAGCTCTACTGGCGGTTTGTCTTGAGTTCTGGAAAATAATCTCGACGTAAAGTCGATCACCGATTCGGCTAGCTCAGCGACGAGATCAACCTCGAATTGCACTGACTCATTCATTTCGGGGCTTTTGACAGCGATTGGGAAACTGCTCATTTCGTTTTCCTTTAGTAGACCGGTCGTCTAGTGGATGGGTAAATAGTAGACCGCCCGTCTAGTAATGTCAACCAGCTTCTCGGTTAGAGGCGTCTAATCTTTTGCGATCATTCCGACAAGTTCTGCGCTCTCTCAATTTGCTCTCTTGAGCTTGAAAAGCTTAGCCATTACGAAGCTAGATGATTCGGGGTTGGTCCCCTCAGGTTTCCGTTCCAAAACCTCAAGCGATATCGGTTGAGGTTTTGAATCAATCCTTCCTTATCTAATGGGAGGAATGATTCGGAAAGCTGAAATGGCATATTGTTGACTTTTGTAGATGACTGGTCTAATATTTTTTTATGTCTCCAAGATCATCTTCAAAAGAAAACACCAAAGCCGTTCTGATTGAGACCGGCATAAACATAATGATGGAGAAGGGTTTCAACAACACCGGATTAAGTGACGTCCTTAGCGCGTGCGGTGTTCCGAAAGGATCCTTCTATTATTACTTTCAAAGCAAAGAAGACTTCGGCCTGCAGATTATCAATTCGTTCGACGAAGAGTACGCCGAACAATTGGACAAGGTATTGGGTAATCGACAATTGACAGCAGTCGATCGGCTCAAAAAATATATTGATGACGCCATTGTCAATGCCGAGCAGCGTAAATGCAGCCGGGGATGTTTGATCGCGAATCTTAGTCAGGAGATGGCCGATCAAAATGAAATCTTTCGGACCCGCCTGAAAGAAGTAATTGAAAGAAGGCGCAGCACCTTTGCGCTGGTGATACAAGAGGCAAAGGACAAAGAGGAAATTTGCACCGATATCGATCCGCGCGAAGCGGCGGAGTTCTTTCTGTCGGCTTTCGAAGGAGCCATTATGCGCTCGAAAGTCAGAAAGGATACCGAACCGCTATTGAGTTTCCGTAAGTTGATCTTCTCTGTCGTGCTCCAAACAAGATCTCGCTAGGGCAGTTTCTAGACTGACGAGAGTCTCACTGTCTCACTGTCTCACGGTCCGCCTTCTTTGATTGACACAAAACTGTTCTGCATCACCGCTTGAGCAATCAATGCTTCACTTCATTTCAGTTATACCCGTGGAGCAAATCTGCCATGCCTAATCCCGAATTCGCCATCACGTGCCGTCTGGAGGATGACAGAATAGGAAAGATTGCTCAGGTGAGCAAGACCTGGTCGATCGCCTTACTTAATTCCAACATCGATTGATATCGTTGATCGACTTCCTTGTGGAGCGCTTTTGCTACCAGTTCTTCCAACTCGACAGGGATAGTCAGCGCTGGATTCATGTCGGCTAGTTTCGGTACACTCTCCTCGAGATGTTTCAGCATTGTTTGAGCCGGGTTCTCACCGAGATGAAGCACATATCCGGTGATCGCCTCATAGAGCACACAACCCAATGAATAGATGTCGGAACGTTCGTCCACAGCTATTCCGCGCACTTGCTCCGGGCTCATGTAGGAAGGTGTTCCCAGGCTGTGCCCGTCCTTAGTAAGGGCGGAGGATTGATCACCGTAGAGATCTCGCAGCTTACCGCAGCCGAAATCAAGCACCTTGGCCAGGGAATTTTTCTGGTTGATCATGATATTGCTCGGCTTGAGATCGCGGTGGACAATGCCCCTTTCGTGCGCATGAGACATGGCATCGCATACCTGCGAGAACATGTTCAGCGCTTCCTTGAATGGCACATGATCTCGTTGACGAATAATCTGATCGAGACCGTTGCCTTCGACATATTCCATTACCATGAAAGGTCGGTTGCGTTCTGTAACGCCATAGTCGTAGATTGCTGCGATGTGCGGATGGTTCAAACGGCTCACTAAAACTGCTTCGCGCTCGAATCGTGCATATATCTCCGGATTCATCCCGTAATAGTGCAGCATTTTTATTGCTAGGAGCTTTTCCAATTGAGGATGCCTGGCTTTGTAAACCAGACCGGCCGCGCCTTCTCCCAGGACGCTTACAAATTCGTACTTGGCAGCAAGGGCGGTTCCTAACAATCCGCCATCGCTCAAAAGCTGCTCATTGCCTACGCCCAGCGCTTTGGGACCTTTCGCTGCCGTGCGTCTCAGCAGCGCCTTCACACGGGAAGACAACTCCTTGGGTTGAAACGGCTTGGTCAGATAGTCATCAGCTCCCAGGTCAAATCCAAGCGTCTTGTCGTCTATATCTCTGCGCCCGGTTAACATTAAGATCGGGGTGGTGCCGCCTGAGTCTCGAAAGCTCTTGAGCAAGTCGATACCGGTGACGTCCGGCAGATCCCAATCTAGAATTATCAGGTCGTAAGACTCTGACTGAAGCCTGCCACGACAGTCGTTACCGTTGCAAACAGCATCAACGGCGTGCCCTTCGCTGCTCAGCCATTCCTCGATCACGCTAAGCAGAAGCGAATCGTCATCGGCCGTAAGGATTCTTGCCATTTCTTGTAGCTTGACCTCCCGGCTTCCAATGTTGAAGACGATCTGGTTGTGATGAAAGCACTGCCGACCAGGCTGATGCAAGGTCAACAATAGTCCTTTCTTACCCGCTTGCTTCGGAGTTGCAACGCAGCATACCCGGCTGTCGGGAGCCGGTTCTTGAGCGAACATTGTCGGTAGTTAGTTCGGATTCTGAATGATAGCTTCGATTAAGTCGCTGTTCGACGCTAGAGACCCTTCCCGGGCGTCGCATAATAAAGTCGAGAGTGTGAGCGGGGCGATAACTTTGAGGGCAGGCATCTTTTGTGTGGTTAAGCTGCAATCGGATAACGGCTGTCTATTGCTGGGTAATTAGCTAATGTCTGCCTCCGGCGTGGATCATGCGACTAAAATTAACGCTATCCCAAAAAGGTTTGATACTGGTCGGCATCCCGCTTCTGTTCGAGTTGATTTTTGTCGCCGTACTCTCGATGCTGCTCTTGCAGTCCGAACAAGAACGAGTCCGCGAAACGAGGGCGAGAGAAGTAATCGCCCACGCCAGCAACTCTCTGGTTCTTTTGGTCTCCACGATTGCGGACTTGGTCAATCAGATTGGACTGCCGGGCTCTTTCTTGCCGGAAGAAGAGTTCGAGGAAAGACTGACAGCTGTCAAAGAGAAGTTCTCAGAAGAGTTTAGAACGCTTCGTGCTCTTGTTAAGGGGCACTCGAGCGAAGAACAGTTGATTTATCGACTTGAGCGGAAGATTGAAAGAGGCTTGATTAAGTATCAAGCAGTCAATTCGGCGTTCGAACAGAAAAGGATGATCGAAGCGTTGAAGGGGCTGTCCGAAATGAAGGAGATTTTGCATGAAGCCCAGTCTCTGCTCGACCAGGCTACCGACGGAGTCAGGAAAGTTGCCGCTTCCGCTCCCGAGACGGCAGAGGAGATGCGCAAGAAGATTCAATTTCTATTGCTGGCCGGTGTCTTCCTCAACTTGATGTTAGCCGTCGGGCTAGCGGTCTACTTCAATCGGGGAACGACGAGCCGCTTGAACGTTGTGATGGACAATACTTCCCGGCTGTCGAAACATCAACAACTAAATCCCCAGGTGGGCGGTGGAGATGAAATAGCTCGCCTCGATCAAGTCTTTCATGAAATGGCAAATGACCTGGACCGGGCGGAGCGCGCCAAGCAAGAGTACGTGGCTATGATCAGTCACGATCTGAGATCGCCGCTGACAGCCATTCAATTCGTTCTGGCCATGATTGCCAAAGGCTCGTACGGTTTACTGTCAGACCCAGGACTGGCTAAGACCAGGGCGGCCGAAAGCAGCGCTGAACGTCTGATTTGTCTGATTAACACCTTGCTCGATCTCGAAAAAATGGAGGCGGGCAAACTCGAGATGCAATTTGTGGACGTCGAAGTCGCTTCGGTCGTTGAGCGTTCGGTAGAAGCAATCGAGAGCCTCGCTGATAGCTCCGGTATCAGCGTCGAGACTGCTCAAACTGAGGCAAGAATCAGCGCCGATGCCGAACGACTCGTGCAGGTTCTGGTCAATATCTTGTCTAATGCCATAAAGTTTTCGCCGAAAGGCAGTTCGGTCAGCATTACGGTCAGAGAGCTGGAAAGATACGTGGAGTTGCGTGTGACCGATCGCGGCAGAGGAATTCCAGCCAGCCATCTTAAGTCAATTTTCGATCGTTTTCAGCAAGTCGAAGAAGCCGATGCTCGCGAGCGGGGAGGAAGCGGACTCGGTTTGGCAATCTGTAAAGCGATAGTCGAGGGACACGGTGGGTCAATTGGCATTGAAAGCGAGCTGGGAAAAGGGAGTACTTTCTGGTTTTCGGTTCCGCTTGCGGGCAGTCCGATCGTCAGCGGCAGTGCTGATTTGAATCCCAAGTAAGACGAGGAATTGAAACAAGACAGGCGTATGAAGCTCAAGGTGTTTCACAAGGGACTGATCATCGTCCTCACTCCGCTTTCGATCGAGCTTCTCTTGATCGGCTCGCTGGCCTTTCTTGTCATGCTCACCGACAGACAACAAACACAGGGAGCAGTCGATCGCCAACTGGCAATCTTGAGCGCTCGGCTGCTCTTTAGCAATATGCATGCTGTAAACAGCTTGAACGGGGCTATGTATGACGAGAAGAAGTTCGATCACTATAATTTGCAGACGCTTCGCACGAGCAGCTACTTAAATGTCCTCTCGTCCTTGCAGCCCGAGCTTGGTCAGGACTCTTTGCTCTTGTCCGAACAATTGATTGAAGCCGAGCGATTTGTTTTGTCGACTCTGGATAAGATCGCCGAGATTACCCGGCAAGGACTGTCCCTACCCAATCTCTATCGCCTTCAGTCCGTTGAGGACCGCGCCTGCCGGCGGCTTAGCGAAGCTCAACAGTTAGTCTCTCAATTCTACGAAAGTGTCAACGGGGCGGCTCGAGACGGACAGATCTACCTCAGCAACGTCTATCGATTGAGCGCTGCCGTTGTATTGCTCGGAGTCGGGCTCAATCTCGCTGCAGCGCTCGTGCTTGCTGGGTACTTCCGGCGTAACTTTCTCTCGCCGTTAGCAGTTGTACGAGACAATGTTTCACGGATCGAGCAGAGGACACATCTGAACAATCCACTATCGGGTGCTGATGAAATCTGCGATCTGGATCGATCTTTTCATGCGATGAATTACCAGCTCATTCTGGCGTCAGAAAGGGAGCAGGCGCTTTTCGACAATAGCAGCGACATCATCTGTGTTCTTAATGAGCAGATGAGGATTGCAAGAATCAATCAGGCGATTCAAACCACGCTCGGCTTTTCAGTCGAAGAGCTAAGCGGCGAGCCGATCGCCGCGATTTTAACCGGAGAAGGACTAAAACGGGCGATCGAAGAGCTGGAGAGAGCACGTCTAACCGGCATTGCTGCTTCCTTCGAGTCCGATAGTCTGACGCGGCGGCAGTTGGATAAAAGCCTCTTATGGTCAGCGATCTGGACGCCGAGTCAAAAGTGCTGGTATTGCGTTCTGCACGACATTAGTGCTCAGAAAGCCCTGGAGAACGCGCAGCGCAACCTCGTCAGGCTGATTGTTTCTGAGTTCGAACAGCCGCTGTTGAGAATGTCCATACAAATAGAGTCAATCAGCCAGGGCGGATTGGGGGAGCTTTCGGACGCCTTAAGAGTTAGAGTCTCTGGCGCTGCAAGCACTGTGCTCAGGCTGGTCAAGTTGGTGGGAGATCTTCTGCAGATCGAGCATCTTCAAAGCACCGATCTGGCGCTGGAGCATTCCCTGTGCGGTTTGAGCAAAATTTTTGAGGAAAGTTGTCGGGATGTGGAGTCCGCAGCGCAATTGAAACGTATTTCGATTTTGCGTCAGGGCGATGATTGCCAATTGCAGGCGGACCAGCATAAGTTGACGAGGGTGCTGGTCAATCTCCTGTCGAATGCCATCAAATTCTCGCCGGAGGGTAGCACTGTAGAGCTAATCGGCAAACGTGAAGGTGCGATGGTGCTGATTCAGGTGGTCGATCAAGGACGGGGCGTTCCTGCCGAGAAGTTGTCCGCCTTGTTTCAGCCCTTTCAGCAAGTGGAAAGGGAGGATGGCCGCAGAGGATCTGGCTCTGGATTGGGTTTGGTTATCTGCAAGCGAATAGTTGAGCAACATGGTGGTGCAGTCGGGGTTGATTCACAGCTGGAGCGTGGTAGCACATTCTGGTTGCGCTTACCGATCGCCAAATCGGTACCGCTGCAGTCCAGGTCAGAAGGCCTTGATGCTCGCAGTCAGCTGGCTGCAAGTGTGCCCGAGCCACCGCCGGAGCCGAACGAAAGAGCTCGCAAGGAAACAAGAGTCTCGTTTGGGGCGAACTGGTCGATGCGTAAGAAGGGGCTACTCTTGATCGGCGTGCCGCTTGCGTTTGAGCTTCCTTTCATCGCGCTGATGCTCGGGTTGCTGATGCAGGGGGAAGGCGATGTCCGAAGGCAGATACATGATCGCGAGTTGACAGCGCCGGCCATGAAATTAGTCCTAAATCTGGCTGCCGTAGCCTATGCAGTCAGTTACATATCGCGTGATCCCGGCGCCATTCAAAGATGCGAGCAACATTTGCCGATGGTCAGCGAAGCCGCCCAGGATTTTTGTCGGGTTGCCGGCCGCGATGCACCGGCTGCATCGGTTGCGCAAGCTGCGTTGCCAGCCATCAAGCCGCTGGTGGGCGGAGTGCGGAGAGTTATCGGATTATCTGAGCAGGGACGCTTGACGATTAAGGAATGCTGGGCTTCGGCCGGTGAGATACTGGACTTGAGCGACAAGATGGCGCAAAAGGTCGAGCGGTTGCTTACCTTGTTGGAAAAGAGGCATCGGGACGCGCTCAGCCGACAAGCGCGGATGCGCTCGGAGCTCTCTATGATTCTGCTGAGTGGGCTGGTGATCAATTGTGCTACCGCTCTTGGATTGGCAGCTATCTTCAGTTGGGATGTTGTGCGCCGCCTGAAAACGCTGTCCGGAAACAGTAGAAAGTTTGCCGAGCATAAGCCGGTGTCGCCCCCACAGGCCGGAACGGACGAGATAGCGCAGCTGGACCAAGACTTTCACGCAACTGCCTTGAGGATTGTTGAGCAACGGACCAGGGAGAGAGCATTTTTAGACAATGCTCGCAATGTAATCTGCTCTTTAAGCCAGACCGGTCAACTCGTGGCTTACAATCCGGCTACGATCCAGTTGTTCGGGTTGGCGGGCGGGCAGCCTTTCAGCTGGACGTTGTTTGATATTCTCGAGGAGCCGGAGGCTTCGGCGGCGCGCCGGGGACTCGAACAAGCCAGAACGACTGGCCAACCCAGCCAGCTTGAAACAGGCGTTTTTGTCGATGGCCGGCGGATTGATCTGCTCTGGTCTGTTTCTTGGTCGCCGACTGAAAAAACTTACTTTTGCGTTGCGCACGATGTCACCACGCGTAAGAACTTGGAGCGTCTGAAACGGGAGTTCATCGCCGTCATCACTCATGACCTGCGCTCTCCGATTACAAGCATATCGGGTATGTCGTTGCTGGCTGTAAATGGAGTTTATGGTGCGCTGTCTGACCGATTGCGCCCGGCCTTTCTGGCGATCAATCAAGAGTCAGAACGGATAGTGGACCTGGTCAACGACATACTGGATCTCGAGAAGCTGGAATCCGGCAAACTGGAGTTGCAATTAGAGGCGACCGACGCTGCTTGCCTGTTTACCGAGGCCTTAAGCCGGTTGAGGCAGGAAACCGAGCTAGTAAATATAACCGGTGTTAGCGCCAAACTCCAGCTAAATGTTGACGTCGAACGGCTGAGCCAGGCGCTGTCCGGAGTGCTGAGGGAATTGCTCGCTTGCCAGCCGAAGGAGATCGAGGTTAAGTGCTTCGCTGGTGATTCCATCTGCTTTGGCTTGCTGGCGCATCAATGTAAGGTTGACGGTAACATGCTCAATTCATTCGTCGCCAGAACCGCCAAACTGAATGCTGAGACGGAAGAACCAGCCAGCAGCCGGATGCGTTGGCTGGTGGCCTTAAAGGTAATCGAAGCCCATTGCGGACAAGTTAAGACGGCTTGTGAGGAACGAGAGATCACGGTCGAGATTGTCTTGCCGCGTTAAGAAGGCTGATGTTGCCGGGGACATTGCCTCTTACTTGGCTGACTTCTCTTTGACCACTTCGCCGTGTACTTTCTTGCTGGCACCGGGAACAAGCTCTGCGCTCGTGCCGGCTTCACCAGTAAAGTTCTGCTTGAACTCGGCCAGGAATTCATCTCCCGGTTTAATCACCGCCTCCTGCCCGTGAATCATCGAGTCGGCAATCAGGAATCCTCCGGGCAATCCGCTGACCACGCCCATCGCAAAACCTTTCAACCTCCGGTGCGGCACGTTCTTGCCGACCGGATGCAAAAATGCAAACGATGGATTGATCGCGCCGACCAGTCCGTAGGCGAGCGGGACGGCACCCATGCTAAACACGCCGCCGGCCGATGCGGCGCCGCGAATTGCCAGGTGTAAAGCCTGATGCTTGAGTTGGATCGACAGCGGTGTTACTATCTCACCGCGATCGTTGATGCCAAGCACTCGTCCTTCACCGCTGTTATTCACGATCCGAGATTGTCGGGCTGGTGCCGCTACCAAAGGCAGGTGATCTCCTGATTCAGTGACGATTTCGTCAAACTGAATGCCAAGAGCACCGTTGGCTCGCATCCAGCGTTTGGCGGACAATTCGGAATGCAGAATTGCACGAGCGCGTTCGGCGCTGGAGATATGACCGTTGACGATCGTCCCCTTGCTGGCGATCAGCTTGCCTCCAATTTTGAGATCGACTTTTAAGCGAGCTTGAATCGGGTCTCCGCACTTGGCGGTTTTGCTCGTATATTCATTTAAAATGCTGACTGGAAAGCGTGCGCCGGTGTTAATTTGAGTCTTTCCTTCGGCGTCGGGAATCTCTTGCCATTGAGCCGGTTCGATGGTTTCAAGCACGGCCTGCTCGTCGTTGTCGATGATAATCGGTCCGTCGGCTGCCTGCTTGCCGTCAACTAACGTCAGTGGTGTCGCCGGCAGTGCCTTGAGCGCGAGCGTGTCGCTCCTGCCATGCTCGAGGAAGCCGTTTAGAGGCAGCATGAATTGGAGGTCGTTTTGCGCTGTGGCAGCCGCCGGCTCACCGGCCCAAGCTCCACCGCTTGCCGGTCCGACCAGAGCCAGTATCGAAGCGGTAGCGATGGCTCTCAAGCGTAATTTCATGATAGGATCCTCCGTTTGCAGGCAGCTCAAACTCAACCGATGAGCCAGTTCTGGCACAGCGGTTCAAACGGTCATTCGATCAGCGTAATCGAGCTGCCGTTGCTTATTGGTAACAGTCCCATCCGATTGCTATATACACGGCTTTTTTGACCTCGAAACCCTTGATAACCGGATGGCCTCTAAACTTGATGACAGAACGAGGGACGATTACTCTTGCCCGGCAGATTCGTGTACTAGAATTTTTCTAGAATTAGCTTGAAAGAGCCCAGCTAAAAAAGAGGCGCAAGGTGCATTTCGACACCGTATACATGGCTCCGCGCGTGAGAGTTGCCCTAAACTCCATACTGCCGCAGCCTTATGTGCGAAAGTTCTGGGAGCTGGTTGAAAAGCTGCGTTCTGGCCGCTTTGACTTAAAGGGACTGAGAGTCGAGAAGCTCCACACACGTAAAGGCAAAGTCTATTCAGCGCGTGTCAATGTGGAGATACGCGTTATCTTTTCAATGTTCTGCCGCGGTGACAAGCGCTCGCTCGTAATCTGGGACGCCAATCATCACGATGACGCATACTGTCGCGTCGACAGAATAAGCATTCCGGCGCATCTTTCTGGTGGCGACGAGACGCTTGAGCCGGTCGAAGCATGGGGTGCCGGAGCCAAGCCGCTGGGCGAGCTTGACAGCGAGACGCGGGTGGTCGACAACGAGAGTCTGACTGATGGTCTTCTGCTGTTCGAAGTGCCGCATTTCGTGCTGGTCGAGCCGGCAAAATTTTCCTCCTTTGAAAAGAACATCGATCGCTATCTTCGGTTGACGGAGGAGCAGGAGCGCTTGATCAGCAAAACCGACAAAGCATTCGTCGTTCGGGGTTCTGCCGGTACCGGTAAGACCACGCTGGCTCTCTTTCATGCGCTCAACTTGTACGAGCACAATCCCGATGACGATATCTTCTTCTTTACTTATCAGGACGAATTGGCCTGTGTTTGCCGCTGCTATAAAGTCAATCTCGTTGGCGACTCACAAGAGCTGGAGAAGGAAGACTCTGGCGGGCTGAGAGTTTTTTCTTACTTGCAGTTTTGTCGTGATTACCTGCGACGAAATTTGGACAAGAGATCGCCAAGCTGGCAGTGGATCGACAGAGAAGCAAGTCTAAAGCTGATTGAGGAGATTGTTCAGTCCAAGTCACGTTGGACCCGCACTGTCGACGCTGAAGACACCTATAGCTATATTTATTCGATTTTAAAGGGAAGATTCATACCTGGCTCGGATAAGTTTCCTCAATCGGATGATGATTACAGACGAATTTTCAAGGGCTACGGCACAAGCCCGAAAAATCTTGACGAAATAATGGAGATCTTTCAGCTTTACGAAAGTAGACTTGCTCGCGCCAATCAAAGAGACGAAGCCGACCTGATTCGTTACTGCTACCAGAACATGAAAGATACGGCATTCCTGTCAGGTGAAAGGCGGGCAACCTGGATTGTGATCGACGAGATTCAGGACTTCACCGAGCTCGAGTGGAAATCCATATTGTTGTTCTGGGAGAACAAATGCAAGTCGAACAAGGAGCGCTTGAGCTTTCCGTTCTTATCAGGAGATCGCCATCAGAACATCAGTCGTTCTGGCTTCCGCTGGCAGGAGGTGGATTCATATATCGAAGAGATTCTCAAGACCATGCACCGCCCGAAAGCGATGATGAAAGTGCAATTGCATAACAATTTCAGGAACACTCTTGAAATTTTCAATATCAGCAAATTCATTCGCGAATGTGCGCCGGAAGGTACAGTCGATCTCGGGTTGCCCCCGCAATTTTCTTTGCGTAAACCGACGATTGTAATCGGCAGCGAATCTAACTTTCTGCAATTCTTGAACGAGGTTGGCGGAAGAGGAGATGTTGCTTTGCCGGCTCCGCTTGTCGTCCTATTCGAGAGCGAAAGCGATTTGAAATCGGTCAGAAGGCAGTTGCCGCTGGACGACGGACTGTTTCTCATGCCTTTGCGAAGGAGCAAAGGCATGGAATTCGAGGATTGTATACTTTATCGCTTGTTTAGCTCGCTTTCGGAACTTGATGACACGAGCGGTGAGGATTTGATCGCCAGGATGTTCGATCTCTGGTATATGGGAGTGACCAGGGCCAGAAAGAATCTGTTGATCTATCTGACCGACGAGGATTGGAGCCGACTGCAACTGTTTTTGGGCAGTAAGATTCAAGCGCTGCTAGAGCTGATCGATCTTCGTCGTGATCAGGCGCCAAAAGCATTGAACGAGTTCTATGAAGCAAGCGAGAAGTACGTTCCAAATTACAATGTGATTTTTTTGGAACGGGTTAAGGCTCAGGAATCATGGGGTGAATGGCAAAGAACCTCAGACGACAAGGAATTCGAACTCTCTGACCAAGACAGGATTGCACTCAAGGAACAAGCGCTTCGTTTGTGGAAGAAGTGTCGCGATTGGGTAAGCTTGGGCCAGGCCTTCAAGTCGCTCAAGCAGTATTCAGATGCGGTTCCTTATCTCAAACTGGCCAATCTTGCCGGGGAGGTGGCATTTTGTCTCGAGCAGGTTGGCAGATACGCGGAGGCCGCCCAATATTATGAGGAGAATCATGCCCTGGCAGAGGCGGCGCGTTGTTTCGAATTGGCCGGTCAAAACCTGCGCGCTGCTGAGCTGTACGCAGTCGTTCAAGACTGGCGTTCGGCTGCTGAAAACTTTGCCAAGTGCGGTGATACCGCTCAAGCCGCTGCTTGTTACGAACGGGCTGAGAGTTGGTCGCTTGCAGCCGACCTGTTCAAGCTTAAAGGGCAATGGTTAAAGGCTGCCGAGCTATATCGCCACTGCTCCCAGTTCGATCAAGCTGCGGAGATGTACTTGAAAGTAAAGGACAAGCTGGATGCTGCGCGCTGTTTCATGTCTGCTCGACAGCCGGCGAAAGCGGCCAAACTTTTAGAGTCGCTTAATAGATGGTCGGAGGCCGCTGAGTGTTACGAGCAAGCGGAATCATTTGAGAAAGCCCGAGCGCTCTATGCCAAAGCCGGACGGCTAAAAGAGGTCGCCCAGTGCGCCGAAAGGTCTGGAGACTTGCAAACGGCTGCCGCTGCTTATGAACGAATGAAGAGCTGGCCCAAGGCCGGAGAGATCTATCTAAAGCTGGAAAACAAGCAGAAGGCTGCCGATTGTTTCGAGAATGCTCAAGATTGGATCAAAGCGCTGCCACTTTTGCTGGAACTGGAGGACTGGGGAAGACTAGGGCGTTGCTGCGAACGATTGGGCGATCTGCCGCGCGCGGTTGAGTACTATTTAAGAGTAAATGGACTGAGCGAAGCGGCTTACTGTTTTGAAAAGGGCGAGCAATGGAATCAGGCGGCCGACTACTATCTCAAGGCTGGTAACTACTCGGCTGCTGCTGCAATGCTGGCCAAGTTGAACCGAAAGGTTGATGCCGCGCGACTGTACCTGCTCGACAATCAAACCGCACCAGCGCTTGAGCTGGTTCGAAGCGTGCTCAAATCGGATCCATCTTCTGGCGGCAAACAGGGAGACTTGAGGCTCGATCTCGCGCTCTGGGCCGAACAAAAGGAAAGACCGGACCTCGCTGCCGCCGTGTACGAACAGATGGGGCATTTCATGCTGGCGGGCCATCGATTTAAGCAAGCGATGATCATGGGTAAGGCAGCCGATTGTTTTGAAAAGGATCATAAACTTGCGCTGGCGGCCGAGTTGTACCAGCTCGACGGTCAGTTGCAGAAGGCCGGTCAGTGCTACAAACAGGTGCGACAGTGGCAGCGAGCCGGGCAGTGTTTCGAGAAAGCGAAAGACTGGAGCGATGCAATTGAGATGTACAGTCTTTGTGAAGACGTCGAAGGCATCAAGCGCTGTCAGAGTAGTTTGAAGTGGTTGTAGGCGGCGGTGCTTCTGTCACCGCCGGTGGTATCAACTCTTCGGCTGAAGCCGTCTTTACGTGAGGCCGGGCCTTTCATTCCGATTCCAGTCGGATATGGTAATCTAGTGGATAATGTTTGGCGAATTCCTGCTCGCTTGAAGTTGTAAGGCCGGTTCGAATGTCAAACGGATTGTTAGTCCCATGGGTGTACTGAATCGATGAATACGAAATTGTTTGTTGGCAACCTTAGTTTCAAGTTAACTGAAGGTGATTTGGAAACGCTTTTCTCTCAAGCTGGGCAGGTTGTTTCCGTATCTATTCCTACTGACCGGGAAACTGGACGCAAGCGTGGTTTTGCGTTTGTAGAAATGTCTTCTCAAGCAGAGGCGGAAAATGCAGTTAGGCTCTTCAACGGCCAGACTGTTCAAGATAGACAGATTGTTGTCAATCCGTCGAAACCCAAAGAGAAGGGTGGCGGCGGCGGCGGTAAGCGCTGGTAGATTCTAAGTCATATTAGAATCAGAATCCGCTTTCGCCGGTTGGCGGAGGTTGTCTAGGAGCGCTAGCAGATCCTTGTGGTTGACCACTTCTGTTAGCGCTTCTATTTACTATTTCGGCAGAGACTATCCTGTCTCCGATCTGGATGTTGTAAACCACATCCATCCCTCTGACTACTCCACCAAAGATGGAGTAGCTGCCATCGAGGGCTGGAGACGCTTTCTTGGTTATATAAAACTGGCAACTACCGGAATTCGGACTTCTGCTGTGCGCCATTGCGACCACGCCCGGTGCATTGTGATGCAAGTATGGGGACGCTTCCAGCGGAAGATATCGTACTTGGCCGGTTTCAGGATCGACAAAAAGCCCGGTGCCGTTTCCATTGGGATCACCACCCTGAATCACCCAGTTTTCTACGCGATGGAATGATAGTCCGTTGTAGAACCCGCGGCTGACAAGATCCAGGAAATTGTTGGCTGTGCGCGGAGCAATGCCGGTGTAGATGCGCATTACAATCGTTCCTTTAGATGTATTCAATACAACATAAGGATCTTGCGACTGCGCATTTACTTTGCCTGTAAAAATGAGCGCCAGTATCAGCAGCAGCAAGAGCGGACGACGAATCATTTGAAATAGTCGAATGCCTGGCTCAGTTTCAAAAGGAGACATCCTGGCTCTGAACTTTTGAAATGTCACTAAAATGAATTGAAATCTCACTATCTCGCTACCCTGCCGGTTTTCAAGCAGCTTCCTTATATATAGTAACCGTAGAGCCTGCACTTGTCATGGAAGTGCTGATAAACATCGGCTCGACTGTACTTTCGTTATTATCGGACGTCGGCGGTCAAAAGTTGCCGCTGCCTTTCCTCCGAACTGGATAATTGTAATCGAGCGGGTAAAACTAAGTTGGTTGACAGCCAGTTCGGAAATTCAGGTTGGCGATGGGAAGTTTTGTTGAATGCAATCGAAGAAAGAGTTCCAATCGACCGGATCCAATTCGAATCGACGCGATAATTAGTTGCTCGATGATGGCTGGTCAGAAGCCTTTTGGTATCAATAAATTAGGCTTCAGAAGCTGTCTCTAGTCGTACTCTATCGCTATCGCCTCAACCCGGCGGTAAGCGTTCAAGAAGGGAAACTCATAGATGGCCTTATACGCAGATCTACACAGGCACCTCGGTGGAGCAATTCATCCTCGCATCATCTACAAGTTCTTGCAGAGGCATGAGCATTCAGTGCTCAATTACTTCCCGGACTATGAGGGTTTCTACAATTGGTTCACCCGTCCCTGTAGAACACTTGAGGAGTTCGTCAAGATTCACACGCTCGTTGAGGAATTGCAGAGTTTGGAGCACCTTCCATATTTCATTTTGCGTCTGTGTCGCGGAGCGTATACGTTCGAGAACTTGCAGTACATGGAACTCAGGTACAATCCGTATTTCCGGACCGATCACAGGCTAGCCGTCAATCAGCGCATTGAGCAGATGGAGAAAATCGTCGAGATGATCTCCGCCAACCTCCGACCGGCCGACTATCCAATCACGGTCAAACAGATCATCTGTCTGGATCGACGTCTGCCCAAGAATATTAACGAAGCAATCTTGAGAGTAGCCAGAGAGAGTCTCGGCCCGGTAGTCGGATTGGATATAGCCGGGCCGGAGATCGATCCGGAGAACTATCAGACATGGGTCAAGCTCTTTGCCAAGGCTAGATCTTCTGGTTTGAAGACCACCGCTCACCTCGGCGAGACCGGAATCGATAATGTTCACTACGACTACTTTCCAGTATTGGACCGGATTGGGCATGGCATACATATTCCATTGATCAAGCCGGAATGGCTGAAGGAATTGGCCAAGCGGCAGATCACCCTGGAGGTTTGTCCGACAAGTTATCGACAGACTGGGGTGCTAAAAGATATAGGCGAGCTGCGAACCGTTTTTACTCGTTGCCGCGAAGCCGGTGTTGCGATCGCCATCTGTACGGACAATCCCGGTCGGAATCCTGCTCCGTGCACTTTGCCGGGTGAGTATGAACGGTTGATCGATCACGATGTCATCGACTTTCATGAGCTGAAAGAAATCCAGAATGAGTCGTTCCGGTCCGCTTTCGGTTTTGCCGGTACTCGGCTTTAGATGGAAGTCGTTTTGTTCTGCTGAAAACCGCATGAACAGTTGAGTTAGTAATAGTATTCAGGGCAGCTTGGATATATTCATTTAGTTTCACGATCAGGTTTGCGAATTCGATTGAAGCGGATTCTTGAACTCCAATTCAGACAAACTAGAAACAGTTCGGTTCGAGGGTAGACTGAAGACTGTCTCGAACGGAAGTATAGTCGGCAAGTGTCTGCTGAAATGCTGATGGTGTAAGGCTTTTGAATGAAACTTCCAATTTGGTTTCACCACCGGAACCGAGCGTTCGATAATTGTGTCGGCCGGAATGTCGAGCAACATTTTCAGAGCACGTGCAAAAAAAACTTTCTTGATTGTTGTTCACGTAGCAAGGTGTATATACGACTAAAAATTCTAACGATTCGCGTGCGTGAAATCAGCCTGCAAAGCCACTTTTGGAAACACGCTTCCACTGCGAATTGAGAGTTGGAAGAAGATACGCTCGTGGAGATCGACCTGGGCATCTCTTGCAATTTATTCCGTTTACAAGTATCGTATGTTGTGTGTGGTGTGTTCAACGAGAGTAACTAAAAAGGTCTCTCACTAGAAATGGTGGCATAGGTCTCGTTCGAAAAGAAGAGTGAGTTCGCAATCTCCAGGGATACTCGAACAGTTTTCCGGAGTTTTGTTCCTGTGCAACCAATGCTTACTGGAGGAAATGAAATGGCACTGAAAAAACGAAAAAAAACTACGGCTAAGCGCTCGAAGGTTTCGCCAGCGCCGGCCGGAGCAGATGAGGTAACGGGAGCCGAATCGGCCGCCAAGCCGAAGAAGGCCGCGAAGAAGACGACCCGCAAAGCGGGAGCCGCCAAGAAGAAAACTGCCAAAAAGCCGGCTGCTAAGAAAGCAACCGCCAAGAAGGCACCGGCCAAGAAAGCAACTGCTAAAAAGGCAACTGCTAAAAAGGCTGCTCCGAAGAAAGCTGCTCCGAAAAAAGCTGCTGCCAAAAAGACAACAAAGCGCAAAGCCGCTCCGAAGAAAGCTGCTGCCAAGAAAACAACAGCGAAACGTACGGTAAAGAAAGCTGCTCCTAAGAAAGCTGCTGCCAAGCGTACTACAAAGAAGGCTGCTCCTAAGCGCGCTGCTGCCAAAAAGACAACAGCAAAACCGAAACGCAAAGCTGCACCGAAAAAAGCTGCTGCCAAAAAGACAACAGCAAAGCGTACAGCTAAGAAGGTAGCTCCTAAGAAGGCTGCCGGTAAAAAGCGTCCCGCGGCGAAGCGGAAAACAGCTACTAAAAAAGCAGCTGTAGCCCCAGCCGGTGGCGGCGAAGGGATGTAATCCCCTCGCACTGTCCTCCTGTCGATCCAACCAGAGACCCCGAACTTCGGTTCGGGGTCTCTTTTTTTTGACTAATGGCGAACAATGGTCCGATCCTGCCGAGGCGATCAGATGCCGTTAGGACCGATTGCACTTCGACTGAACGAAAATGAATTGCGGGGAGAAGTGCACGCAGGAGGGACGCAACGAACTGCGTCCCTCCTGCGCGGGATGGGCGGGTGGGAGCGGTATCACCGATGGTATCAGCTATTAATTGCGAAGCTCGATATCATGCGGGTTTAGTGGAACCAAGACAGTTGAAAGTTCAAAAAGGATCGCCAGCCTCTCGCTCGGTTACTTCGCTTGCGGGGAGCGGCATTGCGCTCGCGCATTTTGTTTCTGAGATGTTGTTCGAGCGATTTCGCGCCACTGTTGTCTGGATCGAGGTTTTTCAAACTTTCTAGTTCCGAAAAGGACATGCTGAGCCAACCACGTGCACAATACACCTGGGCTAAGAGGAGACGATAGCGGCTGTCGAACGGGCTAACTTCAATCGCTTCTCTGAGCAGCTGTTCAGCCGACAGCCAATCGCCACCAAAATAATAGTCATATGCAAGTTCATATTGTCGGTCGGCCCACTTCGCGTCTCTGATGGTTTCTTCCGTAATTCGTCCGAGTCTCATTATTTTCAATCTCGCCAGGAAGGGGTTTCCACAGGCAAGTGTGCGGCTCGACTTTCGAGTCGTAATTAGCAGCGCCCTTTGCCTGCTACCATCTTGCGCCTGCAAATGGTGATCAGGTGTTAAGCGTCCGTATATTCTTGTCTGGGGTAGCCCATGTTTCTAAAGCCCCGGAGCGCCTGCTGCGGGCGTTTGCGGTAACAGGGTGTAGGAGTACAGGAAGCTAAGAGTCTCTTGCCAGATTTTGTCCAGTTGATCAATCAATGAATGATCCGAATCGAGTATCTGTAGTTTGACCTTTTCCGGATTGGCCTCTAAGAAGGCAATGCTTTCCGAAACCGGCACTGTATCATCGTTTTGTCCGTGAAAGACAAGAGTAGGCACAGGCACGGTCAAATTGTCGGTCGAGTAACTTTGAGCATCTGTAATGAAGCTGTATTTGAGTGTCGAGTTTTGATTGAGTCCGTAGTGGAAAATTTCAGTATAGCCTCGCTCTTGCCAGGCTCTAACCCCGCCGTCGCCGAGCAGCTCTAGCCAGCGCCGTGGCAGCCCAAAACCTGGTGCAAGCAACACGAGCGCCTCGACAAAACTATATTGCTGCGCGCAAAGAGTGGCTAACAATCCACCCATGCTAGACCCGATAATTGCTGACGGGCGGTTGTTGCCATCATTGAGTAAATGAGCGATTACATCTAACTGACTCGTTAAAGTGAGATTTTCAAAGTGATCGCCGTTTAAGTCCGGGAGCAGAACTTCTATTCCAATCTCTTTGAACTGGGATCTAAAGTACTTGGCTTTGGTTGACGAAGGACCAGATGCGAAACCATGCAGATAAAGAAACTTCGGCACTGACAGTTCCTTGTAAGTGAGAAAGACCAGTTAAGTCACAAACGGGATGGTGGAAAAAGGCAACAACAGCGATCTGACGGGATAAATGATAGCGATGTAGCCAAGTAGCATCATTATTATACGGCGGTAGCGGGAGGAAGTGACCGATAATGTTCGGCTCGGGCTCGATTATCTTGGCAATTGGCGTGTAAGTAAAGCGATGTTGCAGCCGCTAAGCTGCGGTCCAAGCAGATCATTTAGATTTTACAAACTAATTACCTCGCCAGTCCTCGCTTTTAATAAATGTCCTCTAGCATGTTCCTTTGATTAGCTCAGGTGGGATGACATTTGCTGTCGGTCTGCCGGGGGGCTAAATTGGAAAGTCCTGAACAAGCTAGGAGTTAACATATGCAATCAATTTCCAAGATTCAACTCGCTGCTGCTCTCGTGGCGGCTTTCGGACTTGGCATGACTGGCGCAGCCAAGGCTGCAGATCCAGGACAGTTCGGCGTCTCCGAGAAGAACTCTCCTTCGCAAATCAAGTTGGCTGACGAGACAAAGACCGAAGAGAAGAAAGAAGAGAAGAAAGACGAGAAGAAGGTAGAAAAGAAAGAGAAGAAAGAGAAGAAAGAGAAAAAGTCCAAAGAAAAATCCTGCAAGGGCAAAGAAAAGTCTTGCAAGGGCAAAGAAGGCTCCTGCAAGGGTAAAGAAGGCTCCTGCAAAGGTAAAGAAGGCTCCTGCAAAGGCAAAGAAGGCTCCTGCAAGAGCAAAGAAGAAAGCAAGTAAGGACCAATAGTTTCAACCGGTCAGTGTTGCTCGAGTAGAAGATCTATATGTCGAAACAGTTCTTGAACATCAAGAAAGAGCTGCCCGTACTAGGCATCGGGTTGGGTCTGAGAAGAGATCTGTCCGACGACACCTTCAATCAT
The DNA here is from genome assembly GCA_020050835.1 of Candidatus Obscuribacterales bacterium. Lineage (GTDB taxonomy): Bacteria > Cyanobacteriota > Vampirovibrionia > Obscuribacterales > Obscuribacteraceae > JAGVKB01. The sequence continues at coordinate 35,635 of JAGVKB010000097.1, read as the reverse complement.
TCGGACCGCATTGATTTTGTTGAAATTGCTCCTGAAAACTACATGGGAATAGGGGGAAGGGCTCGTGACTTGCTCGACCAGGCTTGCGAGCGCTTTCCCCTCATCTCTCATGGATTGAATCTTTCGATCGGTAGCACTGATGATCTCAATTTAGATTACCTTAAAGAGCTGAAAGCTCTGCTCGATGCAGCCAATGCTCCCTGGTGGAGCGATCATCTCTGTTTCAGCAGTGCAGGCGGCGTCTATATGCACGATCTTTTGCCGATGCCTTTCAGCAAAGAGGCGGTTAGCCATGTGGCCGAAAGAATTAAGCGCGTGCAAGATTATGTTGCTCGGCCGTTCTTGCTCGAGAATATCTCCTTCTATATGCATGCCCCCGGTTGTGAACTGAGCGAGGCGCAATTCCTGTCAGAGGTTGCCGAGGCGGCAGATTGCGGATTTCTGCTCGATGTAAACAACGTCTATGTAAACGCTATCAATCACAAATACGACCCGTACAAGTTCATTGATGAGATTCCGCTTGATAGAACCGTGCAGATTCACGTCGCTGGGCACAAACAGATTCGAGAATTTATTATCGATACGCACGGCGCGCCGGTGATTGAGCCGGTTTTCGAGCTGTTAGCGTACGTGTTGGAGCGCACCGAAGTGAAGGGTGTGATGCTCGAGCGCGATCAGAACTTTCCAGAGTTTGACGAGCTTCTTCTTGAATTGGAGCAACTGCGAACGATTGCCGGACGCACTCAGCCGGCGCTGACAAAAGGCAAGTTGGGAGGGGAGGCTGCTTATGCCCGCTCATTGTCTGCGTGATATTGAGATAACTCTGGCGACGGTCTGGATGAATCGGCAGGCCCGCGAGCAGCTGATCTTCAGTGAAAGCACCGGCAAAAGGCGCGATCGCTCCAAGCCGGGAGAGCAGCTGCCGGCTTCTCTCTTGGCTGAGATAGACAAAGATGGCGTGCGGCTTTACGCGGAATTGCTCAATCTCGGCCAGCAAGACTTGATGGAAAACGTCTTCCCAGGCTGTGCAAAGCTAATCGGAGACAGATGGTCTGATGAAGTGAACAATTATCTGGAGAGGTTTCCACCGACTCACTACAACTTGAATCGGGCTGCGGAGAAGTTTCCGGAATACTTACTCAAATTCGGCGATCGCTATTTGCGAAAGTATCCGTTCATCGCCGAATTAGCTGATTACGAATGGTTGGAGCTGGAGCTGCTCGAGCATCCTGGCCAGGTAAAGACCTTCCCTTATCAACCGCTTACCGATGCAGCGCAGTTCGAGCAACAAAGACCGGTGGTCAATCCGGTGCTTGCTGTTCGCCGATACAAGTATCCAATTACAGAGATAGTCGAACATCTCGAAGACGATTGTTGTCTGCCTAAAGATGTCGAGCCAAAAATTACTCAAGTGGCGGTCTACCGCGAACCAGAGACGCATGATTGCCGATTTTTCGAACTTGGTCAGATGGCGGCCAGAGTAATTGAAGCAGCTCAGGAAAAACCGACTGCGTATAAAGATCTAATCGCTCTGGCCGTATCGACTTCCGGTGGGATGGATCCGCAGCAATGCGTCCTCCAGTGTCTGGAGATGATCGAAAAATTGCAAGAGGTCAAGCTTCTGGTCGGCTCGGCTCCGCTTTGATAGTCTGATTGTCGCTGCTGCCCTCAGATTGAGAACCAGCAGGCAGGCGGCCGGACATGTTGTGGCTTTCTATCGGTCAGATACAATGTAATCATCGCCGGTGCACGTTCGTTCCGGCTCTCTTTAGTCAGGGGCCTGCTATGTCCAAAGTCAAGACTGATCAAATTCCAGGCGGTCTCTTTCGTGTGCGGCCCGAACATTGCCCGAAAACTAAGCAGGAGAAATACAAGCGGCTTCACTTCTATGTTTCCCGGCTGGGCGTCTCGGTTTCGGATCTGCTGATGGAGACTCTGCTTGATCTGCGACGAACCGCGTATCAATACCAGGATCCCACTATGCAACAAACCGCGCTCAAAGCTTTCAATGACGAAGAATATACCAATGCGGTCAAGGAGCTGTTATGCATCTGGTTGCATATGGAGGCGATGGATCAAGGTGGCGACTCCATGCCTGATTGGTTGCTGGCATTCTTGCGACTCGCATTCGGCGCCACCGATATCTTGATCCCGCACCCACGAGCGATGACAGTGCTAAACGCTTATGGCAGCTGTACGAACGAAGAGGCGCTGGTGAAAGAGGCCGCTTTCAAAGCGTGTCGAGCACTAGGATTTGGCGATGCTGCCTTGAATTTTGCTCCGCAATTGGCACCGTTGCTCGTTCAAACCAGCCAGACCAGACAGGCCATTCTGCAGGAATCACTAGTGATGCCGCTCGAGCAAATTATCTCCTATCCGTTGAGTTGAATCAGTTAGGACTGAATTGCGTAAGGTACTATCTACGTAAGAAGCCCAAAGAGGCAGAAGGAGGAGTCGGCATGCACGAGACCAGAGGCGAGGAGCTGCCGCCCGGTCTCTTTCAGGCGCGACCAGAACATCGACCGGCAACAAATGAAGAATGGAACGAACGGCTGAACTTTTATGCCTGCTGGATGAGTGTGGCTGTCTCCGACGCGCTTTATGAGTGCTTGATGGCGCTCAGGCAGGCGGCGCCGAATCTCCCCAATGACATTGTGCGTAATTTAGCGCTCAAGGCTTATAGTGACGAGGAGTATGCGTCTGCGGTGAAGGAAGTCTTGTGCATATGGTTGCATCTGGAAGCGATGGATCAAGGTGGAGACAAGACCGACCAATGGCTTTTGACATTTCTGAGACTGGCTTTTAGTGCCAGCGATCATTTGATACCAGAGCCTGAAGCGTTGACAGTGATGCATTCTTACGAAGATTTTGGAGACGTTGTTTCGCTCAGTCGCGCTGCCGCTGCTCGCACCTGCAGAGCGCTCGGGTTCGGCGATTTCTCACCGGGTTTTTCGGCTGCCGTCGAAAGGGTATTTCTCAAGACCTCTCCGCAACGACAGCAGATCCTTCAGGAGGCGCTGACATTGCCACTTGAGACCATGCGAACAAGACCGCTGCCGTGATCCCCGGGCGGCCGAACTTTTACTAGTAAAGATTGCCTGGCATCGGCACGGCTATAATTGCAGTCGTGCTTAGCCGTGTTCTGGGCTCCGGCTCGCCGGCCATTTTCGAATTGGGAGAAAGTGCTTGGAAGGTGTTTTCAGCGATTTATTCCATCCTGGTCCCGAGCATGAGCCGGGCTCCGAAGAAGAGCTCAACTTTCGGTTGGATTACTACACCTGCCGGTTGGCGATTACAGCTTCCGAGCAGTTATCACAGGCGCTCACCAGTCTGCGCGGCACTGCCGATCGTCTGCAGCCACCAGAGTTAGGTAACCTGGCCCTCAAACAATTCAAGGAGGAAGAGTTCGCGGCCGCTGTCAAGGAGACTATCTGTATCTGGATCCATCAAGAGGCGGTTGATCAAGGTGGGGAGTGGCTTCCTGACTGGCTTCGAAACTTCTTCCGCGTAGCCTTCGGTGCGGCCGACTACATGATTGCCAAGCCGACGGCCTGGGAAGTGATGCACGCCTACGGGCGATGCACCGACATGGTTGCCCTCTGTATGGAGGCCTGTTGCCGACTTTGCGGAGAGTTGGGGTTTGGCATAGCTTCGATGACGTTCAGCCCTGCCGTGATGCCGGTGGTTCTGCAAACCGGCGAGATCCGGCAGGCGATTCTCAAAGACGCGCTTGTTCTTTCGTTGCAAGAGTTGCGAGAGGCTGCACGGCAGCAGTCTTGAAAGGGAGCGCAACAGCCCGTAAGCGGAGAAAGTTTAACCCGCTGTGAGATAGACCCCCGGTCAATTGTGAGCGACAATTTCGTTGATCTTGCGTTAATTAGGGGCATAATGAATCTAGATTTCAAGAGGTTCGGTTCCGGAGGCTAGGACTGATGGTTGAGGGTGAAGAGATCCAAAGAAAGGCAGCTGCTCCGGAGCCCACTCCGGAAGTTGAGAACAAACCTGCCGAGCCCAGTTCATTGCGCAATACGGTAGACAATTTCAAACCCCAGGACGTCCGAGCCGCAATGCGGGCGATGGGACAGCTGAGCAATTCGGACAGCGGGGCCGTAGCTGGCGTGCCGGATGTAAGTATTAAGTTCGACAATAACGACTCTACCAATCAGTCGAACAGTGAAGTCTCTAAAGTGCCAGAGCGCACCTGGATGGACCCCAAGAAATGGTTCGATGCGGCTGGAGCCGGCAGAGATTTCGTTCCACCCGACAGTTCGATGATGAATCAGGCGAGAGAAGCGATCACAAATACCGTCTTGAAGCTTGGTGTCACCGATCAGTCATTGGTGCTTTACGATCAAAAGTCCGGTCAGCGTTAGTCCGCCTCTGGCGAGCTGGATGAATTGAGCGCTTGAAACGCGGTCGCAACAGTTTCTTCCACTGAAATTGTTCCGGTGGCTGCTTGTCCATTTGTGAAATCCTTTCCTGTCGCTGCTTTCCAGTACACCAGATATTCAATGTTGCCGGCCGGACCCTTGAGCGGTGAAAATGTCAGCCCGCTGGCCCTTAGGTCTAATTCGCCCGCCTTCTGCAACAAGCGAGTGATTACCTGGACATGAATCTCAGGTGAGCGCACTACTCCACCTTTTCCAACTGCTTCTCGACCGGCTTCGAATTGCGGTTTGATTAAGGCTACTATCTCAAAAGAGTCGGCAGAAAGTAAGCCGACAACAGCCGGGACGACTTTCAACAAAGAGATGAAGGAGACATCCATCACTGCCAGAGTCGCTCTCGGAGAGCCGAACTCATAGAGCGTCTCGGCAGTAAGGTGTCTGGCATTGACCCGTTCTCTTACGACTACTTTGGGATTGTTTCTCAAAGACCAGTCTAACTGTCCGTAGCCAACATCGACGGCATAGACGCAGCGGGCTCCCTGTTGCAACAGACAGTCAGTGAAGCCGCCGGTCGACGCTCCGATGTCCAGGCAGATGCGCTCGTTGGGATTGAGCTTGAATTCCAGAAGAGCCTTCTCTAACTTCAGACCGCCGCGGCTGACGAATCTTGGTTTGCCCCAGCTGCTGGCAAGTGTAACGTTGGCATCGAGTGAAACCGGCATTCCTGGCTTGGTTACTTTCTTGCCATCGATCGATATGCCACCATCCATAATGGCAGCCTGCGCGACTTCACGATTGTCGAACAGACCGCGCTCAAGTAATAAGAGATCCAGCCGTGTTTTTTTCATAATAAATCGATTTTATAATTGGCATTGACCTTGGGGTAAAATTGAATGATATCAACCAGTGGAGCAGACCTGGCTGGATGAAGAAACCGCCTTGAAAGCGGCTGCCTGGAAACGGGTTGGGGGTTCGAGTCCCTCCTGCTCCGCCACTTTACCTGAGCGGACTGATGACAACTGGGCGAGTCTCTCGCCTCTTTGATCTTTCGTTGCAACCGGCTGGGAAAGCAGCGGAATTTCTAAGAAGTCAGACTTTGCCAGAGATCACGAACCGGCCGTGCTGTCACGAAAATGAAGATTCGAATCGGGCTTAGCGCTAACGATCTGACGACTTTGAATCATTCAATGTTGCGACTCAAGAGTTTCGGACCGCTGCGCGTTGAAACTGAAAATGGAACGGCAGTATTTAAATCTGGGCTGCCGGCCGATATTGAACTTTCAGTCAAGGCTCTGGCTGGGCGCTTGATTATTGGCGGTTACGCCCCGGCCGAGGCAAACCAGCTTAGCGCCGTAATCGTCAAGCCAGCAAAGTCCGAATCGCCTTTCTCAATTACCAGCTTAATGCGCGATCAAGCGGGCGGGCGTAAACCGCCAGTTTACAGCGGAGAATTGAAGCTAGCGGCCACCGGTAACAGATTGACTGCCTGCTTGCTCGTGGAGCCTGATTCTTACCTGCGCGGAGTGCTTGGCTCCGAAATGCCAGCCAGCTACCATCTGGAAGCTGTCAAGGCTCAAGCGGTTACGGCCAGAACTTATGGTCTTCGGCCTCGGATAGATCACAGCGCTCAGGATTTTGACGTGTGCGACTCTTACCTCTGCTGCCAGAATTTTGTTGGCAACGTTGAGCAGATCAATGCGCGCTACACCGCTGCGATTGAAGCTACGCACAATCAAGTTCTTACTTATCACGACAAACCAATCCTGGCATTGTTCAGCTCGTGTGCGGGCGGTCACACCGAGAATTATGAAAATTGTTTTTCCGATCTCAAAACCAGGCAGTTTCCATCCGAGCCGATTCCATACTTGCAGGGCGTCGCCGAAGGTAGTGTTCCTTACGACTTGGCAGATCAAACCGGGCTCAAGCAGTTCTGGCACTTAGTCAAGCCGAATACCTGTGATGCCTGGTCGCCGCACTTTAAGTGGAAAGTCACAATCTCCGCCGATGCGCTTGAATCTCACATGCACCATGTCGTCGCTCAAATGCTTGAGGATAAGGAGCAATCGTCGTTCATAAAACCGCCAGCATCAAGAAAGTTCGGGCAGATCGAGCATTTCAAAATCGTCAGGCGCGGAGTCTCCGGTACGGCTGTCGCACTGGCTATCCACACATCAAGTGGGGTCTGGGTTGTCGAAAAGGAGCTCGTAATCAGAAGTGTCTTTAAGAATCCCGAAGCGAAACTGGGAAGACTGAAAAGCGCTCGCGTGTTTTTCGAGCATCAATCCGACTCGCTCGGGCTATTGTCCAGTTTGACCGTGTTCGGTATGGGTTGGGGCCATGGAGTCGGATTGCAGCAAACCGGTGCGCAAGGACTGGCACAAGCCGGTCAACTCTACAGTCAAATCCTTTCACATTACTTTGCTGGCACCAGCCTGCAGCAGATTTAAATCGCTGGAGCCGGCCGGATGTCATCAGCGCTGTTCGTAAACCCAGTCCGTTGCCGGGATTGAAAAGTAATGAGCCAAGGCTCTCAAGTTCATGGCATAGCCGGAGCGAAGCTCGAGAAAGACGTTCCAAGAAGGATCGCTCTCCTTTACTTTGTAACCGACTCTGGCCAGTTCGGATAATGCGCTGTCAAAATCTTGCCGACTGACACAATCGGTCTCTGCCGGGCTTAATCCATAAATCCTGGCCAGCTCTCTGGTGGTGCGACAGCCGACGCTATAGAACAGTTGAGCGGCACCGGTGGGAAGCCCCTCGATGCACGACAAGAAGAGCGTTGCAGCATCCAGGACTGCTCCGATTGCACCAACCCAGGAGATGCCCCGGATGGAAGAGCGAAAGTAGCCCAGGACCGGATAAGTCGAATGGCTTTCGAGCACCTCGGCGGCCCAGATTTCCCAGTCCTCGAAGTGTTTGTTTAGCTCATTAGTTAAACCGCGCCTGGCATGATTAGCCAGAAAGGACAGCCCCGACGTCAATCCATCCGTGCGCGCTACTAGCAGGTTGATCAAGACTTCGCGTTGATGAACAAAGCTATGCAGGGCAAAGAGCAAGGAGATTACCAGGGCGAATACCAGCAGCCCAGAAAAGCCGGTCATCAGTACGATTCCTCTGGCAACATTGGAGATCGGCAAGTAGTCCCCCAACCCCATATTGCATAGGGAAGAGCCGGCCAGATAGACGGCGTTGCTGAAATTGTGCAGCGTCGGCTGCATCTCTTGCCGGAAGCCGTACATCATCAATGCATAGCCGATTACCAACAGGAAGAGCCGGGCAAGAAAGAGCAGAATCAAAGAAAGTGGTGCGAAAGAGCCGAGGATCTCCTCGCTCTCTTTAATTGATGACCTCCTGGCGGCGGCAAACTTCCAGATGGGCCACAACAAGTGATCGAGCAACGATTGCATGATTCGCAAATGCGCCGGTTTCCATCTAGGCACAACAACAGTCTGAAAGATGTCGAACAGGACAAATGAAACAATAAATAATCCAGGAATTAGTTCGTGCATGGCTCCACCGGCTCGACTGTTGCCAGATTACCATCAAGGTGGAGCTCTTTCGGCGCTTCCAAGCGCGGTCGAGGGTGCGGTAAACTGAAAAATTTGGTAAGACTGACTGTGCAGGAGAACCTGCTTAAAATTGAGCAGATCTCAAGTGGGGCTTGGAAATTGACACGTAAAGGCAGAAACCGATCTCAAATCGTTCGCACTGTCTCAGTGACAATCCCGCTCATCATCTTTTCGGTGGCAGTGGCCGCTCTCGCCGATTTCTTCTTTTATCCGGTTCTGGTCAAACCGGCGACCAAGGTCTTCAATCGGGGCGAAAATGGACTCTGGCTGGGGTCTCGCTGGTACCTGGGAAAGTCCGACGACAAAGACCGCCAGCTGATGGTCGATCGCCTTACTGCCGCCCAGGTTAAGTACGCGTACTTTCATGTCAGAGACATCAACAAAAGCGGGAAGCTCAGACATCATAATCCTGAGCAAGCAGCGCAGATGCTTAGCTACTTGAAAGAGCGGGCGCCGCAAGTAAAGGCTGTCGCTTGGGTCGGCGCGGTCAGCCCGAGCGCCGGTGGCGAAGTCGATTTACGCCTGCTTAACGTCAGAAAGACGATGGCGGAAGAAGCGCGCTGGTTGACGGATGTTTGCGGGTTCGACGGCGTGCAATGGGACTATGAGATCTGTAAGGACGGCGATCCCTATTTTTTGCAGCTGCTGTCGCTTACGCGCAACTCAATTCAACCGGGGAAGATTTTGTCGATCGCCGCGCCGGTGCTCTGGAGCTCGAAGTATTACGCTCCGCTCGCTCGTGTTTGCGATCAAATCGCCGTCATGTGCTATGACACCGTTTCCATCTTTCCGAGAAGTTATGTTTGTCTTGTATCCCAGGAAGCATTCAGAGTGACTGCTGCGGTCGCCAAGGTCAATCGGCAGTGCAAAGTGATTCTTGGAGTGCCGACGTATAAAGATCTGACCAGAGCCCATCAAAAGCATGCCGAGAATCTGTTGATGGCGCTGGTGGGGGGTGAAACGCGGGCTCGAGGATAAGCGGGCGCAATTGTCTGTTTTCGCCGGAATTGCGCCCTATGCTGATTTCACCACCGACAAAAGCGAATGGAATATCTATAAGCGGTATTGGCTTGACGATTCTGACGGCTCGCTCGCTCAAAGTCTTACCAATGGCGATGACGGTTAAGTCCGGGCCGGCACCAGTCTTTGGGCACCGTATATGGTGCGGAGTCGGTGGTTTGCGACCTTTGCGCAAGACCATCTGTCGCCTGAACAGCGCCACTTGGCAACGCGTCGGTTAGCAATTTCAACTGGTTGCTCTGCCTGACATCTGTTATGATCGCTTAACTCGTTGCGACTTTTGTCGAAACCGACATCTGGTATTGCCATGGATAACTCTGCTTTGATGTGGAGAACTGTCTCCACAGAGCTTGTAGCTGATTGCAAAGTCTTTTCGGTCAGCCGTAACAATTCTCGCCGCGCTCAAGACGAAGGCGAAAAGTTGCATAGCTTTTACGTTCTTCATCCGCACAACTGGATCAATGTTATTCCAGTTACGGCCGCCGGAGAAGTTGTGATGGTCGAGCAGTACCGTCACGGTGTCGGTCATGTTACCTTGGAAATACCGGGAGGCATGGTCGATCCGACTGATTCTTCTCCAGTCGATGCTGCTGTTAGAGAGCTTTTGGAAGAGACCGGTTACGTTTCGGATGACTGGGTTTCGCTCGGGCGGATTCACCCCAATCCAGCAATCCAGAGCAATGTTTGCGACACTTATCTGGCGCGCAATGCACGCCAGATCGAGCAGCCGTCCTTCGACGGCAGCGGCACTGAAATGATCGCTTTGAGACTGGTGCCGATCGAGCGCATTCCCGAGCTGTTGAAGGCGGGGGTAATTACGCATGCTCTGGTGATTGTGGCCTTTCACTTGATGCAGCTGAATGGCGACGCGCTTACTTGATCCTGACTTTGACGAAGAGCTGGGAGTGCGAGCAGTTTCTTAATGGAATGTTCATCGCTAATATGTATGCTTGCTATGCTTTAGATCAATTTGCCCATTTTGCATTCTTTGAGTTGGGGTCTCCAGAGTAGTTGGAAATGGCTGACGGCAGAAATCCTAATCTCGGTCTCTTACCATCGCGAGCGCCGGCAAGCGCGGATGGATGGCTGCGCAATCTTGGCCGGTCGCGCCTCAATTTGAACTTTCCCAAAGATCAAGATTGGTGGACGGGAAAGCTGCCACTGCCGGGGCAGTGCCCGGGCGTAGGAGAAGATAACAAGATCTCAGCGTTGCCGACCCCGAATTTGAAAACTTGCACTCGCCAGGAAGTGTTGGATTATTTTGACAATGGTTGGACTTTGACCGAGACGCTCTTCTCATCACTGATTGGGGAGGAGGCGTTCTATCGTCCGCCTTACCACGGTTTACGCCATCCGATGGCCTTTTACTACACGCACCCCGCCGCTCTCTATGTTAATAAATTGCGAGTGGCAGAATTGATAGAAGTTGGCATCCATCCTGATTACGAGCGCTTATTCGAGACCGGCGTCGATGAAATGTCTTGGGACGACATGACTAAAAACGAATTCGAGTGGCCGGCGATCGATGACCTGAAGAGCTATCGCCGCCAGGTCTATGAGCTCGTTTCGACCCTGATCAACAGCCATCCAGGGCTTGCCGATGGTCATCGAGCGATTGGGCCTACCGATCAGCTTTGGGCTTTGTTCATGAGCTTCGAGCATGAGCGTATCCATATTGAGACGTCATCAGTCTTGATTCGTGAACTGCCTCTGGACCTTGTCCGGCGCCCAAATGCCTGGCCGGTGCTTCACCCCTCGGTTAAGGCTGTGCCTACCGAGGTGAAGCATCCGCGCAAAGGGCAGGAGTATCCGGCCAATGAGTTTGTATCGGTACCGGCCGGGCAGGTCGTTTTGGGCAAGCCGGCGGAATGGCCTACTTTTGGCTGGGACAATGAGTACGGTTTGCGTCAGGATTTAGTCAGCGCGTTTGAAGTCAGTCGTCAATTGACAAGCAACGGCGAGTTCTGGCAGTTCGTCGCCGACGGTGGCTATCTCGATGAGCGATACTGGTCCGACGCCGGTTGGCGGTGGCGCAGTTTCCGGAATGTCAAATGGCCGACCTTCTGGTATCCCATTGGTCCTTCTGGATCGAATCGCTTTGAACTGCGTACTTGCTTCGAGCTTATTGCTATGCCTTGGTCATGGCCGGTGCTCGTCAATTATCACGAGGCTCAAGCTTATTGTCGCTGGCGCGCCGAAAGGGACGGTAGCGCTGTTGCTTACCGTCTGATTACTGAATCCGAGCATAGCCGGATGCGCCAGGCAGTCGGTTATTCCGCTCAGGACGAGCCGGCTTCGCAGTCGCCTGTAGGCAATCTGAATCTGCGCTGGGGGTCGGAGAGTCCGGTCGATTCACAGGAAGACCAACCAATATGCGACGTTTTCGGCAACGCCTGGCAATGGTGCGAGGACCATTTCAACCCGCTGCCCAATTTCCGTGTTCATCGCTATTACGATGATTTCAGCACGCCGTGTTATGACGGTCAGCATCAAATGATTTTGGGCGGCTCGTTTGCCAGCACCGGTGACGAAGCATCATCCTGGGCGAGATTCCACTTCCGTCCGCATTTTTTCCAACAAGCAGGTTTTAGAGTGGCTTACTGCGTGCATGGCGGCGACGGTGGGGCAGTCAAAATCGGCGATACTGCTGATACCGTTAACCCGTACGAAACGGAACAATCGCTTGCTGAGTATCTCACGCTACATTTTTGTGCGGCTGACTCTCAGATGCCGTTTGCGTTCGGACCGGTCGATGCGACCCGCTTTCCGGTTCGTTGCGCCGAGCTTGCTATCGATTGGTGCAGGCGGTTGGATATCCCAACCGAACGCGCGCTCGATCTGGGTTGTTCGGTTGGCGGTGCATCCTTTGCTCTTGGCGAAGTCTTCAATCAAGTTGAAGCGGTCGATTTGAGCGAGCAGTTTATCGAGACCGCCAAGAGAATTCAGCGCCTGGGTGAAATTAGCTTTCGATGCAAGGAAGAAGGCGAACTTTTTTCCAGTCATTCGGTCTTTGTGCCGCCCGCAGCAAGAAAAGCGGTCAACTTCCGTCGAGCTGATGCATGTTCATTGCCTGCCGAGTATCACGACTTTGACGCAGTGCTGCTGGGAAATCTGCTCTGCCGCCTGCCCAGTCCGATGGCTTGTCTTTCACGCCTGGGCGGCATGCGAGGTATAGTCAGAAAGGGTGGATTGCTGGTTGTCACCACACCTTTTACCTGGATGGAGCGATTTACACCGCGCGATGTCTGGTTGGGCGGATTTTTCACTCCCAACGGACAGCCGGTGCATTCGGAAGATAGGCTGCTTGCGGTGCTGGGAGCTGATTTCGAGTTACTGGAAAAGAAGGACATGCCGCTTGTGATCAAAGAGCATAGTCGAAAGTACCAGTACATTGTGGCGCTAGCCACTGTCTGGCGCAGAATTAGCGACTAGATTCGAAGTCACACTTTTGACACGAATGACCACTATTGTGTGTTCATTCGGGTGTGCGTCTTACTAGATTTAAATTGAAGGTTTTGAAACCATGCCATATGGTGACGGATCGGATTTCAATAAATATGGAAGTGATAGCCAGACCGGCCAGGCGGGCGAAGGCGGGGCAGGCAATTTTGATGCAGCGGTCAGCGCTTCAGACGTCAATGCCGCCAAGTCTGCTTCCAGCCCCAGCTCCAGCTCCGAGGTCGGGAAGATGTTGGGAGATTCCAGCAGCATGCTCTCTTACTCAGGCGGAGGCGGAGATACGGCCTATTCCGGCGGGGATTCGTCGGGTAAGGGAAGCGGCAGCTGCCCCAATTGATAAAGCCCAGCTTACCCGTGCAGGCTGTACGGGCACCAAAACAGATTGAGACGGTCCAAGCAAAGATGCTCGGACCGTCTATCTGACTTTTACTTTGCTGCTGACTGCTAAGCGAACTACTTAGCTGCTGTCGGCATTGCCTTTTTTCAAAGGTACACGCCCGGGCCTCCCTAGCTGTTATGTTGGTGCCGCCGAGGGAAGCGCGTGGTGCGTCACTTTTGATTCCTTTCGATCGACTGGAACCGTTAGCAGATTAGGCGAATTGCAAGATATGAAGTTGGGCTTTAATGTAATCCGATTCGACCTTAGTACAATGACAGATTACTCAAATCAGGGGGATGCCATGGCCAAGCCGGTCGCTTCAATCGTTGATCCGTTGCGCCCATTAAATGCGGACTTTCTCGAGAACCCGTATCCGACTTTCGATCGTCTGCGCAAGGAGGCTCCTGTTTTTTGGAGCGAGAAGGGAAAGTACTGGTTGATCAGCCGCTATGAAGAAGCCAACGCTATTTTGCGCAATCTTGGTTATGGCAAAGAGCTGCAGCATTGGCGCCAGTTCAATCCGCTCTTGCGCTTGGGAATGGAGATGATTCCGGCGATCAAATCCAAAATGGGCTGGATGCTCAATCAAGATCCGCCGGATCATACGCGGCTGAGATCGCTGGTAAATAGAGCATTTACACCGGCGATGGTAGCCAGGTTGCGCCCGCACATTCAGAAAATCGCCGACTCTTTGATCGACGGTTTCGCTGCTCAAGGGAGCTGCGATCTGGTGGCTGATTACGCATTTCAGCTGCCGGTGACGGTAATCGCTGAAATGCTCGGTATTCCCGCCGCTGACCGAGAAAGATTCAAAGCTTGGTCGCATGCAATGACTGAGGCGCTGGAGCCCTCCTTCAATATCGCTCACATGGGAGCCTCCAACAAAGCCAATGATGAACTGATTGAATACTTGAAACCGCTTGTGGAGCAACGCCGTAGGAGTCCACAAGATGATCTGATCAGCGCTCTGGTGCGCGCCGAGGAAGAAGGCAGCAAGCTGACCGAAGAAGAACTCTTAGGCAATTGCGTCTTATTGCTGGTTGCCGGCCACGAGACGACGGTCAACTTGATCGGCAACTCGATCTATCTCTTGCTCACTCATCCCGAGTCGCTTTTGCTCTTAAGGCAGAAGCCCGATCTAATCGACAGCGCCGTCAACGAATTCTTGCGCTATGAAAGTCCGGTCCAAATGATGCGGAGGTTGGCTTCGGCCGATCTTGAAGTAAACGGACAGCAGATCAAGAAAGGAGATATGCTGATCATCTTAATCGGCTCGGCCAATCGTGATCCGGCTCAATTCGAAAACCCGGATGTGTTCGATATCACTCGCATTGAAAACAAGCATATTTCGTTCGGCTTGGGCATTCATCATTGTTTGGGTTCATCGCTGGCGGAGGCCGAAGGTCAGATTGCAGTCAGCACTCTCATTAATCGCCTGCCCAATCTCAAGTTGACCGGAGCCAAGCTCGAGCATCGCCTGCCCTTCGCTTTGCGCGGGATGAAGGTGTTGCCGGTAGAGTTCTAGCTACTGACCGTAGGCAGCGTGCATGGCGTTGCGATACGCGGCTCGGCCTGAATTGCCGCCGTAGTACCTGACTCCGTTCCAACCACCGGTTCGATTGGCGGTCTGGCGGCGGTTGCGCTTGATCGCCTGCAGATTGCCGATGCGCGGCTCTGACTTGGGATCTCGATCGGCCATCAATTCGCCGTTGGCGTTACGATAGTCTTCATGCTTGTCATAAATCGGTCGCCCGTAATCGACATAAGCGGCGACGTCAAACCGGTCATACGGTTGAAACGGGCGTGATGCCATACGCTGGTGCATGATCTCGTCGGTAGTCTTAAATGCTTCCTGGGGCAGCTTCTTGGCACTCGGGTCGGTGATTAACGATGGGTTGCGAATGCAGTCGGAGGCGTAAAGACGGTTTTTGGCCTCATACTTTTGATCGAAGCCCTGCATCTTGCTGCGAAAGACCATGTCGCCCGGATGTTGTTCGACATGGGACAAGTGCATCTGACGGAACATGGCATCCTTTTGCGAGCGCGTCAAAGTCTGATTGTGCCAAACCTCGTTAAGCTTAACGGCCAGTTGCATCTCGCGTACGAGATCCGAAGAGTTCCAATAGCCAGGCAGGCAGGTAAGGACTACTCCTTCGGGCGAGAGAATAAAAAGTTGCAGGTTATGCGGTCCGGCACCATTGGTAGTGTTGATCGCCTGACCGGTCGGCTTGTGAAGCCCGGAGACACCGGCATAGGATTGATCTGAGATATCGCGGTAGCCGCAGACAAAGTTGTTCTTCAGCGCTGAAAAGGCGGGATCCGTCGAGAGCGACACGGCTCTCAGGCTATTGCCGGCGCTTCATGTTGCGCCGTCTAAACTGCCGAGCATATGGATCCAGAACACGAGCTTACCTTGCTGGCGCGCCACCGACTCGGCCTGATTGAGCGAGCTGTACCAGTGAATCTTGTTGGTCAGGTCGAACACACGCTCTTGTGATACTTCGCCGGTCAGAATGCGCGGGCGGGATTCGGCCGGCGGACCAGCCAGAATGCTGCTGGCAAGTAATACAGAAAGGAGAAAGTTCTTCATAGTAAGTGGCTCCCCGGCGGCACCGATGACCATACGTAGAGATTACCTTCGGTTACCTCTATTATGAAGGACGCTCAAGAAAGAAAAAAAGTTCAAAGGCAGAGATTGAATTTGATTAATTCTGTCGAACGCTTTGAACTGGAGCGATGCTGGCTATTTCCAGTGAATTGATTGCAAAGCCGCTTCGACTTGCTGGCGGTATTGCGGATACTCTTCGGGCGTGGCTTGATATTGAAGCTCTTGAACGGCTGTGCCGGTGCCGTCTGAATCGATGTAGACCGCCAGAGTATCGACCTGATTGGGCTGTCCCTTGAAAAAGCTGCCTTCCACCAAAAGCACTTTCTTGCCGTTGATCTCCCTTGTGCAGGCCTGAAAGACCGTGAAGGTTTCGGGATCTTTATTGCGGAGCGTCTGGCTGAGTGCGGCAAGGTCTGCCGTGCTCAAGGTTTGGTCCGGCTTGTCCAGAGTTTCACGAAAGGCATTGCCAGCCGATGCGCCGGTGCGCAGCCCGCGATAGTAAAAGCAGAAATGCACCGCGTCTTGACCGGGCGGATGATACTCCCGAAAGGCGCTGCTGCCGACTCGATTGAATTCGGTCTGGCCTGCCGACCAGTCGGGTGGAAGCGTAATCTGTTGAATCTGCCCGAGATCCGAAATCAAGTTGTAATTGCCGGAAGCCTGCGCAGTAATGTCACGCATTTCATCGAGAAAGGCTAGCTGTGCCGCAGCCATTGCAATGCTGGTTGCATAGTCCTGATTTGAGCTTCCGGCTGCCTTTGATGTTTTTTCCGAATGCATAAGGTCCTCACTTTAAAATTGGTGCTCGCCGCCGAGCCGATTTATGGTACAGGTCTGAGCGCGTGCCTCACCATCTGTCTGACTGCTTCGCGCCGAGCTGGACTCAGTTTGTCCATAATTGCTTGAAAGTTGGCGATCGCCTGCTCGTACTCCAACCTCTTGCTTTCGTCGAAAACACCGTTCTTGACGTCGGCCTGCTGCTGCTTCCGAATGGCGCTGAATGAGTTCGCAAGAGTGAAATCGAACCTACCTGAAGATAATTCAAGCTCAGCTATTGACTGCAGTACGGCAACTTTAGCCTGAGCCGGCAGGTTGGCTGTCAACTGGTCGATCTTCTCTGCTGTTCGGCTGGCTTGAACCGGGTCGAACCGGCCGGCTGCCTTTGCTTCTTTCCATTTCGCCTCGATCTCCTGGAGTTTAGCCACCAGCTGCTTTTGATAATCCGGCTCGGTCAGCTCGACTGCTTTCGTCTGGTCTTTCTGACCGGAGGCGACCAGCGCTTGATTAGTTTCCTCCGTGTGCTTACCGATCATCCTCAGTACGCGCAGGTATTCCAACTCGCCATAATCATCTATGCGTCCGTTTCGGCGATCTTCTTCGAGCTCTCTTTTGCGCTCGCTTGGGTAGTTGGAGTATGCAGGATCAGACAAACTATGATAAATGTCCCGCACCGATACCATCCTGTCGCCGCTGTGATCGACCCGGGAACCCCACTGATTGTCGATTGCGACTTTTGCCGGCGGACCTGGCTGATAGTCCGTTATGTTCACCACATGCCAGCCGCCTGATCCACCGGCCGAGCCGCCTCCGGAGTCGGTATTGAAAGGTTCGTGGGCGGTATGGACCATCACTACGAGCGGCAACTGGCCATGAGCTTTGGCAGAGGCCAGTTTGTCATTCAAATCTTGCGGCGATCGCACAGCCCCGGTTTTGCTGCCGGCGTACTCGAAGGCACCGCTTTCCAGCAGCCAACCAGTCTCGTTGCGTCCGGTGATTTCATTACCTATATCAACGATAGAGTTGGTCGATAAGCCGGGAGCCTTGCCGGTCTCTTCCGGAGGCTTCTTGCTGTAATCCACCAGAGACTCACCGGTATCGGGCGGAACCTTACTGGGATCGCGCTCACGCTGTCTGTAGGCTAAATGCGGGCTGACCTTCTGGTAATGAATATTGACGGCGGTTACTTCGAAAAGCTGACCGGCTAAGCCGCGACCGCCGTCCGGCGGTGGATTGGTCTTGGCTTCGTCGTGCGGAGCGAGATCGCCGGCGACGAGTTTTACTCTTGTGCCCGCGGTCGAAACATATTCACCGGATGTGGCTACATCTGACACCAGCCGTGCCGCCTCCGATGGATTCTTACTGTACAGGCGCATCTCCACCGAGGTTACGTTGCAAGTGTTGTGATAGCCCTGATCGATTGTGGTTGGACGAGCCGCATTGTTCATGATCTGCTCGGCGATTTGCACCCGTTTGCCGCCGTCTAATGGTACGCTGGCATGATCACCAGCTTCCAGCAGGCGCGAGATATGACCATATGTTTTGGCTACCTCTTCGGCTGCTTTCTTCTTTGCGTCGACTTCGCTCAAACCTTCTTTCTTGAAGTTTTCCGTCATCTCTTTCGAGCGCTCCTCGAAGCGCGCCATATCTGCCTGAAACTTAGCCAGGTCTGCCGGATTGGTAATCTTTGCTTCAGCGAGTCTGGCGAGCCGCTCGCGTTCTGTCCTTACTTGAGCGTCCGCCAGCGATTGATATGGCCTGTCTGCCGCCTGGTCGGTAATGCTGACCTTGCCATCCGGGGTTCTGGTTATTTGAAATCTGTCTTGTGGTCTCCAGCCGCCGTAGCTCTGGCGAGAAGTGCCGTCTGCCTCGGAGCGGAGGATGCACATCCTCCCGTCGGGGTAGGAGATGCTTTCATTGCCGGGCGATAACTGTGTGTGGAGACTACCGAGACCATCTCGTCCGCTCAACGCTCCATGCCCGTTGGGTTTGAGCTCGTAGTTCTGGTGAGCCTTAGGACCCCAGTGCTTCTCGGAGACCTGGCCGTCTGCCGCTGTCACTCGCTCGTATCCGGTGCCGTCCGAATTCTCCTGCCTGACGTCACCGTTTGGCTTTTCAACGCGCTTGTTATGATTGGCATCAACATACTCGAACGTACCAGCACGGCTGGTCGCTTCGTAATTCTGATTGGGCTTAGGCCCCCAATGTTTCTCGTGATAGCCACCATCGGGAAGGCGCGTTTGCTCGCAGCCGCTGCCGTCCTTATTCTCTACCTTGCGGTCGCCGTTGGGGCTGACCGTTACCTTGTTGCCCTGAGCGTCGACTTGAATGTACCGGCCGTCGGCCTCAACCGCGACATCGTAATTGCTCGCTGGTGACGGTCCCCAATGATGCTCCTTATAGCCTCCACCGGGTTGCTTGGTGCGCTCGAACGAGTCGCCATCGACGGATTCTCGCCGGAGATCACCGTTTGGCCGTATGATGGTTGTGCCGTGCGAATCCACTGTTTTAAGCGTGCCATCGGCCTCTCGCGTAAGCTCGTGTCGGTCTTCCGGTCTCGGTCCCCAGCGCTTGATGGTTGAGCTGCCGTCCGGCCGCGAAGATGTTTCGCTGCCGGTTCCGTCAGCATTTTCCTGGCGAATCCGTCCGTCGGGATAAGTAATTAACTGGTTGCCGTCAAAAGAGGCGGTGATATAACCACCATCGGCGGTGTGTCCCGGCAAGATCAAGGCGCGACCATCTCGAATGATATTTGGATTGTCGATCTGGTTCAGCTTGGCGATCTCTTTGACGTGCTTTTGAATCTCCTCGTTAGTAGCGCCAGCACCAAGATGTTCTCGGGCGATCTTGGTGAGATTGTCCGTCGAACTGACAATGTGCATCGCCGGCTCGACCGCTCGTTTGATTACTTCACCGGGCAGGCTCGACTCGCCTTTCGATCTCTGCAGAGTCTTATGCGATTCGGTCAACTGGGAGTCGGCTGTTTTGCTTGCGAGCACGCTTGGTTTGGACTTAGATTCTTGAGCCTCTTTGAGCGCAGCGAGCAGCGCGTTGCTCTTGCCGAAATTCCTTGTCGCCACTCCGGGAGCGCTTTTGCCCGACTCATGTTCGGCCGTTGCTTGCCTTTGCCGGCTGACCAGTTCGACCTTACCGGCAGAAGCTTCCTGGTTTGCCTTGGTCGCCGAGTCATCAGCTTGAATGGCTTTCGATTCGCCGGTCTGATCAGTGTGGTCTTTGGACATTTGCAAAATCCTCGCCGGTTAGACTAGACCGTGATTCAGGTTGGAATGGACAACCGCAGGGAGTGAACTTTCAGGCGACTCCCAAGGGCGATTATTCCTCTTGTTCATCGGAGGCAAACATTGTGTTGCCAGTCCTTAAGATCAGACCAAGATTGCAGCTAGATCTTTCGAAAGACTACCCGCCGATTTTGAGCACGTCCTTGGGCGGTCGAATTTGTCGCTACCGGTTTGGTGAATCCCAAGCCGTTTGGAGTAAGTCGGCTGGCTGCTATCCCGCATTGATTGACGAGATAGTCTTTGACTGCCTGGGCTCGACGCTGGGAAAGCTTCAGATTGTATTCGAGCGAACCGACGCTGTCGGTGTGTCCCTCGACTTCCAGGCTAATCTCAGCGTGTTTGTTCAAATAGCTGCCGATCTGATCGATGATTGGTTTGGAGCGTGGTTTTAAGGTGTCCTTGTTGAAGTCGAACAAAATAGCATGAGTTGTTGCTACGCCCTGCTCCTCAAGCTGTTTGATAATCCTTTGACTGGCATCAGCGGCATCCAGCGCTGCCGTGTCGAAGCGTGGCTCTCCCCAGCCGAAGGGCCCATTGCCTTGAATCAACATTGGGAAATCCGGATTGTCCATTATCCAGTAAAGCCAACCGTTGTCCGCTGTTGCTTTGATCGCTTTTACTTTCATCCGCTTGTCGTTGACGCGAATCGGCACAAACTCATGTCCGACCGACTCAAGCGAGTGCGGTGTGAAGCGAGGATCGCGCGTGTGCCCGGCCGGCGCTTCCGGCCCGTCTAGTTCGAAACCGATTTTGCGGCCTTGCTTGAGCGCTTTGTACATGGCATCTGAGACGCGTACGGCATTAGTAAATCCGCCCAGTGTGCAGGATTCGCGTTTTGGATAGAACAGACTTACTTTGGTCGACTCCTTCAAGTCCTCGGCATTGACTGCCCTGCTGCCGGCCGCATCGGCCGGGTACGACATCGTCCAATCAAAGGTCAGCCCTTCTGCTCCGTATTTAACTACTTGAACGTGAAACTCATAGTCTCCGATCTGTTTCCATTGAGTATCGATGCCGCGATAAATCGGAAATGAGATTGAGAGCCCCTCTCTCAACGAGAGCTTATCCGTATAGTCCTTGAGACCGCGGGTAAACTGGGTGTCTTGCACGGACGATTGACCGACTTCGCTCCAGACCGGCAGAATTCCCAACCAGACGAAGAGGAGGGCGAACAGGACAGATAGTCGAGCTGATCGAGTCCTCAAGCGCTCTTCTTGCCTTTCATCGCCAGAACGGTGGTGACGGTGATCAGTGTAATGGCGGCGGTCATTATAATGCCGATGCAGATCAGCATCCAGGTGAATCCCTGGGGATCGTTGCTTTGAATATCAGAAAGGTCGCGCGTAGCCTCCGGGGCCGACTGGGCGAGAACACACGGTTGTGCGGTCGACAGCAGCGGAGCCGAGCTCAGGAGCGCAAGCCTGGCAGGATTGCTCCGGCAGGCACCCGTAAGTCCTGCGCCAAGATGGGAACGGCCGGCTCCCAGAGCCGTTCTAGCAAGCTGGACCAGAGAATTTCTTGGCATTGTCGCCACCTATAAGTATTACAAGGAGGACGGTTCGTTCAGTCCTGGCAGTATATCGACCGAATTGTCATCATGCATGAGAGCGGAGCTATTTATTAAGCAGCCTGCACTTTGTGGCTGGAAGTTCAGCTGGCAAGACCAGCATCGCTGATCGGTGCGCGGCACAGCCGGCTAGCTTGATCTATCGTTTCGGGACAGCAGGTGTTCGGCTATTGTGTACGCAGCGATTCCAAATGCTACAGCCACGTTGAGCGACTCCTTCTTGCCGCGCATCGGGAGATGGCAGATCAGGTCGCAGAGCGAAATTGACTCGGCTGACAGTCCATTTACCTCATTGCCGACCACCAGGCAGAGCGGCGCGGTCAAGCGATTCTCAGCGAGCGCAGCGGTAAGTGAGATGCTGCCGGCGCTGCATTCTAACCCGACTATCATGACTCCGGCTGTCCTTAGAGCCGGAAGCACCTCAAGGGCGTTGCGGCAGTAACTCCAGGCGACGGATTCCTCCGCTCCCAGACTGGTCTTGGCGATCTCCTTGCGCGGGGGACAGCCGGTAATTCCGCTCAGAAACAGTTGCGAAAAGCCAGACCCATCGGCGGTGCGAAAGATCGACCCGACATTCCAGAGGCTGCGAACGTCCTCCACCAGAACTGAGAGCGTGGCTTGTTCAACTTCTGCCGCGGCTAGACTCTCAATCGTATCGCCGGAGGCAAGCTTGTGCCCGTAAACTTTGTCGACATGAACCGCAAGCTCCAGCGACCGAAAGGTAGCTGTCTGACCACAAGCCGGACAAGCGCTGTTCGCTCTGTCAGTCGAGCAAGGCAGATCGAACTCGTGTCGGCATTTCGGACTCGGGCACCGGGTTAACATTTCAGCACGGCGGTAATGGCTACTTGAGTGAAACTGTCAATTTTGCACCGGCGGCAGTGACTGAGATTAAAACCGAGCCAGTCTTGGTGTGCGGGGCAGGCGGCAACTTCTCTCCGGTTACGAGCTTCTCGACGGATTTGTCGAAGGACTCCACTGCCGATGGCTTTTCGATCTCGATCTTATTTAGACTGCCTTCCTCTGTGACCCCGACGACAATCGTGACTGATTCCTTGGCGGCATCCTTATCTTTTGGAGCGACATATTTTGCCTTGAGCAGATCCTCAATCTTCTTGGCGTAGGCCGCAAGCTCCTCGGCGGTAGCTTCTTTCGCTTCGCTTGATTTAGGCTGCTCGTCCGGCTTGCCGGCTTGGTCGGCACCGGTGGTGGTGGCAGTGTCGGCGCCGGTAGTAGTGGCGGTGCCGGCCGCCGGTTCAGCGCCTGCCGACTTGTCGATTAGCGGTTGGGCCATCGTCTCAATCAGCCAAAGCGCTGTTTTGTAGTCCAGGTTGTCCTGCTTGATCGGTCGGGCGATCACGAGCATAGCCTTGCCAGCAACCGGCGACAGATAGGATCCAATCAGCACCATCTGAGATGTTTGGTCGTCCTTTTTCTTATAACGAGCCAGCACCCAGTTGAAAGTCAAGCCTTTCCAGAGGCTCGGCCCCTTATCTAAGAGCGGAGCATTCTTAAGGACTTTCATCGAGTCGTTCTGCGGAAGGTCCGAATAGGGCACTTTCACAGCGACTAACTCCAGGTGATCGTAGGGCTGAGTGTTGTCCAGGACGACGAAAAGTATCTTTTGATCTTTCAGCTCTGAAGTCAGCTCGAAGGCCAGCGCTCCATTAGTGAGCTTGGACGCATCTTGGAAGACGTATCCGGGCGGAGCGGTGTCTTTCAGACCGGCATACTGGGTAGCGACCAGAACAGCCTTTTGCACGTCGCCATTCTCGGTGCCGGTTGCGGCAGTTGAACTGGTTTTGGCCGGCGGCGAGCCGCCGGGTTGCCCGCCGAACATCATCACCAGGGCGCCGATTACCAACAGCGCCGCTCCTCCCATCACCAAATGCTTTTTGGAGAGTCCGCCGGCCTGCTGCATGCCGCGTAATGATTTACCGCCGGCATTTGGTGGCATTTGACCGGTTTCGAGGTCTGCCCCACATTTCTGGCAGAACCCTGACTCCAGATTGAGGGCCTGACAGGCCGGGCAGATAAATCGTCCAATCTTTGCTCCGGGCGCCGGTTGGTAATCGATTGGTGGCAGGTTGGAGTCCTGATTAACCGGTTCGGGTGGCGCTTCCGGCGCGGTAATATCGAAGGAGCCGGTGCTCTTGAGCTTGCGCGCGCTTTCGCTCAAGGCTTGAATCGGCGTCATTTGATAAAGTCTGGAGGCCGGGGCAGGTTGCCCTGCCGCCGGTACGAACGGCCCGCTCGTCAGCCCGACCAGTTGATTGTTCTTAAGGACCATCGCACCCTGGAAGCTCGGTGGAAACTGGATATTGTGCAAAAGAGTGTTGGGATTGGTGGTCGACCGTCCCTGGAAGCCGCCCTGCAGAAGCACCGGTCTGCCTGTCAGCGGATCCAGGAAGAATCCGGTCAACTGGTCGCCGGGGCTGACCTCTTGCGGAGGAATCGGAGCGATCGGCACACCGAGCGAGCCGCTGCAGGAAAATGGGCTGCCTCTTTCGAGCAGGACAATCTGCAAACGCAGCATCTCTTGAATCGCTCGCAAGGCCGTGTAGGTGTCAGCTCCGATTCGCTCCCAGAGCTTGTCCAAGGTTAGATAGCCGTCTAGCACGGTCCAGAGACGCTCCACAATCCAGCGGGCGTTAGGGTGGACGGCGTTGGGATCAAATTGCGGCACCGCGCGCACATATCTAGCATCAGGACCGCCCAGTGAGCCCAAGAACTGTTGCAGCTCTCCGGCACGCTTGGTAGATTCGGCCATAATCTTGTCGATCGGAGTTTCAATGTCTCTGACATTTGGCCAGGTAAATTGAGCCGATGGCTGAAATATGTATATGCCGCGCGGGCGCCGTAAGATCATCTCGAAGAGTGCCAGCTCGCCTGTCAAAGATTTGTAGATCGCCCTTTGGACGTAGCCCTGCACGCCCTGCCGAACGAGCAGTCGCGCGATTGGACGTCCGCGCTCGTCAAAAAACGTCAGAAGCCCCTCGCGCCCGGAGCTTACTAACCTTTGAATCAGGCTTGGAATGTCGGTTCCTTCGACCGGCCCGGAGAGGTCTTGTCCGGTGGCTTGTGGTCCGATCGACAGCAGGCTGTTGAGCTCGGTTATCTGGTCGGCTCGAAGCTCCGGCACGGTCGGGTCCATCGAAACGCTTGCTATGTCGTTCTCGAAGCTGGCTACGGAATCGGTGGCCAGTCCGGTTTGGGTTAGATAGCGGGTGCGTGCCTCGCGTTTATTGAAGTCCGGATGCAGTGTAATGGACTTGACCGCATACCAGAGGTCCGGATTGGG
The DNA here is from genome assembly GCA_020050835.1 of Candidatus Obscuribacterales bacterium. Classification (GTDB taxonomy): domain Bacteria; phylum Cyanobacteriota; class Vampirovibrionia; order Obscuribacterales; family Obscuribacteraceae; genus JAGVKB01. Next base: position 11,268 of record JAGVKB010000097.1, on the reverse strand, counting down.
AAATTTGACGATCAGCGCCCATGGGGCTTCGACGTAGTTGAAGACGCTGCTGGCGCAGGCCGCTACGCGGCTCTTGGAGATCAAGCATGCTTGCCCGACTACCTGCTCGGGCGTGATGGTGCGATCTACAATGAGACCCACAGAGTTTGAAAGGGTCAACACTGCTTCGTTTACAGCCATTTTTATCAGCCAGTTTCGGGGACGACTACTATCTCGAAACCTTATACCACTGACCGGCTCTCAATAACCACAAACTATAAGTTATTGCTGGTGCCAAGAGGTTCCAGGCGGTGCTGCGCTTCGTCCTTTGACCGGATGGGTCCTGGCTGGGACTGGCTCTGCGATCTCGATTGACTGCTCGGCAACAACTTGGCTTCAACTGTTTTCCAATTGGGGGGCAGACAGTAGCGACAGGGAACTTGTCCGGCTGCAATTGCTTGCCGGCGAAAATGAAAGAGGCAAACATGGTTGACACTCATCACTTTTGCAAATTTGCAGGAAGGGCGATGAAACTTTCCCGAAAAGCTGTTGCCGAGATACTTGTAAGGTAATTGACTCAGGTCTTCATTTTGACTAGAGCGCTGGCCTAGGCAGGTGTCTCCTGGGTTTGAAGCACAGTCGAAAGTCTCGCTTGTGCCTTCCTGTCCGAGAGCCGGCTTGTTTGCAAGAAAATTGCTTGCAAGCAAGATTGCAATTACTAAAGATCCGATTGTACGGACAGCAGGCATCTTACTGGAGACCAAATCTGTAGCTGCTCGTTAAGACGTCCTTCCGACCGGATTAGTTCAATTCGGTAAAACATTGTTTTGCCGGAGAAGATTCTACTTTCGTCTGAGCGGTACTACGGAGCTGGTAGATTCCGAGATCATCATGCGCCGCTCGACTGATTGAACCCATACTTTCAGGAGCTTCAAATGTTCCAAACCGCGATCGGAAATCTTGTGCTTATACATATTGAGCTGCCGGTAGTACTTAAGCAGTGACGTGAACAAGCGGAAGACCGCTTCTGCCTGCGAAGAACCGTAGCAATGCAAGCCCAGCTCCGGGACACCGGCGACGCAACGCTTACCGGCTTGCCACATGCGCGCCGAAAGCAAGCCTTCGCTCCAGGGCAGATCCACTTCGCGAACGTTGCGTTGTTTAGTGCGTTTCATGGCGCTCCTCTAACGTTTTCTTCGATGGTCTAAGCATTTTGGAGCAGCTCAATCGACTCAACCGATGTGTTCGGTTGATGAAGATCCTTCTGGAGCGCCACACTGAATAGGTAATCTGCACAACAATTTGATTGCGTTTCAATCAAAACCCTCATTCAGTATAGCTCTTAATTGTCTTCTGTCTAATGAAAAATCACGAATCACATGTATGAAACTTGCATGCAATCTAGCATTTTTCCGTTATCGACTGAAAATTTGTTTTCCGGCAAAGGGCAGCAGAGCGATTTTGGCACTCAATGCAAGCGGTATAAAGAGTTGAGCGATCTCCTTCTTAACTGAGGCAGTCGAAAAAAGTACGACTGCAAAAACGCTGCCCAGCGGTAACATCCCTCCAAATCCTAGAACCGATCTGATTCCATATCGATTTACGAATTGTTCTTGTTGGATGACATAGGGGCTTCCCAATGCATTCTCCAAATAGAAGACGTTATATGTCTTCTCATCGAGACTGACTAAGACCGATGGATCTGGTTCGATCACTTGTTTGAGGTCGATGCCGAATTGCAAAAACAATTGACAGATCATCGGCGATCGCTCGACAATCTCCGGGCTCTTAAGTGGTACGGCCTGGTGCTCTTGCGAAGTAAACCGAGAGTTCCATTCCGGTTGCGCGCCGGTGCTGGCCATCAAGGTCAAACATTGCATGTTCGGTTGAACGGCAGTTTCGGGGAATCGGTCGAGGACATAACGTTGAAGCGAGGGGGGAAGGTCTCCGTAAGGTTGTGTTTTGAAAAATCTCACCAGCGCCAGCGCTCTCTCACCGGTGGATTTGATCAAGATGTTTTCGTAGAGATGACCGGTTACCCGCTGAGCGATCTCTTCCATGGATCCGGCATCTCTATCCATATCTCGAATAGCGGTGGAAAGCGAGGAGATATCTTCCCTGCTCATTAGTAGTTCTTGCACAGTGGAAATTCCATCCAGATGAAGCACCATCTCGTCGAGCGCTCCTTTCAGGAGATTCTTGGAAGTGACTGACCTAGCTGCCGATGTGCCGAATGAAAGTGGAGTCGAACGGTTGAGATATTACATCAAGTAAATAAATAAATTACGCAATCCGATCGGTTCGCGTCCAGGTGTACCAATGCAACGGCTCTCAAGCTGGTCACCTATAATTTGCATTTTACGCCATTCCTGCATCCGTAAACCCTCAATTACCAATGGTTTTCCCGATTGATTCAAGAGCCTTAGAAATTAGTTGGTCGGAATCAAGCCTGTCGACTTCCAGCCAGAGTATTTTCGGATTAGCTCTAAACCAGATCAGCTGCTTCCTCGCAAGCTGGCAGTTGTGTCTGATACAAAGGTCCTGTGCCTCCTTCAGGCTGCATTCACCCTGGAGATATTGAATGATCTCTTTGTAGTTAACAGTGTTCAACAAGGTTCGACATGGACCGTACAGCTTAAAGAGGTCTGTTACTTCTGCGACCAAACCGGACTGCATCTGCTCGGCCATCCGCCTTTCGATCGCCTGATAAAGTCTTTTGCGATCGCTTGTAGTCAATCCGAGCCAGAGCGTACGGTAGGCTGGCTCGCTTCGTTTGGCCAGCTCGGAAAATGGTTTGCCGAAGACCAGGCAGACTTCCAACGCTCTTACTAAACGAAAGCGATCGTTTAGATTGATTCGCGCTGCCGAAGTCGGGTCCAGCTCCTTGAGTCGGCTGTGCAAGCTTTCATTTCCTTGTTGGTCGGCCAGCTCTTGCAACTCCTTTCTAAGTTCGGACTGCGGAGCAACGGCTGGCAGAGTGAGACCCTCCAGCAGGGCGCGAGCGTAGAATCCAGTGCCTCCACAAACAATTGGCAAGCGCCGGCGGGCGAGAACTTCGTCCAGTACAGCCGAGGCCTCTTCCTTATATTGAGCGACTGTATAAGTTTGACTGGGATCAACGATGTCAATCATGTGGTGAGGTGTCTGCGACAGCTCTGAGGACGACGGCTTGGCCGTGCCGATGTTCATCTGGCGATAGACAGTTCGAGAGTCGCAAGCGACAATCTCTGCCTCCAGCTTGCGAGAAAGCGCCAGAGCGAGCGCGGTCTTGCCGGAGCAAGTCGGTCCAACCAGAGCCACTACTAGCGGCTGCAACTTGGTTTGCGGCATCGCCCTTCCCCGTTTCCTATCGCACTAGCAAGCTCAAGCCGGTGCCGAGGATCTGCAACGACCACCAGATGCACAGAGATAGCCCGAGCTGTGGCAAGAACACGAGCAAAAAAAGTGTTTGCCAGCCTTTTAATTGATATGTCTCCTGGAACGCCAACCATTGAAGATACAAAACCCAAACGCAGGGCAGCAAGGCTAACGGTAGCATGATCGGCCCGAAGGCTGAATGATAAGCGGTGGCAGGAGCCATGAAAAGCCAGGGCAAGAACGCCCAGGCCGAGCAGATAAATGATGCTCGAATTCTGGCCGGCTCTGTGTTAAAGACAACTGCTGCAAGCGCTGCTGTGCCTGCCAGCACGAGCCAGCTTACCAGTCCACCGACAACGGCTAGCAGCGATAAGAACGGTACCCACCATTGAAACTGTTGACCGCAAGAGACCAAGCCATCGACTAGCGAAACAAGAACAACTACTATCAATGCTGCTTCGATTCCGGTCCAGCCGGATTCAGCTCGACTGGCAATCTGCTTGAAGGTGGAGCGCGGACTGATAAGCGTGCCGAGAAAGTTTTCTGCAAATGAGTTGGCGGTGTCTGAGTTCATCTTTTTTGATCTCAGCCTACTGCAACATCCACAATGGCAACTTTCGGAACTCTCCCTTCATCGATTCCGGCACCAGTCCGCCCAGGATTGCCGGTGCGGAGAGTTTGTCCGAAGTAGATTCCAGCAATGCGCTGAAAAAACTCAACCCTTCACCCTCGTCAACTGCCAGATCATCTTTCAAGTTAAAGCGTTCGCGAGCGAGAGTTTGGGTTTTTTTGAGCGCAGCTTCGTACCCGCCAAGCTCGTCTATCAGTCCGACCTTCAACGCTTGCCTGCCGGAATAGATTCGCCCGTCGGCAAGCTTTCGGACGGATTCGAGATTCATCTTTCTGCCGATTGCAACGGCGTTGATAAATTGATCGTATGAATCCATGATGATGCCTTTGAGCAAGTTTTCTTCTTCCGTGGTCATCGGTCTGTTCGGCGAACCGACATCTTTGAACTGCCCGGACTTCACGACCGAAGGTTTGATTCCGAGCTTCTCTTCTACGCCTTGCAGGTTTACCAGGTTCATAATTACACCAATTGAGCCGGTAATGGTACCAGGCTCTGCGACTATCTTGTCGGCAGCGGATGCAACATAGTATCCGCCTGAGGCTGCCACGTCACCCATCGATGCCACAACCGGCTTGCCAGCCTCTCTAACGGCCAGCACCGCTTCTTGAATCTCCTGGCTGGTGGCGACGGTTCCACCAGGCGAATTTATTCTCAGAAGCACTGCTCTAATATGTTTGTCTTTGAGCGCTTTGCGCAAAGCCTTTTTGGCCTGAGTGCACGATCCGACTTGAGACAAGAGCGCGCTTTGCTCCTTGTCAATGATCATTCCGGTCAATCGAATCACCGCAATGCGATCTCGTAATGACATGAACGATTTCAAGCGCGTGCTGTCCGAGCTCTCATCGTCTTTCTTCCCTTCCTCACGATGCACGAACATCGTGACCGGAACTGATAGCAAACAGAGAGCAAGAATCAACCAGACAGCGATGCGTTGGTTGGCGGAAATCACCAAGGTAACTCCTCCCTTAGATAACCGGTTGTGAAGTTACTTATTCTAACCGCGCGCGGGCGGATTTTCTGCTGTCTGAGGGCTCGGCGAGGCCTCCCCTTGCGGACTTGGATTCGGAGTGCCGGCTGGTGTGGCTTGCTCGATCTTGTTTTGCTCGTCCTGAATCTGCTGATCAAGTTTGGCTACTGCTTCCGGTCCTGAAAGGTCGACCAGACCCTGCCTGAACCGGCGCAGGTCCTCGACCACGCCGTCGACGTCGCGCTGCTGCCGGCGCAACGTGTACTCCATTTCCAGCTGCTTGGAGGCATCCTGACCGGAACGAGCTTCGCTCACCATTGATTGCAGATCTTGCAAGTCCGTGTTGGCTTTTTGCATCGCGGCCATCGTTTTCTTGTAGTTGCGGAAATTGTCCACCAATTTGTCAGCGGTAGTGCGCACCATATTGTAGAGCATGATCTGCTCAGTTTGGGATAGCCTGGCATTCTTTGCTGCTTTGCTTTCTTGCGCGCCGATCATGTTCATCAAGGCATTACCGGTGGTGCTGGTAATGGCATATCCGCCGGCATTCGGCATCATCATCTGACCCGCGCCCATTCCTGCGAACACCGCAGTGGATAGCATTCTCATCAAAATGGTCGAACCGTGACCGGGATTGGAAGTTGGCATTAACTTCTGAATGACGAACTGAATATCAGGCGATCTTCCCAATGCCGATTCCCAGAGTTCGGCAAGCTCGGACTTCTCGGAGTCGAGGATGGTTTCGACCTTCTTGCCTGCTTCGTCATCGCTCATGAGTAGAGGCAACGGCATCACGTTGACTTGCTTGGCATTCTTCAAATTGTCGCCCAACTTGTCGGCAATGCCTGTCGGAGCGACGAACAAGCTCTTGCTGTTGGGATCGACCGGTCCTTTCGGCACGAAGCCGGTGGCGTTGACTGTTGCTTTTAGCATCGGACCGTTGCCGGAATCGTCAGGCAGTGCCGAGGCAGTTCCGTCGTCCAACTTAACCGGCGCAATTGAGTTATTGGTACCACCGGTGGTTCTGGCCGGTGCCGATTTGCTTACATCATTAGTCTCAGGACCGGCACCATCGGTCAATTTGTTGTAAGAGGGCACATTGAAGCCCGGGCGTTTGGCAAATGCCGGAGCCGTTCCCGCCTGCAGGGCCAGCACCGCTGTCCCTACCGCTAATAGGACTGACTTCTTTATGATTCCGCCGGTCTGAGCTGAGTTTGTGCGGTCCATCAAATTCGGGCCTTTCCAGTTTGGTGAATTGGTAGTCCGGTGTATCTTGACAATAGTTAAAACACGCCAACACATTATTGCTTAAGGCAAGGTCAATATAGCACAGCCGGATCTCTTGAGAAGTTACCTTTTGTCAATCTCGAAGTGCTTCCTGCTCTGTGCGTAAGTTCAGTCGACGACCATCAAGATCGTGAGTTCCCGGCGCTGACGCAGATGATGATTAGAGATATGCAAACTAGCAATTGTCCGATCTGATCGCCTATCACCGTGAACGGAGTTTGCGGAGTTTTCAACCAATCCATTAACACGAGCGCCTTCATGATTGCGGCAAAGAGAAGCGGCAGCGCCAAAATCTTGACAAATCCCGGAAGGGCCGCTGCCGGCGGCGCCGGTGCATGCGATTGTCCGCCGAAACGATTCGGACCACCTGGAGTATGTCTTTCATGTGTTTCTTGCACCACGGGTTCTGTCTCCTCCAGCCCCTTAAACCGGCGTTTCTTACTGCCTGCATCAGCTTCATCGTGCGCAGTGTTGGTGCCCATGCCGCGCAATCCCGATAGATTGACTGGTGTCTGCGAGGGAGCCGATGGTGCCGGCTGACCGAGTCCGGATAGCCCGGAATACGCTGTTGTGCTGTCGGCATTGCTGCCGATCGGCTCATCGAAATTGGGAGCCATGGCTGGTCCGAGCAATGCACCGGGTCCGGCCATCGGTTTGTTCTGGGCCGGTACGCTGGCAGTGATCGAGGACCCGGCCAATCCACCTGCCAGTCCGCTTGAAGCCGAACTTTCCGGTCTTGCCGGTCCCGGGCCGGGCGGTTCGGAGCCGAAATGGCGAGCCGCCGGACCTTCAACCTGAGAGGATGGAGCGTTTGGCGAGTGCGTCGAACGCAAAGCGTTCTCGGCTGGATTCACCGCCTGTGGTGGTACAGCCAGCGGCCTCTGCGACGGTGAACCGAGATCGGTTGCCGTTGATTGAGGAAATGGTGGTGGCGCCGCCGGTGACGGACCACCAAACGATGGCATGGCCGGCGCTGCCTGGCCGCCCCAGGACTGCTCGCTGCCTGCTTGGTTGCCAGAAAGCAGCTCCGCTCCGGCGAAAGGTTCGACTGGTGAAGAGCGGGCAGGCAGAGCTTCTGATTTCGGGCTCTTCGGTGCGGCTGGCTTGTCGTGCATCGGGACTTTGGAGGCGAGCAGCGGCGAGCGCAAGTGGTGATCTCCGCCTTCCTCTTCGTCGTCGATTTCGACGAAAGCTGAACCTCTTCCCATCGGCACCGTTTCTGCGCTGCCGAGTATGGGAGACCGCAATCCGGCGGAGCGACCGACCGGACGAGGCGGCTCTTCAAAATCATCGTCTTGACCGCCGAGCAGCGGTGATCGCAAATGGTGTTTACCGCTTGCGGAGCGTCCGGAGTGCTGTTCGTTGTCGGTGTCACCACCACCTAGTAGCGGTGAGCGCAATCCTCCGGAGCCGGACTGCCTTTGCGGTTGCGGGTAATCATCATCGTCGCCGGCCAAGAGTGGAGATTTGAGCTTTCCTCTGCCTGCCGGGCGGGAAGTAGGTGCATCCTCATATACATCTTCGTCGTCACCTTCCAGCAAGGGCGAATGAAGATGCGCTTTCTTGCCGGACCTGGGCGCCGGCGGCTCTGGCTCTCGAGATTGACCGGGATCTACTCCTCCCAAAAGCGGCGATCTAAGCCCGAGGTGACCGCCGGAAGCCGAGTGAGAAGGTGAATCTTCATGCATGCCGGGATCGACTCCGCCTAGCAAAGGCGAACGCAATCCCATATGACCGCCCGAGCCGGTATCGGCCGAACCGCTGGCCGGGCTAGATGTGCCTCTCAGTCTGCTGACATCTGGTTTGCTTGAGTGGGAAGGATAGTCTGCCTGGTCAGCCCCCAGTAACGGTGAGTGGAGTTTCGGTGCTTTCGGTTGCGGGTCCGCCGGTTTGGCTGGCTCGGGCAAGACCTGCGGCGGGGCCGGTTCGCTGTCTGCCGCTGCCGGTTGGCTCTGGCGGTTAAGTCGTTGTCCACACTCGGCGCAAAAGCGCGCCATGTCTTCGTTCATTACGTGGCAGATAGGACAGTCGATCACCGTTTCTTCCTCACTGACTGATTCGAGTAATGTACCCGCACTTGAATTTGGTTGGAACTTGGAGTCACAGGCGCTTCCTAATCTGATTATTCCGCAAAGCTATTCGCCTGTCCCGATTATTTCTTAAATATGCCTAGTTTATTTGAACCAAGTTGCCATGCTAGACTGACCAGTTGCCATGTGATCTGTCTTGCGAGCGAAAAAATGCGGACAGAGAGCCAACACACAGAAACGGAGTTCCGCCATGAAGCAGCGCATTATTCCTGTCCTTTTGAGCATATTGATGGCGGGACAGGCGGTACCTGCGGCATTGGCTGCCGGGTCTCAACCAGACGTTAACTTTAAGATTTATAGCCCAACTGAGCCGGCCAAAGAAAATAATGCGGCAGGCGCTTCTGCCGAGACACCGGTTGCGCCCGCTGTCCCAGAGCCAGCAGCCCAGGGTCAACCTGATTTTGCCCAAGGTGAGGTGCCAGTCGGTGACAGCGTCCCGCCAGCTGCCGATAATGCAGCGTCTGCCCCCAGTCCGGAAGCGGCTGCCGACACAAGCACCGCTGCTGCTCCCGCTGCAGCTGAGCCGGCCGGTGGCGAGCCTCAGAAGGTGGCCAGCAAAGTGCTGCAAGGCTATATTCGGGTGGTGCCTTCCGGTACCAAAATTCCAATCATTATGGATACTTCGGTCGACAGCGACACCAGTCAGGAAGGCGACGAATTTTCAGCCAGAACCTCTGAGGATCTCACCATCGATGGTGGAGTAGTTGTGCCGGCCGGTTCAGTCATAAAGGGAAGAATTGCTCAGCTCAATGCACCCAAGCGTTTCGATCGCTCCGGCTCCGTCGCTCTCAAGTTTGATACCGTCACGACTCCGGATAACAGGCAGATTCCGCTCGTGGCCAATATTGTCGCCCGGGGCGGCGTCGTGCATGCCAAGCGCGGAATGAAAGATGTCTTGATTGAAACAGGCATGTTTACACTGCCGGCTGCAGCCGGTCTTGGCATCGGCTTTTTGGCTGGCAACGCCAGCAACTCGTCAGGCAGTGTCGGCTCAGCCGGAGGCGCCCTGATCGGCGCCGGCATCGGGGTGGCGGTCGGAACGATCGTTTTGATGTCCAAGAAAGGCAAGCGTGTGGACGTTCGACCAGGCGATGAATTGAAGATAGAGTTGGCCGAAGACTTGCGTATGCCGATGTAACCGGCCACCGGCAATTTTCTATCCAAAACCCTAGTAAAGAAACCTGGATTACACCAGCCGCCTTTTCACGCCGGTCGGTTAAATTTAACCTGGGTGACATCTGTCTGCCGGCTTCGATCACCTTCGTTGCAACCGACGCATTAAGTGCCCCGCCCGTGGGTACAACACATATGCCACCGGTAGGAGGTCCTTGCTAGAATCGAAGTTGAACTTAGCAAGGCGGGAAGTACTCGACTAATTGCACTTTCGGTATCAAAGGATATCTGGTCGCAATCCGTTGTATCTGCAACCAAGCAAGAGGAGGGAGCAAGTTCTACACGTGAATGGCCTTGGGCCTTTCAGGCGAAGCGGAAAGAACGCATTGTGTTATACTCGACACGCGCTTATGCAGCTAGAGTTACACCCAAAGCGGTCCTTACTAGAATCGAGCTGGAATGCCGAAAGCCAATCAACCGGTCAAGAATTGTGCGTAACAATAAATCGCGCGATTGACCGGCATTTCGACTAAAGCACTAAGCATTCTTACCCTCTTGAACATACCCGCCTAGCAATGACGTCCACATCATTTAGACCCAGCAGTCAACAGCAGCCGCCAAGAGATCCCAACATGGCTGCTATTTTGTCGATCATTCCCGGCTGGGGACAGCTCTATAACGGCGAAACGCGCAAAGGGATGCTCTTTTTAAGCGTCACCGGAGTCAACTTTCTATTGCTTCTGCTGGTGGTGATGACCGATCCGATTCTCAAGACTCTCTGGGAATTCGGCATCTCCAACCATATGAAGCCGAACGTGGTTCTGGTCAAAACGATTCAATCGGCCCATATCGGCTCACCGGTATCGATCATCTACCTCGGGCTCGTTTTGACCTTCGTTGCTTTTGCCATTCGCGATGCCTACGACCACGCGGCGATGATTCAGCGCAAGCATATCTATCCTGAATATGTGATCGAGATGCCGGAAGCGGCCAGCGGATCTTACATATTCCATGTTTCTTTGATGGTCGCCTGCTTCATTCTGGCTTTCTTCTTCATCGTGCCGCCGCCGCCGCCGTCACAGGTGACCGATATCGAGTTTATCCAGAATCAACCGCCGACACAAAAGAAAGTAGTGTCACACAGGAGAGCCGAACACGCCTCTGAAAGTTCCGGCCGGCACGAAAACAAGCCGGTCGTTGCGCCGTCGCCTTCGCCCGGTAAGGTGAGCACGCCATCTCAATCAAAACCGAGCCAGACTCCGGCTCCGCATCCGTCGCCGACGCCTTCGCCGCATCCGACGCCGTCTCCTTCGCCACATCCGACGCCGTCTCCTTCTCCTAGACCGAGTCCGTCGCCTTCGCCGCATCCGAGTCCATCGCCGTCGCCGCGGCCGAGCCCGTCGCCGTCGCCTTCACCTCATCCAAGTCCGTCTCCATCTCCCTCACCGAGTCCGTCGCCGCGGCCGAGCCCGTCGCCGAGCCCGAGCCCGTCGCCCTCGCCTTCACCGTCGCCTTCACCGTCTCCTTCTCCGCGTCCAAGTCCGTCGCCCTCGCCAAGCCCGACGGCGATGCCTCGACCGGGAGCGCCTTCCCCCACTCCGACTGCTCGCTCTACTTCCGGCTCTTTCGGAGCCGGAGCACCATCGCCGTCTCCGTCTCCGATGGCTTTCTCTCATGGCGGCGGCTCTTCTTATGCACCGGTACCGAGAGCAGGTGGATCGAGCTCATCTTCATCAAGTTTTGCGCCGAGCGCGCCCTCGCCGATTGCTTTCGGCGGCAGCGGTGGTGGTCCATCAGCATCGCCGACGCCGGTTCCGGTCAGCGGCGGTGGCGGCGGCGGCGGT
>JAGVKB010000013.1 GCA_020050835.1 Candidatus Obscuribacterales bacterium | reverse complement strand
TTGATTACTGAATTGCTTGCATATGCGGTCGACAACCGACCAGAATTGAAGCAGTTTGACGAACTTCGGAAAGCAGCTAAGGCTCAAATCCCAATCGCTGCTGCACCGCTCCATCCGAAAGTTAATCTCAATGGTGATATCTACGGCATCGGCACTACTTTGAATAACCTCGGCGCTCTCTTTGTATTGAACTTTGGTGTTAACTGGACACTGGGAAACCTGGGGTTGAGCGATACCGCAAATATTCAAGCGGCAAGGTGGCAGGCTCGACAGGCTTTGATAAGAGCAAACAAGCAGTTTGTTGATGTTTTCGATCAAGTTAGAACTTCTTACGCTGATACCCTTACAGCAGAACAAAAGATAGAGCAGACGAACGAACAGGTCGCTTCGGCTCAAGAAGAACTTCGCCTAGCGCGCCTGAGGCTGGATACAGGACTGGGAACGAACCTTGATGTTCTCACAGCACAGAGAGATTTGACCCAGGCTTACATAGACCAAGCAGAGGCAGTAATCAACTTCAATCTCACCCAGGTCCAACTGGTGCGCGATATCGGGCTCATCTCAGTGGATGCAGTAACGTCAGGGCGCCTAATATCAAAAGACAAGAACTAATAACTCTCGCCATCCAAAACTGGCTTCCCCGGAAAAAGGGCATAATGAAGTTGACACACCAAGGGTGCGGCTATGAGCCAGAAGAAATCACAGAAATTGGCGAAGAAAAGAAGTGCGCATTTTGTGCCCATTCTGCCACGTATTGTGCATGTGCCTCTGCTGCTGAGTGATGGAACCATATTGAAGCAAGGGGATAAAGTTGAGCATTCAAAGTACGGATTAGGAACAATAATCCGGATCGCTCGGTATGAGGACCAAGAACCAGTGCTCTATGTGGAGTTTGAGAAGGAAGCAAGGATACTAGCACCTTCGCAAGTGCTGAAGGTGAGTTGTTGAAATGAACGCTCGATCTTCGTGATGGGTGCTTGTACCAAACGAATGAGTTCACGCCAATGTGTGACTCGACAGCCAAGCGATTGCCTCGGTCTGATTATTGTAGAAGACACGATATCTAGACTCTTGCCCCCCAAAAGCCAAACGGGCTAAGAATGCAATTCGGTAGCCGGGGACGACAATTGCGCTTAGTCCAATACGATCGCCCAAACTCTCGTGAAAGGACTGCATCAAAAGTGTTAAGGTCAATGATGGATCTTCCATCTCCAAGCCGTTGTACAGAATGTTTGATTTCGAAGCCTTCAGGAGTTCCTCTTTTATCTTGATCTGAGCTTCTTCAAGCAGTGATTCTGTCATCCAGCCAGAGAAATCAGCAATGACAATTCCGTTTTCAGTGTAAACAGTGACCGAACCTGCTAATCCGAGCATCGCAGTAACTCCTCAATCTGCACGCTTGAACTCCCATGGTACCACGGGTCAAGTTCGTTGATACAATGGCACTCTGATGAATCCCGAAGAAACACCTATCCACGTAGATACCTTGCTAGCGCTTCTGCTGGTCGCTTCAGCTACGGCTGTTGTAATCAAGTGGGTGCGAGTACCATACGCCGTTGCACTGGTGATCGCCGGACTGATTATCGGCTTGTCGAAAATATTGCCACCAATATCGATGACTCCTGAACTAGTTTTGTTGATCTTTCTTCCGGCTCTTTTGTTTGAAGCATCTTGGAACTTAGATATCAAAGCATTGCGCCGCGATTGGCTATCTATAGGCACGCTTGCGACAGTAGGTGTTGCTGTATGTATGTTTGGCGTTGCAGCCATATTGCATTTTGTTGGTGGCATGAATACACAAACAGCGATTCTCTTTGGTGCGATGGTATCAGCCACCGATCCAGTGTCCGTGATAGCTCTCTTCCGTCAGATGGGAATTGATAAGCGGCTGACAATGATTATCGAAGGCGAGAGTCTATTCAATGACGGGACTGCGGTTGTTGCGTTCAAAATAGTTCTGGCAATGGTTATTGCTGGAGGACAGCTATCCGTCGCAGGCACTGCCGGAAGTTTTTTCCTGGTTGTCTTCGGAGGCGCTTTGCTAGGTGCGCTGATGGGATATGTCGCCTCAAGAATCACAAGTGCTTTTGACGATCACCTGCTGGAAATAACATTAACGATGGTGACTGCTTACGGTTCCTACTTGGCTGCAGAGCAACTTCATGTGTCACCGGTTATAGCTGTTGTTGCGGCCGGTATCGTAGTAGGCAATTATGGCAGCCGGACTGGTATGTCAGCGACAACACGCTTGGCTGTTAATTCTTTCTGGGAATATGCAGCATTTCTAGTAAACTCGTTGCTCTTTCTGTTAATTGGTTTGCAAGTTCAAGTACCGCTCCTGATAAAACACTCTCAGTTAATTGGTCTGGGGGTCCTCGCTGTTGTAGTTGCACGGCTTCTTGTCGTCTACGGCATTTGTCCATTCGTTTCCACTGACCGACTGCCAATTCCAGATAAATGGCGACACCTTATGTTTTGGGGAGGTTTGCGCGGCGCACTGGTGATGCTTTAGCCCTCAGTTTGCCCCTTTCTTTTCCTGATCGCGAAGCAATCATCAACATGACTTTTGGAGTGGTTTTGTTCACTTTACTTGTACCAGGGCTCACCATGGAGCCATTGGTGAGATTCCTCGGCATGGCTCCCAAGAAAGAAAAATTAAGCCAATACCAAGAGCATAAGGCGATGATCATGGCGCTTAGATCGGAGCTACAAATGGTGACTAAGCTCAAAGATGAAGGCAAAATTTCAGCGACATCGCACGATTTGTGGAAGGAAAAACTCCAGATGCAGATCTTCGATTTGGGACTAAAAATGGAACGTCTGCAGTTGTCAGATTCATCTCTCAATGAATTTCAGGATAAGCAGGCAAAGGTCTACTTGCTTGAAGGGCGCAAAGACTATATTTCCAAGCTTGTCAAAGAAGGCGTTCTGACAGAGGAATCTGCTCACCATTTGTATGTCGAGGTGGACTCGGAGCTTGATTCAATTACTGGCAACGACCACCTCGGTCCGGAACAACAGCCTGTTAGGGCGGAATTACCGCCTTCGTCAAATGAGGCGCCGTAGTTCGCGCAGCTATGCCAAATAATTCAAAAAACGTGCCAATTAACGCCGAAAGAGAAAGTTGTGATACCTAGAAGTATC
>JAGVKB010000078.1 GCA_020050835.1 Candidatus Obscuribacterales bacterium | reverse complement strand
CTGCTTGAGCTGCTTAGTGTATGCAGTAATCTGCCCTTTCATGTAAGGATGATCTTTCATCTCTTGCTGCACCTGCTCAATCAAAACTTGATTGAGATCGCGACCCTCCTTCTGCGCATTCTGGATGGCATCCAGCGTGCGTTTCACATCGTTGGTAACTTCCTGGCTGCCTTCGTACAGACCCATCGTTTTTCCACTCATTGACCGCCCTCCTTTCGCTTCACTTCGCTCAGTCTAGCGCCGAAATCTTTCTACTTTGGGGCAGGAAATTGGCAGTTTTGGTTCAAGAGATTAAAAGGACTGGCATGCGTTGTCCGCAACAAAGAACGGGCGATGCATCGCATCGCCCGGACCGGGTCCAACCGTCGCCCCTGGCGGTAGGCTAGTCGGCGGATTTCTTCTTGTTCTTGCCGAGCGCGACCTTAACGGATCCGTCTTCCGGCAACAGCACCCGCGCGAGAAACTTTTTGTCGTTCTCCCACATCTTGGGGATGGAGCCGGTCAGGTTGTAGACGTGACCGCGTCCCTGGGCCATTTGGTCCGGGAATTCGGCTTTCTTTGCTACGAACAGCCATTGCTTAACGCAGAAGTTGAACAGGGCGGGATCTCTCTCCTTCTGACCGACCAACTTTTGCTCGAGCGCCGTAGCGTACATGATGCGGCCATCGATGTCTAGTGGAGCCATTTCAACGGAGCGTTGCAGGACCATGATTGCCCGGTCCAGATGGCCCATTCTGAGCGACTGCTCGCCTTCCAGACGCAGGGAGTTCGGAGTGTTCATGCCCAACTCGAGGAATTGATCCGAGCTGATCACTCCGTTATGGCTCTTGCCTATTCCAGATGTGTCCATTATCCAATCCTCTCTCGCCACCGCCGCTGGTGCAAGCATGCAGCATATAGAAAGGGTTATCAGGGACTTCTTTGCCATGTCGAACTCCTTGTTGATCGTCTTCTTGTCAGTTAATCTCATATTCAATCTGTATTGCCCTCGTTAGTCATGCGGATGCCTTGCTTGAGCAGCTCTCTTTGAGTCTTGCAATCGCCTTGGACACGTCCGCTTCACCGTAAACACTCTTGCCTGCAATTAAAACGCCGGCTCCGGCGGCGTGCACGATGCCGGCGGTGGTGGCATCGATGCCACCATCGACCGCAATGATTGCTCCGTTTCGTCCCGCATCGTCGAGCATCTTTCGTATGCGAGCAATCTTCGGAACGACTTCTGCGATAAATTTTTGTCCGCCGAATCCCGGATTGACAGTCATCACCAGCACAAGGTCCAAGTCGTTGATCACATATGCGAGGTGGTCTTCCGGAGTGGCCGGGTTTAGCGCAACCCCGGCTTTCATTCCCAGAGATTTGATCTGTGCAAGCGTTCGTTGCAAGTGGATGCATGCTTCAGCATGCACGGTGACATGGCTGGCTCCGGCCTTGGCGAAGTCCGCCAAGTAGCGATCAGGCTCAGTAATCATCAGGTGGCAGTCGAGCGGCAGCTCAGTTACGCCGCGTATCGCCTTCACCACCGGCGGTCCGATCGTCAAATTCGGCACGAAATGTCCGTCCATCACGTCGACATGAATCCAGTCCGCTCCGCCAGACTCGGCGCGCCTAACCTCAGCGCCGAGGTTGGCGAAATCAGCTGAAAGAATTGACGGTGCGATTAGGACTCCCACGCTTCTACCTGCTGGATGGATAGGACGGCCGGTGTGGACTATAACTAGTTATGATGACGATCATGGCTGGTTGTGGTCAAGTGGAACCTGCTAGGATTCTGCCTGGCTGAATGAAGTTAATTTTAGTCGGAATCGTAAGCGGCCGCTCGAAGTCCGATAATTTACAGGTATAGCTAATACAATATTGGAAAACAAGGTCAAGCTTAGAACTGTATTAACCCGGATGCAAAGTGGCGTTTCGGCTGGATAAAAGGCGATCGGAGGGTATCGAAGGTCATGGTGGACTTCAAGCTAACGGATGAGCAGAAGCAGTATCTGCAGCTTGCGAAAGACTTCGCCCAGAAAGAGATTGCGCCCAATGCAGCGCAGCTTGATAGCAAAGGCGAGTTTCCCCTGGCGATTTTGAACAAAGCCTGGCAGATTGGATTGATGAACGTCCTGGTGCCCGAGCAATGGGGAGGACTGGGTTTAGGTGCCGCTGACGCCTGTTTGATCTCTGAAGAGCTGGGAGCTGCTTGCACCGGCGTTTCAATGGTGATGGAGTCGAACAACCTGGCAGCCGCACCATTGATAGTGGCAGGCAACGACGCTCAGAAGAAGGAGTTTCTGGAACCGTTGACCGCCGAATTAAGCTTCGCTTCCTTCTGCGCGACAGAACCGACAGGCGCCGGTGATCCGGCGACTGTCAAGACGTCTGCCCGCCGGGTTGACGACGAGTATGTAGTAAATGGGCGGAAAGCCTGGATTGCCAACGCCGGAGTGGCTCGCTGGTACCTGTTGTTGGCTAGCACCAGCCCGGACCTGGGAGCGCAGGGATTATCGGCGTTTCTGATGCCTGCTGATGCCGACGGCATTTCAGTCGGCCAGCGGGAAGTAACGCTCGGACACCGGGCTGGCGACAGTCGTGCGCTTACCTTCCAAGACGTGAAAGTTCCAGCGAAGAACTTGCTGGGCCGGGAAGGGCAGGGACTGGAGATCTACATGTTAGCGGCAGACCGCACTCGCCCCCTGTTCGCTGCAGCGGCGACAGGTCTGGCTCGATCGGCGATGGAGCATTGCATCAGATATGCCAAAGAGCGGGTTACTTTCGGTCAACCGATCGCCAACCATCAGGCTGTCAGTTTTATGGTGGCGGATATGGCAAAGGACATAGAAGCTGCCAGACTGCTGGCCTGGCAGGCGGCCTGGCTGGGCGACAGAGGTAAATCCAACAGCAAGGAGTCCTTAATCGCCAAGTCGTTTGCGGTCGATATGGCGATGCGAGTTGCAACTGATGCCGTGCAGATATATGGCGGATACGGATACTCTCGCGAGTATCCGGTGGAAAAGCTAATGAGAGATGCGAAGATGCTGCAGATCTACGAGGGCACGAGCCAGCTACAGCGCGTTAACATCGGCAAGCAACTGGTCGGTGTCGGCCTCTGATTCGGAAAGTTTGAAGCTTCCTTCAGCCTCGTCAAACGGGAAAAACTGATGATGGACTCCGAAGACGGCAAAGAGAAAAAGATCAGACGGGTGGTGATCAAAAAGCCGGCTGTCCAACCAGAAGAGATTAAGAAGGGGCAACTGGTTGCAGTCAAGGCGCCTCCCTATTACAAGAAGGAATACGTCTACCAAATCACCAGCGCCGGTGACAAACTTCTAAGAGCTAATCTCTATCACTCCCCGACTGTGCGCAAATCGTGGAAGCAAGAGGAGTTCATGTTGCTGATTGAAATGGGGATCATCAGGCTGATAAGCAAGGAAGAGATCCCGACCGAGCAACCATCCGGTTCCGAGCTTTAAGGCCAATTGCGGCGTTCCGGTTTGCCGGCACGGTGATGGTGTTTGTGTCTGGCCGAAATTGAGTCGTCGTTTCGGCTTGGCGTGTCGTTGTGCGCTGCCGGCTCTTCCGGTTTCGCAATCGATCTTCCTGGCGGTAATCTCCTGACCGGCTCGAGGCTGTGGTGCGCTGGTTGCGACAAGATGCCGTGAACCATCGCCGCCACCTTGGGATCTTTCATGCAATAGCTGACAGCTACGAGATAGAGCAGAATAGTCCCGACTATGTACGTCAAGGTGAGAAAGAACTGCCGGAGCCCTTTTTCAAAACCGTAAGACCTTCTGGCTCGCCCGTAATTGTTGGCTGTGGGATTGTCTTCCAGTTTCTTAGTAATGCCGGCCCGAATCACCTGTTTGAGCCCGCCTAGCTTCGACGATTCTTTGGAAGAAAGAGTTCTGCCACAGGATACGCAGAATTTTAGTGGAAGGTTCATCGCCGCTCCACAATATGGACAGGAGATCGCAGTCATGACAAAAGGTAAGCAGTATCTGATAAAGGGAGGTATCGATTCTTTTAGTTTAGTTGAAAATTCCGATTACAAACTGTAACTACGATCAAAACTCGACGGCGCTACCGCTGCCTTCCTCACCGCAGTACTTGTTGTACATCTCCTGGATTGTTGAACGGTCGGAGGAGAGTGTCTCTTGTTTGCCTTGAAGCTCGATGATCCTCCCCCTGAGCTCTTCAATCTGCTGCTCGATTACGGCGATCTCCTCATTGATCTCGCTTTCCGTTGTAGTTAAAGCATCAGCAAGAGTAGCAAACGCTCTTTCGATTTCGGATTCTGCCATAGCGCTTCCCTTCGTGGACAGGATGTCATCGTACCGGTTATCTTACCCCGGTTGATCTACTCTTTCCACGTGACACGAGAAACTAAATCCCCGCCCCATGAAGGAATACATCTACCGCTTCCATGCCGGCTCCTGATTGTTCCAAATTGCCATCTACCGGCGCCTCTGTGCTGACACGCCCGACTTCGGCGGCTGTGGTAGCCTCTACTCTGACAGTGAGTTCGCTGATCAATTTCTCCAGTTTCAATAATCGTACTTTAAGTGTCTTGATCGCTTCCGCCTCAAGGTCCGGAACATCATCTTTCACACGCTTTCCTTCGTGATAGATGACGCGACCGGGGACGCCCACGACCACTGAATTGGGCGGAACATCCTTCAAGACGATTGAGCCGGAGGCAACCATCACGTGATCTCCGATCTTGATGTCGCCTTGAATTTCGGCGTTGCTTCCCACCACCACCCCATTTCCCAGAGTGGGGTGGCGCTTGTGCCCTCTAGATTCTCGTCCTTGCCGCGCGGCAGAGCCGGCTCCCAATGTGACGCCTTGATACAGAACGACGTCCTCTCCTACGATTGTCGTCTCACCGATTACAACGCCCATGCCATGATCGATGAAGAAGCGACGACCGATTGTCGCACCAGGATGAATCTCAATTCCGGTAAAAATTCTGGAGAGATGAGAAAGGAAACGGCCGGGCGTGAACAATCGCCAGCGCCAAAGCTGATTTGCCAACCGGTGAATCATGAGCGCATGAAAACCTGGATAGCACAGCACCACTTCCAGCCAGCTGCGAGCAGCCGGGTCTTTGCTCAATATGTTGTCTATTTCTTCTCTTATACTCATTATCAGACCTGGGCAGAGCGCTTTCCTATTCTTATTTTGTCCCGAAAAGGCTGCAAGGTGTTAACTTCAGTCAATATTCAGTCTCCTGTATCCAACGATCTTGCCTGCTCGCTCCTGTGAACAGCCGGCTTGGAGCGGGAGCCTTCAGTTGTACGGTCGGTCGTAAACGTGGCGGTCTGCAGCTTGACAGGCGGCTTGGCGCCATTCCGAACATCAATCGCAGAAATACTAACCTCCTTGCTAGCGGCATTAGACTCATGCAGTCGCTGCAAATGGTTCTGCTCAAATACCATGAATCGGCACCTGGTTTGACTTTTGGACCGTCGGGGAATGATTCATCTGGGATCTAGTATTACTATAAATTTGCTTTAAGTAATGGCCTGCACCGGCGTACTTGCGTATTTTCCCCATTCCTACCCCCATGTTTAGATATATGCTGGGAAAATCCACCGCTCCGCCTGTCCAATTTCTCCACATTCCGGATAGATGCCTACACCGACAGCCTTGAGCGGCAGCAGGTAAATGGTAGAG
Source organism: Candidatus Obscuribacterales bacterium (assembly GCA_020050835.1). Taxonomy (GTDB): domain Bacteria; phylum Cyanobacteriota; class Vampirovibrionia; order Obscuribacterales; family Obscuribacteraceae; genus JAGVKB01. Next base: position 16,081 of record JAGVKB010000078.1, on the reverse strand, counting down.
AAGGAAACAAGGTAGCAGGTAGCGTACAGGTCTCAGACATTCGATGAGCGACTTAAGAGACATTCAGAAGCAAGCAGAGGAGCAGGCCAAAAAAGGCAAGCTCCCTGAGAAGCAAGAAAGACCGAGCGGGGAAGCTGGCGGGCTGCCGAATGCTGATCTCAATCTTCTAAATGTTCATGGCTCCAAACAACAAACAAAAGCTTCCGATACCCCCCCCAAAGTTGAACCTAAAAAAGCGGCCGAACAGAAACCAGAAAAGAAGGAAGAGCCTGGTTCCTTGCTCTCCTGGTCGGGAGCCTGGGGAACGGTTAAAGGTGGCTTCAAGACTCTGGCGAGCTTGCCGGCCGATACCTTCAATGCCGTAGTCAATCCTGACCATGGCAAAGTCTATCGAGGAATTGCCACGGGCGATAGCGTTCGTCTAGCGGACAACGTCGGCTTTACAGCATCGGTGAAGCGGACCGGATCAGATGTCTACACCGGAGTCTCTTATCTCGCTACTCATCCGATCGAAGCCTACAATCGTACCTCCGAGCGATACAACAAAGCCAGCTCCGAGCAGAAAGGGGTAATGTTTGGCTCGACGTTAACGCTGACCGGCACTCTGTTCTGGGGAACCGGATTGGGTGGCAAAACCTCTAAACTGCTTGGATTTGCCAAGGTCGAGGAAGGCATCGCTACTGGGCGAGCGCTGGGTGAAGTCTCGGCTTTGAGTCGCGAAGCCAATTTTGCGCGGGGTCTAAACACCTTTAATACGGAAGCGAGGCTGGCTCGGGAAGGTCGGCTTGCCGGTATGTTGGATGATGCAGCGCTGACCAGTCGAGTCTTGCCGGCCGGCCGGCTGGGCGAGAACACCAGGTTCTTGAATGCATTCAAGGAGCCAAAGCTTGGCGAGCAGCTGACCCAGGGCGCGAAGACCGCTGAAGCGCTGGGCGGTGCCAAGGTTGTTGACCTGACGGACAAAGCAAAGATTGCTGAAGCGGCTGCCGCTGATCGCTGGGTGCTTGGCATTAGAAACACAACCGAGCGTCTGAGCGAAAAACTCAAGTTTGATCTGTTAACCGGTCAAGGTGCTGAAAGAGCGGCTGGTACGGAAGCGGCCAGTCTCGCCTTCCGGGAGCGCGCCTTAACTCTGACGCGAGAGCACAAGGTAATCGGCGATGCTGTAACCGTTGTGCTTGAAAATGGTGCGGACAGCGCTGCCGGTAGATTGGCTATGCGCGAACTCAAAGAATCGCTCGGACGGTATAGCAAGACGGCTGGATTCGATGCAAAGACGATTAGAGATATCGACAAAGTGTTAGTTGAGTTGGAAGAGTCGCTTACCATCTCGCGCTCAGTTCGGATGGCGGAAACTGGTTTCGGAACGACCGGCGCCGATCAATTGGGTCGCTCAGTATCGGGCAAGGAACATGCGCTCAAGGAGAACCTTACCTCGATCGAGAAGGAGCTGTCGGCTGGAGGTAAGGCGGAAGATGCTGTAGCGCTCCAGCGCTCCGGAGAGCTTAAGGACAGCATGCGCAGTTTCTCGCAGGCTACCGATGCCAGCACTCGCGAGCGTGCCCTGGCCGAATTTGAAATGAGATATAACAGATACACTGCTTCCTTGAGCGAGACTACTCTCGGCAAGTCAGGCAAGCTCGATCTTGCCCTTACTGACCGAGCCGCCGTCGAATTCAGAGCAACCGCCAAGGGTGCGCTCGAAGCAGGCACGACTGCCGAGGCTGCTCAGCCGGCATTGTTGAAGCTCAGCAATGTTGAGGCGGTAGTGCGAGAAGAGCAGATAGGCCTCAAGCTTCAACAAGCGCGTGAATTGACTGGCGGAGCGCAGACAGCTGAAGCGCGGGCGATCTTAACCGAAGCTGAGCGTCTCGAAACGAGCCTGCGCAATCTGCGCGCAGCTGAAAAGGTCGCGGCCGATACTCTATCGGCGGATTCAGCTGGCTCTCGCGCTGCCGCGCTTGCTCGCGAGAAGGCTGCCGCCGATTTCGAAGGGCGGCTCAATGCTTACAATACATTGGTTAAGGACAGCAAATTTGCCAAGACAGCTAGCGCTGACCTGACCATCTCCGATCATGTGGCTGTAGAGGCAAGGGCTTTCGGTCGCTTCGGTCGCGAGGCTTCTCCGTTGCTGAACGATGCCAACGCGACCCGTAGACTGGATGTGTTTAACGGTACGAACAAGGGCAGTCTGGCGGACAGCAATCTCGTTGCTAAAGTTGATGATCTGTCTGCAGCTGGCAAGGGATCACTGGCGGCAGATAGCAAACTGGCGACCAAGGCTGAAGAGGCTGCCGGGACCGCTAAGGGAGCGCTGGCGGCAGATAGCAAACTGGCGGCCAAGGCTGAAGAGGCTGCCGGGACCGTTAAAGGAGCGCTGGCGGCAGATAGCAAACTGGCGGCCAAGGCTGAAGAGGTTGCCGGGACCGTTAAAGGAGCGTTGGCGGCAGATAGCAAGTTAGCCGCCAAGGTTGAAGAGGTTGCCGGGACCGGTAAAGGTACTTTGGCGGCTGACAGCAAGCTGGTTGCCAAAGCAGAAGAAGTTTCCGGCATCAATCGTGGCGCGGCTGTTGCAGATGGTCATCTCGCGGCCAAAGTCGAAGCTTCCACAAATGCCGGTCGTGGCAATGCTGCGATTAATGCAACTGCTGCCGGCCGAGTCGAAGCCGCCGGCAATGCCGCCAAGGGGTCAACGATTGCTGACACAACGGCACTGGGGCGCGCAGCCAACGTAGCTGATGCGGCCGCTCTAAACGCTCAAAGAGAGTTGCTGCTCAAATCGACAGCGAAGCTTGAAGAAGCTGCTTCTCTGGGTGATGCAGCAGTTCGCGCGCGCGTCTTGGAAGTTCAGCAGGGGCTCGAGCGATTCTCGTCTTTGAGCGCTAATCAAACGACCGGCGCCAGAGAGTTGCAAGAGGTCTCTAGCGCATTGCGCAGCAGCATTCGTGGATACAATGACGTGCTCGATGCTAGTCCGGCTGCCAGAGCACTTGCCGGCAAGCTTCATCTGGAAGATTCACTGGCTAGTCCGTCCCGCATATTCCAAGGTGATCGCCTCGGCAATCTGAACCCGGCGTTCTATGGTGATGGTGCCAAGCTCTATCTCGAGCGCAGTATGTATGGTGGCCGTTTCGCAGTAGATCCTGGTTCGCTCGCCACCAAGGTTGACTTTGCAAATTCAATGCGATTCACCCCCTCCGCTGTCGGTGGCAATTGGTCAGCAATCGCTCAGCCTAAACTCGAGGAGCTGGTCAACCGGGCTGCGCATACCGCTTTCAGAAGCGGGAGCATGGTGCAAGGGATTGCAAGTGACGGCTTCCTGAGCTATCTGCGCTCCTTCATTCCAACCAGCACAACAGATTGGGTCAATGTATTCAAGGGATACACCATTCTCAACAACTCGTACATTATCGGGACTGGTCTTCGCGATCTCGGTCGAGAGATAAATGCTGCAACCGAGTCTGCAACCGCGTCACGAGACGGTAAGACGACCGATCGAGAGCCGGTACAACCGATCGGCCATGCCTCCGTCGTCGGCACTACCAGTGGTACCACTGGCCGTGCCGGCGCAGTTCTGGATTCGCTATCTTCTTCGCGAACAGCGTCCGGAAGCGCCGGTGCGGATCCGGTAACGAAACGAGAGTTGTACGCTGAGCGGAAGGACGGTTCGGCTCCCGGTCAGGTTTTTGCTTCTCAAAAAGGACCGGCTCTCTCTCCGCTCGTGCAAGCGCTGTCGACTCCAAAGTCGGAGACGCAAGCGATCGCTCGAATCGCCAGCCCGGTTGCTGAAGAGCTAAAAAAGAAGCCGTCCTGGTGGGCTACGGTTTTCGGAGACGACAGCGGGCATCGACCGCTGCTCAAGTCTGAAGATACTAGATCTTCGGAAGAGACAAAGTCGCCGGCAACGATCATGCCTGTTCGCCGTATTGGCGGAGTTGAGGGCGGCTCGCAGAGAATTATCACGCCGGTGTTCGATCCACGATATATCAGATTGCAATCCGAGCTTCTCGGTACCTTCGGTCTGCCGCGCTCATTGAACGGCCCAAGCTCGATGCAAGCCGACGGGGATCGTAAGGCGCGTGTCAAAGGTGGAACGCTTCACAACGATGAGAAGCTTGCAAAGCAGTTTCCATTCTTGGTCTCCGGAGCAGTTGTTGCCGAGAGTGGCGTGCGCCAATCCAATTCGAAGTTCTCCGCCAAGGCTGAGGATCGCGAGCACAAGGGCATGGGCAAGATAACAGGCGGTGCCGTCAGCGCTACCGCTACTCAGCCGGCGCTAGGAAACGAGGACGGCTCGGCACCAGCGATGGTGACACAGGGCGGACCGCAGCAACCGACGTCCAGCTCTTCAAGTCAGAACGATGAAGACTAAGAGCAGACCAGGCTAAGCGACGTACCGGCTCATTACCAAGACTGTATTGTGTCCGCCGAAACCAAGCGCTTCTACCATGGCATGCTTGATATCTGCCTCGCGAGCGACATTTGGTACATAGTCGAGATCGCATTTTGGATCAGGCTTGTCGAGATTGATGGTTGGATGAATCTTCTGATGGAGCAGGGACATGGCAGTCGCTGCCGCGCCGATTGCACCGGCTGCTCCAAGCAAGTGACCGACCATCGACTTCGTGCTGGAAATTTGTAGCTTGTAAGCGTGCTCACCGAACACCTGTTTAATCGCCAGCGTCTCGCGCTCGTCGTTAAGTGGTGTCGATGTTCCATGTGCATTGATGTACTCGATATCTTTCGGCATCAAGCCGGCATCGGCGATCGCTTCTTTCATCGCCCGAGCGGCGCCGCTTCCGGTCTCGTCTGGCGCTACGATATGAGTGGCATCGCAGCTGGCTCCGCCACCGATAATCTCTGCCAGGATTTTGGCGTCGCGTTTTAGCGCATGCTCCAGCTCTTCCAGAATCAAAATGACAGCGCCTTCGCCCATGACGAAGCCGTCGCGATCCGCGCTGAACGGGCGGCTCGCTTTAGTGGGATCGTCATTGCGCTTGGATAGTGCCATCATATTGCCGAAGGAAGCGAGGGCAAATGGATTTAGAGACGCTTCGGTTCCGCCAGAAATCATCACATCGGCCCGGTTGTTCTTGATGTACATATACGCATCGAACAGCGAGTCAAGACCGCTGGCACACGCAGTGGCATCGCTTTTGGCACGGCCCTTCGCTCCGTATTCAATCGCCACCTGGCCGGAGGGAGCATTGGGCATGAGCCGAATAATCGAACGCAGACCGATCTTCTTTGGACCGCCTTCCATCAGCTTGATGTGATCGGCCGTAGTAGTAATTAGTCCGCCGACGCCTGTGCCGATAAAAGTGCCGACACGCTCCGGAACAGTTTGCCGGATCTCCAGCTTTGCGTCTTCTAATGCCATCTTGGCAGCTGCCATCGCAAACAGAGTAACTCTGTCCATCTCCTTGAGAAACGATCCTACCTTTCGCCGGTCGGGAAAGTAGTCGGCGATATCAAAATTCTTGACTTCAGCGGCTATCTTTACGTCGAGCCCGATTTCATCGCAATTGAATGCAGTAATACGGTCAACGCCGCTGCGTCCTTCCAGAAGGGCTTCCCAGAGTTCAGCTATGCCGACTCCAATTGGGCTGACGGCGCCAATTCCGGTTATCACAACTCGCCGATTATTCATTCAAAAGTCCTAAAAATGCGTTGCATAAAGTATTTAGCCTGCCATGCCAATTCTAACCTGTGACTTCAATTAAAAGACTGTTCGCCTGAGCGAACCTGATAATAAATTAGTATCTCCGAGATCGAACAAGTGTCCTTCGGATATGCAGTTTATGCCGTTTTGGCGATTGTTCACGAGCAGAGTCTTTTTTGCTGCTGGCAATTCATTCCTTGGCTGACAAAGTGGAAGTCTTGGGAAGTGGCTCCTGGAGCTGGATACGGACTACCTAGAAGGCGTTGAGGCTGCTTAACGAGAGCTCGGAGCCACCGTGCATGATGCCTGAGCCGGCATCAGTCCAGTCGCCAAACTCGCCTTCATTGCAGAGGAAATCATTTAGCTCGTCGCGATCGTCAAACTCGTCAAGCTGATTCTGATCGTACAAATTGACGGCGGCAGCTTGCGGCATGAATAACAACTTCGGCTCTTCCAGCCGACCGGAAAGCGGATTCTCCAGCTTGATGTTTCTCGAGTGAAATTGGTCTTCCGTGACGTTGCGCTTGAAGGCCAATTCGAGCGAGCGACCGACCGCCTTGTAGTTGGGCTCGAAGCGTTCGACTATTTGCCAGAAGTGCTTGTTGTGACTGGGCTCCTTTACATGAGCCAGTTCGTGAATGACCAGATACCTTCTGCCGCGTTCCGGCACGTTTTCGATCGCATAGCGAGAAAAGGTGATGATTCGGGACTTTAGATTGATCTGTGCCAAGCGCGAGTATTTTGCGCTTCCGATTCTGACGCCGCCGATGGTGACTCCCATGGTAGCTTCGTTTATCCGATTGACATAACCTGTCATGAAGGCCTGGTAAACTTCCAACGAAAATCTGTCCGGTGTATCAAATTTTGAACTTTTGCCGGATGATGCGGCCGCTTGGTAACTCAAAACTTCTTCCTCGCGTCAGCAGTATGTTAAGAAAAAATTGAAAGATTCATTAAGGATATGTCCTTTGATCCGCTTCTGCAAGGCGATCGCTGCACCGCTTGACTGCTGCGCATTGTCGAGATGATTTGATTGATGGTGCTCGAAGCTACGAACCTGCCACGAATTTCAATCGATAAACGACTAATAAATGAACAATGACAAGAAAAATCTAACCTTGATCACCGGCGGCGCGCGCTCTGGAAAGTCTGAGCTTGCTGAAGAGATGGCCTTCGACTGGAAAGGAAAGGTGCATTACTTGGCTACGATGGCCCGGTGGCTAGATGATCCGGAGGGTGCAAAGCGAATTGAGAAGCACCGTCGCAGACGCCCGAAAGATTGGGACACCATCGAAGCTCCGCAGTCTCTCGACCGCGTTGTTGCCGAACTTCCAGCTGGTCCGGGACTAGTAATCGTCGATTGTCTTTCCTTGTATGTGTCCAACTTGACCTTGAATGGATATCAGGAGGGAAGTGACCCTTATGACAAGGAAGATGAGGTTGCAGGGTTGATTCACTCAGTTCTGATCGAAATTGCAAAGCGGACAGATCTGAAATTCATCGTGGTGACCAACGAGGTAGGATGCAGTATCGTTCCTGAAAATCGTTTGGGCCGCGCATATCGTGACTTCCTCGGCTCCGCTAATCAGCATTTCGCTCAGCAGGCGGTAGCAGTTTGGTTGATGGTCTCCGGGTTGAAGATGCGCTTGAAATGAAGGTTCCAGCGCTGTCGAACGGTTGTGCCAAGTGCGATCAACTCCTCAATTGCTGTCATACCAGTATCGGTAAATTGCAAACCCCCGCTCACCACGGCCGATGTATTGCAGATAGCCGCGTGGACCATTTGGCTGGCTGTGGTAAAACCTGAAGTTACCCGGCGGGCCATAAGGATCGCACGTAATCACACAATTCGATGGTTTGTATCCGTGCCAGTTATTCATCACGTTGCCGTGCAGTCTGACATTTTGTCTTCTGCGCTCCATTACAAACTTCCCTCGAAAGAACAGAAAGTTTGCGAAGTACTCGGCCGTCATGTTTGGTGTCGTGTAGACCTGTCCCGTTATCCAAGCGGGCGCTCGCGGAATTTCGGCTGTCGGAGAATCCGTAGCGGCTGACTCTCTGTCGACCATGGTTGACGAAGAGCCATTGCCGGAGGTGTCAGGCCAGGATTGCTGAAGTTCAATGCGGGGAGCGTCCTGTTCATAATTCGAGAGAATTTCAACTTCAGACACCCCACCTTCGAGCAATTCAGCATGGGCTTGACCGGTTGTTAGCAGTAAGGCGCCGAGCCAGAAAAATGTCAAAATCGTTCTGCTGGTTCGATCAGCTGGTGTCAGTCTGGCTGTTGCAACGCGCTTCATGTGCTGGTTCTGCAATGGATGTAGGCTGAGTATGCCGATACTCTGGTTTACAGCCTAGTCATGCGGCGTGACCTGCGTGTGACAATTCCTTGTTGATCCATTGCGATCATCTATCGCCCTGTTAAGTAGGTGCCGGTGCGACAAGTGGCGAGTTTTAGTTGTCGCACCGGACTGGCAATAGATGGAAGAAACCTGCTGGCAATGATCGTTTTAGTTTGCCCAGGGACCTTTGTGCATTACCGAGTCCAGGGTCGGGTCTTTCGGTGTGGTACTAGAAGCGGTGGCATCGTCCTTGTGCGTCCAGGCTGCGAGCAATCTCTTGCGTCCGCTTTCGTCGGCACCGGACCACAGTATTTTGAACTTCGACCAACTCAGGTCGAAATTGGCCATGACGTCCTTATCCTTTTGAGTTGGGGCTTCAATGAACTTGCTGCGAATAACGCTGGCAAAGACCATTCGGTTGTCTATTGCGTTGACGGTCTTGCCAGGGTGTCCTTCTTCGTAGAGAAAGCATGCCATGTCGGCATACGCTTCGATTGCATCTTCGGTTAAGGGCGGGGTTCCCGGGGCGGCTACTCGGGCTGGTCCTAAGACCTCGGAGATGAGTTCGGCTGATTTTGAGTCAGTGGCTGCCAGCCGCTGCGACTCCAGTCGCAGCAAGGCGCGAAGCAATGCTTTGTAGTTTTCCTTTTGGTCTTGGCTCGCTGCCGTCGCGCTTTCTACTCTCGGCCAAAACTCCAGAATGCCGGTAACCTTCTTGTCGGCTTCGCTGGCATCGACTTTTGCTCGCAGGCTTTCGTTCAGCCTGTTTCTCTGATCTGCTGTGAGGGCAGATCCGCCAGCGAATTCATACAATTGGCCCCAGAATTGAATTGCCCGGCCGATCTTATCGGTGGCCGGTAATTGGGGTGGCAAGGCTCGCGCTTGCAATCGGCCTGAGGCATCTTTGGACTTTTTACTTGAGCTTATTGACGGTGCTGCTGGCGAAATGGAATTCGAATTTTGGTGCGCGCCAGTGGCTCTGGAGCCATCTGCGGGTCGCTTCGCCTTCGCTCGCTCTGCGTTCTTTGCCGCCGGCAAGGCCATAGATCTGGCTGGGCCGGCTGACAATCCGACCGCTGGAGTAGGTTCGTGGTCGTAGCCCCATTCGTCCGAAGACCGAGCGGTTCCGTTAAGCAGTGACGCTCCGAGCAGCATGATAGCGAATGTATTCCTTGACGAATTTCTCATGTTCTCCCACCGCTCAGTACGCACCTTAGCAAATCGTAAGTCAAACACCTTCAAGCATGTTTACGAACAAGTCGTGCCCTCGTTGCTTGGTAGAACTTCGCTCGGACGGCGCTCAGCCGATTATGATACATGTAGGAGTAATGCTCTCTTCATGAAATTCTTGCCAAGAGTGTGATAATATCGGCTGAGAAGCCCATGCAGGCTTGGTTCCGCGGAGGCTGAATCGCCAATGTCCAAATTAAAGCTCAGGTATTATCCCGACCCTGTCCTTCTGCAGAAAACGAAGAAGGTAACGCATTTCGACTCCTCAATTCGAAAGCTGGCTCAGGATATGCTCGACACTATGTATTCCTACGATGGTGTTGGGCTGGCTGCGCCACAGGTGGGCGTCTCCAAGCGTCTGATGGTGATTGATGTGGCTGCTGAAGACCAGCCGAAGAAGCCGCTGGTTTTTATCAACCCCGTGCTGGTGGAGACCGATGGAGATATGGTTGGTCTTGAAGGCTGCCTCAGCTTTCCAGATGTGTTCTTCGAAGTGCGCCGATTCTCGCGGATAGTCGTCCGCTATCAAAATCTGGCCGGCAAGGAAGTGAAGTTGGAAGCCGCCAACAATCTTCTTTGTCGAGCAATCCAGCATGAGATGGATCACTTGGACGGGCAGGTGTTCATTGACAAGGCGGTGTCCAAACTAGCCGCTGACTTGGAGCTTACGAAGCACGGTTTTCTTGATGGCAATGCCGATGAGCTTGAACGAGAGCTAGCCGCTGTAGGGCAGCTCGAAGTGCACACGTCGACGCCGATGGTTGGATAGGCATCTAGCAATATGCCGTTCAATTTTAGAGAGACTGTCGGTGCTATCAATCATCTCCGCTTGAGATGGGAGAGAGACCTCTTCAAGCGTCCGGCAGATCTTTACCTGCGAAATTTGGAGACTCCCAGCTCATTGCGGCAGCTGGTCTCGATTGCAGAACCGGCCGAGCAAGATGCTCTATGCGCGATCTGCGGATTCAGGGTCGCCAAGCTGAAGATTGCTGGTGGCTGGACGCTCGAGACCTGCTCGGCTACGGGCGCCGGCGAACTTCTAAAGAGCTCCAATCTCCGTAAATGGCTGCTCGGTATGCCCGGTTTTGCAGACGTCTCGGCGAGCCTCGAGCAGACTACTGCAAAATTGCCAGAATCCGTAATCTGACCATATACTGCATCAGGAGTAGCCGGGAGGCGGTGTCGACAGATGGCTCGGGCGCGAACTAAAACTAAGGACCTTCAGTCAACTGACGGTACGTGCGGGGACAAGTCCGGTGCGCGCGGACTTGCGGTGACGGTGACCTCCTTCGGATATAAAGCCGGGGCTCCACCGGTTTCAAACGTGCTCTTCGACGTGCGCTTCCTCAAGAATCCCTACTGGGTTCCTGAATTACGTCCCCTGACCGGATTGGACGCACCGGTCAAAGAATATGTGCTACAACAGTCCGCTGCCATTGAGTTTCTTGATTCAGTGTTAGATCTACTTGTGAAAGTTTTGCCACGGTTCGAGGAGCTCGATATCTCGGAATTCTCAATTGCACTCGGATGTACCGGCGGACAGCATCGATCTACCGCTCTGGTCGAAGAGCTAGCCGGCAGGCTGCAAGCCGAATTTCCGCATTTTGAAATAAAGCGCTTGCACCGAGAGCTAGGCGAGGTGCAGCAATGAAGGGCACCTGGGACTATAGAATACGCCGTCTTATGCTGCCGGGGCTGAAGCGCTGGATTTTGATTGTCTTGTGCGGCATTGCCGGCATCGTCTTAGGCGTTCTATTGTTGCTTGGCTATCACCCGATAACAGTGACAGGGGCATTCATCCGCGACGTGATGGAGGATGCCGTCCATGTGCTGCCTCATCGGATCAGTGGAATCATCATAATCAGTGTAGGCGGCCTTGTTGTCTGTATGGCGATTGCGCGTCTAACAATGTCAGTGCTTGGCGCCTATCTACCGACCGATCGTGAGTCCATACCGGATGTACTTTATCGTCGCCGGCACCTGGATCATGGACCCAGGGTAGTCGTTGTTGGAGGCGGGACTGGACTTTCCAATCTCTTGCGAGGATTAAAGAATTTCACCAACAACATAACTGCTGTGGTCACTGTTGGTGATGACGGAGGTAGTTCCGGCCGGCTTAGGCAGGAGTTGGGAGTGCTTCCGCCCGGTGATATCAGGAACTGTATTACCGCCTTGGCTGATGAGGACAAGCTCGTCACGGAGCTGTTCCGGTATCGATTCGAATCCGGCCAGGGCTTGGAGGGGCACAGTTTCGGTAATCTGTTTTTGACCGCGCTTTGTTCGCTGACTAAAGGCGATATGGTAGAAGCGGTTCGCGTTGCTAGCCGTGTATTGAATAGCTGTGGGCAAGTTCTGCCAGCTAGTCTCAACAGCGTTACCTTGATTGCCGAGATGGTAGATGGCCGTATGGTTAGAGGTGAGTCGCAGATTCCCGCCGCTGACGGCAGAGTGAAGAAGATGCACTGCGAGCCGGCGGTAGCCAGAGCTCTGCCGGAGGCCTTAGCTGCGATCATGCAGGCTGAGCTAGTGGTACTGGGACCGGGCAGCCTTTACACGTCCGTGGTTCCAAATCTGCTCGTGCAGGGGATCGCCGATGCCATCAGACAAACTTCGGCTCGCCGGATTTACGTTTGTAACGTCATGACGCAGATCGGCGAGACAACTAACTACAGCGTCGCCGACCACGTTGAAGCGCTCTTGATGCACGCCGGTTGCCCGCTCGGAGCTGGTTATAAGTTTATCGACGCGGTTCTGGTGAATGACGAGGAGCCTCAAGTCAAGCCGGATGTTTCCGTCTCACCGGTTAGATTCGATCCCGAACGTTTGCGGGAACTCGGCGTGCGAGTCGTGCGGCGTCCGTTGCTCAGTCGCGAGTTTACTGGTCACCATGATGCTATCAGGCTGGCCAGAGCACTTATGTTCTGGTTCTTTCGCCAAAAGCGTAGTAAGCGCAAGCCGGTTGGCGAAGTTTCAAAGCGCCCCCGTTTTGCTGGATTCCTACCGTAAGAAGTTACTTTAATCCAGGCAGAGTTGATAACTTTCTTTACCCTGCCGCTTGAGAGCTCGGTGAGCCCTATAATTGCAAAGGGGTAAACTGTTTCGATCAGAGGGGCTGGAGATTGCATGCTGGTTGCAGATTTGGCAGAAATTGCTGTTGTTGGTGAAATAGCGTTGACGATGGAACAAAAGCAGATTATTGGTAGGGCAATTGGACGAATTGCCAGTGGTGTCTATGTCGTGACGACGGAACGCGATGGACAGCGCGACGGTTTGCTCGCCTCCTGGATCAGTCAAGCTGCCTTCGAGCCACCAATGTTGTCGGTCGCTGTTCAAAAGAGTCGGCATCTGCTGGAGTTGCTTGGGGTTGGCAAACGCTTCACTGTGAATGTTTTATCCAAGGAAAACATGGATCTGTTCAAGAACTTTGCCAAGCCATTCGAAGCCGGAACAGATCGATTCGGAGGACTGGCACTTGGCGCAACCGGCAAGGCCGGTCCAGTGCTTGCTAACGCCATAGCGCATCTCGATTGTGTTACACGCACGATGGTGGAAGCTGGAGATCATGTATTGGTGGTAGGTGAAATCATCGACGGCGGTATGCTCAATGCGGACGCCGAGCCGATGGTGCACCTTAGAAAGAACGGGTTTCAATACTAGTTCGCTGAGAGGTTGATCTATCGCCGACAACATACAAGGTCGAGCTGCGTTGGGTACGCAGTTGAAATCAGGCACGCAAAATGAAATAGAGCGGGGGGCGCCTATCTCGGTGGGTTTTAATGGCTAAAATTTTGCTTGTAGAGGACAATTCGAGCATCTCGTACTTGATCCAGTTTCAACTTGAGCACGATAAACATCAAATTGAATCTCTGTCGAATGGGCTGGAGGCCATGGCTCGGCTCGAGGTTGTGGCGTACGATCTGATTATTCTCGATTGGGTGTTGCCGGACATAAGTGGCATCAGTATCTGCAAGCAGTTTCGTGAAAGAGGCGGACATACGCCGATCTTGATGCTAACCGGCAAAGCCGCACCGGAAGACAAGGCTATTGGTTTGGATGCTGGTGCCGATGATTATGTCGTGAAACCATTCTATCCAGTCGAACTGCAAGCAAGAGTCAGAGCGCTATTGAGAAGGGCTTCAATGCCTCGTGGCAAACTCTTGAAGGTGCGAGATGTGGAGATCAATGCGCTCACTTGCCAGGTGCGACGAGCCGGTAGGGAAATTGCCTTGCGACCGAAGGAGTATGCTTTGCTCGAATTCTTGATGAAACATCCCAATCAAAGTTTTTCTGCGGAGTCTATTTTGAGCCGTCTCTGGCGGTCCGATCGCGCCACTTCGGTTGAAAGCGTGCGGACTCATGTCAAGAGATTGCGTTGCAAATTGGAAGATACTGAGCAGAATCCATTGATCCGATCAACTCGAAACTTGGGTTATAGAATCGTCGATTACTAATTTGTTCGTTTGATTAGCAAATTGGAAGCTCGGTCTGGATAAGCTTTTCCTAAGCTGTTGTGCTGAGGTACAAATCCAAAAAGTCAAGTAGAACAAGGGGTTCAAAGAAACACCGAAATTGTAGTTCACGCAGAGTTCACGCTTGGTTGATTCTCTTGGACTATCACTGTATTGAACCTTTCGAAATGCCTACATATACTAGCTTCGCTTCGATATAGGCCGCTGCTGCCCGCTGGACTGTTGTGCAGTATATCGGCTCTGTCGTATGCAAGCAGTCCAATGGAAACTCCGGAAGCATCGTATTTGGATCTTTGTTTGAGTCAAAGTCGTATATCGGTTTGCAGGCTAAGTCAGTCTTGTTGCCTGAAGGGCTTGCGAGTCAAACTTTTCTTCTGGTCTTTCCGTCCATGCCAAGGGGAGGCCGTAGTCAGCTCATGAGATTGCGTCGCAATTTTTCACGGGTAGTGGCATTTGTTACAGGAGTGCTCATCTTCTTCTCGCAGGCTCCGCAGGTGCTTGCATCGCCGGATGATGCCTCTTCCGCTGCCGGAGCTGCTTCCGCTGTCACAACACCAGTACCAACTGGCGTTCAAGTGCTGACCCCTGAATCAATCGCCTCACAGCAAAACGTCGCAGTCGCGAAGGGAGCGACAGCGGTTATAGATTTTGGTGCTGCCAGCACGCTCAATGTTACTGGCAATTTTTCAAACTCTGGCACCATATACGCCATCTCTTCGAACCCAAACACTGTTCTGGGCACACTCAACGCCAGTAATATTTTCAACCAACCCGGAGCAGTGTTTTCATCGGTACTTCCGACTGGCGGTCTACCAGGATTTACTTCAGTAGTCCAAAATTTGAGCCTGTTCTTTAACGCTACCCAAAACATTGTAAATGCGGGCACCATTATGTCGTCAGGTGCCTTGACGTTTCAGGCTGGTGGCTCAATTACAAACGCTCTTCCATCTGGAGTTACAGGACCAGCTCCGGTTATGCAGGCGGTCAATAATGTCAACTTGATTGCTAACAGCATTGTCAACTCCGGAATGATTGCTTCAATTGCCAACAACATAAATATCTCGGCTTTGACCTCCAGCATCGCGGTCAACAATGTGGGCGGACAGCTTAAAGCGCTTGCCGGAGCGATCAATGTTCGAGATGCGGCCTTCAACAGCAAGGCAAACTTCTCAATCATCGGTGGCGATCTTCTTTCGAAGACGGTAAATGTGTATTCCGGCAAAGGCGACGTTAAGGTTGATGTAAGCAAGCTGCTTGGTGTTCTAAATATAAATGCCGGAAATGCAATTGTCAGTTCTGCAACCGAGAAGCTCTCACTGGGTATTCTCAATTTGGTTGGAGATCCTACCTTCTACAATGCTGCAGGAAGTATTGAACTTACAAACAGTCTGCGTTTCAAAGATCATTTGGCGTTGATCGCGAGTCAAGACATCATTACTAAGGCCGATGGAATTCGAATTGAGTCTAACGGCGGGGATATTCTGCTTGTAGCTGGAGCGCACTTTGTACCTGATTCGGGTCAGAGCTTGCCGGGCGACCCTATTGCCGCCCCAACCTTAACCCTTACGAACAGCGGATTATCTACTAAAGGATCGTCCACTGGCGGAAAGATTTACTTGGCCGGATCGTTTCCCATCGTTTCGCTTAGCTCCGCCAATAGCGAGAAGGGAGGCAGCGGAGGAGAAATTACTTTGATTGCTTACGCTGGATCTGGCGCGCAATCAGGTACCGTAACTCTTCCTAAGAACGTTACTGTCAAAACGACTGGAAACGGCGGAAAGAATGGCGATGTCACAATCATTGCTGGGCGAAAAGGCGAAAGCTCTATTGTCATCGGTGATGTCAATACCGGAAAGAAAAGCGCTGGGTCAATCACAAAAGAGATTGGTACGCCGCTCATAGTCGGTGGATCTGGTCCCAATCCTAGCGTTGTCATAAAGGGTGGAACCATTACGAATGGTGGCCGGTTTGTCTCTAGCGGATTTAGTTCGGCTGACAAAAATGATTCATATATAGCAAGCGCTCCAAGCGAAGATTGTGATCCTAAAAGTGGTGGGTCTAGCGGTGACCACTCAAGCGGTGGGTCAAGTGGCGGCTCCAGCAGCGGGCATTCGAGCGACGGGTCAAGTGGAGGCCACTCAAGTGGTGGCTCCGGCGGCGGGCATTCGAGCGGTGGAGACGATGGCTGGCATTCAAGCGGCGGGTCAAGTGGAGGTCACTCAAGCGGCGGTGCCAGCGGCGGTCACTCAAGTGGCGGCTCCAGCGGCGGGCATTCAAGTGGTGGAGACGATGGCGGGCATTCGAGCGGCGGGTCAAGTGGAGGTCACTCAAGTGGTGGCTCCAGCGGAGGTCACTCAAGTGGCGGCTCCAGCGGCGG
Source organism: Candidatus Obscuribacterales bacterium (assembly GCA_020050835.1). Lineage (GTDB taxonomy): Bacteria > Cyanobacteriota > Vampirovibrionia > Obscuribacterales > Obscuribacteraceae > JAGVKB01. The sequence continues at coordinate 1 of JAGVKB010000078.1, read as the reverse complement.
G
>JAGVKB010000105.1 GCA_020050835.1 Candidatus Obscuribacterales bacterium | reverse complement strand
GGCTTCGAGTTCCTCGTCGGTCGCCTCGCCTCGTGCGTATCTTTCCGCGACGTCACAAACGTTGATGCTGTCAGGGTGAGCGTTGCCGACCAATGCGAGAGCTTGACGGGCAGCCCAAACGCCGATCAACCGAGCTTCTTTCTCGGGGATGATGCCTTCGCGAAGCACCACCCAGAGTCTGTCGGCAGCCGGAATGCTTTCGATGCGCAGCAGATCGAGCGCTGTGCCTTTCCAGTCCTCTGGTAGATGCCGACCAGGGTTGTAGCAAGGCTTCCACGATCTTATGTCGCCAATGGTGAAGACTGGCAGCGCATTGCGCGTCAGCTCCATCGCGGTGTTCACCGCTTGGTCAAACGATTGGTCAGTCACTACTACTCCAATCGCCACAGCAAAGCCGCACCTGTCGGCGCCGCAGCGTCTTTATTGTTCTAACGAGTATTTGCTTGCGTTCCCGGAGTCGCCCCACCCGTCATTACCAGTTAGCCGGCTGCCAATTTGGACTTACCTTGTAATCCGGCTCGGTTGTGGCGCCAGGTCGCCACGCTGTGGGTGGTGAATGTGGACTGTTGATGCTGCGGCCGGGCGAGTGCTGCCTACGTATTCGCGCTTGCTGTCTCGGGCTGCCACAAAGCATCCCCTTGGGCTGGAACAGCTTCTCGCTGTCCCAGCATGAAAGGGGCTTGAACAACTAAATATTCAGGCGACGCCACTACGCATAGTGGCGGGGCGAATTGGATTCAAGCAAGAACAATGTACGGGATACCGGAAACTTTGTCTAGCCGGGTTTAGATTAAATCGATCTGAGCCAATTCATCCAATGAGACTTCAAGCGCTGGCGCTAGGCGTGCTGCGGTGTCTAGCATGATCCGGCTTCTTCCCTTCTTGATATCAGCCAGGGTGGAGTTCGCGATTCCCGCCCGCTTGGCGAGTTCGCGATCACTTCGAATACCAAGGAGTCTCTTTCGCTCGTCTATGAAGCGCTCCCATTTTGAGGCGGTGGAAAGTAGATGCTCTGGGCGAGCCATTATCGCACCCATTTGAGGATTTCTTTGTTCTTAACGATGAGCGCCAGAGTGACTAGGGAGATATCTAACGCCTTGGCTATTTTGCGGGCTTCTTCAAGAGATTTTGGAAGCTCCCCCCGAATGCAGCCATTTATCAGGTGGACGTCGATGCCGGTATCTTCCGCCATGTCTACATCGGTTTCCCAGCCAGACAGCCCCATGCACATTCGAAAGCTTTGGCAGCGGTCCTCTCGAGAGACATCAGACAGATCCTCCCAAGTTCTCCCAGCCACCGCCTTACGAGACTCCTTAACTTCTACCTTCGTGAGCATTGGTTTCAACCTCCGATTTGAACTATCCCTACTGGATATGCGTCTTATATAGAGGGCGGTTTGCGCGGTGGTCGAGGATTCAGCGAAGCATGAATTTCCGGACTAATTACGATTCGACAGGCGAGCCGCGGGTGGCCGCCTTTTACGACTTGGAGATAAGGGGATTCGAACCCCTGACCTTCTCATTGCGAACGAGACGCTCTACCAACTGAGCTATATCCCCGCAGGTAGCTATTATAAACCGCCCCAATAGCGCCAGAAGAAATAATTTTTAATTGTGCCTGCCGTCATCACTTTTGGCAGTCCACCGGCTTTACCGCGGTAACTTCATAGCAACGCGAGCCAATTGTTTTAAAAGTTGGAGCAAGCGAGCAGATGACAACATAGACTACAGCCGCCAGGGCCATTGCTGGCAGGGCCAGACCGACCAGCTGCTGGGCAGAAAGTATTGCTCGAATCTTTCTAAACAGGCAGCAAATACGCTTGGCTAACTTCCCAGTCAAGTATCCCGAGTCGCCGAAGTAACGTTGAAACGTCACGACCGAGACGATGGCAGCAAAGACCCGAGTGAGCAGGAAAGCATCGACTACTCCTTGCAGTCCAAGTTGAAGCGGTACAGCCAGCAGCCAACATAGCGGCAAGCGCAGCATCAAGAAGATGACGGAATTGCACAACATCGGTATCAGCGTACTGCCCGCGCCTTCCAGAGCACCGAAAAGGATCAGCCAAACCGCAAGCGCTGGCACCGTAATTGGTGCGACTTTCAACAGCTTCAAAACATAGTCGACAACAGCCGGATCATGAGAAAATAGTTCGGCTATCGGCCTGGCAAAGACCATTAGGACAGCACCGACAAGCACCATCAAAAGAGCCGCTCCACATGCCAGTTTCCAACTTGAATTGCACGCCCGCTGCCTCAGCCCGGCGCCAAGATTCTGCCCAACAATAGTTGCAGCCGCCATACTGAGAGCAAGCAGCGGCATGGTTGCTAAACTTTCCTCCACTTTCATAGCAATCGACCAGCCGGCTTGCACCTGTGGGGCATTCGGTAAGCCAGCAAAAACCTTATAGGTAAGAAAGTTTGAAACGATCCAGACCAGCTCGGCTACTACTGCCGGGCCGCCAATCTGCAGCACTTCCCGAATACAGGCAAGCGACTCGGTTGGATTGAATCGATTGTCACCGGCTACCCCCAGCTTCTTCCAGAATTGATTGAGCCAGAAGCAACCGGCAATCACACCGATTGACGCACCAGCCGTCCATGAGATGGAAAGTGCTTCCAATGACATGTGCCACCGCGGTAATCCACCCCAGAATAGAAGGAATCCACCCCCGATGCTAAGACTGCTGATTAACATCCAGAGATAGAGCGCATACCGGGGAGCGCCAACGGCGCGAAACACCCCGGTCATACAGGTCGCAATCACATAAGGGAAATTGCCCAGCGAACAGAGCTTAAGATATCCTACGCCCTGTCGAGTCACCTCCTCCCGGGCTCCAAACAAGGTAAATAAAGGTTCTGCAAAGCAGATGCCGGCGATTGCCGATAAGAACCCGATTACGACACTGATCAACAAACTGTGCTCAGCATATTTGCGTGAGCCAGCCAGATCGCCAGCTCCAAAGCTCCGTGCTATACAGGCGACTGCACCGATTGACAGTCCTGTGCCTAGGACAACCGCCAGAAAGATTGCCTGTTCTCCAATTCCCAGAGCCGCTTGTGCAGCGCCGCCGATGAATCCAGCCAGATATGTGTCGGTAAGCCCGATGCACGAAGAAAGAAAGTAAGTCGTCAATAAAGGCCATGACATATCCCAGATCGCCCTAGCAAGCGAACCGGAGATAATCGGATTCTCGAGCCGTTTTGGCCCGAACATCTCTGCCGTTTGAAGAGTTGCCGATGCTGATTCTTTCATAGCGTCATCCTGAATTATGTGCGAGTCAATCCACGCCCACTCAAGCTTGCAAGGCAGCGGCGTTTATCTCTATACGGTCGTCCGGCGCCGAATTCCTGCTTGTTCTTGCAATCCAATCAGCAGCGGTTTATATTGATTACAACGAATTGCCGTTGTAACGTTATCACGACAATTCGTTGTAACGCTACCACGAGCAATCGTTGTAGTCAACAACGACTTCCTGAGGAATTGCGCCCAATGTCGATAAACCTCCACTGGATGGAAGTCCTAAACGAGCAAGCGCTGTGGACATCGGATAAGGATTCGATCAATTGGCTCGCGAGCTTGCTGGGCAGAGAACCGGTCAATTCTCCCCAAGTGATTGAAGACTTTCAGACCGGATTGAACAAAATTCGCAGGCAAGTAACCTCATTACACTTTCACGAGCCGTTCGACTTCACATCCCTAGACGCTGAACTAAGAAACATTAGGCTCGAATTAGTCGACCCGGCAATGCCACCAGACGGCTATGGCAGCTTCCTTCCACTACTACACGCGCGTCTTCACGGAAACAATGATGATTCATTCCTGATCGCCCTCAAGGAGACTTTGATCGTCCAGTTTGCCCACTTTGTGGCGGAATCGCTCAACAATTCCGAAAGCCCGGGTGTGGCGCGCTGCGAGGGACTCTATCGCGAAGGCAATTCGACTCACCTGTCGCCGGCTCAGTCACTTCCGACTGATATCGAGCTTAAGTGGCGCAAAGAGATCGCAGTACTAACAGATTCGGGGCTTGAGTCCTCGCCCGAGATACTGCGTTGCGCAGATTACTTTCCAACTCGAGCCAAAGGACGCTTTTGCTCCGACGAATGTCGCTTCAGGACCTTTCAATTGACTAAGCAATTATCGGATCCTGGTTACTTGGCAGCCAAACAAAAGAGGTATCGGGCCAGGCAAGTCCGACAAAAAGACTGAAATCCCTGTAACTAGCGCAATCAATGACATTTGATTATGATCCTGCCTGGAGACCATAGTCAGGATTTAGGAAGGGTGAATCCTAGTACTCAACGTACTCAACAGCCAACTTCCGTCAAGAGCAAGGCGATCGACGATGGTCATGATGTTGCCTCCTTCCTGCTGGCTGGCAGCATTCCTGTTCATACAGACCTGGTCCACGATCAAGTCGTTTGCCTAGCGCTGTCTAGAACGACACTAGCGATCGGTGGTTTTTGCTTGTTTCTGGTAGTCTGCCTGCCAAAAGCCGAATGGACCGCAGCCTGTGAAATCGTATGTGTTTTGTGCTTCAGCTTCTTTCTGGGCTTCTGCGTCAGACTTTCGCGCATCACAAAAATCTGCAAAGTAATTAATGACTCTCACCCAATTGCCATTACAGCGATGATTAACAGCCGCAAGACTGCCTCTGGCCAGAGCAGTCGCGCCGCCGGTACCATCGAGCTAATCTCCGGCGATAGTCGCTTCAATGGCCAAAGACATAAAGTTCGAATCATACAGAAACGTACGGACTCTCCATTTTCGTCGGATGGCCAAGTAGTGCCGGCGCAGCTCTATCTCAAACATGGCACAGAGCAAGCCGAGCTAGTTGAGACCGCAGAGCTGTTTTGCCTCATTTAGCTGCATTTCCGAGGCAACCCGACCAGCCTCAGAGCTGGTCCATCGCCCGAAGGCAGCTATGCAAACTGGCTAACCGCACCATTGGCCGGTTAGCCAGAGATTCTGTGATGAGCAGCTAAGGATTAGGCGCAGCCCTCTACCTAACCACCAATGCTGTCCAGCATGCCTTTTACGTCCTTGGCTATACAAGTCAGAATTGGCGTATCACGCAGCGTATACGAACTCGCTTTGGTTTCTCGCAACTCTTGAACCAGGTCTAAGAAGTCAGACGGAGAGTCCGTTTCAAATGCAACGACAAACTCCTGATCATCCAGCCCGAAAGAGTAGGTGGTATTCAGCTTAACGGAAGGATACTTCATGCCAATCTTGATGTGCTCGTCCATCATCTCTTGACGCTCGGGCATGGACAGCGCGTACCAATCTCTCTTCTTAACGAACGGATAGACAAATATGTACTTGTACTTGCCTGGCACTATATGTGCGCGATCTTCGGGATGCTCCGGATTGAAGCGATCCAAGTACATGGACCGCTTCGTCTGAGCCAGGAATGAATGAGTACGACCCATGTATTGGCCCAACCCGGTCTTTGCCAACTCGGTAGCCAGGTCCTGAAGTGGCTCGAGATCGTAGCTGATTACCCAGAGCATGATTTCGCCATCAGCCCGCATGCCCATCGTAGAGTAGGTAAGTATCTGACAACGCTTCTCGTCGCAGAAGCGCTTTACGACTCGCTCAAACTCATCCTTGCCGAGAGAGCGAACCTCAGGATCAAGCCGCCTCCAGGCGGGATCGACCTTATAGACGGCAAAGTTAACAAACTGCCGGCTCAATCCGGCCTTTTTCTGCTCGGTTTCTGGTTGGGTTGCCACATTGGACATTTGTCGGACCTCACTCGAATAAGCTGCTTCGCTACCGCCAAGTTTAAGTCCTTCCGCCTGGCAAGCACCTGGTTATAAAGATCATTTTGCTTTCGCAAACGCCGCCTGCGCTAAAGCAACAACTATTTGCCAGTCCAATTTTCCCGAAACACCCTCGTGGGGCCGCCAATGACCGCGCTCGAGTTCGAATCGCCCCCTGATGCGAAGCCTGAAGACGTCCACAGCTAAGCCGTTTGGCTGGATTTATAAGTAACCCATACAACTTTATACAGATTCCTAGACCATCGCAAAAACACATTAAGGGAGAATAATTTCATGCGCGCCTTGTCGGGAGGTTTTGCTATGGAAGCGATTACCCAAGGATTAGATCGAAAGTATAGCGAATGGCTTCACGCCAGAATGAGAGAGCTATTGCGTGAGCTGGAAAGCCCAGCCGTTTTGGATACGCCAGCCGCAAACAAACACACAGTTAAACCACTCAACGGTAGAGAGCAGGACGCTCTTACAGAGCTCAAGTTTAGTTGTGAGATCGACCGCTCTTAGCTGAATTCGTCCAGTCTTTTACGGGTCAATACTGAACTTTGCGTGTTCGCACTCGAACGGCAAAACGCAAATGAACAGCCGCACAATCAACATTGATTGAGACGACTTCATTACTATGGAAATTAATCGGCACGATGCCACCGAGCCGATCGATTCCAAATTCGCTCCAGCCCATCGGGACGCAAACCGACACATACTCTGGTCCCCACTCCTGCATAAATGCAAGCAAAACTTGCCCTAAAACTACTTCGGCATGCTCCTCTTCAAAAATGCTCATGAAACCATCCTATGTGTAGCGACTGGCGGCAGAAATTTGAAGTCTCCACTTTAGAGCTAGTTACGACTTGGGCTCTCCTCAGGCACCGGACTGCGCGTCCTTGACACCATATTCAGCACCATCGACGGAACAGCTGTCCTCAGTTGTTCCGTCTAGAGCACACCCTACAACGGCTTTGTTCCATAGTCGTTCCACATCTATATAGCAGGACCTTGTGCAAGTATCGGTATTCGATCTCGTGCCAGTGTTTCAGTAACTAACAAGGCAGACCACCAACGGAAACTATTTCGGGCCGACTACTCCTCAATCCTATACATCATCAGTGCATCAGGAACAATTGAACCTGATCGGCATTATGTAGTTCTTTGTCTACATTCGTCCGACGGAGTCGGGCTGAAACGGTGCGATCAATGTTAGCGGACACGCAGGTCCTAACCAGCCGCAGGTCTGGGAGTTTGGAACGAATTTGGAAACTCCCGACGATATAGTCGCTCTGAAGCAGGGTCCAAGTAAATTCACTTCCGCAAAGGCGCTGGCTAGACGTCAACGCTCTCATTCAGACTCGTTTGTTTTGTCAATCAGAGGATATTGCAAGATATGAAACGGCACCACACAGTGAAATCCAAGGGCTCTACTATCCTGGCAATAGCGCTTGCGATGTGGCAATCGCTGGTATCACTGATGCCATGCTACGCAGAGGTTACGCCCCCCGAGGCTCCCACTGCTATGCAAAGCTCTGCAGCAGCCGCCGCTCATCCTGAGCCGATTAATCTAGATCTCACTTCAACCGAGCGGACGCTAAACGCCCCGCATTTCGCCAATTCAAATCCGGTCGAAATTCTGGTCGGAGAAACAACTCGAACAATTGATTCGGCGAGCCTTTTGACCCCGAGCGAACGGCTTGCGGCATATCAGGTCTTCTCCACTGGCAGCCAGGACATTGTATTAGGTGCGCTCGGAAATGCCGTAGCTGGT
>JAGVKB010000052.1 GCA_020050835.1 Candidatus Obscuribacterales bacterium | reverse complement strand
TTCAGGGCGGAGATGGGCTGGACTTCATCCGCCCTGATTGGCTATCCCTTCAATCGCAGAGTCTAATGCCACACCGTGGAATTTTCGTGAAAGCAAGAATTTTTCTCAAATTTACTTCTCCACCGGCTGGCTGTCACCGGCCGGTTCGGATTCCGGAGCCGCCTCTGTGGCGCCTGTCGTAGTTTGATCCAAGTCGCCGGCTTTAATTTTGTCCTTGCCCCCGGCCTTCACGCTCGCTTGTTTCAAAGCCGCGCTGATGACCGGATCGTCTGAAGCCAATCGCGAAGCTTCTTCGAGCGCCTTCTTCGCTGCGGCAAAATCAGCTTTGTAGAAATAAGCGACACCAAGGTGATAGTGAGCATTGGCGTCTTCGGGATCAAGCTTGACAGCCTTTTCGAAAGCCTTGATCGACAGGTCCAGATCGTTGTTGGACAGCAATGACTGCCCAAGCCTGACATAAGCAGGAACAAAATCCGGTTGAGCTTTAACAATCTGAGTGAACTCATTGATTGCATCAACCGGCTTCATCGCCGCGGCTTCAATAAACTTGTTGGCGTTTTCAGGCAAGATAGCCGGCTTGGGGCCAAGCTGCAAATCAACCAGATCGGCGTGCATGCGACTGGCCTGTCCAGCTACTTTGGCAAGCTTGACCTCGGCAAAAGTACGAGTGTCTCCGGCCGGAATCGCCGTCGAAATCGTCACCGTGTCGGAGGCGAGAGTAGAGCCATCCATTCCAGAGATCTGGTACTTGAACTTGGTGTCCTTGATCGCCTGCGGATTCAAATTGACAATCTCGACGCTCAAGTAGGCCTGACCGTCCTTTTGCACCGGACGCTGAAGATGCACCTCGACATATCTCATCGCCACTTCTTTGTCGTGATTCATGATGCTGACGACCAGCTGGTAAATTCCGTAAATAGCACCGGCGACCAGTACGGAGAGTAGCACCATCAGCGGTGGCTTCTTCCAGATCGAACCGGAATGCTCCTGAGCCTGATGCGCCAGAAAGTTGGTCTTGATTTTCCCACTCTGTCCGGCCAGCTCTTCGGCAGGATCATCAGTCAGAGACTGCAATACGTCGAGCGCCTCTTGATTGTTAGGGTCGAGATCGAGCACCCGGCGATACTCGTAGATTGCATCAGCCAGCCGGCTTTGCGAATAGTACTTCCTGGCGCTCGCGAGGTGCTTGTCTACTGACATACCAACTGCTGGTCCTTTCTTTTACTAATAACCCGATGCGCGAATTACAACTCGTCGCCCGGAGTCCGCGCTTGCTTATCCGGCTCCGATTGAGCCTCTTCCGGTGTTTCCTTCGGCTCTTTGTGTTTCCGGGCCGGAGCCTCGGCAGGCTGTGCTCCTGCAGCCGGTCGATCAGGCGGAGCGGCGGCGGTTTGAGCCCGATAATTGTCGATATAGTCCAGGCGCAGCTTGCCGTCATTGTCCTGATAATACTGCTGCAAAATTTGATCGTAGCGCCACCCGTTCGAGGCAAGCATATTCGCACCATGTTGGCTCAGCCCCCGAGCACCATTGCCAGGTCCTCTAAAAGTAAAGATCCAGCTTGGTCCGGACTGGGACACATCCAGGATGCCGGCGGTAGACAGCCCGAGCATCTGAGCCAGTGCCACACCATAAACTTCACGTGTCTTTTTCTGGCCGATTACCTGAATATCTCGAGCATTGCCGGTGGCATCCCATTGCTTGACGGTCACACCGACTATTTTCGGCACACCGGTAATTTTCTCCAGGGTGGCATTCGGCACCGCTTGCTTGCGAATGTTCAAATTTTCCATGGCGTCGCCGACCCAGGCTCGGTAGAAACCAGGTTTTACTTTCCCTGAATCCTTGAGAACGATGCCTCGCGTCTTTTGCACCGCCCAGTAGGTAGAGTTGGCTTCCGCAGCCAGCCCCTTGTAAGCCTGGTCTCGGACGTCCGGCACAACATCATAGCCTTCACTGAAATACCATTTCGAGCCTCTGCCCATGTGCGCCCAGGCATAACTGCGGGCCGCTACCGCCTGAGCTTTGAGCGCTTCCGGTTGCCAACTGGACGGCATTTCAGAAGGCACCACCCCGAGTAGATACTCTTCCAAATCGAGCACATTGATAGCCGTCACTCGCGTTCCGAAGCTGATCAGCTCGAGCACTCCTCGATACCAGCGGTTGTTGGCCCAAACTCTGTAATCGGCGGCAGTGATAACCGAACGCTTGTCAGTCGGAAGATAGAAGGAGCGTCCGGTCCCTAGCTCGACCAGACTGCCTCCAGCTACCGTATAAGGGCGGCCCGGATCAATCCGGAAGACCGGCCGGTCTTCGACAAACAACGCACCAGGCGCCCAGAGAGCGAAATGCACGGCGCCGGATTGGCTGGCGATGCCGATCCGAATCGGGTGAACCATTGGCGGATAGGGATGAAAGGAGACTCTCGGTGCCTCCTCGACCGTTCGAACTGCTTTTGCTTTACCAGCCGGCGATGCCTGCTTCTTGGCTGCCTCGACCGGCGCTCCGCCCGCTGCCAAATTCAACAGCACAGACATCAAAACCAGGGACCGACGAAAAAGCCGCTTCGATTCAAAATTCATGCCGGAAGACTCTAACCACCTTAAGCGCCAGACCGTAAAAATGAGTCCGCCACAGCGAGATCTCTACGTCGATGATACTATGAAGTCGCTTATGAGTATGTGAGCAAGAATCTACATATGAAGAAGATCCTAATCGTCGATGATGAAGTCGACATAGCCAGCTCAATTCAATACGTTCTTCGGCAGGAAGGCTTTCAAACGCTACTGGCCCATGACGGTTTCAAGGCCATGGAGTTAGTTACCGGTGAAAAGCCCGACCTGATCATTCTGGATCTCATGATGCCCGGACTCGACGGCTATGAAGTCTGCCGCCGAGTGCGCTCAACCGACCAGAAGACTCCAATTTTGATGCTAACCGCCCGCACCTCCGAGATTGACACGGTAGTGGGATTAGAGCTCGGGGCCAATGATTACATCACCAAACCGGTCAGGCTCAGAGAGCTGGTTGCCCGAGTAAAAGCGAACTTGCGAGCTACTCCCGGAACGCCTGTGCAGCCGGCGCGAACGGTCCGCAGCGGCGCGCTCTTGATCGACCTGGACAGCCGCACCGTCAAGATTGACGGACAAATAATCGATCTTACTTTCAAAGAATTCGAGCTCCTGGTTGCTCTGGCCAAACAGCCCAACCGAGTTTTTACCCGCGATCAGCTGTTTGCGCAGGTCTGGGGCTCGGACTTTCTGGGAGAAAGTCGGACTGTAGACGTGCATATCAGGTATTTAAGAGAGAAACTGGAATCAGATCCCAGTCATCCCAAGCACATAATGACGGTGCGAGGGGTTGGATATCGGTTGCAATGGGACTAGGCAGCCGGTCAATCGGCGCTTTGCCGATGACCCAACCGCGCCTCCGTAATTCCCCCACTTAGTGCCGCCAGCGCAGGGTTTCGGGAAATGGCGTGCGTAGTTTTCCCAGTGACAGTCCCAGCCGATTATCCTAGACTCAAACTCGCACACCTGACACCCCAATGACGACAGCCTGGCGCTGTTTCAAGGCTATCACCCAGAGCCGGTCATCATGTGCAGCATGAGCCGTTGGACGATATCTGGTCGAAGCGATTCGACTGGCAGTGGGAACCTAAATGAAACTATCGGCGATCTTTGTAAGCGTTAACATTATGGCGGCGCTACCGGCCGCAGCTGGTGCGGCGGAAGAAGCGGTAAGCGATAAAGCCGAATGGCTCAAACAAAACCTCGCGGCGCTCGATCAAACGAAGCAGTCGGAACGTTGCAAAATATCCCTGTCCGATCCCAATCTCGGCTCGAGAGCGCGCACCGGACGCCTGCGAGCATTTGTCCCCAATCGAAAGCTGCCGTCGAAAAGAGACGTAGAGATGGCGCTGGTCGCCCAGCAGGCTCGCTTGGACGAACGCAATCTGGCCGCAAGCATGATGGCCCAGCAACCCGCGCCGCTAGCCGGGCAGGTCTCGACGTTTTCCAATCAAGGTGAACAGAGCGCTTACGCACAGATTCCCTCCGGACTGTCCTGCCAGTACGAAAAGGTCGGCAGAAGAGGCGGCAGACCGGCGCCGCAGGCTATCCCAGGACAGGTGCCGTCGTTGCCCGGTCAAGTAGCTTACTTGCAGTCCCACGCACCGGCTATCCCTCGCATTCCGGAGCCGCCGCTCGAAAGAGTGATGGAGCAACCGGCTCGAGCACGAGCCAACAACATGTTTGCTCAACAGCTCAAACCAGGCGAGCACCTGGTTCGACAAACCGGCGCGCTACTCGTGCAAACTCCCTCGCTGACAGCCGACGAGCAACAGATGTACGACGAGCTGATGCAGATGAAGCAGCAAAATGGCATTCAACATTTTGCCAGCGGCGCCGAGCAGCACCAGCAACCAACTCCAATGTTTCAACCAACGATCGTCACCGCACCACAGCGTCAAGATCCAGGTCCACCGCCTTTTCCGCTCAATATGTTGCCGGAAGGGGCGCTCCGCGAGCTGGTCGGGCACAGGCGCCCGCATACCACTGCACCGCCGGCCTACTTCGGCTCCTGGC
>JAGVKB010000132.1 GCA_020050835.1 Candidatus Obscuribacterales bacterium | reverse complement strand
GCGGTCAGAGGGTATACTCCTATGAGCGATTGGAAATCTGGTTGTAATGGTGCTAAGCGATGCGAATCGTCCTTTCTTTAGACGAACAAGGCAAGATACCGCTCTACCGCCAGGTGATAGATGGGATCATAGCGATGATCGAGCGGGGTGAGCTTTCGCCGGGAGCGAAACTGCCTTCGACTCGTGAACTGGCTGAAGACTTGGCCATATCCAGATTCACGACCTCCAAAGCTTACGACGAGCTGTCTCGCCAGGGGTACATCGACACATCGTCGTCGGTCGGATCTTTCGTAAGCCTCAAGCGGCGAGCGCTCGATCGGGTCGCCGTGGCGCCGCTGGGGCCGGTCGATGACGATGAAGTCGAGCTCGATGCTTTGCGGCTTTCCGATTATGGCGAGCGCATCATGACCTCCTGCGCAATTGAGCCGAGCGCCGTCGAGTTGTTCGAGGAGCTCAACTTCAGTGCGCCGGACTCGGATCTACTGCCGGCTGCGAAATGGCATGAGCTGCTGGTGAAGTGCAGTAAAGAGCGCGACTTCAACGTGCTAAGAAAGCCCGGCGATGTTTTCGGGCACCGGGCTTTGCGAGATAGCCTGGTAGATTACCTGGCGCGCGTGCGTGGTATCCGCTGTAGCGCCGAGCAGATTTGTATATTCTCCGGTGCGCAGTCTGCACTCGATCTCCTTTCTTGTTTATTGATCAACGAAGGAGACAGAGCACTGGTCGAAAACCCGGGATTTCCGGGCGCCCGGCGATTGATCGCGGCCTACGGCGGTAGTGTCGAGCCGGTGCCGGTGGATTCGCAAGGACTGGTGGTTGAATACCTGGCTGAGAAACGTCTGCAGGGAAAGTTCATTTATGTCACTCCCGCCCATCACGATCCGACCGGCGCGGTTATGTCGCCTGCCAGAAGAGAGGCGTTGCTTGCCTGGGCGCGCAGAAATTCGGTCTGGGTGTTGGAGGACGATTTCGACAGTGAGTTTCGCTACAGTGAAAAGCCGCTGCCGACGTTGCAAAGTCAAGACCGAGATCAGCTCGTGATCTACCTGTCCTCGTTCTGGAAGATAATGTTTCCGGTCCTCAGTCTCGGCTTTGTGGTCTTGCCTCCTCGACTCGTTGCGGTCGTGCGCAAAGCCAAGTCTCTCGCCGAGCGAGACTTTCATTTCATCGAGCATGAAGCGATGGCTCAGTTTATCAGTGAAGGTCATCTCGAAAGGCATGTGCGGCGCACGCGAGCGACCTACGCTCGCCGCCGCGAAAGTCTGATTGGTCATTTGAATCAGCGCTTACCAGGCAAAGTTAGGATCTCTCCGGTCAGCGCCGGGACTCATCTTATGGTGCATTTTGAGCCTGAATTTCAGGAAGATCTGATCTTGTCGGCCGCTCGCCAGTCCGGCTTGCCGATGGTGTCAACCGGTGCCTACTACTGCGGGAGTCCGAACGAAAGAGAGCTGCTAATTCCCTTCGCTCATGTCGCTGAAACTGAGATCGAGCAAGCAATAGAACGGTTCAGCGAAGCTATCTCAGGCCGGTAGGAGTCCATGCCGGTGTTGCGCCGGTTCGGCCATGCCAGGATCAATTGTGTCGGTTGACTTTCAGTGGGCTAACCCCCATTGTTTGGTCCCGTGATGGATAGTCTCGGCTGGTCAGTAGTGCTTTCCAATCCTTTCAAAGACAGTGTAGGCGGCTTTCTCCGCTCATCTGGCGGATCGATCAGAGAGCAAGGCTGTGCTGCGATTTTGATCTTTGTCTGCTGGCGAGACTTTTGCTAACAACAACTTATATCTTGGTCTTTCACTCGTGCAGTAGGAACAGTTTACAGCTCTCTATTTTTCACTAGAAAAAGTTTTTCTGCCATCTGCTCCAATCACGAGCGATGACACGACTAGCTCTCTCTGCGGAAATGGCTTGGCTCCGCGCCTTGCCACTTTCGACGTTTACAGGAAGGGCAGTTGGAGTGTCCGGGTGTTCCGGACCGGCTGAACCTTCGATCTTGCTTCCCCTGAAAGGAGCAAGTCATGAAAAGCTTGAAAAGGTTGTTGGTTGGTGTCTGTCTGCTTCTCGCTTGCGGTTTTTGCGTGCCCGGAAGGACGGCGGAACTGCTCAAGCCCCAAACGGCAGAGAAGAAATCGGAGCCAACATCAGCTTCCTGGTCCGCTACTCCCGACCAGCTGGAGCGGCTCTACAACCAGGTTTGGGCCAGCGTAAGAAATTCCTATCATGATTCCTCCGCTCTCAAGGACTGGGCAAGCTGGAAGGAGCGCTACAAAGGGCAGCTTCGCACAGTCGATCAGCTGGATGCGGCCGTGAAGGACATGCTCGCCAGTTTGAAGGACCCCTACACGAAGTACTCCAGTGTTGCGGATCGCAACCGGCACGATGATTACACAAACGCGCAGCTGGCTGAACTCGGGGTGCTGCTCAAGACTGAGGTCGATGGCAGCTACGTGATCGACTACGTGCACTATGCCTCACCAGCCTACAGGGCTGATCTCAGGCGGGGAGATCAATTGCGGTCGATCAACGGAAAAACGCTGAAAGGAATGACCGCCGCCGAGGTCGGTTCTCTAATGTTGGGCGGTATCGGCGATGAGCTGGCAGTCACTATCTTCTATGCCGGTATAGAGGAGAAGCTGAAGGTCAAGTTGGTGCCGACGCCCGGGCCGGTACTGACCGGACGCTGGAAGGACGCGGATGTCGCGTATATTCGCCTTCCAAACTTCAACGATGGTGAGATCCAGCAGAAGATGGTCACAATGTTGTTTGACATGGACCAGCAGGTAGACGGCTTCATAAAAGGCCTGATTCTGGACGTGCGGGGCAATAGTGGTGGCAGTATCAACGAAGCTGTAAATATCGCTGGCATGCTCCTGCTCGATGGCAACATTGTTACGATTAAGGAGCGCCGCAAGGATGTTGCTGATGTGCGTACTTACGCTGCTTCCAAAGGCTTGGAGAACGTGCACGTCGGAAAGAGCGAGGCGGAGAGAAAGTTCTGGGCGCGTTTAAAGACGGTGCCGCTGGTGGTGCTTACTGACGAACTCTCTGCCAGCGCCTCCGAAATCCTGGTGGGAGCGCTCAAAGACAACAAACGTGCCGTAATTGTTGGAGCTACAACCTACGGCAAAGGTGTGGGGTCAAGCGTTTGGGAGCTGGAGAACGGCGCCGAACTCATGGTTCGCACGATCGTTTACGAAACACCCAGTGGACTCTGCCCTTCCGGAGTTGGTATCACGCCGGACAAGGAGGTACTGCGCGTGCGGCATAGCCAGGACGACGCCCAACTCAAAGAAGCGTTGAAAACGATCAAGGTACAGATCGCCAAGCGTCGTTGAGGAAGCGCTGCTTCGTTTGAAAGATGGCAAACTCCACGCCAGGAAGCTGGGGTGCAATGATGTTTAGCGAGGAGAATCACATGTTCAAGCAGGGAATTTCGCGACTCCTGACGATCCTGACTTTGTTGTTCGCCTGTGCTGGTTTCACCGATGCGCCGGCAGCCGAAAGCAAGCCGGTGCCGGCTGGAAGCTCGATCGGGAAGCTCGAATTCGACAGCGTTCGCGTCAGCAGACACACTGAGGTGATCGTTCAGATCAAGCTACCTGACGGCGGCTTTGTTACGCGCGTGGTCGAGCCGCTACCTGGGCGCGACGGGAAGGATGGCGGATTCAACCGCCTGAAAGGGTACAGGCTGCCAAACGGCGTGATTGTGCCGAAGGATATTCATCGCAACAGTGACGGTACGTTGACGGTGATGGATCTCAACAGCGACCATCGCCATCCGGACAGAAATTCGGTGCGCATGAGCGAAGATGAATTCATCAAGTGGGTCAAGGCTCAGCATTAGTGGCGACGAACAGTCGGCAGCAGGCAACAAAGAGGATTGCGGTACGCAAGGGCTAAAACCCCTTGCGTACTTGTAGTGTCAGGTGTCGTTCTCTTTTTTTGACTAACCCATCAACTATATGACAGCATAAATATAAACCGTCCCTGGCGCATGTCAGTCTAGCGCCAGCGCGCTAACTCAAGTGCAACCGTGCTCAGTGGGAAGCGTACGAAATCGAACCTCGCCCGAATCAGCAGAAACACCACGCTGAATATAACTGGTATGTTGTGAAGCTTAGAAGTTTGTTGATATTAGGAACCACTTTTAGCTAGCTTGATCTGGCATGCCTTTTGTCTCCCCGAAGTTGTCTCTCTAGCTAGAACCAAGAACCAAGCTCCAATCGATTATCTGCCTGTCCGCTCGACCGGGTTTCGCTGGTGGGCGTGTTTCGTACAGGCAGATTGGATTGAACCTACGAGGCTGCGCTCCACCACTGTGCCGAACGCGCAGGACGGAGCAACGCTCGGATTAGAAAGTGAAGGGATGCGATATGCGAAAACAGATTTCGCCGGCGCTGATTGTCTTGCAGGGTGTCTTCTTTCTGTTTCTTGCTTTAGCGTGCCTCGGTATCCGAGACGCGTTGTTCAAGCAAGCAGGACAGCCGGGGGCAGTTGATCAGTTTCAGAGGCAGATTGGCTTTTCCCTCGGCTACGCCGCGCTCGGAGTCGTGCTGGGAGTGGTTTGCGTATTTTTCTTCACCCATGTCTACGAACGGATTATGCCGTTGCCGGAGGGCGAGGAGAGCGAGTTTCAAGGCTACTCGACTTTCGGGATGCTGGTCGTCGCGGCCAGTTCCGGCTTCAGCGAAGAGGTTTTCTTCCGTGGGGCAATTCAGCCGATGCTGGGCGTGTGGTGGACGTCTGTCTTGTTTGGACTGGGTCATTGGACCAGCTGGCAGCGGTCGCTTGAGACCTTCTTCGTCAGCCTGGCTCTTGGCGTCGCACTTCAGTACAGCGACAACCTCTGGCTTCCGATTATGGTGCACGCCACCAACAACTTCGTCGGCTTGTATATGCGGCGGGAATGACTGCTGTTACGGCTGATCTCTAAAAGACAGGCAGGCTTGCGAGTCTGCCTGTCTTCGCGCGGTGCTTGTTTGCCGGCCCAGCCAAAGCTACTGGCTGTCCGGCTCGAATCTCTTCTCCTTCTTTCTTGAAAGGACCAGATGATGAACGACTTCGACCCGGCTTACGAGCGGCGGTCCAAGTGGAACATGAAGCTGCTCAATGGCGTGTTTATGAGCCTTCTGTTCCTGATCGTCATGTTGACGACCATGGCGGTGTCTCTCTACTTCATGCTGCGCACGACGCCGACCGAGCTTTACCATCAGGTCTGGGCACAGGTTGCCGACGATCTCTACGACCAGGACAAACTGGCCAATTGGCGGCAGTGGGAGCACCGTTTCGACAATCAGATTCGCACCCGGCAAGACGCCATCGAGTTCGCGAATCAGATGCTCAAGACCGAGATTCACGATGGCTACACGTCGCTTAATGACATCTCTGGCGTGACCCAGCCCTTGCTCCCTGGTTGGGATATCAGCACTGGGATCGTGGTGGCGCCTTTGCTCGACAGTCGGTTGCGACCCGCCAGCGACGGGCACGGCAAGTTTCTCTGCAAGGGCAGTGCTGACGGGTTTGCCCTGATCGAGGAAGTGGTTGCTGGCTCACCGGCTGACAAGGCAGGTCTCCGGTGTGGTGATGCGATCTTGAGCATTGACGGCAAATCGACTGCCGGTCAGGATTTCCGCAAAATTAATCGCTGGCTGCAGCTGCCAGAGCAGCGGCCGGCCGAGTTGGTGGTGCGCACTGCCGGTGGTGATAAGTCGTGCGCTCTGGAGCGCGTAAGGGTATTCCGCCAAACGGTCTTTGGCAAAATTCTTGCCGGCAACATCGGCTATCTCCGCTGGACCAACTTCATGGATGACGGCATCGAGAAGGCTGTCGAGACAGAGCTGGCGAAGCTGGATTCTTGCAAGGGATTGATTGTCGATCTGCGCGGCAATGACGGCGGAGCGGTTTTGCGCGCCATCTACATGGTCTCGATGTTTCTCGAAGACGGACTGGTCACTATCACCAGGCAGAAGCTCAAGGGCAGCAGCTACCAGAAAACTGTCTACTCTTTAGAGTCTGACAAGTTTTTGATCTCCGAGGAGAAGACTGGCGGCACCGCCAAGCAGTACCGGTCTGAGCGCGCAGTCAACATGTTGGGAGAGCGGCCGCTGATCATTTTGGTCAATGGGCGGACGGCCAGCGCTTCAGAGCTCTTCGCCGGGGCACTCAAGGACAACGGCAAAGCGGTGATTGTCGGCACGAGTACGCTCGGCAAAGGTGTCGGATTTTCACCGAAGGTGTTGCCGCTGCAAACTCTGTTGATCACTGTGTCCTTGCAGTACTTCAACCCGAGCGGGCATTGGCCGGGCGACGGCATCAGCGAAGATGCTCCGGGCATCGGCATCGATCTGCTGATTGACCCCAATCCCGGGCTTCAGATCGGTTCTGAAAATGACAATCAGCTGGAGATTGCCCGGCAGTTCATGAGCTGCTTGCTCCCGCCCGGTTAGTAACGCCGAGGCGTTTCGAAGCGAGCCGCGTTTTTTACGAGCCGCGGCTCGCAGTTGTCAGCTGTGTCAAGTCGGATGAGCGCCGCAGGCGGTGTTCGTCCAGATCTGTGTCATTCTTAGATGGAGGGTTTTAGATGACGAACTGGAAGAATTTCACGAGCTGGAACACTGACGGCTACTTCGACCTCAAGACGGAAGAGATTGGCGATGTGCCGGTGCGCCTGTTCCTGACGGCCGGGTTGCTGCACGATGCGGAGCCGGCTCTCTACTCTCAAATCGTCAACGCCACCCGCTTCCCGGGGGTCAAGATGGTGGTCATCACGCCGGACACCCACTACGGCTACGGGGTTCCGGTCGGCTGCGTGCTGGTCACCGCCGATGATGGCGCAATCGCGATGGGTCCGGTCGGCTACGACATCGGCTGCGGAATGATGTCGGCGCGATCCAACGTTCCCTTCGAGGCAGCCACCCCGGAGAAGCGGCTGGCCTTCAACGTCGAGGTCTCCAAGCGAGTTGAGATGGGCGCCGGCGGTCGCAGCACCAAACTGAGCAAGGTGTCTGAAAAGGAATTCGAGAACCTCATCCGTGGTGGTGCCGAGTACTACGTGAAGCGCTACGGCGCGAGCTTCGACCGTAGCCAGGCCGAGCGCCACTGCATCCCGGTGGACGATTCCTGGCCGGTGCCGTGGGGAGGCCGCGGGCGACCGGAACGTGGTCGCGAGCAGCTCGGCAGTCTTGGTGGTGGCAATCACTTCATCGAACTGCAGCGGGCAGAGGAAACCGGCACCCTGTTTCTGCAGGTTCATACCGGCAGCCGTGGGTTCGGGCATGGAATGGCGACCAACTACTTCGACCTGGCCCGGGCCGAAAAGCCGGACCTGGTAACCCAGCTCGACCTCGGCTATTTCACTCCCGAGTCTCAGCACTACCAGGATTACTTGAACGCTGTCGCCGCCGGCGGCAACTTCGCGATCCTCAATCGGCTGGTTATCTTCGAACAGGTGGCCGAGGCCTTCCGCGAGGTCTTCAAGTCGGAGCTTTCGCTCATTTATGAGATTAGCCACAATCTCGTACAGCGCGAATGGCATCCGGAATTCGGCAATGTCTGGGTGCACCGCAAGGGAGCCACCCGCGCATTTCCGGCCGGCCACCCCGGCTTGTGTGGCACTCCGTGGGAGAAAAGCGGACATCCGGTGCTGATTCCTGGCAGCAACAAGGATTGGAGCTTCATTCTGCGACCGGCGGCCGGCGCGGTTAAGAGCTGCTACTCGGTCAATCACGGAGCGGGCAGAAGGTTGTCGCGCAACGATGCGTTTCGACAGCTGTCGCAGGAGGCAATCAACGAGGACTACCGCCAGGCCGGCATCATCGTCAACACGGACGGACAAGTTCCGCTCGATGAGGCTGCTCCGGCCTACAAACCGTCCTCGGAGGTAATCGGCGCGGTCGTGGCCGCCGGCTTGGCGACCGTCGAGTTCAGTCTCTGGCCGCTTGCTTCGCTGAAGGGCACGGACGACAAGGGGACCAAGTCCCGCAAGGCCAAGAATGGGCGCAAGCAAGACAGCGGTAGCCTGCTCTCTCCCGGCGAGCACTACTAGCCCTGTCGTGCTGAAGGCAATGCAGTTTATGTGGCCGGTTCACCGTGAGCCGGTCCGCCTTTTTTAGCAATCCTCCAGTACAGAAGGCACAACACATGACAGACAGCACACCGTCTGCTCCGGAGCCGTTCGTATCAGCCAGCGAGGCCCGCGAACAGATTGCAGAAGCGCTCCGGAGCTTGCGACCGGTTCGGGACGTGTCGGTGACCATCACCGCTGAGACAGAGGCAGACTACTGCCTGCACGCCTCGTTTACAGCACCCAGCCTGCTGCTGTTCGGATTCATTCCTTGCCGCCGTCAAGCATTCGGCTTCCACTTCACCGGTAATAAGAGCTGCCGGATCGCCAACGGAATTGTCGTCACCACCAACCTGTGTCCGCCGGCAGATGGTCCTCCCCACTACTGCATCTGGACTGCTCTGCACTGCTCGTATCTCTGGAACGGGACTTCGTTCAAGCAGGCGATCGAGCGCATCGGGAAACTGGCCTGATAGATTCCGGCGAACTGAGCGGGGGAGACCGGCGCGTCTGCGTCCGATCCCTCGCTCGGTTTTCGGCTTGTAGCCTCGTCACTTGTAATCGGTGAAGTGACTAGGCATTCCTAATTCTCTTTCTTTGCCCAGTCTATTCACACATATAGTAAGAAAATCGATTTTTGTTGGATCTCTTGCGCGGTTGCCGTCTGACCGGCGGGTTGAAAGCCTGGTCCAGACTTGCCACGACCTTTTCACACTTTGTCGCTATGCTACGGCCTCGACATCTAATTGGCGCCGAGTTTCGCCGGGAGAGAAGATGAGTATTGATAATAGGACAGACACAAGCTTTGATCGCCTCGGATCGACCGACATCGGAACAGAAATGCCGGCATTGCTTTCGCTGGCTGACCAGATAAACGAGTTCAAGCAGAACCAGAGCAAAGCTGATCAATCGGTTCTCAAAGATCCATTGTCCGGTGGCGTGCAATTCGCCAGCCTGAATGGTTTTGGCGACACAGCGGCTGTTTTGGGCGGATGGCGTGAGATGGGCAGAGACGTACAGGCCGGGAAAGGCAAGTCTGTGCAAATGCAACTTGGCGTTGAGGGTGGTGCGCTCTCTACTTACACTGTTCCGCTTGATGATATCGGTAATAAGAAGGGCAAGATCATCACCAACGGCAAAGAGGTCAAGTTTGTGCAGTCCGATGGCACTCTCTACAACTCCGAGTACCAGCTGCAATGGACCAAGAGTAAGAACGGGACTTACAACTTCAGTTGGAAGTAAGAGAACAAGCAGCTGGTTAGACCGTCGAAAAACCTTGAAAGCTGCAACCGCCTCGATCTGGTACAAAATGCGCCGACGAGGCGGTGTTTTTTTTGGCTCCTCAGATAGCGGCTTCGAACAGCGTTTCCCGGGCAGTGTAAGAACACTCATAGCCGCATTGCCAGAGCGTTCTTACGACAACTTGAGCAATTAGCAGCCGTTGATTCTGCTCAGATCGAGGTCCGATCGCAAGGCGTTCCACTTTGAGTACAGATTCGGATTCTTAGTCTTGAGCAGGGCCAACTGCGATTGACAATGTCCTTTTGGCATTGGCGATACACCTTCAGTTAACAGTTGCGTGAAACTAATTCCAGCCAGCGTTAACTGGGACATGTATGTTTTGCGATGAGAGTGACACGAGGGGAAAGACATGGCTGGTGACTCGAACGAATCTGATTCTGGCAAACTTTTGAGACCTGCGTTTGGCGATCCTGTGGACGACTTGAGGGCGGAAAGTTCTCTGGCCGGCAATGCCGCCGCAAGCGAGAGTGTATGGATTCAGGCTACTTTGACTGGTTTTCGAGCAGCATCTCAAGCTCAGATTAGTGAGGACTGGAGAACAGTAGCTGAGCTTTTCGATGCGCATCGGCCAGTATCGATCGACGATCGAAATGAGCAATTCGACGTGTCCGACGAGTATGACGAAAAGGCGGCGAAGGCTTCGTCAATTCTTAAGAGGTTGGGTGACGATGAATTCTCTGTTCGTCGGCAAGCATCAAACGATTTAGCATCCTTAATCGCTGAGGATCCAGCTACTAACTTACCAGCGCTAGGTCTTCTCTTGAAAGGCTGCCCGGATGACCCGGAAGTGAAAGTAAGGATCGAGGCAGCCATAAGTCCATATGTTTCTGATTTTGAGACAGTAGCGGCTGATGTGCCTGACGCTTGCCGGCGTTTACACAAGGTAATCTTTCGGCCTGACAATCCGTGGCTTACAAACTGCGATCCATCGAGATCCAAAGAGCTCAAGGCAGTAGACGACTTTGTAGAGCTGTTTTCTTCCAATGAGAACAAGCGGAAGCTTTCTGGACTACGAGAATTGGCTGATGGCCTGCATCTCAATCGAATCGCCACCAGGCTCGACGATCTGGATGATCTAGTTGAGTTAAATAGAAAGTCAATCGATAACTTTACCGGTATCATTCTTCCGACCGCCACTGATGATGATCTGTCGTATCTTAGAGCTTTTCCAAATCTGAATTCTGTCAACCTTCAACAGAGCGGCATAACGGATGCCGGGCTTAGACATCTCTCCGGGTTGGACAAAGTAACCAGGCTCTGCCTGACTAGCACAAACATCACCGGTGCCGGACTGAAGCATCTTATTGGCATGAAGAGTCTGGACAGTCTATCTCTAGACAATACTGATATCACTGATGCTGGATTAGAGCAGATCGTCCGGTTTGAGAATCTACAGTTCTTGGATCTCGGTAATACAGCCATTTCAGATCGTAGTTTGTCCAGTATCGGACAGCTTAAGGGGCTGGTAAATCTTTTTTTGGAACACACCAAGGTTACTGACGCTGGACTGAGGCACCTGGAGAAGTTGCCTGTTTTGGGTCAGTTAGAGCTTGCTGGCACCAAAGTCACGCAACTGGGCAAGGATAGGTTGGCTAAGGAGTTACCCGG
Organism: Candidatus Obscuribacterales bacterium; assembly: GCA_020050835.1. Lineage (GTDB taxonomy): Bacteria > Cyanobacteriota > Vampirovibrionia > Obscuribacterales > Obscuribacteraceae > JAGVKB01. The sequence continues at coordinate 36,344 of JAGVKB010000132.1, read as the reverse complement.
GTTGGCGATTGACTTCAACGAAAGGGATTCGTTGTGGTGGATTGACCTGCCGCCTCTGTACTAACGAACTGTAGCAACTCGATTTGGCTGGACGCCGATAAGATCAGGCGATGATTGAAGTCTGCTTGCTGCAAGCCAATGACCCGCAGTGTGCCGACTGGTGCATGCCTGCGAAGATAACGCAGGCAAGATTAAACTCCGTGCCAGTGCGTCATGAACAGGCATGGACTGGTGTTAATAATTATACAAAATAGTAGAAAATTGCGAAGAAAAAGCCCCGGCGACTTTCGTGGCGAAAGTACTGGGGCTTTTTTGCATGGGGGTATCTTCTCCGGACCGCAGTCATTTACTGCTTTCCGGCTGGGACGAGCACGAGCACGGTTTTGACGGCGGCTTGATTGCGTCCGCCGCAGACCGTCCGTCCACCGTTTGGAGAGCCGAGTTTGACATACATTGCTGTCGAGTGGCCGCCATCGAGGTTGACGGCGGAGGCGCAGTCGAGGTCTCTCATGATCTGAGCCAGACCAGCCAGCGAAACGCCGGGAGAGCCGCCACCGTTCTCCGGTCCTTCCACCGCCACCAGCACTACCTGGCCGTCTGCTCTGATACCGAAAGCGGTGCGAGCGGCGCGGTCGGTCGAGCGGATGACGTCGATGCGATAGCCGTTCGAGTTCGTCCTGATGAACGCCTCCTCTTTTGTGGTCAGGCTCGGTACCAGTTGCGGACCACCTTGCAGCGAATGCAAGAGCTGGTATCCGCTGGCAACGGCGTCATTGTGGAAAGCGATCTGAGCAGATTGCTTGCCGTCCGGGCCAATCAGCACGCGAAGCTCGCTTCGATTGGCGATCGCCTGCCGGTAGGCCGCCAGGTGATCTTTCTTTTTGACCAGCGACATTTCACGCGGCGCTTTGACCGGCTTGCCGTCGATCACGACTGTGCTCAAGCTGGCGCCGGTCGTCAGGTCGAAGTAGCCGCCGTTGACTGCTGCGCTGGCATTGCTTTTGTGTGCGGCCGACGAAGTAGTCGACAGTCCGGGGTTGACCACCGGTTTCAACTGCCATTGACCCGAGCTCAGGTCTGCCTGCACGACGTTGACTTTGGCACCGCCAACGGTGCGATAGGAGTAATATACTGCACCGCTGTTCGGATACAGAGTCGAGGCGGAGCCCGAATTCTGGGCCTTTACCTGAGTGGCTCCCGGACCGCCGACTGAAGATTCGGCGGGTTGAGAGAAGCAAAGAGCGACGTTGCTGAGAATCAGCGCGCAGATCATGAAAAGCTTCATGCGCATAGGGATTCCCCTCCTTGGAATTTTTTTTCAAAAAGTACAAAAGGGGCTCGGTCTTAAGACCGAGCCCCTTTTGCAACGACTGGGCCGCGCTGTATCAGCTGCGCAGCGAGTTGGTGGTCGGACTAGCCACCGGGCCGGAGCAGCTCTCGGATGCGCAACTGCGTGTCGCGTACCAGCTGTTCGAGTTGTTCGGCGGAGTGGTCCTGGTGAAGACCACGCGCCACCCGGACCTGTGCCGTCAGCTCCCGCTTCTTCCGCCGGAGCTCCTGAACTTCCTGCCAGTGGGACGACGGCGTGATGCGATTCGGGTCGAATTCGTGGTCGCCGACGCCGAGGTCGATGGCGTCGTAGAACCAGCCGTAGCGGCCCTTGAAACGCAGCATCTCGACCAGGTAGTTGACGGACACGGTCAGGTCCTCGAACTGGACCGCTTCCTCGCCCCGGCTGAGAGCGCAGGCGATCCGCCGACCGATCTGTTCGGTGCGGAGATCTTCGTACGGAAACAGCCAGTTCTGGCGAACCGAATCGTACGCGATTGCTTTACGAGACATGGTAGTTCCCCCATCCTCCGGCGACTTGCGCCGGGTTAAAAGAGTGAAAGACCGTCCTTGCCGGACAGACGGTTACGAGCGTGCGGTCGGGTGAAATCCGAGCGGCGGAATATCCGCTGCTTACGAGTCTTTCAGCTCACCCGGCTCCGGCAGCACTTTGAGAATCGCGGAAGCGACTGCGCTGGTAAGGCGCAGCGAAAGCGGCATCTTGACCCCGAGCGAGACGTAAATCTCCATCGCTTGCTGGTAGTCCAGCTTGGACTCAACTACGTCGTCATCGGGAAAGGTCATGATCATTCCGGACATCGGATTGGGCGAATGCGGCCACCAGACGGTGTACAGCTTTTGCCCGGTCGTCTCGTCCTTACTCTCACCTGTCACCAGGACCAGAGCGCGGCCTTTGCCGAAGGCCGGAATCCAAACTGCTTTCTTGAACTCACGCTTTTTCGGGTCGGCCAACGTTTCGACCGTTGTCCGGATAGCGGCATAGACGCTGCGCACTCCCGGCACCTTGTCGAAGATGGTGTCGAGTACGGTCGTAAGCAGCTTCTTGCCGAACGGACTGCGGGCTACCCAGCCGACCAGAATCAGGAACAGCAAAGTAACCAATAGAGCTAGACCGGGGATGTCTCCGTTGCCAAACGGTCCAAGCCACGCATGTGGGATGGTCAGCCGGACAAAGAAAGAAACCACCGGTCCGAGCGCGTCGTTGAGTATGCCGTAAACCAGCTTGAGCAGCCAGACGGTGATCGCCGGAGCGAGCATGACGAGTAGTCCGCTCCAGAGAAAACTGCCGATCTGGTGCCTTAAGCCAGGCTTGTCTTGGTTTGTCATGATTCAGCACCTGTGTGAAAGCAGTGGGACGGCGGACAGGCAAGGTTGACCGAGCCTATCCGCCGCCGGTAGCACTATTGCGTTACCACTTCCACGCCCTGACCGCTGTCACCGGCATCGGTGGTCGAGCCACCGGTGCTGTAGATGACGTAGCGGACGCAGCCGTGGTCCGTCAGGGTGCGGCGGATCCGTGAATCCTTCCACCAGTTGAACACCTGGTAGTGACCGACCTTCTGGCTCAGTTGGTAAACGAAGAGACCGTCCAGACGGCCGCCCATCGCCTGCGTCGACGTATTGTCGTGCGGGTAGACGAGCTGGTACCCCGCTTGCGTGAGCGGCAGGGTGTCGGACGAGTTGTTGAGGAAGGTGTTGAAGTCGCCGCCGACCAGGATGGGCTTCAGACCCAGGTTGCCCTTGACGGTTTCTTCGCACTGCTTGTAGCGAATCGGAGCGGTCTGCGCCGGGCCACCCCGCATCGACTTGAGATGCAGGACTTCGACGTAGAACTCCAGGCCGCTGACCTTGTCGCGCAAGTGCAGGCGGTAGCCGGGACGCAGGTCCCTGATCCCGCCGACGTTGGCGATCGCCCAGATCGACTCGGGCGGACCGAGCAGCTCCAGGCGCGGGTGGATCGTGAAGCCGACGCCCTGACCACGCGAGTTCGGCTTGCAGCAGAAGTGACCGTAGCCGGCCGCTTTGCCGATCACCGCAAGCGCGGCCGGATCGCATTCCACCCACATGGTGACGTGGCCGCGCTTGGCGATCTTCACCCAGGAGTTGAGGAAGAAGGTCGCTTTGGAAGCGTCCAAGAACTCAGCGTTCTGGCACTGGACCACGAGGTTGTCGGTGTATCCGACTTCGCCGACGTTGCCGGAGGCGAAGCCCTGGTCGACCACCTGCTCCACCAGCTGCGGGCTGGCCAGCGGCTGACCGCCCCCCTTGCCGCCCTTGCCTTTGCCGCCCTTGGCGCCGAGCGGGTCGGGCAGATTGAGGTCAAGCAGCTGCTTGAGGAGGTCCGACGGCAACTTGAAGCGGCCGTCGTCATCGGTCGGCTGCAGACCGGTGAGCAGCTTGAGCACCGACCGGCTGGGCGCGTCGCCACGCTTGAGCAAGTCGGGCAGGTTGACCTTGAACAGCCCGGTCAGCACCGCGTCGGGCACGATGATGTGGCTGTCCGACTCGCGGATGGAGTAGCCGCGATCGTCCGGCTTGGTGACGTAGCCCACCACGTAGCCGTCGTCGTCGACTTCGATCGAGTTGGGGTCCGGATACTCGTGAAGCTTGAGGTTTTCCGAGTACCACTGGTCGAGGACGGCCGGGTCCAGCCCATGCAGACGCGGGTCGTCGATGTTGAACGGCAGCGACGGGCCGACGATCTGCACCGGCTCTTGGGGAGCCAGGATGATCTGAGGCGTGGTGATCGCTTCGATCGTCGGCGGCTGGAATGGCTCGGGGGCCTTCGGAACCTTGCGCATGCGCTGCTTGCGCGGCTTGGCGGCGGTTTCCGGTTTGGGACTGGGTTCGCCGGTCTTCTTGCGCTTCTTCGCATCGTCCTGGGGGGGCGAGGCGTTGGTCTTCTTCCCTCTGCCGGAGCGCTTGTTGTTGGCGGAGGGTTTTTTCGAATTGGCCATTTTGTGTACCTCTCGAATTGGTTGGCAAAGCAAGATGCGCCTGCACCAGACACTGGGCAGGCGAGTAGAGGAATCAGCGCTGGTTTTCACGCCAGTGCTTTTACGGGCTGAAGACCGCGACGCCGGTGGCATCGTAGGTGGTGTCAGTCCGCGGCTTGTTTACGAGCGACTCCAGCTGTCTCCACATAGGAACAGCGGAAGCTGCTTGTCAGTCTGCTCGACGGCCAAACTTTTGTTGGTCAACTGGTAAGTCGACTGAACGGTCTGGATTGGTCATTGGGCTTGTTTTGGCGGTTCTTGTTTGAGCTCGAGCAGTTTATGTGAAGTACATGTGTAGAGTTACCGTACAACTTTGAAACCTTTGATCTCAACATAGAGAGGCGGGTCATTTCGCAAGTTAAGACAGGCCTGCTTGGCTTACTACGGAAAGATCTCGCTCAAGCTGCTCATGCTGGCTCCAGCAGCCAGTTGCGACTTCGCTCAATCCGGTATGGACGGACAGTCGTTAGCCAGCCGGAGCGAATCAAGTTGGCTGGCAAAAATGCCCAAAACTTTGATTGGCGTGTGAATGGGGGCGGTTGGCAAGGTTAGCGCATCCTTCCCAGCTTCAGGGGTGTTTTCCCTACTATCGAGCTGGTTTAACAGCTAGCGCGGCGTAAACATTCGACCAAGCGCCGGTGTCATGTCGCCAGGGTCTTTCCACCGGACATTCCTGGGAGACCGGCGCGGTTTGGTGGAAGATTAAGCGAAGCTTGGAAAGTGGTCTGTTCATAATGAAAAAAATTGAGCTCTTTGACACACCTTAAGGCGGTTCTCCCAAGTGTAACTGCTTGCTTAAAAATGTGCTTGACAGCGCTTTGTTTCGAGAAAACAGCACTTGTGAAGAGTCGAAGAAACGTGCTGACTGAGCCGAGGAACAACATCTCAAGATGCCGGCAAGGGAACTTTGCTTAAGGTAATCGATCTTTGATAGGTAAAGTTGCTCCGCTTGGACGGAACCGCACCGGTGTTTCAATCGACTGGGTGAAAACCTAGACTCAAGCCTCATTTTGCACCAAATTGTCAGTGCAAGCGCAGCCCTGAAGGACAACTGAATATGCGACAACGGGAAGATGGTGATTCGCCTTTCCTGCCGGATGAGAACAGCCGCTTAACGGTTGCCGTTAAAGAGTTGGGTCTCTCGCAAAAAGTTGGCTTACAATAAGCAAAGTGATTGTTTTGCGAACTACCCCTTACCAGACGAAGCAAGATGACTAATAGCAACCCGACCGGCGCCCGTCTACCAGTACTTGTCAACCTGACTACCAACGAGACGTTTCCAATCAACGGACCGGTTATTACGATCGGTCGAGCGCCCGACAACAACGTTGTTGTTACGACCGACCCGTACATGTCCGGGCATCATGCCAAGGTGTTTTGGGCTGATGGCGGCTGGTACCTGGAAGATCTTGGCAGCAGCAACGGTACTACGGTCAACGACGAGCTGGTCAATGGCAAAGTCAAGCTGACTCCACGCGACGTTCTCAAGGTAGGCCGCACCAAGTTCAGCATCCAATAGCAACACCAGTTGCAGTGCTGATGTCAGGGGGGGTGGCTGGAGAGTCTGCGACTATCTACTTACTTCACAAGCAGCGATTACCTTTCGGCAGTCTTTTTGCAGAATTCTAGCGTCTCACGAGCGCCCTTTTCATAAAGCGATTTCAAGAGCAGCTCCAGTTCTTGAGCGAACCTTTGAGACTGGCCGAGATCGCCGAAGATATCGGTAAGCTCAAGCAGTGGTCTTGGATTCGGTCCACTGTTTTCGGCGACGGCTCGAAGTCTGTCTGCCATCGGATCGACCAGCGGTATATCTGCACCTTGCTCGTCCTTGCCGGTTAGGAAGCGCATCCAACTGGCGACACAGAGCGTAAGCCGCCGGATCGGTCCTTTCCGTTCCAACTGTTCGACAATCGAAGGGAGCACAAACTTGGGCATCTTGGCAGAGCCGTCCATGCAGATGCGTAAAGCTTGATCCTTGATTACTGCGTTGGAGAACCGCTCCATCAAAGTTCGCTTATAGTCGCAAAGATTGACACCGGGAACGTCTCCCACCAACGGTGTAACTTCTACGTCCATCAAATCTCGAAGATAGTCGGTGAATTCTGCTGCCTGAGCTATTTCGTAGATGTAGCGGTAGCCGATTAAGTAACCGAGATAGCCCATTGCCGAATGGCTTGCGTTGAGCAAGCGAATTTTCATCTTTTCGTATGGGGCAACGTCGCTCGTGAATTGCACGCCGACTTTCTCCAGCGGTGGGCGACCATTGGAGAAGTCGTCTTCGATCACCCATTGCCGAAACGGTTCCGACACGACTGGAAAGGCATCATCCAGATTGTAAGTGGAGCGCACGAACTCTCTTTCGGCATCGGTAGTCGCGGGGGTGATTCTGTCTACCATGCAATTCGGAAAGCTGACATTCTTTTCGATCCAGGCAGCGAGCTCTTTGTCTTTCTGCGCGCAAAAGGCCAGCAGCGTTTTGCGAAGAACATGGCCATTACCCTGAAGGTTATCGCAGGACAGCGCTGTAAAGGGAACGATGCCGGCTTTGCGCCTGCGATTCAAACCTTCGGCAAGATAGCCGAAAATGGTTTGCGGTTTGAGCGGATTCTTCAAATCGTTTTGTATGCCACTGTTAGTCAGGTCCAGCTCGCCGGTTCCCTGATGGAAGCAATAGCCTCCTTCGGTTGCCGTCAAGGTAACGATCTTAATCTGCGGATCAGCCATCTTTGCAAAGACGGCTTCCGGGTCTCTATGTCCGAACACATAATGAGTGAGCGAGCCGATAATGCGCGCCGAGCTGTTGTCACCGCTTCGTTCGATCAGCGTATAGAGGCAGTTTTGCGAATTGAGTGCGTTGTTCATCGCCTCGTCTTGCGGCATGATGCCGACGCCGTAAATTGCCCAATCTTTCACGCCGTGCGATTCGATCAGATCATCGAGATAGAGAGCCTGATGCGATCGATGAAAAGCGCCCACCCCAATGTGCAAGATTCCCTCGGTCAGAGTGGACCGATCGTAACTAGGACACTTGACGTTCTTGGGCGGATTCTTCAGCGAGGCGGTTGAGATAGTTAGCGCGGTCATGTCGTTGGTCACCCCTTGGATGTAAGAGTTGCTGCATTGCTGGCTCTGCCGCCTATCCAGTGGGATGTTCACGGTTAGCCGAATCGTTTTTGATGCGTCGCCGCTATGTGATCGAACATCTGATTGCTAGAGCCGATCATCGCCTGGTGATTGTACCGCCAGATGTCTGTCCACGACCCAAGATTACTGCGGGAATCTTTACCTTGCAGAAGCTCGCAAAACTGTTAAGTGGTTCTCATTGGATTAAATCTGATTTTTGGGACTTTGTGGTGCCATTTTTGTTCACTTAAGCGTTGCTTGACATCTGTGTTTCCGCTACGGTCTATACAACTTCTATTTCAGACGTTTTTGGCGGTAAAACCCCTTCAAGCCTTAACCAGATAACCAATTCGGACCCCGCTTAAGCAGCTAATTACTGCTTGGAGTGAGAACAGTCTTTCGAGCCGTACGGCTTGAAAGTTTGTTCTGACTTCGTGCGGCTTGAGGGCGGCAACGGCAGCCGACCTCGTTTGGTTAAGCGCTTGAAAGATTTTGCTGACTAAAACATGTCGCCCGCTTGCGCGAGATGTCACTTCATCGCGCCTGCGAACACCCGTTTCCAACCAATGGAGGATGTTCAATGGACAAATCGGCACAAAATGACATGCACCAGTTCGTCACGGACGGTGCTCAGGATCAAGGGCAGCCGCAGATCGTGCAGCGCCCCAAGCTGTCCCTGGCGACGCTCGGCTCGCTGCCGGCGCACGTCAACGGACCCAATTACGACCCCCGGTCAATCACGCCCGGGCATCTGCACATCGGTGCTGGCAATTTCGCCTTGGCCCACATCGCGTCGTACACCGACAAGATCCTGAACCAGGACAACAGCTGGGGCATCATTGCCGCCTCCATCCGCTCGGACGGAACGATCTCAGGTCTGCGCAAGCAGGATAACCTGTACGTTCTGATCGAGCGGGAAGGAAACAAGCGCAGGCCGTCGGTGATGGCACCGATTGTCGGCACTCTGTTCGGCAAGGAAGATCCCAACCAGATCGTTGCGACCGTCGCCGACAGTCGCATCCGGCTGGTGACCTTCACCGTCACCAACAAGGGCTACTACGTGGTCGGACGGGACAACCGCCTCGACCTGTCGCACCCCGACGTGTTCCACGACCTCAACCTGCCTGCCGGTCAGAGCCCGCGCACGCTCTACTGGTACATGGTCAACGGGCTCGAGCAGCGGCGAAAGGCCAACGGCGGCCCGCTCACCCTGCTGTCGCTGGACAACATCCCGCAGAACTCCAAAACGCTCAAGAGCGGCTTGGTGCAGTTCGTGCAGGAGCTGGACATGACCGAGCTGGCAACCTGGATCGAAACCAACGTCGACTTCCCGGTCTCCACCGTCGACCGGATCACGCCCGAGACGACCGCCGACTTCCGCAAGGATGCGGCGGACTATCTCGGTTTCGAGAGCTGCGTCGTCGTCGGCACCGAGTACTTTCACCAGCTCGTCGTCGAACGCGGCAAGTTCGCGCTGCCGCCGTGGGAGACTGCTGGTGCGCGGCTCGTGGAGGACTGCACGCCGTTCTGGGAGCTCAAATTCTTCTGTCTGAACGGCGCGCACCAGGTGCCCGCCATCCTCGGACAGCGGATGGGCTTCAAGTACATCCACGAGGCCACGCAGAACGCCAGCATCTCGGCGCTGCTGGAACGCATCCACGGCGAGTACGCCTCCGTCATGCCGATGGATTCGACGACGGTCGGCTACTACGCAGCCGAGATTCGCAGTCGGTTCGCCGACAGCGCATTGGGCGATACGGTCGAACGCGTGGGCGCCCGGGCCACCAGCAAGGTGTCCGAGCGTCTGCTCGTCGCAGTCGAGCGCGGGCTGGCGGCCAACGGCAAGGTGCTGTTCGCACCGACCTTCGTTGCTGCTTGCTGGCTGCTCAACCTCGGCGGCGAGGACGAGTTCGGTCAGAGCATCGCGTTGAACGATGCCGATGCTCCGAAGCTGGAAACGCACCACGAGGGGGTTCTCTCCTGGGTGCGCTCAGTCCAGTCCGTGCCGCAAAAGCCTGAAGATCTCGAGGTCGGGACGCTCGCCACCATTCTCGCCAATGTCGGCGGAGCGGTGCAGGACAACCGGTTCGTCCGGCTGGCCGGCGTCGGAGAGTTCGTTCAGGCTCTGGCCTGGGCGCTCGTCCACATCCACCACCTCGGGACCGAACAGGCGATTAATGCGCTCTTGAAGCGCCAGGCCTGAAGAAAACCCGCAGGGTGGGGCGGTATCGACCGCCTCACCTTGCAATTACACGGAGAGGTCACACAATGACAAATAACATCTCGTTCGTTTTGTACGACTGTGACGATACGCTCGTCGGCTCCGAAAAGCTGGCGTTTGCCGCTTGTTGCTCAGTCGTCAATCGGACGCTGGCGCACAAGGGGGTGCAGAAACAGTTCACGCCGGAAGAGCTTTGCGTTCGGTTCGTCGGCAAGTCGTTCCGGGCGATGATCGCCGAGCTCGCTTGCGAGCACGGTTTCATCATCGAAGAAGACGAGCTCAAGGTGCTCGTCCTCGAAGAAGAGAATCAGGTGATTGCGGTGCTCTCGCAGCAGGTTCAACCGACTGCCGGAGTGGTCGCGGTTCTCAATCAGCTGTCCGGCAAGGTGGGCATGGCGGTCGTCTCCTCGAGCGCCATGCGTCGTGTCCTGGCCTGCCTCAAGCAGGCTGATCTGGAGCGGTTCTTCGCTCCCGAGCACGTCTTCAGCGCGGCGACGTCCTTGCCGGTGCCGACCACCAAGCCCGATCCGGCAGTCTACCTGCATGCACTCAGCTGTCTCAGCGTCAAGGCCGAGAGCTGCGTGGCGGTCGAAGACTCCAAGAGTGGAGTTCTGGCGGCTGTCCGCGCGGGCATTCTCGTCGTCGGATACGTCGGCGGGCTTCCCGAGCACGAGCAGTCCGAACGGACCAATGTGCTGAAAGAAGCAGGCGCCGCCGTGGTCATCAAGTCGTGGGATGAATTTCTCCCGACTCTGGCCACGCTCGGCAAGCAAACAACCAAGGGGTAAACGGCTGCGCTTAACGGCGTGGTCGTTGGAAATCAACCGCGGCAGCTGCGTTCCGATTCGTCGGTGCGCGGCTGCCGCGTTTACATACGCGCGGGCGGACAATCGCCTGCTTTGTGCGAGTGACATGGCCTGGTCGGTGGCAGGTGTCCGCCGCAGGCCGAATTCAAACTGCCCACGAGGCAAACAGAAGGAGAAGTTCGTATGAAGAATCTCGAAACGACCACTGGTGCCCAGACCGGCACGACTCTCTACGGCAAGGTCGCCGTGCAGCTGACCGGCATGATGGTGCTTGGCGCTCTTGGCTCTTACGTCGGCGCCGGCATCACCTCCGGGGTGTTGCTGATCGTGCTGGCGATCGCCTGGGTGCTGGGCACCTTCGCGGTCTCGGCGCTCTGCCTGGCCGCCAAGGCCGCCGTGGAGTCGAAGAGTGGGGCCGCTGCCGGTGCCACCACCGGGGCGATCGTCGCCACCGCCATCTGGACCTTCGGCTCCGGACTGGTGATGGGACCAGCGCTCAACATGTACGTCAACGCGCTCGGTGCCATGACGGTCATGATGGCCTTCCTCGGCACCGCGGCAGTCATGGCGGTGTGCGGGGCGTTCGGCATGCTGACCAAACGAACCTTCACCAGCATGCAAGGCTATCTCAGCCTGGCGCTCTGGGGGTTGATCATCGTCGGCCTGGTGGCGATTTTCGTCCACTTCAGCCCGGTGGTTCACCTGATCTGGGGCGGACTCGGCATGCTGGTCTTCGCCGGGTACTTCATCGTCGACTTCCAGCTGGTCAAGGAGATGGCCGGTGACAACAACGACTGGCCGACCGCCACGCTGCTGTCGATGACGCTGTACCTCAACTTCATCAACTTCCTGATGATGGCTCTCAAAGTCCTGAAGGCCATCAGCGACATCTTCTACAACAAGGACTAGCGTTCCGACCGCCGACCGGGGGGTGAGGCATCCGCTTCGCTCCCGGCTCGGCTGCAAGTAGTAACCCGCGTTCCGCTCTGACTTGGCTAAACCCTGGTCATGCGGCCGGTGACGTGCCAAACTACACGTTCCCCGCCGGCCGGGGAACTGACTTCTTTTCCCATGTCAAAATAAGAAAGGAGGCCAGTCATGGCCAATATGCTATCCATTGAGGGCGGAATCGAGATTCCGCACGATGAGTTCCAGTTCTCCTACGCTCGCAGCGGCGGGCCGGGGGGGCAGAACGTCAACAAGGTCAACAGCAAGGCGATCTTGCATTGGCCGGTGAGCGTAAGCGCGAGCCTGCCGGACGATGTCCGGGCCCGCTTCGTGGAGCAGTTCGGCTCGCGCATCACCGTCGACGGTATGCTCGTCATCTCGAGCCAGGTGTTCCGCGATCAAAGGCGCAACTCCGAAGAGTGCCTGCGCCGTCTCAAGGAGATGCTCGACCAGGTGGCCGTGCCGCCGGTTCCTCGTGTCGCGACGGCGCCGAGCCGCAGCGCCAAGGAGCGCCGCGTCGACGCCAAGTCGAAGCACTCCCAGAAGAAGGAGCAGCGCCGCTGGCGCGGAGACTACTAACGCGCCGGTGAGGGTTTTCTCGCTGGCCGACAATTTCGAACGAATCCCCCAGAGAGCACGTGGTCTTCCGCCGCGTGCTCTCTGCTGGAGATACCGCAGCCGAGAGGAAGATGCGATTACCATGTTACGCAATGCATTTTTGGCCTTTAAGCGGCTGATCGAGCGGTGGCGCCCTGGCAGAGTCTGGGCGGAAAGAACGCTCGTGGTCGGTCCGGTTCAGCCTGTCGACGGTGATTCGGTGGCGTCCACCAAGGCGCTTATCCTGCATCTCAGAAAGCTGGGAAAGGAAGCGTTTACGCTGCCGACCGTTCACATGTACAAACAGTTGAGATGGATACTTCATCCGTCCGACCTGCATCCGACCTGCCTGCCGTACGTCACGGAGGACTTAACCACCGCCTGCGTACAGCAAGCTTACGATGCGCTTCTCGAAAAGTGGCGACCGGACGAGATCGTGCTGGTTGATGGGCAGGCGGAGAAGCTCGGTTTCGATACCAGGGGTGTCTCGGTCTTTACTGTCGATCATCATCTGGGGCACGGGCCGCGCGACGACCGAAACGCCTACATTCAACCAGCTCCCGCTGCTGGTTGCCTCTTGATCGAGCGATTCGGCATCTGCGAGCCGATTCTCGCGGTGGCAATTCTGACGGATACTTTCTGGCTCCGGAAGAATATGCCGGGCCGCGCTGTCGATGCGCTTTACGCGCTCAGGCGGCATGGCTTGACTGACGAGGTTCTCTCCGCCATCCAGAGCGAGCTGATGGTGCCCAAAGATCCGCGAGTGCTCGAGGCGCTGCGCGGCTGCGATCTGCGCTACCAGGGCACGGCGGCTTTCGTGGTGCTCAAAGAGAAAAATCCCGAGATCCATCGCGACGTCGTCGGTATTCTGGGCTACACCTTCCGGCATCTCTGCGTCGTTCGGGCCGACGGCTACGTCTCCCTGAGCACGAAAGATAACGCCAAAAGTGTCCGCCCAATCGCCATTAAATACGGTGGCGATGGTCACAGGAACAGCGCCGCCGGCTACCTGCAGACGCTTGAGCCGTCCGTTCTGGACGACCTGCAAGCCAGGTTTATGGCCGAATTCGGCGACTGCCAGTGACTGCCGCGCCATTCAACGCTGCTCGACAGACGGCGGACTCAACCGCACCGCCGCCGCAGCAGCGTCTCTCGTATCACCTACCCAAATGACGGAACCGATTGAAGCTCCCACCGGAAGCCAGCATCGCCCCCGTCAGTATCCTCGCAGGAGAAGTGCTTAATGCGACGTTTGATCTACGGAGTGCACCACTTCAAGACCTCCGACTTTCCCAGCAACAAAGAGCTGTTCGAGCGGCTCGCCCACGGGCAGAATCCGGATGCCCTCTTCATCACCTGCTCGGACTCGCGCGTCGATCCGTGCCTGTTGACGAAGTCGCGACCGGGCGAGCTTTTCGTCATGCGCAACGCCGGCAACATGGTCCCGCCGTTCTGCTGCTGTCATCCATGTGGTGCCGCGGCTACTATCGACTACGCGCTCTCTGTGCTCAAGGTCAAGGACATTGTGGTGTGCGGACATCGCGACTGCGGGTTGGTGAAAGCCGCTCTCAATCCGCCGCCGAATCTCGACCAGATGAAGGGGCTCTCTCCCTGGGTCGCTCTGGCCGAGAACGTGCGGCGAGTGCTGGGAAAGCTGGAAGAGCAGTGCTGCTCGATTGAGCTGCTTAACGCGGCGATCGAAGAACACGTGCTCATTCAGCTCGAGAATCTGCAGACGCATCCTGCGGTGATCGAGTGTCTTGCTAGCGGACAACTAACGCTGCACGGCTGGGTCTACGACATTCGCTCTGGTGACGTCTACGGTTACTGCGCCGAGTCCAACCAGTTCGAGAAGCTGAACAAGCCGGCAGATGACAACGCAATCTGACGACAGGTGCAAAGTGAAAGCAACAACAGACCTTATCTGCGGTCCGGTCGGCAAAGTCCGGTCCGCAGCGATCTCTGCCCGCTGTGATTTCATGGCGTGGCTTACCGCACCGACTGAAGAGCTCCGCATTCGCCCCCTGCGGGGCAGCCATGCTGGCGGTGTCGTTCCTGAAAACTTGGTGACGGCCGTCCAGTCCTTTGCTTTTCGCTCGTTCTTGCAGGACTGCTCGAAAATGGAGTACGGCACCGAGCTTTTCTACTCGCGAGCGCGTTGCAATCAAATCGTCCGTTATGACTTGCTTTCTGGCGTGGTCATTGGCAAGACCACGTTGGGAGCACGAGGTCATGACACTACCAGAATCGAAGCGAGCAGCGATGGCCGTTATGTCGCTGCCGGCAACACGCTCGGTGAGGTGACGGTGCACAATTACGACCGCCAGGATGCCATCCTGATTTCGCAAGGGCGAATCTGCCCGAGCGGAATTCGTGCGCTCGGATTCCATCGCACCAACACGCGCCTCTACATTGCCGCTCATGCCGGCGGCATCTTCGAGCTGGATATCATGCGTGATGAGCTGACAGCGTTGGGACGCTCGTCTCAATGGCGTTGCAATGCTATCGCCAGCCATCCTGCTGGTGACGGAATTGCCTTCGCGGGGCTAGGGCGGCGAATCTGGTTGCTCGGATTTCCCGGCTCGGTCGGCGTAATGCCGGAAGAGCCGGACGCTGCTCCATTTGCAATCGCGCACAAACGCAACGTTGGTGGCGGGCGCTTCTGGTGCCCAGCTGCCATGCCGCATGCGCGCTTACGATACCTCGATGTCGGCGTCGGAAAATTCGTCCGGCAGCTCAGCTTCAACCGGCAAGGACAGCTGGTTGTGGTTGGTGAAAGCCGAGTCGAGGTCTGGGAGCTTGCCAGCAAGCCCCGGATCGTCGCCCGCAACTTCAGTGGAGAGTCCGTGCTTGCCAACAGCTTCGCCGCCGCCAGCCACAACGGGCAAACGGTGGTAGCCTGGGACGAAGACCGGTGTTCTGGACGTTGACAACTGGTACCCACACGAACTCGAACAGAAGCCGCTTGACTGCGGCTTCTTGCTTTTGGTTCGAAATCCTATAGTATACAGTAGATAAATTGCAAAGATCCAGCCTGAGTTCTGAAATTTGGCTGATCATGTAACAGTGCGCTGGATGAATGTTGCAGTGCAAATCCAACCGGTTGTAGGACTGTTCCAGGTCATCCAGCGTGCGATCGCATCATTTGGATCGAGCGTCAAGAGCCGCTTGTTCTCTCTATCGCAATCGATCGCCAAAACTGAATGACTCCAGCGGCCGCTTGGCGCTCGATAGCAGTTGAGGACTACTGGTACGCCCGCTGCCAGGCTTTCGACGATCTCCTTCCAGTGAACCAAGAATCGCGTTTTCGACCTCACGGCGATCCCGCCTGCACGTCCAGCCTCAGCGATGCCGCGGTCCAGCGGTGAATTGGGGCCCAAATATGCACGTGCAGGTGGTCCGGATGGTTTGAATCCGATGGTGCGTTCGATCACTTCAACGAGGGAATCTGATTCTGCTCCTAGCTTTCGCAGCACAGAGGCAGCACAGACCAGCGTGCAACGGGGACCGTAGTTGGGTATCAGCCAATCATAAGTTTCTTCTGAAGTGCTATTAGTGTCAGGCATTTTGCTTGCGGGCGATCTTGATTTCCGGTGGCTCTAGCTGGCTCATGCATCATTATCTTGCATCAATCAAAACTATCCGGACCTGTCGTTCCGGAAGTTCTATAGAAGTGGTGCAAAACCGCATTTCGCCTCTCGTCTATCTCTTACGCTCGTCTCCGAAAAGTGTAATACTGTATACGGTAGCAGAGTGAAGGAAACGAAAAGCCGTGAGCATTTGACCAGAAATTCATCTTTCACCAGAAAGGTGTCGGTCATTGAGGGGGCGAGCACCATTGGTGGTGCTCGCGGTTTTCCCTTTTGAGGGCGGTAGTAGTCTGGGTGTGAAGAGGAGGCTCAAGCGAGAGACAGCCTTTTCACGCTCTCCTCCAGTTCGTACAGTTTTGAGAACGGCAGGCGGTCGCCGTTCAATTGGCGGATGATGCCGAAGAGCGTGTCCAGTTCACTGAGCAGCTTTTGGATGCCCTGTTTGGGCTGAAACACGCTTTCCTCGTCGAGCAGTACCTGAAGAAAGCGTGAACTCGAACGCTGCATTGTGCTGAAGATAGTCGAGATGATCTCCTGATCGAAGGACTCTTCGGCCTCTTCGGAGTTGAGCGTGAACTCCGGAGCGGTATCGAATACGGCGATTGCGGCCACGCGGTCGGTTGATTGCGTGAGCGAAGCGCAGGCAAGCAGCGCCGCGTTTATTCGGCTGAGATCGAAGGTCATTGAAGACTCCCTTGAAGACAGCGGATTCCTTAGGGATTGTTTGTGTACGAACCTGGCAAACCTATCCGGGTTTGCCAGGAAACGATCTGGGCGTCATATGACGAGACTGAAAGAGCGCCAAGGAATGATACCGGCTGTCTGCCAGCTATTCTTGCGGTGGCAGACTGGGCAGGCCGAGAAGTAAAACGCTGTCTAGCGCGGATTCCTGCTCCTTCTCCACTTTCGGCAGCAGTTCGGCCAGCCTGGCCAGGTGTTGCGCGAGGTTGCTGATGTCTGCGATCACTGTCCTACGCCGATCCCAGGGCAGGGTCTCTCGAGCGAATCGCACTGACATGTCCCGCCCAAGCCAGAATGCCATGTGGTTCGTCGAACTTCCCAGTATGCTCAGCTCAATTTCCACCAGACCGAGCAGATGTTTCAGCTCAGACAGTTCACTGGCGGGCATTGCGTTCAGGTTTTTGCTCACTGAGTTTTGCTCTCTAGAGTTTCTTTGGCGCGCAGTTAAAACGTTCAGCGGTGGCCAGTCGTTGAACGCAGGTCTTAAGATATTCGCCTTCGAACACACGGCTCGCAGGCGATCGGAACACTTTTTGAGAGCTCCCACCCGCTGAAAAAAGTTCGGAAATACTGAAAAAATGCGGAAAGCAACTGAATTTGCGCAAGGTTCCAGCAAAAAATCCTGAGGACCGAAGGCTGGTCCTCAGGACTCCCTTACTCATTTCGCTCGCGCCGCCTCTGCGACAGGCATTGCCTTCGCCTGTCGCAGAAGCTATTGCGCAAGTGGTGGTCTAGCCACGAGTCACACGAGACGGCAGCTGTGCGGTTGAGGCGTCAGCGGCGAATCGTCGGGTTACTCGGCGGGCTTGACGGCCGGCTTGGTGCTGGACGTCTGGCCGAGCGAGACGCTGGCGTCGACCGTGGTCGACTTGGTCTCGCCGTTGCCGTCGGCGCCGAAGGTGGTGACTTCGATGCCCAGGCTGGCCTTGGCGCTCGAGCGACCGTCGGCGGGCAGCTGACCCTTGGCGGTCTTGGTGGCCAGGCCGAGGACTTCGTCCAGGTTCGGATTGACTTCGACGGTCTTGGGCGGGGTTTTCGACGTGCTCATGATGCACTCCTTCTGGAAATGGGTTAACCCTTGCGGGTGTGGAACACGCACGCGCAAACAGACATTGCCTGCGCGAGACATCAGCTCGGACCCAGCGCGCTAGCAAACTCAGTTCGCCGGTTGCAATTTCAGTCAAACTCATCCCTGCTCCGCAAGATGCGCGGTCAAGCAGAGAGGGAATCAAGTCCAGGTGTTAATCCGGATGATTTTTGAGAGTGGTTGAAACCTAATTGGAGAACTGTGGGTCAAAGTAGATAACGAACAGTAGCTGATCGGGTGATGACAACTCAACGATCTCTCCTTCCGTGAGTTTTAAAGTTGTCCAACGCAGACCGCTCTCGGATGCTTGGGTGCCTACCCAAAATTAAGCGGTGATCGCGTTCCGGAGCGAGAGGAACAGGAAGCCTTCGTATCGGCGCTCAGCTTAAGCAATGCGATCAACAGCTAGCGCCGTTAGCGCTAATTCATCTTACTTTTGAGGTGTTTTGCGCAGATGCGCTAAAGCGGCAACCAGAAGCAAGGAGGGAGACGAGTTACTCTCCCTGCTTTCTGTCGGCTTTGTAAACTTCCGGGCCAGCGCTCGCTTGCCGAGCGCTTTAATCCCAGCCGAAATTTATTCGAAGCGGCTTGCCGTCAATCGTGCCGGGCTCTACTTCCAAGCTTGCCAGTGCGCCTTAAGGGCGGAGTCCTTTCTGGCTAACTTGCGGAATGTTTCAACAATCTGTCTGACTCGCTCACGAGTAAGTCCGACGGATTTGCCTGTTTCATCCAACGTGCATCGGTCGAAACCTCTGAGTCCAAGCCTCATAGAAATCGCCTTTTGATTTCGCTCGCTGAAATTGGAGAGCACGTTTTCCACGGCATGGGAGATTAACGTGAAGTCGATTTCGCTGTCTGAGTTAACGCCCCCGTCGCAGCTGATTACTTCACGCAGCGTTGAGTCGCTGTCTGAAGCAATTGGCGCATCGAGCGATAGCGGCTCTGGGCGAAGAGCGTCCAGAATTCGTTGCAGTTGTTTCTGATTGACTCCCATCGCCGCTGCGAGTTCTTCACCGGTCGGAGTCCGGCCTAATTGCTCCGTTAACTGTCTCGATAGGCGTTTGGATTTCCTCATGTTCTCGACCATATGAACCGGCACCCGGATCGCGCGCGCCTTGTCGGCTAGCGCTCTTTGTACCGCTTGGCGAATCCACCAGGTGGCGTAGGTGCTGAAACGATAGCCCTTCGTATAGTCGAATTTCTCGACAGCACGCAGCAGCCCGATGTTTCCTTCTTGAATGAGATCGAGTAGCGGTAGCCCTCGTCCATCATGCTTTCTGGCAATGCTCGCTACCAAGCGGAGATTACATTCGGCCAGTTTTTTGACGGCAGCCTGACGTAGCAGTGCGCCGGCTCTCGATGATGCGATCGCCTTAGCAAGTTCTGTCTCCTGTTCGGCTGTCAGCAAGGGATACTTGGTTGCTTGACGGAGATAAATTCTGACGCTGTCGTCGACCGGCCCGAAGTTCGATGCTGTTGGCTCGACCTCATTGGAGTTTGTCTCCTCATTTAACAAAAGTGTCTCGTCATCCGGTTCTTCGAGGGACTCGTAAGCGTCGGTGATTACGGCTTGGCTTTTGGATTTGAAAGGCATTGGTATTTCCTCAATTGTGGTGTAAAAATGCGCTGCCACCGTCGTTAGTCGGTAGCAGCGCTTAAGACCGGTTGTTCTCCGGTCGTCTTAGTCATTGCGAATCCACCGCTGTGCCGATGTCAGGCTCGAACTGAGTTCGGCTGGATCAAGTACGGCAGCAAAGTCGCTTATGTTCGGGCAGCCTTAGCCTTCCGAACCTTCGTATATTTCTGCGTCTAGCTGATCCCTTTTCCCGGCATCGCCAGCTACTTGAAATTCGGATTAGGAGCGTTGTCCTGGGTCGATTTGATGTTTCTTGTCGAATCGGGAAAAGAGATAAGCTGAATTGACAGTAGGTCTTATTAGTAAGAACGAACAAGAAGGTTGAAACGAAAAAGTGAGGCGCTCGCTGTCGGGATTCTTCAGCAAGAGGATCTGCTGGAACCTGCATGAATTGCGGCAAATGGCATTACCGCAGATTAGGATGAGAGATCGGAATGCTTGCGTGTTGGGTTCGTAGCAGTCCCCACAACTGGTAAACGTGTACTATTGCGCACTCCTAGCGCAACCAGTGTAATTCTCCCCATTGTGCGAAATGGACGGACGACACTGAGCGGCAACCACTTGCTGGCAATCTTGCGGCAATGGTGTGAAATAGCCTGCCAACAGGCTGTCGGCGTTATCGCATTGACAGATTGGGGAACACGAAGAGATGTTTTTCGTCGATCTGCTGTGAAAGCGAAGAAAACACAGAATACGAGAAAGGAAGGACCGCCAGGACTCGATCTTCAAAGGCTAGTACTAAAAACAGTAGTAAATACCGGTTTTTGAATAATTCGGATCAACAGTTCTCTTACCGCCAACCGAAGATTTAGTCGAGTGAGCCGCATAGCTGTTTTCGGCCGGCACCAAATATAGTGTCGGCCGGAAGGAGGGGCACAGAGAGAGACGCCAAGCTGCATGGCGTCTCTCTCTAGCGAATTAGTCTCTGACCTTGGCTGAACAACAAGCCGGGATGCGCAGAGAAACTAGCTTCACAACTCCCTTGCGCGGAGACCCTCGAGCTCCGCTCAAAGGTCCCCGCAAATCCAAGCAAGAAAATCACATTTTTCCAGTTTCGGGCGGTTGATTTAGAAATTTCTACCCACTCATTCCTTGCTGCTGGAAGCTGACTTCTGTGTCGTCTGTTGCCGCTTGAATTATTATTGCGGCAATTTGAACTCTTCGCCGGCGGTCAGATAGGACACTAATATGTCCGAGACGCTGCCGGTGGTGCCATCCTGGCTTAACTTCATCGCCGCCTTCTTGCCGGTGCTTGTCCGGAAGAGGCGGGCGTGTCCTTTGCCGTAAACGACGGCCTTACCGTTTGAAATGTAAATCGCTGTGTCTTCGTCCAGTCCGACTGCCAGAACATCATCGAGCATCGTGACCGCCACCATCGACCGACAGTCACGAGAGCGCTCACCGACGTGCGTGTCAACAATCATTCCAGCCAGGAGTCCGAGCCCGTCTGCCAGTCGCAGAGAGTTGGGTCGAACAATCTTGTCGCTCATGCCGCCGGCGATCATCGTCTTGACCGCAGCGGCTGCCCCCGCGCTCGTACCGCCGATTAGCCCCCCGTCATTGAGGAAAGTCTTGAGCTGCTTTGGCAGAGGATCGTCCAGAAGACGAGTCAAGCGGTTCTGGTCGCCGCCGCAGATGAATACGGCGTTGGTGTCCTTGGGAAGACCACCTTTGTGGCCGGGCTGGATCACTGTCGTATGCTTCACGCCCAGCGAGGCAAAGGCATTGGCCATTTCGTCTCCGGCTTTGTCCGGCTCGGCGCTGGCGTGAGTAATGATTGCGATGTTGGCCTTGTCAGTGCCGGCTAGTTTGACGAAGTCGGCCAGCGTACTGTCAGCTGCGCCGCCGATCAAGAACAGCGAGCCCTTGAATTGATTCATTTTGGGTTCCTCTTCAGCTGCGGATATCTGGCGCTCGGTAGGAAAGATTGCCCACAAGCCCAGAACGGAGAGCAGGACCAAACGTGTGCAAATGGTTGTTTTCATTGTGGGTCTCCGGCTTTATTGCCGAAATGATTGAAAGAAAGAGCCGGTGTGTGTCTTCTTCTTCAGTGGACATACCAAACCGGCCACGAAAAATTTCGCGCCAAATCGCTGGGGGCAAGCTGCGGATGGAGGATTGGAGTGCTTGCTCTACGAAAATTCCGATGGGGAAGGAGATAACTAACAACACACCTAACCTATCGACTAGCGCAAAGCTGGTGCAACACTGGTATGCCGTGCGAGAAAGGAAATTTCTATAACAGGTGACCGCTTTGCGCCAGCTTGAAACGACAGTCGTTCAACTAGTGGTTAGAACTACTTGCTGAAACAGGCAGATTCAGGTGGTTTCGAAGAAAAATGGTCCAGTTGGAAAAGGGACAAGATTGATTCAAAGGGTGCAAAGCTACGCTATAGAT
This sequence comes from Candidatus Obscuribacterales bacterium, assembly GCA_020050835.1. Taxonomy (GTDB): domain Bacteria; phylum Cyanobacteriota; class Vampirovibrionia; order Obscuribacterales; family Obscuribacteraceae; genus JAGVKB01. Next base: position 14,851 of record JAGVKB010000132.1, on the reverse strand, counting down.
TGCGCGAAAATACTAAAATGAGTAGTAAAGATCGATAAGAAAAAAGGGCATTAATGCGGGTGGTCCGCATCATTTGCCCTTTTGCGCTGGAGAGGAGCGAGCATTATGCCAGTTTTGGCACATTGCTTACTCCTTATCCGCGTCGGCGTGCTTCGTGCGCTTCTTCTGCTGTTCCGGCGCCTGGTCCTCGAGGTCCATGATCTCGCTGGCCAGCTCACCGGCGCGCTCGATGTCGCCATTGCGAAGCGCCTGCTCGTAGTCGGCCTGCAGCTTCTTCAGATCGGGCTTCATAGCGTACCTCCGTTCTGGTTTCGAGATTCTCCGCTGGCACCGTTTGCAGTGATCTGACAAGACCACGCCGGCGGAGTTTGACGGTTGGAGCGCATTCCGGATTGTTTTCGGTGCGCTTTCGAGTGGGGTCGGTCCGGGGTCCGGTTCGAGCTCAGTTGCTGGCGTCTTCGATGGACATGATTTCGCTTGCCAGGTCGGCCGCGAGTTCGAGATTGCCGGCGTTGACCGCGGCTTCGTAACGAGCGTTCAATTCCTTGAGCATGTTCATGGCTTTGTCCTTTCTGGAAAAGTTGGGATTGCGTAGCTCTGTTTTCGAGTTGTGCAAAACCGCCGCAGCGGCAGATGCGATAAGGGGCATAGCTCTAAATTCGAAACAGCACGTAACTAGCTGGTTGGGGGATTTTCTCCGCACGAAATTGAGTGAAAACAAACAAGTACAGAGATAGTTACAGTAATGAAGTTTTAAATGCAAATTGAGCTTACAGCCATAATTCTGACAGCAAGAATTAGATCAAATCTTGGAAAAGTCTGTCCAGGAAAGGACTTCGCTGGATTATGGGGTGGCTTGCTGGTGGCTTTCGAAATTCGTCTAAGCTAGGCGCCTACGTGTTTTCCGCACGGTTTAGCGCCGTCTCACATTTAGCATAGCTAGCGTTAGTAGCATGCTGTTGGCGATCTATCGGTTGAGCGCATTGGTAATCCTGTCGGCGATAGCAATTGGACTGTCGGCCACGTTCTTGTTTGTGAAGTATCGGAGCGCCCCTCTTTCGGTATGGTTAGCGTACTCCTCGAGCAACGTTCGGGCGGACTGATTTCCAGTCGATTTAGTTTTTTCGCCAAGCAGTCTTAAATCGTGAACAAATCTGGCAATGCTTTCGGTCTGAAGCTCGATCATGCGGCGGTAATTTTCTAGTCGAGTGACAGTGCTCGCCTCCATGCGGCTGACATCAAGCCCATTGGCGGCTCGCTGCTCTCTCAATTCTCTTAAGGCCAAGCCCTGCGCGAAGCTCAGTCCGGCCGGCATTGTTCTGTCGGTGGCAGCATTGAGATGGATTAACTCGCCGTCGGCAAGCTGAAACAGCTTGCGTTTGCCGCCGCCATCTCTGGCTGCTTCGGCGCGATCGGCTGGAGTTACTTTGCGGCTGAACAGTTGGCGGTCGACGAACTGATCGTAGAGAAGCCTGACGTCTGTAACTCGCAGCGGTGAGTCTTGTAGTTGTTTGAGAACATAATCGCAACGCAGTCTCAACATCTCAGCGGCTGAAGGCTGGGGAGTGCTATCCGGAATGCCTTGCTGCCTTTTCACATGCGTCCAAAGTTCAGCGATGTCGGCGCTGGTGGGGTCGGGTACGGTTATCACCGTCCGGCTGCGAATCAACGGCAGACCGTGATCGAATTTGTTTCGCTGTGAGGCGTCAATCGGCAGCAGTTTACCGGTATCCACATTTAACAACGCAAAGTCGAAGCCGCAATGATCGGCCGCCAAATCTCCCAGGAGTCGCACTACCTTAACGGAGTCTGTCTGCCCGGTTCGTCGAATTGCATCGCGCATTTCCTTGAGCACGACCAGCTCCTGGTGGTTGCCACCCATCAGAGTCCCAACGTTGCCGATGTCCAGCACCTCGGCCATATCGCTGAGTTTCTTGCGAACCAGCTCTTTCAACTCTCTGGTAGCTTCCGGTGGCTGTCCGGGTTTGGCTATCTCGTCGAGCGCGATTCCCAGCCGCGATCTAAGCAAGTCTTGCGCTCGGTCCAATTGCAGGAACTCAGTAGAGCTCAATGGTTTTTCCGAGTCCATCCCCAGTCTTTTATGCAGCTGTCTTACTGCCTTTTCGGCGAACTGCACTTGTTCTGGCAAGGACTTTTGCAGGAAACTTTCAGATCGGAAAATTGCCTGCTCGAGAGCTTCGGCAGGCGCCGCCGGGTCTTTCAGAACTGCTTCAAAGAAGTACTGTCTGACTGGGTCTTGTAATTTGAGTATCTGTCTGGCTTGCTGCTCGCTGAGCCGGCTTACGACACCTGAATCGGCTCCGCCTTTCTTCAAGATGGTTCGATCCACCGGCGCTTCGGGAGCGACTTCCACCTTTACCGGCTGAACTGGTTTGTCTGTTTCTTTTACAGCAGCGTTCTTATCCTTGGTACCGCCAGCGGTGAAATCCTCGGCCTTCGGGCGATTGACCTTGGTCTCCTTTGGCTCGGTTACCGGCTTGTCTAAGTCTGCTGGCTCGGAGGCTTGCTGATTCGATTTGCGTCTATTCTTTCTCGATTTTCCGGTTTTCTCCGGCGGTGCTGCCGTTGACACATCTTCATTGGCGATCTGCTCTGGCGCTGCCGGTTCTTGCTTCTTAACTTCTTGCGGGTGTGAACCGCCCAGCTTTTGGGTCGGAGTCGTCTTGAGTGTTTCGCGAGCAACAATTTCCGCTGACGAAGGCGCTGTTGCTTTTGTTGAATTAGCTTCGCCGCGCAACCAATTGAAGCTGTGTGAAAGTCGCGATGAAAGGCTGCTTCTGAAATATGAATTGGCTTGCAGACCGCCCGGAGCAGCGGCGACGCTATCGACGAGCCCTTGCATCAAGCCATGTCTGACAATCTTGTTGAAGTCGAATGACTCTCCAGTTTGGCGTTGCCTGATGATTTCGGAGGCGGCACCGCTGGAGATACCGAAAGTGCCGCCTGTAAGGGTTGTAGCCCAGAACGGGTTGCTCAACAATGAGCCGTGACCGGCTCGTCCTGCCAGTCCGAACATCAACTTCGCTCCGGCGAAGGTTGTTACATCGCTAACCAAAGCAGCTCTGTCCAAGGCAACGGAATCGATCTTGTTGAAAGCCGTGAGAAAGCTAAACCGGCCGCTATTGTTGTCGTAATAGTTGCCCCGGGTAAGCGCTTGATCGATTATACGGGATGAAAGCCCAAGAACACTGGCTTCTCCGGCGATGCCCAGCTTTAGATTGCTCGCTGCACCCATCACTCGCCGTGTGAGCAGACCTTTTCCCATCCCCAACGTGAAGTCGGCTGCTTGCAGTGAAGGTGTCTCGTTAGGGTTGATTTGGTCCAACCCGAACGACAATGCTGTGAGAGTTGCCCCGCCTCTTCCCTTCAAGAAGAGCCCCATTGTCTTTGCGAAGCCGGTGGCGTAGTGACTGGTTTCGTCTTGCCATTGCAGCGCCTCTCTATCAGCTCGAACTTTCTCCTGGAGCTGTTTGGTGAGCGCATTGAGCCGCTCTTTATCGTTCGACTTTTGGGCTTCTTCGGCTTGCTTGTACAGTGTTTTCAATTCGTCGAGCGAACCGTCGCTGCCGGTGCGCATCACGAAGGTAGCGGTGCGAGCAAGCACAGTTTGTTTCTTGTCGTGTCGTTCATGCAGCAAGATCTGCCTGCGCACCTGTTCCATAGCCGCTTCGCTGGGATCGGCTCCGGAGCTTGCTTTTTCGGGTGGAGGTGTCGGCCGGTCGGTCATCTGCAACAAAAGTCCGAGTAGTTTGTTGTATATATGCCAAAATCCGCGAATTTTGACGCAGCATGGCTCGCAAGCGCCTATTTGAAGCTTTGAAAAGCTAGTATAAAAGGTAGTAAGAACTCTCAAAAAAGGGGGAGAGCCTTGCACTGGGCTCGGCTCTCCCGATTTCAGTTATTCACCGGGCGGCCGTCAGGCCGAGCGGGGGCGGATGTACCAGTGGAGGTTGCCGCCGTAGATCTTCTTGACCTCGACGGTCCACTTCTGTCCTTCGAGCGCCTCGATCACGGCCTGCTTGACCTTCGGGGCGACGTGGTTCGTGAAGATCGGGTTGTCGCCCTTGTCCCCGCGCTTGCGTTTGCTCAGTTCGGGGATCAGCTGTTGGAGGACCTTGTCGCGCGCTGCAATCAGCTCGCTGTCCGGACCCTGGTCGAGATCTTCCGGGCTGGGGATCTTGGGAGATTGGTAGTCCATGGTTTACCTTCCTTTTGCTCGCATTGCAAGCGATTGAGTTTTTCTCTAGAACGGCTCGGAGTGCTCATCCAGCCGAGCTACCTGGATGTGGTCACCGCGGCAGGCGGTGGGAAGGAGAAGTTCGCCTAGGAAGCGCAATTCCGAGACTGCGAGTGTCTTCCGCTGATGTGGCTGGATTACTCCGTGGACCGAGGTTGGGCGCGCTGCAAACCGGCGACGAGCCGCGGCGTCACGCTCAGGCAGGAGAGCACGACGCGAGCGATCGACACCTGCAGCGCCGTCTGAGTGTTGGCGCCGGCTTCGATAAGCTTGGCGGCAACCTTGGAGAGGTCGGACTGCTTGATGCGGATCAAGCCGGCCAGCTGGACGGCAGCCCGATCTGCTGCGGACAGTTGGTTGGCGGCGGGCTTGGGCAGCCAGACTTTCGACAGGAGATACTTCGCGACCCGCAGATCCGTGTTTGCCTGGCCATCGTTGGCGCCGGCAGTGGTCTTGAGAGCCTCGAGCAGTTCGAACTCTTGCTTCTGGGGCTGGAACGGGCCCTTGATCTTGGTCGCGTTGCTCGGTTTCAGGAGCGCAAGAGCCGCGGCCACATCCTGATTGCGGCTGAGCGCGTCGATTGCCGTGTCCGCCAAGGCGAAGTCATGATAGGCGGTGCGGCGATAACGCAGGCAGCTCTTGACCTTGGCGAGCTCGTCGGGCTTGATCCTCAGGAGCTGTCCGAAGGCGCGGGTTGACAGGCGAGCTTCCGACGGCGTCTCGGTGTAGCCAGCTTCGCTGAGGTCTTCCATGTACCACTCGCCGTAATAATCGAGCGGGTTGGTCTCGGCGTCCTCTTCGTCGGACTGCTTCATCCTGTCGCGGCCCATCTCCTCGACCTGCTTCAAGAGAGGCATTTCGAGCAACGGCAGCGGAGCCTGCGGATTCACAGCGGATTTGCTGAATTTCGTGGACATTGCAATTGGTCCTTCCTGATTGGATTGTGCTTGAGCGAGCGGGAGGCGCCTCCCGCTTCGTGATACCACCTGTAGTGTTGCGGCGCGCTACGAGTCGTGCGGTTTGATGCACGAAAGAGGTTTGCCGTGAGATGGCACCAAGGTTCACCGAGGTACCTGAAATTGCTCTTCCTTATCATTCGTTGCCCAGCGGCTGCATAAAGGTGCAGTGCGAGTTAAGGTCGTACGGGACAGAGGGCGGGCTTTTACGTCTACGTTTGCTGGTTTGGTCGAATGAATGGAAAGTACCTTGAACCTACAGGCTGGCAGGGGGGTCATATCAATACCCAAGCAAATAACTGCTTCTTAATGTCGTGAAGCAGCTGGCAGAGCTGGTTTGTGGGTGCCGGGCAGTTTACGAATGTTAGCAATGAAAGTGTTTGCTTGCACTAAAAGGGGTAGTATAAATTTCGAAAAAGCAGAGGAAGCCGGTTTCTGACCTGGCTTCCTTGCTTTTCACCACTTGCCCGGCGTTTACTCTACAGGTTCGCGGCGGCGTCTACCCGCTCTTACTCGGTGCCGGTCGTCGCTGGCTTTACTGGCTTCTGACCGATCTTGAGCGAGACATCGATCGCGATGCCCTGGCCGGCAAGCGCCGCTTGCTTGGCTTGACGCAACTTGTAGAGCTTGAGCGGCCAGCTGCTGTTGAGCGCCTCGAGGTAGGTCTTGGTCGCCGCGGCGAGCTGCTGCTCGCCGGTTTTCAATTCTGCCAGCAAGTCGGTGTCGTCGGGGCAGACGAGGCGATGAACTTCGAACTGGTCGCTGAGCATCGCCTGCAGCAGGTGGATCTCCTTGCCGGCGTCCACCTTCATGCTTTCCTCGGCATTCGCTCCGAAGAAGTAGAACAGCGCCCCCGCCACCACCAACAGTGCAGCCAGTACCTTGAGTGTCTTTCGCATGGAATGTTCCTTTCGAGATGTTTGGGTTCTCTTCGAACACAGGAGTACACAGCAGTTGAATCACCGGTTCCACTTGCAGCCGAGCCCTCTCCTCTGTCCGGATGGACAGAAAATCGGGCTCGGCAGAATTGGTTAGCCGGCAAAGGTGAACTTGTCGAGCTCCAGCTGGCTGAGCGCGCGGTAGACGGCCTGGCGGTACTCGTTGACCAGCGTCTCGTACGTGCTCTTCAGAGTCTCGATCACCTGTTTCGCCTCCGGGCTATCACCGGCGGACTGAGCGAAGGTGCCCCAGGTCTCCGTCTTGAGGATGAGAGCACGGAGCGAGCAGATGTCTTCCTGCACGGTCGTGCTCTCGTTCGTAGACTGGAACTGCGCTACCAGCGTGCTGCCGGAGAGCAGATCGGCTGCGCGCACGATGGCGAGGTAGACGGCACGCTGCCAGCGAGCTCCGTGCAACTGCGCCATGTACGGCAGGAGGCGGATGTTGTCGTCGAACGATCCGACGTACTGCTCCAGCCGATGATGGATCGCCGTCTGGTACACCGGCAGCACCTTGTGCGCCGACAGCATCATCGGGTCGGCGATTACGAGCGCCGACGCCGCCATGCTACCGGACAAGATCACTTCCTGGTGATGGTGCAGTAAGCTGCTGGCGTTGACGTCGGCGCGCAGCACCGCGTTGTCGACTTTGCTCAGCGAAGAGTTCAGCGCTCTCAGCGACGTATCGCTGAGCCCGTTGCTTACGAGATCGCCGCCGAGCAGTTGGTCGAACAGCGCGACCGGATCGGCGATCTGCAACCCGCACAAGCGGATCGCCTCGCGCCAGCCATGGCCGCTCAATCCGCGCAGTCCGGAGTCGAGCTTCATCTGCGACAGAGCGCCGTGCAGATGGTCCGGCAGTTTGGGCGGCAGGACGTCCTTGGAGGCGCTCTCCAAGCGCCCTTCGATCACCTGCTTCAGCTCGTCGGCGACCGTCAACCCGTAGAGGTTGCCGAAGCGCTTGTTGAAAGCCGGCAGGATGACCATCATGTTGACGAACCGGGAATCGTTGTTGATTCCCAGAGCATCCACCAGCCCGAGGGCGAAGGAGTCGATCTTGGACTTGTTGCCGCGGAAGAGTTTCTTCAGCCGCTCCCGCAGCTTCTGGTCCTTCATCAACCCGAACGCGAGCGCGCTGGCGCTGATCGGATGGGTAGCCAGGTTTTCCTTCTCGAGGTCGATCGCCGGGTGCAGCTTGGGATCGTGCAGCCACCCCACGATCAACGCCATCAGGACCTCCGATGCGCGACCGCCGTGATTGAAGGCCATGCTCGCGGTCAGCCGCGAAACCTGCGCGGAGTGCGGAATCGCGTCATGGAAGCCCATGTTGAACAGAACCGGAGCGGTCAGTGCCACCACTTTCAGGAAGAACTCGCCCTCCGCCGCCGACAGGTCGAGCGACTTGAAGGAGCGCTGCCAGATGGCGGACTGGTCGTGCAACTGGCGCAGGAAGGTCTCCACCTCGGCCAGATTCGAGTCCGGCTGCTTGAGGTTGGCTGTGGATTTCGGGTCGATCAGCGTGAAGAAATTCGTCACGCGGGTGCGGTTGCGGGACAGCTGCAACTTGTTGCTGTCCGGCACCGGCGTGCCCTTGGTCAGGAAGGCGTACAGCGCTTCCGATTCGGAGTCGGCGGCGAAGTAGACGGGACCGAGCCCGCCGAGCATCCGCCAGCCATGCAGCGCGTTCTGAATGGCCTTCATGTCAGCGATCGGCGGTGAAAATGGACCTTTCATTACTAGATTTCCCCCTTCGGTAGAAGTGAGTGTAAGAAGGCCACCGGCATCGAGAAGAGCACCACAATGGTGCCGATTCAGCCGAGGGTCTGTGTGAGCCGGACGGTTACCGGTTGTTTCAATGCGGGAAGACAAGGCCGAGCTATCTGCAAGCATGCCAGATGCTCTGAATGTTTCTCTCGTGGTTATTGGTTAGTTGCTTGGCTGTTCTTGAGAGCTTATTAGTTGCAGTTAATTGGAAGACTGTTAAACATATGAGTTGGCAGAAGATCAATTCAAGCTCCTTTCGGCCGGTAACTCGGGCGCGGAAGTTCTAACTCTGTTTGCTTGTTTCGACTTCGAGCCGAAAATCTTAAGTGCCTCTAAAGGTCCGTGATCCTCCCACTGAGACCGCTTCGTGCAGCTTGCATAAGCAGCGCATAATATTGCCCGTAGGAAGTTGGCAGGACGAGCTGAGCTTGCTTTCGCCTCGTACTTTTTGCCAGCTCAATACTCAAGCCTAGCTGGAAATTTGTGGTGGCGGCTACGGGGTGACACTGCCGTTAGACTGCTGCGACTTGTGATAAAGCGAACGACGTTCTTCTCTAAGACAGAGTTACAATCTTTAGCCTGGGTTTACTAATCATTGGGCGCGGCAATCTTTTGCTGCACGAGCGAGGATTTTTCATGAGCGAGTCGCGGTCTTGCGAGTTCGACAAAGAGTTCGATGCTGGAGAGATGGGCTGTGGGGAGCTGGTCTATAAGCTCTGGTACTTGCTGAACGATATGCAGGCTGGACAAACTATCAAAGTGACGGCGCTGGATCGCGGTGCGCCGCAGGACATGCCAGCTTGGTGCGAATTGACCGGGCACCAGCTCGTAAGAGCCGAGCACCCGGAGTATCTTATTCGCCGAAAATCTGACGAAGTTACTTCGTAAGAACAAGTTCGCGAGCTTCTTCCGGCTGTTGTGATTCCAGCGCTTCGGTTTCTTTCCCTGCTACCGGCTTGCCGTCTAGTGAATGTCCTTCCCAGCGCGCCATTACAGCGGAGGCCAGGCAGTTGCCCAAAACGTTGATTGCCGTTCTTCCCATGTCCATAATTGTGTCCACGCCCAGGATCAGCGCAATGCCGGACAGCGGTAGATTGAAGGAAGAAAGTGTTCCTGCCAATATGACGAGCGAAGCGCGTGGAACAGCAGCTACGCCTTTGCTGGTCAGCATGAGTGTCAGCAGCATAAGCAGCTGAGTTTGAATCGGAAGATTTATGCCTGCTGCTTGGGCGATGAACACCGATGCCAGCGACAAATATAGTGTTGTACCGACCAGATTGAAAGTGTAGCCCAGCGGTAGAACAAAACTAACGATGCCGCGTGGGACGCCGATCGCTTCCATGTTTTGCAGTGACTTAGGCAGAGCTGCTTCGCTGCTTCCGGTGGAGAATCCGATCAGCATTGGCTCTTTGGATGCGGCAAGGAAGCGCCCGATCGGCACGCGGGCGATCAATGCGCAGGGAATCAGGACTCCCACGACACATACCCCAAGCGCCAGATAGAGTGTTCCCACCAGCTTGCCCAGTGAAACAAGCACGCCGAGCCCATGTTGCCCGATCGTCGCGGCTATCGCCGCTGCAACGCCAAGCGGTGCCAGTTTCATCACATAATTGGTGTATTTGAACATCACTTCCGACAGAGATTGGCAGAAGTCGACGATCGGTTGAGCCTTAACCGCACTGACAGCAGCGGCAAACAAGGTCGAGAAAACGACTATCTGCAGCACATCGCCTCTAGCCATCGAGTCGATGATGCTGGTTGGAAAGACGTGAGTGATGATTTCAGCCAGTGTTTGCTGCTTGGATGCCAACTCCGTTGCGGTGGTAGTAGCCGCAGTCTGGGTCAGATGCACTCCCGCCCCCGGCTGTACGACGTTAACGATAAACAGCCCGATGAAGAGAGCAAAAGTTGTTACTACTTCGAAGAAGATGAATGACTTTAGCCCCAGCCGGCCTACCGCGTGCATGTTGCCGGCACCGGCGATGCCAACGACGAGCGTGGCAAAAACCAGCGGCGCGATGATCGACTTGATTAATCGTAGAAACACTTCACTGCCCGGCGCAAGCGCAACGCCGACTGCTGGGAACAGCCAGCCGACAAGAACACCTGCTACAAGCCCGATGAAAATTTGCGTGGTAAGTCCGGGGAGCTTCACTTGTTTCTCCTTAGATAAATAGGCCGCAAATTATACAGGGAGGCTCGCCTTCCTTCGTTGGGCGCCGCTAAGGATGTCGAGAGCAAGCGTCCGGTTCGCTCTTACGGCTGCCTATCAAAATTGTGCTCGAGTAGCTTGATTAGCTGCTGTCGTAAAGATTCCCACTCTTCCGGAGCAAGGGGAGCCAGAAACTTCTCTTGCTCTTTTTTAACCAGTCGTGTCGCCCGGGAAAGAGTCTTGCGCCCTCTTGGAGTAAGAAAGATCAGGTTGGCTCGCCGATCGGTGGAACTTGGCTGCCTGAGTACCAATTGTCGCTCCTCCAGTTGGTCGAGGAGCTGAACCATTGTTGTTCTGTCGATCTTGTTTCTGGCGCAAAGGCTCTGCTGGGTGGTCGGGCCTCCCGCCTCGATCAGCCTCATCAATCCGTAAGCCTGGGCGGATAGTCCTAAAGGGTGGAGCGCTTCCTCTACCCTCTCTCTAATGATGCGTGCTGATCTATTCAGCAAGAATCCTGCACTATGAGAAAGGCTTGTTGGGACGGCCTCTGGTGCCTCTGACTGCGTATTTTGAGTAGGCTTCGGCATATAAAGACTTAGGCAAATAATCCGTTTTACTGATCGTCATTCTCAAGATAGAGCACCTGTTTGCAATTGTCCGCAAAGATGATCGGGAGTTAATCTGATTTGGAGAACAATTTAGTTTCGCCGGCGTCTCGAAGAGTATTCGGAAAAAGCCCAGCGGCCGATCCGAATCGCGATGCATCGGGAAGTGTTCGTCTGGCGGAAAGAGATAACAGCTCAACTGGAATGAGAGGAGATTGCAACATGAGATTTACAGGACTGACTGCTGCCTTTGCAGTTGTCGCCACTACGCTGATTTCGGCGACTATCCCGGCTAATGCCGGCCCCAATTGGAACGGCTCCGGATTTGGCAGCGGTAACGGTTACGGATACGGCAATAGCTATGCAAATGGCTACGTAAATGCGAGCGGCAACAGCTGCAACGATCAAAGAGGCTGGAGCAATGGCAGGGGCAACGGCTACGGCCGCAGACACAATCAAAATTATGCCTCTTTCTCCGGAAACAATTTTGGAAACCTTGGATTAGGATTGGCTGACAGACCGGATGTCGAGCGCAGCGCTCGTCTGTCGAACGAGATACAGCAGGTTCAACAGAGATTGAACTCCGGCAATCTGTCAAACCGTCAAAGAAACTCGTTACAGAATCGACTGTCCACTCTGCAATCGCAACAGACCTCATTGAACAACTTGCTGACTTCCCGGATTGGAGATCGTCGTTCTCAAATTCAGCAACTACTGAATTCAAACAATCTCTCCGGCAGTCAACGCTCTTTCCTGCAAGATCGATTGAATCTGCTGCAGGACCAACAAAACACCATCAGTTCGAATAGTCCTGGCCTGTGGAATGGAGTCAAAAACTGGTTTAGAGGCTACTAGGTAGCTCGCTGCACCAAAGCTCCATTTTGATCCCAAGGCTGTTAAATCGGTGCTTTCCCCACCACCCAGCATGTCGACGGTTGCTTGAGCCGTCGACATGCTGCGCTTTATCCGTCCATAATCGAAGTTTGGATCGGCAAACTTGGCCTTCTCCTTCCCGGCGACTCTCATTTCGAGCCAGTCCGTGCCGGCTTAATCTGATTTCGGCCATGCCGGACTTAGGTGGTTATTTGGTATTGGTATGGTGAAGCTCCCAATCAAAGCTGCTTGCAATGACTCTTTACGGCAGCTGTTGGCAGGCAGCGGCCGCACAAATTGCCTGTGAATAGTGCTTCAAATCTACTGCAATCAGACATTATGCCGACCATCGTCTAAGTCAAATGGTTAGCTCCATTCAGGAGCGCTCAGTAGTTGGATTTCTCGAAAGAACTTTGATACCTAGTTGTTATCTCTGCTCTTATCCCAACTTTCTTGAGTGATTAGCCGAACCAATACTTAAGCAATACCCCGAGTCTAGATCCTACCGAATTGGCCGCCGGCCAATAGGTTTTCAGTCAGCGACGAAAGGAGGCTTTAAATGCCTAAGATCATGGTGGAGGCGCGAGCGCTCGAAAAGAGAGTCGAGAAGCTTCGCGAATCTCTGGAAGAGATTCAGGCAAAGAGCGTCATAAAGCGGCAGTCGAGCAATCAGGCGGTGACAAGCAAGGCTCTGATCGCTCTGGTGCTGACTCAGCAGGCCGATTGGATTTTGCGCCAGGCCGAGCAGACTGTCGCTTACTGCACCGTTCCGGAAAATTACGACCGAGACGTGGAAGAGCAGCTCGACACACCGGTTTTCAATGCGCTCAACCTGCTCAAGCAGGATATTGGGCTGGAATGTTTCAACGACAAGCCATCCTGGTTGGCGATTACCCGAACACTAGTGCAGGTTCTCGATGCGATGGTGTCACGGTGTTATCGAGAACTCGAAGGTATCGCGCAGATCGATGCCTGAACAGCACTTTTGCCTCTTCGGGCGCAGCCTGCCGGAATGGGATGAATTTGACTCGACTGTGCTTCGGCAAAGCACAGTCCATTGAACAATGGCAATTTGCGAAAAGGAGAAGATTATGTCCAGCATAAGAGACTGCTTGAATTTCCTGTTTGACTGGGTGTTGACTCTGCTTCCGGCATGCTTGTTGGGATGTCTTGGCGGAGCTTTGCTCGCTTGTGTTGGGCATATTCTGACGATCGTGCATGTCTTAGTGCTCGGCATCGGTCTCTCCGTTGTGGGCAGCATGCTTGCCATCCTGGCAGGGTTGTGGGTAAGCCGGGACGGCAAGGACTATCTCGGTCGAACGGAATGGGTCGTGGCGCTCTATCTGGCCGCGCTTGTCAGTTCGGCGTATCTGTTGACGTGAGGAGTGGCAGCATAGTCCGGTGGCCGGATTGATGCTCGATCTGATTTTGAAAACATCGAAAGAGCACAAAGGAGGTCATCATGTTCTTTCTCGTCGGTGGGCTCATTTGCGGAGCTGTCGGAGCACATCAAGGTAAGCTGATGGCAACGATCAGTTGCAACTGAGACCGATGCAGCAGTGTCGTTACGGTCTCGGCTGAAGTTACGTGAAAGACCGAGAAGGGCTAATGAGCTCTTCTCGGTCTGGTTGCGGGCGACTTTACAGGCAAGTCGGCCCCACGCAATTTTTCAATCTTTTTAAGCACTATCTCATACAGTATATTAAAAATCATCTCAATGACCGGGAATGAATCGACAGTCGATCGCTTCTCTAGTTGCGACTGAGATTGATTGCAATATCGTCGATTGTGGGGTGTGAGAATCATTGGACCGAAAAGTGGCGCTAAGCTCCTTGTTATCTTGTGAGTTCAACGCTATTGGCGAGAAATCATTGCCAAAAAGCGATCAAGGACTTGTTCCGATCTAAAACAGACAAAAAGCAGCAGAACCGAGAACAACCAGTAGAAAGGCATCTTGGGATTAACGCTACTTTTCGTTCTACTGCTCCCTGGACCACATTGTTGTCAGTCCAAAAAACTCAATTAGCAATTTCAAGAGATTCAAGACAAGCGAAACTGGCAGAAGGTGTGCAGGGTAGCCAGTAGACCTGGGCAGACAATTTGTGACGAGACAGCACTCAGGCGTAACAGTCTAAACTAACCCAGTGAACCGCTAAGAGCGCACAATTTAAGCGATTTTGGTATGCGAAGTTGCCAACCTGCAACAGTGAGTTGGCGTCGCCAAGATGGCGTAGTATAAGGGTTTGCCGTCTTTCGTTCGAAGGCAAGTCAAGGTCGGCAGATTAATGTTTGCCGGTGCGCGCGAGATCTAGGGAATAATAGAAAAGCCGGGAAGGGTGCCACATTCTTGCACGATCAGACGCGGGGGATGAGTCCGTGCCGACAGGACCAGAGTCCAACCAACCTATCGAAACCGCCAGTGCTTCAGAGCGTACTGAACAGACCGATAAATCCGAGAAGAGCGAAAAAGGCGGTGTCAGGGAAGATGTCGCCAGTCAGGTTGGCTCTCTCAACTCGCAGATGCGAGAAAATAAAAAGGCTTGGGAGGATGAAAATCGCCCGCCGAGCGATCTAACGCGGGGACGCAAGTATCCTTCGACCAAGGCTTTGCTCGACCAGTTAGGAGAGAGCTCCAGCCAGAAAGACGCGTCGCATCCAGCCACGGATCAGGCGGCGAAAGCTGGAAAAAAAGCGGGTCTTGATGCTGGGGAAGCCAAGGACTCGAAAGTCGAAAGAGCTGGCAACAAGGCCGATGCGAGTGCAAAGGCGGCGGCCGACGGCGTCGCTGCAAACCCAGAGTTTGACCGGCAGATGAACGAAGTGAGCAAGCATTTGAAGGAGCTGGCAAACTACGTTTCACCCGATGCTCAAAAGATGGCCCGTGAAGTTACAAATGGATTGACTGATTTCATCAAATCCGTGCCGGCTGCCAACGGTGTGAGCGTAGAGCGCGATCGCAGCACGGGCGATTCGAGAATTACAGTTGTTTCCGATAGTGGTGGCAATATCCAACTGCCTGACGGCAAGGGAAATCTGGAGGTAGGCGATCGCCTTTCATTCAATGTTGGTTGGGATAAGGATGGTCCCAAGCTCACAAAGATTGAAGGATTGAGCGCTAATGTCGACGGTCCGGTCGGCATTGCTCTGAAAGTACCAATCACTGAAGCCAGACCGAGCACAGAGGCGGGTCAATTCGGAATCAAACTAAACGAGTCGACTCCGCTCGGCAGCGATGGACGCTTTATCCCGCTTGCATCTGCTTTGGATGTGGATAAGAAGGTCCCGTCGAAGATGCAGCCGGAAGT
>JAGVKB010000059.1 GCA_020050835.1 Candidatus Obscuribacterales bacterium | reverse complement strand
TGCAAAAAGCGACCAGAACAGGTCGCCATTTGCAATTGCTAAGATGGTCTTGGTCAGGGCTGGTCGACGAAGATCAACGACACCCAGGACATCCCCAAAATCTGCCTCGCATGGTCCGGAGCTGGTTTTCGCTTGAGCGAAGATAACCAGCTCCGAACAAGAGCGCGGCAGAGCACTAGTTACGAACCGAAGCAACAACCACCGCAGGCGATCGGAGAAATTGCCTGGCATCGAAGCCGGTCGGAAATTAGCTGTCGGCATCCGGCATGAGCTCGCCGCGGCTAAACTCCTCGTACTTAAGTGGCAGTCGTTCGAGGCGCTCCTGGCTGCCCAGGACCTCGAAGCAGCCTCGTTCTGTGGTCGGCCGCACAGCCAGATCACCGGTGGCGGCAAACTCGGCCGCGAAGTCGTCGATTACGACCTCGCGCCGAACATTGAGCTTCTGCGGCCGCGATGAGCGATAAGTCACCTTCATAGCTTTCCTCCGATCAAGAGAATTGTTCTCAGTCCGACCCTCGCTCCTACCGTCCGGACAGCCGCAACAGCGCCATGTCCAGGTTGCTGTTAACGATGTCGATAATCGGCTGGCGGAAGAGAGCAAATGCCGGGTTTTTCAGGAAGTCCTCCAACCCGGACAACTGTTCGGCGATGCCGGGGACGCCGAGAGCAACCAGCTCGCGCATATTGGCCAGACCGGCCTCGGCCAACGTGGCTTCGAACAGCGAGCCGTCCGCTACCAGAACTTTACGAGCCTGCCGAAAGATCTCTGCGGCGCTCCGGAGATCTCCGACGTTAGCGAAACAGCAGCCGATGTTGTTTGCCAGCGAAGCACGCAGCAGCGGCGAAGCACGATCTCGCAGGCTTCTCAGCATGCCAGCGTGATACGGAAGGCGCTCGAAGTCTACATCCAGATTTGCGCTGGCCAGAATCGGCTGGAACGTTGCCGTTTCCTCAGAGTGCTGTTCGAGCGGCTCGGGGGCGATGTCTAAAGCCGAGCCGCTGCCGGCAACATCGTCGAACTCGGCAGACCAGCCCGGCTCGAACTCAAGCTGATCTTCATCGCTTCCGCAACAGTACGGCGGCTCGTTACAACGTTCGCTCGGCGGTTCCGGTCGAGGCACCGCTTTCGGTGCCAGTAGCGGCGTCGCGACCCGGCAGACGGACGAGACCCCAGCCGAGTCGTTACTTTGCTTTCCCTGCGAGCGCTCATCCCGACGGCGGAGCCAGCGCCCGATCAGCTCGGTAACCTGCTGGAGGAGCCAGACTTCCAAGTAGACCAGCCCGAACATCAGAGCTAGCACCGTTCCGCCGAACACCAGCGCGTACAAAATCAGCAGCCAATTCACGTTGGACATTGGAGATCTCCCTGGGGAAAGGTTTTGAGAGCGCAAGCAATCGTCGGAAGTTTCCTTCAACAAAGCTGGCGCAAAATCAAGTAGAAGCACTAGCTTGCGGGTGCTCGGCGGACTAATCGACAGCAGGACTTAAGTGCCCGTTAAGCGAAGATATTGCGCTCGACCGAAGTCGGTTGGGCGATGCCTGAAATTGGTCCTCTGCCGTGCTTTGGTTTAGAATTATCCGGTTGGAACTTTAGTCGAGATCAGTAATGAGCTAAAGAGTAGCGAGCAGTGGTATGTCATTACAACCAAAATTTTTGAATTTAAATATACCAGTTTAAGCCCAGGACCGGACTGGTATCAATCAATCCAGACAGCCCAGAGCTTGCCTTTCAATTCAAAGCGCTGGCGATACCGGGTAACCTGAAGGCGATTGGCCAGGCGCGCGAGGCAGCGTATTAACCCCACTCAATTTCATTGGCGAAGCTTGCGCCAGCCTCGCCGCCAGCAGTCTACTTCACCAGGATTTTGGCCAATCGTTTGACGCCTTCGTCGATCTTGCGCTCGGTCAAATTACCATAGCCCAGTATGAACTCTCCGGGTTGATTCTTGCCGCTGTAATACTCAGCGGTGCTGATGATGCCGACGCCTGACTTGGCGGCCTTTTGAGCGATGTCACCATCGGCAAGCTTGGTCTTGAACTGCACAAGCAGATGTAACCCGGCGTTATCGCCGCGAATCTCCACCCGCTCGCCCAAATGTTTGTTGAGCGAATTCACCAGCGCTATCCGCCTGTCTTCGTAAAGGGATCTCATGCGCTTTATATGTCTTTCGAGATGCCCTTCTTCGATGAATTCAGCCAGAGCATCCTGGAGCGGCAACGCAACTTGATCCGACGCCAAAGCTCGCGCTCTGGAATAAACCGGCACTAGCCCCGCCGGCAATACCACATAAGCAATGCTCAATGCCGGGAAAAGCACTTTATTGAAGCTCCCCAAATAGATCACCGAGTCCGACTCGTCAAGCCCCTGGAGCGCCGGAATGGATTTGCCGGTATAGCGATACTCGCTGTCGTAGTCGTCCTCAACAATCAAAGCGTTGTTCTTACCGGCCCAGGAAAGCAACGCCAACCGGCGCGACAATGGCATTACCGCTCCGGTCGGGAATTGGTGCGACGGTGTCAGATAGACCAGCTTGGCCTTACGCGCCGTTGACTTCGAAAGTTGGTCCACGATCAATCCGGATTCGTCGACTGGAATCGGGCAGACCTTCCCGCCTTGCATTACGAAGGAGGACCAAGCCTGAGTGTATCCAGGGTTTTCAACGGCGATCGCGTCGCCCGCCTCCACATGAATTCGAGCGATTAAATCGATCGCTTGTTGCAAACCAAGCACGATCATGACTTGCTCGGGCGAGCACTTCACGCCCCGGGCGCGAGCAACCGACCGGGCGATCGCTTCTCTCAGCGGCATATACCCGAGCGAATCCTGCCCGTAGTCCAACAATGAAGGGCTGATCCGTCTGCTTCTGCGACCTTGCACTCGCGTCCACTGAGTGATCGGCACCTGGTCGAAGGCCGGACGCCAGCCGTAAAAGCTGATTTCGAACTCCGGTCTGCGCGTCTCTTCGACCTTGGCATTTGTAACTGCTTTGCCGAATTCAGAAAGGTGAAAATGCACCTTTTGACTTCTGGCGGCTCGCGGCAACACCTTGACCGGTTGTCTGACCTTCGATAGTTGCCTGGTGACAAAGGTGCCTGAGCCCGCTCTCGCTTCGAAATAACCTTCGGCCAGAAGCTGCTCATAGCAATCCGTAACGGTCGAGCGAGAGATATCAAGCAGCTCGGCCAGCTCTCGGCTGGAAGGAACGCGTTGCCCGCCTGACAGCGCACCGGACAGGATAGCCTGCCGAATACCATCGTAAAGTTGCTCATGCAGCGTTTGATTGGATCTGCGGTCCATCTTGACTGGAAACTTCATTACTTACCTTTGCCATGCACAGCTTCGTTATCGCCCGTCCTTATTCTGAACCCTTCCATGCCGAAATTCTGAGTAAAAGTCCCGGTCTTCTCCACCTGCAGCCGGCGAGATCCCTCCGGAAATTGAAGGAGCTCAATGTCGCCGCTGATCGACTTTAAGACTGTAGTCACGAGGAGATCGAACATCATATTTGGACTTTGATCCAGCATTTTAATATCTCTTACCTGCCCTTCCCGTGTGACAGTGTAGCTAACCTTGCAGGCTAACGGTTCAGAATACTTGAAGGCTGTTTTAGACATCTGGTTAAACCTGGCAAAAACTGCCTCGGCTATCCGCCTGTGCCATTCGTCCCAGGCCACTTGCAGCTCAGGATTATTATTGTCAGGATCGGCTTTGGCGACCGTAGCCTTTTTCGGCGCCGGACTAGAACCGGCAAACATATCTCCTCTGCCGCCGGGCTGCTCCGTCACGGTTGCCGGGTTGAAAGGGTCGCCACCGGCATTCGGATTGCTGAAAGGATCATCGTCGCCGGGCAAAGAGACAGGAGGAGCCGACCGCTGAATGACGTTTTTCTGCTCGACCGTTCCCTGCAAGTACCCGGGCTGTCCGATGCCTGGAGACGCACTTGTGGCCGCGAGAAATACAAAGGCCGCTAACCCGACAGAAGCAATCGCTTTTTTTGTCCGCATACTTTTGGTGCAGATACCGACGGATGTTTTGGCGCTCAATACAAACAATGTAACCAATTCGCGGTCACCGGTAAAGCGAACACAATCGAATTGCCGGCCAACCACTTAACAGCCCTCCGCCTTGGAAATGGGAAGCCGAAATATCCTTGCTTTGCCACTTTCAAGTCCAACCTGAACGAGCGCGCCGGACTCGAGCAGCGATTCCAACTCACGTAAAGTTCGAACCACAGCCGGCCCAATGTTAACAGTCATCAAGTCCTGGGCTGTTACCTGAAAGATACTGGGACCGGACTCAGTTGCGAGCGCCAGTGCTGCACCGAAATCGAGATCGTGCGTGAACAAAATATGGCAGTGCTCTCTGGCCCATGCCATGACCTCAATATCTTTAGTTGGAGTCGGACCGATACTCGAGCAGTGCAGCGCTTCCCAGCCAGCGTTGTGCAGAAATTCTACCCAGCTCGGCGGCAAGCACATATCGACCAGAATTTTCATGGTGGGATCGCTCCTTGCTCCGTATCTCTGGCATAAGCCAGGGCGACTATCAAGTCTTCCTCGGTGAGATAAGGATAGGCTTCGAGCAAGTCGACCTGCGTGTAACCAATTTCTGTCAAGCAGACAATCGTATCGACAGTCACTCGCGTATCACGCACGCAGGGTTTACCACCCATAATCTCAGCATTGATGTCGATCCAGGTCTGATAGTACGGCATCGTGTCGCTCACCGTCGCACGCATTTGAGACAGAAACTGATTGCGCCTCTTAGTGATTATCGCGCTTGAATTGCTCAATTTCATGAGCTGGCGCACAAAACCAGTCTCAAAATCATAGCTGAACTGAGACGAGGGAACAATTATTACTAGATCCTACAGTATCTTCAATCAAGCAATTTAGCCGCTGGTTCTGTTGAGCACCAAACAGGGGCCAGTTAAGCCTTTTAATTTGGACTGACAATGGGTCAGAACGGCAAAAGCTGAGGAATGAGCAACAAATCCGCTCATTCCTCAGCTTCGATAAGGATGGAATGCTAGAGCTCCAGCAGCATCAGCTCCCTGATTTTGTGGCGGCGCAGCTCGAGGTCGACGGTCGAGCCTGACCATTGAGAGCGGTAGCCGGGCACGAGCAGCTTAGCGACCGTGTCGCAGAAAGATTCCTCTACCCATTGCTCAAGGTAGCAAGCACGATGTGGCTTTGCATAGCCTTCGCTATCAGGAATCTCCAGAGACCGCCGCCAGTCTCGGAAGAATTCCTGGACGTAATCGCTCACCTCGACCGTATCGGCATTGCTGCTAGCCACCAGGAACTGGCAATATGCTCTGCGCCTTTCAGCAGTTTGATGTCGCCACCAGATGTGGCTGGCTTCATGCGTGAGGTGCGGCGAAATCAGCTCGTCACTCAAACTGCGCAAGCTCATCTCGATATGCGGCGAAACTCTTTCTTTCCGGGATTCGTTGAAGTCAGCATAGAGGGTCGAGCTGTTGCCGTTGACAGTCCAGCCGGGACACGCGCTGAAAGTCACTTGATATTGCAGACACAAGCGCTGCAACTGCTCGGGCAGCCCGAAAAACGCCCGCCCAATTCGCATCCGTATTGTCGCGGATGTGAACTCGCAGAAGTACAATCCGCTTTCAGGATCTTCTGCGTAAACACCCAAGAATCGCTGGTATTTTCGACAAAACGCCCAGGGACGCTCAGAATGCGTGATTACTCGCTTACGAACAAGTAGTTTCGGCATCGCTGCCCTCCTGGCACTGACACGTTACTCGACCGGCTGGCTGCCGATTAGTCCCGTGTTTTGTGCGTTCGGAATCGATTGGTTACAAAAGTAGCCTTTGACCTTAAACCCGGAATGAAGCCGCGCTCAGCGAGAGGTTAGAGCTGGTGCGCATATCTGGGTCTTGGAGCGGCTCTGCTTTTGTTCTCATGGTTCGATGTAAATTCGATGCGATAACTCACTCTAGCGCCAAGCACATTGCCGGTGGTGGCGAGCGGCTGCCCAGTGTTGACGAATCTTCATCGCATTATCAGGCGGTTGGAGCGCGCCGAATCCAAGACTGGCTGGTAAAACCGGGCGTATTTTGGGTATGGGACCTTTAGAACTCTAGCGAGGCTGCGCGAGCGAGCTTGAATCTCGCAGCGATGCCAAGCGAAAGCTGGTCAGGAATGCTGTCGTTCGCTACAATGCCCTTTTGGGCTGAACAATGGATAAGAAGAAAAAACCTCCGCCTGGAGCAACTCTAATACAACGATTAAAGGAAGCTCGTATACGCCGCGAGCAAGCCGAAGCCGCCGCTCAGGCCGGAGCACCGCCCGGCCCGACTCAGACAGCATCGACGAATCTACCTGCCGCTGCTCCCGAACTGCCCGAGCGCAAGACGCCAGTTAGCGATAAAAAGGCTGCCGCAACCCGCTCTCCCGAAGCGGCGATGACCAAGGCTGTGCCACCAGCAGCTCAGACCAAGCGAGCAGTCGAGTCAGCCGAAACAGTCAAAACAAACGATAAGCGGGCAGAGCATAGTGCTTCAGTCACTGCAAACTCATTACCGGTGACGTCTCCAGCCGACTTGATACGCCGCGCAATTTCAATCGAAGATCTGCGCCCACACAGCGATGACTACGAGCAGTTGACAGAGGAGATCAGGCTGGCCGGTAGATTCGCCGCCGCCGGACTGATTGCGCAAGGATTGCGCCTGGCCAGATTGAAAGACGAATCGCTGTACAAAGAGCGCTATGGGACATTTGAAGACTACTGCCGAAGCGAACACACAATGACCGCTACCTACGCCTATCGACTGATTCGAATGGCCGAGATGGCCGACCGGATCGCAGCAGCTGGGCAGAAGGAGTTAACGTCGTCCGGAGATCAATCGATGCCCGATCCGTTCGAAGTGATGCTTGGTCTCGGGCATCGTCATATCTTGGCGCTATTGCCGCTGGAGTCCGAAAGGACCGAAGAGCTTCTTACCAAAGGAGTGCCGCTGACAGATGCTGCCGGTAAGTCGACGGAGCGCATTCCAATTGCGCGCGCCACCGAACAGCAGATCAAACAAGCGATCGGCTTCTATGTTAAGCAAGAGGTGGAAAAGGCAGTAAAGGGAGCGCTCAAGAAGTCACCACCAGCAGTGCCTTCCGCCAGAGCCGTGCGTAGTTTGAGCGATCTGGTCGAAGTCTTGCAGGATTGGGCGGACTGGCTCGAATCAGAACCGCAAGATAAGGTCGTGGCTGATAGGATTGGAGAAGGGCGGGAGATCGGTCGACTTTCGCAGCAGCTTAGAAAAGCCAGCGAGAGAATTGTCGAAGGTCTCTCCAGTTTGAAAGAAAAGAAACGCTAGAACTGGCCTGCCATGCGCGAACATCAGATCGTCATTACACTGAAACCCGAGCAGTTCCTGGAAGTGCAACGCATGGCCAGAATATCTGGCGCCAAGTCGATGGGTATGTTCGTCCGGCAGCGCTTACTTTCAGCACTCGGTATTGACAGTCAACTCCTGCCGGCAGGCCAAAAACCGACCGGCGCCCCAGATATCAATAAGATCTCTGGAGATCTGCGTAGACTGCACGGCGAGCTCAAGATTTTCGTCTCTGAATCCCTGGCCAATACTTACATCGGTCCGCCGCCTGACAACAACCACCAACTCATCTCGGTAGAAGCCTCCGATCTACAGTTAGAGAGTGGATTTCTGCCGGCAGCCGCTCCTGGCGAACCGATTTCGGTTGCTGATTTGGACGAGACGATGGCGGTGTTCGAGCAGGCACGCGACGAACTCGAGCAGATGGCCCAGAGAGCTTTCGCAATTTCACCGCGCCTTGGTCCAATCGCCGATTTCGAAGGGAGTGAACCGAAGCCGGAGTCGGAAGAGCAAACGGAAGACCTGCCGAAGGCCCCCCGCGATCCGCTCGACGAGTTGCTGGAAGATCCGCTGATGACCCGCATTGACGATTACCTGAGTCGAGCTCGTCGACAATCAGCGGAGCTCGCAACTGAGATAACTGATGAGGAGCCTCTCACCGATTCCGCCGGCGAAGCGGAAGAAGACGAGATTTTCGACGTTCCACTGCCTTTAACTGACCGGCCGGCGAAACTGACGGAACAAGCAAAAAAGGTCGAAGAGCAGCCGCCAGAACCACAAACATCACAGCCGCCACCACCACCGGGACGATCTTCGGGAAATCCACCTGGCGGAATCAGTGGTGGTCCTCCCCCTCGGCGACGCCAATAATGAGAATCCTTGAATTGACTTGCTTTAGCTGGCATCCTAACATCGTATCGATCGCGCTTGGAAACCGAAAACGGCAGCATCAGCGGGTTTAAACAGCACTCATTCTGAGTACAGGTTAAGCAAAGGCTGAATTTATTTAGGTGTTAGGCTGGTTGCGAGATTCCATTTCGAGATCGTCGAGTTCCTCGACTGCTTGCTCGGGCTAGCGTTGGTGAAATAATTGGCAATGGTGCTAGCGTGGTACTTAGGGAATCAGTAAAAAAGAAGGGAATGAGTTATGAGCGGTAACGAAGGCCGGAACGAAGATTACAAACCGAAAGAGAGTAACGATAATGCTGGCGCCTCGCAGCAGAAGTCGGGAGGCTTTGACTTCACCGACATCATGAAGGATGTGCCTGCCCAGCCGAAAGTCGGCGATCTGCAGGCAGAGAAGCCCACCGGCGCCGACAGAGTCTCCGATAAGGAGATTCAAAAAATGATCGCCGATGCCCGTCAACATTTGAGTCCTGAGCTGAAATCCTCGATCGAAGAAGCCGGCAAGATTCACGACACGCTGAATAAGTCGGGCAAAACGCACGAAGAGATTCAACTCGCCCAACAAGCACAGATCGACTCTTATGCAAAATCACTGGATCCATCCACTCATCTTGCGAGCGCTCAAAACCTGCAGCAATACATGAATAAAATGTCCAAAGTGCTGGACATCCTGCAGAGCTAAACAATCCCCCACGCTTCAACCAGTCGAAAGAAGACCAGGACGAACCAGGTCTTCTTTCTTTTTGCGCCGAGACCAATTGTCAAGTTTTGAATTCTCAAGACCTATTCAGATACCCTTGGATTTGTACCTGCTTTCCAATTCACTCCAACGACAGATTCGCCAACAAAGACGCTCGCCCTCAGCCTGAACCCTTCTGACGCCATGAAAGTGTAGATTGGCTTACCTTTTCATGAGTCGGATTGTCTCCGGCTGCACCGGCAATCTCCAAGTAATACCGAAAGGGAAGGTCACATGATTCCGCTGTTCATCAAGCGGTTCTTCGGCTTCGGCACGGTCTGTTCCCAAGCGCTCAGCGATGCCACCACCCTCTGCAATGACATCGCCTCGCAACAAGAGGTCTCGGCCGCTCGGCGCAAGCAACGCTTAACCGACGAGCAAGCAAAACTTGCTTCCGAAGCAAGAAGCTCACTGGATATTCAAGCGCTTGCCGCCGCCTTTCGAGAGAGACGCGTTCCGGCGGTTTCTCTCGTTATCAATGCAGAGATCAAACAGCTCAAGCGCTCGCTCAAACTGCTCGACCGTGCTCTGGCAACCGACCTGGAGAAGGCTCAGGCAGAGCTCACAGCTGCGGTCGCCGAAGCCAATCGCCAGCACAAGACGGAAGTGCTCACGGCTGACGCCAACCTCAAGCAAGCAACGGCCGGCTTGCTGGCGATCGAGCAACAAGTTCGGCGAGAAGCCGAAAAGTTGCACGACCAGATGATCAAAGCCTCACAAGCCAGGGAGACAGCCGAGATCACCCGGCTCAATCAGCGCCGCACTCAGTCCATCGAGCAGGCCGCTGGCGCGACCACCGAAAGGAAGCAGCTGCTCAATGTTCGGCTCAGCGAACTCAATCAAGAGCTGGCCGCCAAAGACCTCGATCTGCTTTACGACCGAATCGAACTGGACCTGCTGAGCCTCTGCAAGACCAGCCCGACCGATCAACTCGGAATGCCGTTACTGGCACTTTTCACACTGGAGCAGAACACTTGCGTTCTGAGCTGTGAAGCCGAGAAAAGCTATCAATCACACGACTCCAACTTCAGCTTCAAGTTCAGCCCACCGCTTTTCGGTAGCTTCATTGAAAAGCAGGTGGAACCGCTCAGGAGATTCACCGCCAGTGCTACCCAACAGCAGCGCAACTTTCGCGATTACTACAGCTCGGCCCGGTTGACAGCCACCTGCACCGCCGAGTTTGCCGGAGTTATCTCGCAAGACGTGCGGGCCCGCATCCAAAAGGCCCAGAGACTCTTCGATCAGGTCTACATCATCGCCGAAGCACCGGATTGGCAGCCCAGCCTGGTGCAAAAGCACTCGCAAGTTCCCAGTGGAGACAAGGTTGTGATCGGCGAAAGGAACGGTCTATTTTGGCTTGTCTGCTTCTTCGGTACCTCTCCGGCCGAGGAGTACGCCAGGCGTGAATTCGGCAATCAAGCCTGACAATCAGGCCAGCTCTTGTTTTTGCCGTGCCGGCTTGCAGTTGGTCTGGTCGACAGACAGTCATTGAAACCGGCACCGTCTACCTATGACTCTTTACGAAAGGGTGAATCCGGTGCTCGATGCCGGATTCACTCTTTCCCTCGCGCCGTGCCGCCACCATATCAATCTGATTACACGGCAAGGAATTCTTGCCGTGTAATCAGATTGATATTAAATGCAGTGCCTTTACTATATCCTCTCGTTTATCGCACGAACAAAAAAAGACAAGCTTCCGGAGAGCGGAACTGGGGCTTAGTCCCGCTCTCCGGAAAACTTCTTACTGCAACGAGTGCGGGCCGAACGAGTCGGGCAAGAGCTCGTCCATCGTCCAGCGGCAGATGTCGTTGCCGGAGTTCTGAACAGTCAAGACTTCGGCTCTGTAGCCGCCAAACTCACAGAGGAATTGCCGGCAGAACCCGCAGGGCGGGCCGCCAGGGATCTTCGCGCAGACCACCGCCACCGTGACGAACATACGGTAGCCCTCCGAGACGGCCTTCACGCCGGCGGTGCGCTCGGCGCAGATCGTGCCACCATAGCTGGCATTTTCCACGTTGCAGCCGGTGAACACCTTGCGCTCGCCTTGCTCGTTTTCAGCCAGAATGGCCGCCCCGACCGGAAACTTGCTGTACGGCGAATAAGATTGCTTGGCCGCCTCCCAACACTTCAGAACGAGCTCCTGCTCGACCGGTGTGAGCGTAGCGAATGCGGACAGCGGTTTCGTGAACTTGCTTCCCATAGGAACCTCCAAGCTGCCGGAGAATGCCTCCGGCAGGAATTAAACTGACTGAGAACTAGTCTCTGCGCTAGACGACCGGTTCCACAAAGAGAGATGTCTGCTTGAGTTGTCGTTAGGCGGAAGGCAACAGCGATCACTGCCGGTGGTGTCTATCCGTCAGCCACCTTCGCCGCCCAAATCGAGCCACAATTGTTCTGTGTCCAGATCGTCTTGATCAGGCACAATCTTTGATTTGCCGTGTCTCTGATTGCCGGCAGGTGATTGCCTGCCGTCGAGGTCGCTCAGGTCTAGATCAACCACTCGACCACCTTCCGACTCCCAGCTGAGCAGAGCATCTGCTTGCTGCTCGGCTTCGCGATGCGCTGCCAACCTTGCCTGATCGAAATCGGACAACCTTTCCGGCTTGGCCGCCGGCGGATCCTGTTTCGGCTGGCAAGCTGCTTCGGGTTCGGGCTGAACCGGTTTGCGCGCATTCTCCTCCAATTGCCCGGACAATGCGCGAGCACGAAGGTACAGATAGGCTGCCAGGGTGAGCAGTCCGACCACCGCCAAGGCGAAGAGAATGCTAACCATGATTGGCATAAGCTCTCCTTTCCCGAAGGACGTATTGGGATTTGTTATGCGATTAAAGTCTGATTACCGGCCGAGAACCTGTGTTAGAACATGAAGGAATGATCAAAAGCTTAAAGAGACAGGGATTGAGCAATCAAGGGCCGAGCGGCTCGATTAGCTAAAGAGAATTTAGCAGACCACACCAAGAACAGTAGAGCTGCGCTAGCACTTGGCACACCGATCGCCGTCAAGCCCAGAGAATCCCCAACATAGCCACCTTTGAGCAATCGCCACTTTACAGCCCGCAGGTCTGCCGGGTTTGCTCCAGCCTGATTAAGTGCCGTAGATTAGACAAGTCATCGCTATTTCGCCCTTGAATCTTGCTTAGGAGCTCAATTTAGAAACGGTTCCCCTCCTTTTACTACGGCGTAAAAATAGGTCGAGCGCTCGCTTAGAGTTCAGATGGGAGTACCATGAAAGTCTTGATTAACACCGCCAAGGCTGACGCCTATGGTGCCGGATTTGAGTACGTATCCGGCGAGCTCGTGCGTCAACACAACAGCCTGACCGCTTACTTCAAACATCCCAAGCATCCGCTGGCTGCTGGAATGTACACTGATGACACGCAGATGTCCCTGGCAATCGCCGAGCTGATCGTATCCGGCGCTGCCTGGAGCAAAGATAATCTAGCCGAAGCGTTCGTAAGCGTGTTCAAAAGAGACCCGCGTGAAGGATACGCCGGCGGCTTTTACCAATTCCTGCTGTCAGTCAACAACGGTCAGGAATTCCTGGCGCGGATCAAACCCGACAGCGACAAGAGCGGCGCGGCGATGCGCGCCGTGGTGATCGGCATCTACCCGACCATCGCTGAGGTCAAGCAAAAGTCAGCGCTTCAGGCCTCCGTCACGCACGACACTGCCGACGGTATTAATGCCGCTGTCGCCGCTGCGCTCGCCGGTCACTACTTTCTCTATCGGCTGGGACCGAAAGCGGAGCTTGGTCGCTTCCTGGAGCTCCACGTTGCCGGCGACTGGTCCAAACCGTGGACGGGAAAGGTCGGCGAGAAAGGCTGGATGAGCGTGCGCGCAGCCGTTACCGCCATCATGTCTGCGAGCAGCATGAGCGCGCTGTTGCGAGCCTGTGTCGACTTCACCGGCGACGTCGATACGGTAGCGGCGATCGCGCTCGGGGCAGCCTCGGCCTCGGACGAGATCGCCCAGGACCTGCCCGAATTCCTGCATGAGATGCTGGAGAATGGCCTCTTCGGGCGCGATTACTTGCTTGCGCTCGATGCCAAGCTGGCGGAGCGCTTCGCTTCACTGGGCGTCCCGCCTCAAACCGGAGCCGAGAGCACGTCCTGACCGCCTCCGAAGAAAGATACGGCGCACTCGCTCACCGCTAACACGCAGCTAGCTCATCGTCTAGTTCGATGAGCTAGCTGCGCGAAATGTTCATGCATCCAACCCGCCTTACTTGGAGTGCACAGTCGATCGGCTACCGCTCGCGCTGCAGCTCTGCCAGTCCGTTACTCCAGCTTCGAGCATCGACCAGCAGTTCGCCTTCGCCAAGACATTGCCAAAAGTGGTCAGATGAATTTCTGAAGAAAATCTTGCTTCAACATACCACCATTTCTTAAGCTGTCCTTAATTGTTTTACCTGACATCCAAGCGAGCAGCCCAGAAAGCCACAGATACCGACAGAGTCCACTTGCAGCCTGATTGAGAGACGCTTTGCCGTTTCTTGTTAGCTGTTACTTCTGGACTCCGGGCTTTCAGCCTCGCATTCAATAACGCGGATTCGATTACACCGGGTAATCGGATCAGGCGCGCAGGCAACACTCCCAGGCTCGGTCGCCTAGCTCGGCCGATCTGCAGGTTTCCAGACCCTTGGAGCAAAGATTGGAGAAACCGGTGTCGTAATTTCCATCATCTTGGAGAGCGCTTAATTGCCCTCTCCGCATTCTTGCTCTGCCTGAGAAACGCGCCGGAAGTCGAAAAGACTTTCGAAGGCGATCTCTCGCACAGTCAAAGAGAAAAGGACAGCACATGTACCTCTCCAACAAACTGTTCGTATCCCGGACTTTCGTCGCCCTGATTGCATTGGTCGCTCTGTCCAGCGCTCTGTCTGCCGCCGAGCGGGAAGACGAGGTGACCAGGGCGGTCGCCAAAGCAAAGGACTCCGCAGTTGCCATCGTGCAACTGACCGCCAACGAAGACGGCAGCGGCGTGGGTAATATCATCGGTGGTGGCGCAATCATCGACCGGCGCGGCTACATCCTGACCAACGCCCACGTCGTCGGGGATGAGAGCGCGGTCGGCATCCTGCTGACCGACGGGACTGAGCTGGTCGGCTACACCGTCTTCACCGACAAAGCCAACGACCTGGCAGTGCTCCATGTACGGCGCCCCGGACTGCTGAAATTGAAGGAAGCGGTTATGGCCTCTTCCAGCGACCTCATGCTTGGCGAGCGAACGATTGTGATTGGATCGCCTCGAGGCAAGGAGCATAGCGTCTCCTTCGGGCGCATCAGCTCGCTCAGCCGGCGGCTGGACTTCGCCGGCGGCAAGGTTCTCGAGGACACCGTCCAGACCGATGCCGCAATCAATCCGGGCAACTCTGGCGGTCCTGTCTTCAACATCAACGGCGAGTTCATCGGCACCGTCGTCGCCCGCACTAACAACAGCACCGGGTTGGGCTATTTCATCAAGTCCGACACCGTAGACAAAGTGCTGAGCGAAAAGTTGGGAACTGCCAGCCTCAACAAGACCGTGCACGGTATCACCGGTACGGTCAAGCTGCTCAAGAAGGAAGGCAAGGACCGCCAGCAACTTGTTGTGGAAACCGTGAGCGGTCCGGCCGAGGCAGCCGGTCTCAAGCCGAAGGACGTGTTGCTCAAAGTCGGCGAGCAGAACGTCCGCTCGCGTTTCGATCTCGAACGCTCGCTCTGGCAGTTCAAGGCTGACGATGAAGTAAACCTGACGGTTCTGAGGGAAGGCAAGCAGCATGAACTCAAGCTCAAGATCGCCAAATGGAAGCTTCCGAAGGAGGTTTCCAAAGCGGTCGGCAGCCTGTCGGGCGGATTCATTCCGTTCTTTATGGACGTCGTCCCGCCCGAAAAGAAGTAACGCCATCGTCTCGCACGGTGGGGATTCGCCCTCCCCACCTGTCTCCTGGTTCAATCAATACTCAAACAGGAAAGGATGTGACCGATGAGTCAGAGCCTCTATCGAAACTACAACGAGCAGCGCAATCTGGCCCGCAAGTCGGATGACGAATTGAAGCGAGCGTCGATGGCTCATCTCGCAGCGATTCGCCGAGCAGATTCGATCGGTGGCTTCGCCGACAAAGCCGCTCATCAGTATCGGCTGGGAAAGGTATTGCTTCAGCGCGGGCAAACCGTGGATGCGGTCAAGCGTCCGACCTTCTATCACAACGCCGAGCCTCATCTCGACCGCGCAATCGCCTATTACAAAACGACCGTCGGCTCGCACAACGAGCTCGCCGACTGCTACGTCATCCTGGCCCGCCTCAAGATCGCGCAGCTGGAGTTGAACGATGCCGAGCAGGACCTCAACCACGCCGTCACCACGATGGCATGTTCCGTCTCGGCTTGCCCACGCGCTCTGCGCGACAATCTCCTGGCCGCTTATGGAGAGCTCTGCAACGCTCATGTCCGCGCCGGACAGATCAGCAAGGCCAAGGCGTTGCTCAGCCAGCTGTGACGCACCAGATTTGATGGCACGTCGGCACAAGGGGAGAAGCAATAAGCGGGCCACTTATCCTCCGCTTCTCCCCTTTTTGAAAAATTTATATTATATCTACTAGTATTTAAGATTCAGAGATGAACGCAAAAGAGAGAATCTGCCGTTAGGCTGATCTCCTAGCCCGCAGATTGCTCGCAATCAAACCAGCCAAGGCTTGCCTTACTGGAGAAAGCTGGTGAGTAGCTGATGAAACTGGTGCACGCCCTGCTCGTGCTGGGGCGAATAACGTCCGCGGCTGTAGAAGTGCGATTTTACGCCTTTTTGCACTTTCTCGACGATATCTTCGTCCTCGCGCTCGGTGCGATCGACGTTGGCACCAGCGCCGATCTCCAATTTCGAACGGTCCCACACATATGTGAAATAGCAGACTTTCGATCGATTGACTGCCAACGGCACCACCACGTTGATCGAGGCTCCCCACGGATAAAAGTTGAACATCATATTCGGGAAAAGCCAGTAATAATATGCCGCGATTAACTGCCCGTGGTCCGGCGACGATTTCGGAATATCGAAAGCATCTCCCGGGTTTGCCGCGATGCCGATCTGAAGATTGGCATAACGATAAAGCTCGTAACGATAATCCTTTCCATCAAGCGCGGCAGCTAATGCCGGATGAACATAGGGAATATGAAATCCTTCTAGATAATTGTCGCAATAGAGAGCCCAATTTGCCTGGACTATGTAGTCGCGTGAAAGCGCAGGATCGAAGACAAATTGATCGAACGGCATCCAGGACAGCCGGTCTTGCATTTCACCAACCAAATCATTGAAGTCGAAGGCAGGATCGACAGCAGCGAACATAAACTTGCCGAACGTGCCAAAAGGCACACGCGACAGATCATCGGCAGCCGAAGGGAAGTCGGCGGCATCCTCAAAGCCTGGTGTCGACGAGAAGCAACCGTCAAGACCGAATCGCCGGCCATGATAGCGGCAGCGCAGCGACTGGGCATGACACTCACCTTCGATCAGCAGATTGCCTCGATGGGTGCAGACGTTTGAGAGACAATTGAGCTTGTCGTTAGTGTCGCGCGTGATCAAGAGCGGCTCGTCAATGCAGCCTTCCAGGAGCGTCCACGGCAGCACTTGGCCCGGCACCCTTACTCTGTCCGAATCTGATATGAACTGCCAGGTCTTTGTGAAGATCTTTTCCTTAGCCAGCTCGAAATACTTGGAGTCGGCATAGAAAGAGCTCGGCAGAGTTTGTGCTCGCCGGATGTCTTTGTCGATAATCCTGGTTTCAGTGGGCATGCTCTCACCCTCGCTAAAAAGTAAGCCGGAGTTTCGCGGTCGCCCGCGGCGAATCTTCAAGCCGTGACGTGGCTTTGCTGATGATAGTATGGAGTACGGGCACAACTGTTTTTTCTGCACCATTGGTGGTATCAACCTCGCGCAATTTCATCAGTTCAGTAAGGTCGAGTTCCAGCCATTCAGGATCTCGTCTCGAGTACTAACCGGCATCACACGTGGCGAGGCTGTGCTACAGATCGTCGCAATCGCGCAGGCACCGACGCTCCTTTACTCTTGATCCGGCCTGAAATTGTCGCCCAAGTGGTATGCGAATGACATTAGTTTTCTATTATTGGGGCAGACTGGTACCGGCTGCGATCTTGAAGATAACGAAGAGATAGAGATAGGCTCTGAATGTTCGAACTTACAACCTCAAACATTCCTAGAGGTCATATCTCTTAACCAGGCTGGTAGTGAATCTTGACGGGTAGCAGACAAATCGCTGCGGCGGGTAAACCGTTTGTTTTCATTCGTTCTTTTGCCAGCGTTTTCAGAGGGGAGGATTTGGTCATGGCCCGAAAGGCACAGAAGCGCTGCCGCGTTCGTGACCTTGGCGTCACCATCGGCAAGCACAAGCCCGGACAATTCAACGCCATTACAGACGTCGCCGGCGTGCGCGTCGGTCAGGTGACGGTCTCATTTGGGAAAGGCAAAGTGAAGCGTGGATGCGGACCGGCTCGAACCGGCGTGACCGCCATTTTGCCCGACAAGGACTCGAGCTGGGACAACATGGTAACCGCCGGCACGTTTGTCCTGAACGGCAACGGGGTGGTCACCGGCACGGACCTGATCAAAGTCTGGGGTGCTCTGCAGGGACCGATTCTGCTTACTAACACCCTGAACGTCTGGAAAGTCGGCGATGCCGCGGTGGACTGGATGATCAGGCAACATCCCGAACTCGGAATCACGGAAGACACCTATATTCCGATTGTCGGAGAATGCGACGACAGCTCGCTCAACGAGATTCAAGGTCGGCATGTCAAAGCACGCCACGTCAAAGCGGCGCTTGACAAAGCCAGCTCCGGTCCGGTGGCAGAGGGAGACGTCGGAGCCGGCAAGGGGATGATCTGCTACGACTTCAAGGGCGGGATCGGCACGGCGTCCCGCAAGCTAGGCAAGGACGAAGGCGGCTACACCGTTGGCGTCCTGGTCAACTGCAACCAGGGCAACCGCGATCAGCTCATCTTCGCCGGCATTCCGCTCGGACGCCTCATTCCCGAGGAGGTGGCCGACGAGCACAGCGAAGGATCGATCTGCATCATCGTGGCTACCGATGCCCCGTTGAATCCGCTGCAACTGCAGAATCTCGCCACCCGAGCGGCGATGGGCTTGGCTCGGACCGGCTCATCGGCAGCATACTTCAGCGGCGATTTCGTGGTGGCATTTTCGACCACGCGCAAAATCTCTCGCAAGGCCAGGCGCAAAGTGATGGTGCGACCCGAGGTCGAGGATACCCGGGTCAGCCCGCTCTACGAAGCGGTGGTGGAAGCCACCGAGGAAGCGATACTCAACTCCTTGTGCATGGCTAAGACGGTGGTCGGCCGAGACGACAACAAGGCGGTGGCGCTGCCACTGACCAAGACGGTTGCGCTCTTGAAGCGACACCGGCTTATCTCCTGAGTCTGGATTTTCAACCTGATGGGAGGCTGCGATCGGCGCGATCGCAGCCTCCCGGGGGATCTACACATGAAAAACAAAAACGATCTTCTAACGCAAGTGCGGCACCTCCTCGGCAAGCCGCGCGGCGTCGTCAAATTGGAGAACATCTACCTGATTCGCCTCGGACGCTGCCAGGGACAAACCATCTGGGTAGTCCACGGCGGCAGAGTCCATCAGCTGCTCTACCCCTACTTCCTATCCGGCGGCAACGAC
Organism: Candidatus Obscuribacterales bacterium; assembly: GCA_020050835.1. GTDB lineage: Bacteria > Cyanobacteriota > Vampirovibrionia > Obscuribacterales > Obscuribacteraceae > JAGVKB01. Next base: position 848 of record JAGVKB010000059.1, on the reverse strand, counting down.
CAGCGCTATCGCTACACCCCCGAAAACGAGGTGTGGATCGACCACCGCATGGGGCTGTCCGAATTGCGATACACGATTTTGCACGAACTCCTCGAGCGCAAACTGATGCGCGAGCGGGGCTGGAGCTACAATCGCGCACACAAGGACGCACTGGCTGCCGAAGAGAAAGCTCGCCTGCACGACGAGCGCCGTTGCGCTCGCAAGGAGGATGCCGCTGCTGCGCTCTGGGCTACCAGGTGGCGCAAGAGCGCTCTCAAGATTGGCAGCACGAAGCGCCACTGCATCTACCGAGCCTTCTACGGGACGGTCAAAGGGCTTAAGGTCTGGCTAGTGGATGGCACCGAGGTGCGTCGCATGCTCGACGGTAACTTCCTCTACGCCGGCCACGACTTGAACGCCGGTTACATCCCAAAGGGAGAGATCTGGCTCGACCTCAATGTTTCGTGCGAGGAAGCCTGGTTTAGCCTTCAGGGCGAGCTGGCATCTCGGGAAGCGGAGCTCGCCGGGCACTCGGAAGACCTGTCCGACAAAATCGGGCTGGTGGCTCAATGGCGCGAACGGCAGAAGCAAGAGGTTTTGTGCCGCAAGCACGAAGTCAACCTGCCGCCGGTAAACTACGGCGTGCGGGAGCGCGGTCACAAGAAGAAATGACGAACTGTGCGGTCGATGCAAGCGATTGCTTCGCCCGCACTTTTTCATATCACGCATACGCAGAGATATAGTATTTTCATAGAGGCGGCCATAGCAGCGACGCTGTCCTAAAGCTCGTTGAATTTCGAAATTGGTGATGACCTCCCCTGCCAAGCAGCGATGCCTGGGTAGGTTTGAGTTGCGAAACAAAAAATCCC